>CAVVVS010000114.1:0-18959 GCA_963751355.1 uncultured Ignavibacteriales bacterium | reverse complement strand
CCCATAACAGTCAAATCAAATTTGACAGTTATAGGAGTCCCAGGCTCTGACGGTAGACTACCATGTATACAACCGGGTATTCTGCAGGATGGTTCAATGCCTAGCATTTTATTTGTCTTGAACGGATCAAACCCGATAGGAATTTTTAAGAATTTTTATATTTTCGAATTATCACTTAATAATTCATGGGACTGGGGGAAAGATTTTTTGGTTTCTGCGGATTATGTAAAACTCTACTTGGATAATATTATCGTCGATGAAAATCGCGGAGAAATTATACCTTATTCTGGGATGCAAAATTCTCTTTCATTACAAATTGCAAATTTAGAAATGGGGTTTATCCATCAAATTGGTTTTCTGCAATTGTCTTGACCGCTGATTGGCCGACAAGTAATGCTGCCGATACAGTTGTCATGAATAACAATACCTTCTTCTGTTTAAATGCAGATGTCGTCTCACCCGGCTCAGGTGGCCCCTTTGAAATATTTAGAGTTTTCTCATAACAGTATAGTATACACATTTACACAAGCCCTTAATATAGCTACTGTCCTTTCTGCTAAGATTGATAATAATATTTTTTATGGTGTAAATGCTGCTGGCGGAGCTGACAAATTATTTCTGGTTAAAACTGGCTCTGTGATAGACTTAGATACGGTCGATTCCAATACCGACCTTACAAGAACTATTGAAGTTAAAAATAATATTTATTTCCAACCTAAAGCAATTACAGACTTCTGGACCGCATGGAATGATACTGCTACTGTAGATTCAATTTATACTCCCACTTGGATGAACGCTCGAACTACAAACATGTTCAGCGATAAAACACATTGGCCCGGTTTTGTTGAATCAGGTAATTTGGTAAATGTTAATCCACTATATGGCTCCTCTCTTCAGACGGTAACTGATAGCGCTGGTGGTCCAACAGTTGGTTTGCTTCAATATATTAAGGAGGTTAAATTAGGAACAATATCAACTGATGATTGGGGATATCAACAAGAAGCCGTGGTAGGTAACAACTGGATACCAACGTGGCCACTTCCTGAACAGACTGCTGGGGCTTTGAAATACTCTGCACCTCTCACAGCTCCTGACGGAAAACCGTATGGCGACCCTTACTGGTTTACTCTAGCATCAACCCCAAATAATTTTGCTGTATTATCTAGTGGGCATTCGTATACAGTTTCTGCTTCTCCTAGTGTTGGCTACCCGGATCCGAATTTAAAAAAATTGACTGATGGGAAATTTGCTTCTCAAGCATATTATGCTGATACAGCATGGGTGGGCTTTAGTAGTCCCGACACCTTGAATGTAACAATTGATCTGGGCCAAACGATGTCTGTGCAGCAATTTATGGGTGAATATCTACTTGATCCTCAACCCGCAGTTAATTTACCAACAGCAGTAAATGTCTCTTATTCAACAGATAATGTTACATTCTCGGCAGTTGAAAATCTGCGGGATAGTGCACCTAATGATACATTGTCTAGCATACACAAGTATTATTATACGTTACCTAGTCCGGTAAATACTAGATACGTTAAGTTCAGTACAATAGCCCCTGGCGGTGCATGGATTTTCGTGGATGAGTATCAAGCTCTGGGACCTGTTGTTACTGGTATTCGACAACAATCATCTTCTACTCCCACACAATTTACGCTTAGTAACAACTATCCAAATCCTTTTAACCCGTCAACTAACATTAGGTTCTCAATCGCTCAATCAGGCAATGTTAGCTTAAAAATTTATAATGTTTTGGGTCAATTGGTTAAAACTATCATTGATAATGTTTATGAGAATAAAGGTAATTACGAATTCAATGTAAACATGGACAACTTTGCAAGCGGCATTTATTTTTATATGCTAAATCAAGGAAGTCAACAAATCACTAAGAAAATGGTTCTCTTAAAGTAATACTTAATAATTAGCTCGTTACTTATTCGGGATCGCTATAATGAAATCCCGGATAAGTATATTAATATTTTTTTGTAATTAAATCTAACTTAATGTGATATTTTATGTTAAAAATATTTTATAAGATAAATGCTCTTCTTACCTTGATTCTTTTCTTATCATTATTAATGATACCTGTTATTAGTTTGGCACAGGCCAGTAAAGCTGCATTAGATGGTTCTTTTATTACAGGAGATCTCTGTGGTTTCTGGACAGATGCAAGATGGCAGGAAGAATTTACTGCAATGAAAGATGCAGGGATGCACTATATTATAATTCAAGCAGTTGCTGATAGTTATCCAGGTAAAGTAACTCATACACTTTATCCGTCTTCTATTCCAAACACGGAAATGGCGAAAGGCGGAAATGGTGTTTCTTATCCAGATATAGTTGATGCATGTCTGAGAAATGCTGAGTTAGCTGGGATAAAAGTGTTTATTGGAATTGATATGAGTAATTATTGGTGGAAATCGTATGGTAATGATTCAACCTGGCTTTACAGTCAGATGGATTTAGATAATAATATATGTGATGAATTATGGAAAAATTACAAGAGTAAATACCCAGATGCATTCTATGGCTGGTATTGGTCTTATGAAGTCGATAATTTGAATTTCAAGACAGAAGCTCAACAGAAAGTACTTACTACCGCAATGAACATTCAATTGGATCATCTTACAGCAACAAATGAAAAACTTCCGTTCATGTGGTGTCCGTTTATGAATTCACAGCTTGGAACCCCTCAAGCGTACCAGTCAATGTGGGTGAATGTGCTTGCAGGTCTTCATACAACTACGGGTGATATATTCTGCCCGCAAGACTGCGTAGGAGCTGGTGGACTCAAGTTGAATGAAGTTGCAAGTTGGTTTTCTGCGCTTCGACAAGCAGTAAATACAAAGCCGGGTCTAGTAATGTGGTCTGACGTTGAAACATTCGAACTTTATGGTAGCTCATTCATATCTGCTTCGATTGGTCGAATAATTTCACAACTCAAAATAGAACAGCCCTATGTAGATAATTATGTTTCATGGGAATACTGCTATTATGATAGTCCAAACAATATAAACTCCGGCTTTCAGAACACATATATAGACTACCTCAATACTGGATCCCTTGAGACCTCACCTCCAACTGCACCGCAAAACTTTACTGCAGTACTTCAACCAGATGGCGATATTCAATTGAATTGGAATGCAGCTATTGATAATATTGGTGTATGCGGTTATTATGTATATCGTGATGGTAAAGTGATTACCAGAATACAGGTTCCTGTAATGAATGGTGGAACAAGCAATAGTACAGCAATTACAAACTATACAGATGGAGGATTGAGTTCAAATACAACATATATATATCTAGTGACAGCTTATGATTTTGCTGGTAATGTCTCTTCTTCGTCTCTTTCGGATACCGTTATTACTGGTACTTTTAATATAGTATCCCATAATTGTAAATATACGGTTTCAAAATCACCAAGCAGTAGTTACCCTGATCCTAATAAAACAAAATTGACTGACGGAGTATTTGCTTCTTCGGCTTATTACGCAGATCCAGCTTGGGTGGGCTTTTAGAGTCCTGACACTTTGAATGTAATAATTGACCTTGGTCAAACAATCCCTGTGCAGCAATTCATCGCGGAATATCTGCTTGACCCCCAACCCGCTGTTTATCTGCCTACAAAGGTGAATGTCTCGGTTTCAACAGATAATATTAACTTCACCTATTTAGGAAATCTGATTGTTAATGGAGCGAATGATACCTTATCAAATATATTCAAGTATTATTATATATTACCCAACCCCGTAAATGCTAGATACGTTAAGTTCAGTACCATAGCCCCTGGTGGCGCTTGGATTTTCGTGGATGAGTTTGAAGCCATATCTTCAGTCGCTACCGCTATACAACAACAACGTCTTCTATCCCAATAAAATTTACGCTTAGTAACAACTATCCAAATCCTTTTAATCCGTCAACTAACATTAGATTCTCAATCGCTCAATCAGGCAATGTTAGCTTAAAAATTTATAATGTTTTGGGTCAATTGGTTAAAACTATCATTGATAATGTTTATGAGAATAAAGGTAATTACGAATTCAATGTAAACATGGACAACTTTGCAAGCGGCATTTATTTTTATATGCTAAATCAAGGAAGTCAACAAATCACTAAGAAAATGGTTCTTTTGAAATAATAGGTAGTTAAGTAGTGAACTCCTTACTAATTCGGGGTTGTCCATAGTGGCAACCCCGGATTAGTTTATTCAAATATTTATTAAGTAAATAATTCTATTATGAGAGGTTTATTATGTTAAAGATATTTAATAAGACAAATGCTCTTTTTATAATAATTCTCGTTTTATCCATGTTGATAATTCCCAGTATTAGCATTGCGCAGGCTAATAGAGCTGCAATGGATGGATCTTTTATAACAGGAGATCTCTGTGGATTCTGGACAGATGCAAGATGGCAGCAAGAATTTACTGCAATGAAAGAAGCCGGTATGCACTATCTTATTATTCAGGCAGTTGCTGATAGTTATCCAGGTAAAGTCACTCATACACTTTATCCGTCTTCTATTCCAAATACGGAAATAGCAAAGGATAGAAACGGAAAAAAATATCCAGATATAGTAGATGCATGTCTGAGAAATGCTGAGTTAGCTGGGATAAAAGTGTTTATTGGAATTGATATGAGTAATTATTGGTGGAAAGTTTATGGTAATGATTCAACCTGGCTTTACAGTCAGATGGATTTAGATAATAATATATGTGATGAATTATGGAAAAATTACAAGAGTAAATACCCAGGTGCATTCTATGGATGGTATTGGTCATATGAAGTTGATAATGTAAATTGGGCAACACCAGCTCAGCAGCAAGTTTTGACCCATGCAATGAATATACAATTGGATCATCTTAATGCTGCTAATGAAAAGCTTCCTTTTATGTGGTGTCCGTTTATGAATTCAAGACTTGGGACTCCTCAATCTTATGAGAAAATGTGGGAAAATGTACTTGCTGGATTACATACCAGTAATGGTGATATATTCTGTCCACAAGATTGCGTAGGAGCTGGTGGACTCAAGATGAATCAGGTTGTGAGTTGGTTTTCTGCGCTTCGACAAGCAGTAAATACAAAGCCGGGACTAGTAATGTGGTCTGATATTGAAACATTCGACCTAAGCGATAATACTACTGCTACAATGGATCGCGTAATTTCACAACTAAAAATAGAACAGCCATATGTAGATAATTATGTTTCATGGGAATATTGCTATTATGATAGCCCAAACAATATTGATCCCGGTTTTCAAAAAACATATGTGGGCTACCTGAAAACCGGTTCTCTTGATAAAATACCACCTAGTATACCGAAGAATTTTACAGCAGTGCTTCAACCAGATGGCGATATTCAATTGAATTGGAATGCAGCTACTGATAATATTGGTGTATGCGGATATTATGTATATCGTAATGGAATAATGATTTGTAAAAAACAGGTTCCCACTGAAGAGAAACATAAAAACATTGGCTTCTCACTTACCAGTTTAAAAGATATATATTTACATTCTAACACGAATTATTCGTATCAAGTAAAAGCATATGATTTTGCAAATAATGTTTCAGCTCCAACAAAAGCTATAGAAATTAATCCAGGCACAATACCTATACTTCCCAATAACGTTTCTTTAGGGTGTCCCTATACCGTTTCTATACCAGCTTATACAATAAATGATCAAACAAAGAATACAAAATTGACAGATGGAATTTATGCTGATAGTGCATCGATTAAAGATACAAATTGGGAAGGATTTCATGATATTGATAAAAAACCGCGGGATGTAGTAATTGATCTTGGGAAAGTGATGCCGGTACAACAGTTTATAGCGGATTATCTACTTGAACCTAAAGCAAATGTATACCTGCCGGCAGTAGTAAAAGTTTTTGTTTCAACAGATAATATTAACTTTATAGATGTTGGAAGTTTTCCGCATCCGAATTTGCCTCGCGATGAATCTGCTGATTCATACAAATATCGCTATACACTTCCAAATTCCGTTGATGCAAGATATGTCAAGTTTGTTACCATCCCTAGTGAAGGGTGGTATGACGAATTAACGTTTGATGATGAATACGAAGTTCGCAATAATGATCCTTCTCACACAAAGTGAAAAAGTAGTCTAATAGATGAAATGTTTTTTAGCTATTTAAAAAGTTCTTGTGTTGAAATAGATATTTACCAAAATGATGTTAGGTTTATAAGTTCGTGGGATATTATTCAAATGATTTAGTTGAAATATATTTTTTATTTAAGCTTTTTTAATAAATCGAAATAGTTAATAAAAGTTTTTGTTGTTTATTGGTATTACCGGACTCACTTAATACTACAAAAGTAAAGTGGTATGTAATGCCTTCTAAAGAATATACTAATTCGAAAAATCTTAATAGCAGCGGTAGGATTTATTTGTCTAGAAATAAAAGCTAGTAAGTAAAAATTGTGAAGATATCTTGGAAACAGATGCTATTAAATTGTTCTTTCGGAATAAAAAATTATTTAACCGGGATAAGTCAGATATTCAAAACCTCTGTATGTTATGCTAAATAATTCTTTTAAAAAATCACTAAAAAAGTGATAAAAATAAAATGAAAAGAAATTATTATATAGTTGCGCTAATTTTCCTCACCTTTTTTGTAATTTCTTTTATTACAAATATTCTCGGCGCACTAAATCCTAATGTAATACAGAGTTTTAATTTAAGCTTAACATTATCGGCATTGTTGCCATTCGCATTTTTTATTGCGTATGGAGTAATGTCAATTCCTGCAGGAATGCTTGTAGAAAGATATAAAGAAAGAACAATTATGATTACCGCATTTGTAGTGGCATTTGCAGGTGCATTAATGTTTTCAATATTTCCCCATTATCTGGTTTTTATAATATCATTGTTTTTAATGGGAACTGGAATGGCAATGCTGCAGGTAGCAATTAACCCGCTTTTAAGGATTTCCGGTGGTGAAGAACATTTTGCTTTTAATTCAGTTGCGGCACAATTAATTTTTGGAGGTTCTTCCTTTTTAGCGCCGTTGTTTTTAATATATCTTGTAACAAATCTTGAACAAAAATCTGAATCCAATATTGTAAAGTCTGTTTTTTCTCGGATAGTTCCGGCTAATCTGTCATGGACCTCATTGTATTGGGTATTTGCATTAATATTCTTAATAATGATAGTTGTAATTTCCTTATCCAAATTTCCGATGGTTTATAGAAAAGAAGATGAAAAAGCCGGTACGTGGAAGATTCATAGAATTTTATTAAAACAGAAAACCGTAATACTTTATTTCATAGGAATATTTGCGTATGTAGGAACAGAGCAGGGAGTTTCCTATTGGTTGTCTAAATTTCTTTATACTTATCATAATTACAATCCGTTAACCGTCGGTGCTTCCATTGTAGGATGGTTTTGGGGAATGCTCTCGATAGGCTGTTTAATTGGTTTGTTCTTGCTAAAGCTTTTTGATAGTAGAAAAATTTTATTGGTTGCTGTTATGTCTGCTGCAATATTTTTATCAATTGCTTTGTTTGGATCTGGTGAATTAGCTCTGTATGCTTTCCCGATGGTGGGTTTTTCCCTGTCGGTTATGTGGTCAATAGTTTTTTCTTTGGCTTTAAATTCCTTAGAAAGCCATCACGGTTCATTCGCTGGAATTCTTTGCACAGCAATAATAGGCGGAGCAATTATTCAAATTATTATCGGCTGGCTTGGGGACATGTTTGGTTTAAGAATAGGAATGTCTTTTATTTATCTAACACTGGGATATTTATTCAGCATAGGGATTTGGGCAAAACCTATTATTACTAACCAAACAATCAGAATGAAGAAGGAATTAAAAAATGAAAATGCATCTTCGAGAGTAAATTGAATAACATAGAAGCTGTTTACGACAAGATATCATAAGCTCATTACCACAATAAGTGGTTCACAAATGTCTTATTATGAGTATGAAGCTACAATAATGATATCTCCGAAATAAAATGAGAAATAATATTTATTGAAATCTTATGAAAAATCTCGATAACGGAAAGCATTTTATACAAAGAAAACCATTATTATTTTTCTGGTTATTTATTTTAGGCTTTATAATTTCTCAAGTAGATTGCTTGGCCTATACAGTTAAAGTCAAAGTTGATGGCTCGTTTCTTCAGTCTTGGCTTTGTGGTTATTGGTCGGACGCAAGATGGCAGCAAGAGTTTACTGCAATGAAAGAAGCAGGTATGCACTATCTTATTATTGGTCCCGCTGTGGAATGTAGTGCTAGTTATATAACACAAACATTTTACCCTTCAACTTTACCAAATACGGAAATGGCGGGTTATCTCAACGGAAGGGATATGATTGATATATGTTTGAGGAACGCAAAATCAGCAGGTATAAAAGTCTTTGTAGGTATAAGTTCAAATGACCTATGGTGGAACGCTCATGGTACAGATACCACATGGCTTTATAATCAAATGAATTTTGATAATAAAGTCTGCGATGAATTATGGACATTATATAAGAATAAATATCCATCTACCTTTTGTGGCTGGTATTGGGCTTATGAAATTGATAATGGAAGTTTTGTAACTGAAGCACAGCAGAACGAATTGATTCATGCAATGAACATTCAATTGGATCATCTTACAGCAACAAATGAAAAACTTCCGTTTATGTGGTGTCCATTTATGAATTCGCAGCTTGGAACCCCTCAAGCGTACCAGTCAATGTGGGAAAATGTACTTGCTGGATTACATACCAGTAATGGTGATATATTCTGTCCGCAAGACTGCGTAGGAGCTGGTGGACTCAAGTTGAATGAAGTTGCAAGTTGGTTTTCTGCGCTTCGACAAGCAGTAAATACAAAACCGGGTCTAGTAATGTGGTCTGATGTTGAAACATTTATAGGTAGCGATTGGACTTCTGCAACCTGGGATCGTATTATTAAGCAAATGCAAATAGAACAACCTTATGTAGATAATTATATTACATTTGCATACTGTCATTATCAAAGTCCTTATAATACTGACCCGGGTTATCAGACAACTTACATAGATTATCTCAATGCAGGTAAACTTGAAACAACTCCTCCTTCTGTTCCGGCAAACTTTACAGCTGTTCTTAACTCAAACGCAGATGTTGAACTGAATTGGAATGCAGCTACTGATAATATTGGTGTATGCGGATATTATGTATATCGTAATGGAATAATGATTTGTAAAAAACAGGTTCCAAGATTTGATGGTACTATAAAAAGCACTTCTTTGGTTACAAACCTGACTGATGCATGTTTAAACCCAAATACGGATTATACTTACGAAGTGCAAGCTTTTGACTTCGCAAATAATATTTCTTCTACTATACCTATAACAATAAATACCGGTAAAAGCATCTATCTTACCAACATAATTTCAATTGGATGTTCATATATTGTTTCAATACCTGCTAGTACAAGCTATCCAGATAATGCTAATAAAGAGTTAACGAATGGAAGTTATGCCCGTATCAATGTCATGAGCGATCCCGGTTGGGAGGGGGTTTATGATGTTAGTATGAATACTCGGGATATTGTGATTGATTTGGGTAGAGAAAAACAAGTACAGCAATTTGTGGCAGATTATCTGTATGATTCCTCAGTTTCTATATATTTACCAAATCAGGTAGAAGTATTGGTTTCAACTGATAATGTTAATTTTTCTGATGAAGGCTACATACCCCTTCCTAATATTCCTCCCTATGGTACTTCAGCTTCATCTTACAAATGTGTTAATACTTTATCCAGTCCGGTAGAGGCAAGATATGTTAAGTTCAGTGTAACTCCGGGCGGACCATGGACGTTTGATGATGAGTATGAAGTCCGCAACAATAATACTACCAATATAGAGGAATTAAATGCAACTCCAAAGGTGTATTCATTATTCCAAAATTATCCCAATCCATTTAATCCTACAACAATAATTAAATATCAATTACCGATTAATAGTTACGTTACATTGAAGTTGTATGATATAGTAGGCAGAGAAATAAGAACTCTTATAAATACAAATAAACAAGCTGGAACCTACATTGTAAAGCTAAATGCCTCTAAGTTATCATGCGGAGTATATTTTTACCGGTTTACTGCTAATAATTATTCATCTGTTAAAAAATTGGTCCTGATTAAATAAAAATTTGATTTGAAAGGAAAATATTCGTTGCAAAAATTAACAGCTAAAGCACTTGTCTTTATTTTAGTCTTATTCTTTATCCCATCGTCCATATCGTTTGCAGGATTGTCTGATACAAAACATTCATCTCTTCCTGCGGTCCATTTTGATAAAAAACATGTAGTATTAAGATTTGCGGCTATTTCCGATACTCATATTCAATGGAAGAATGGTGTCTCTTCAAAAAAGCTGCTTAGCGCTCTTAAGCAATTGAAAAAAATAGCAGACGATAAATTGGATGTACTGCTTATCGCGGGAGATATAACCGACTACGGCACACATGCCCAGGTTATTGAGCTTAAACGTATAATAGACAGTAGTAAAATTGATCTGTCGAAAACTAGAGCTGTTTGGGCTATCGGAAATCATGATTATTATAATCACCAGCTCCAGAATGCGCCCTGGAATGGCGGGTATTTATTCAGAGATGTTTTCGGTAACGAAGTATATACCGGCGCTACGGATGCGGAAATAAAAGCAGGCAACTACCATACCGTTGTAAATGGATTTGACTTTATGACAATTTATTGTGCGCAGTATGACGGCGGAGTAAAATATGCAAAAAGTGATATTGAATGGCTAAAACAGCAGCTGGCTGAAGCCGCTTCCAAACGACCCGGCAGGCCTATTTTTGTTACTTCTCATCCTAATATTACAGGCACCAATTTAGGAAGCAACGAAGGCGGTTACTGGAACGGCAGAGACCTTTATGATGTCTTTAAGAATTATCCGCAGGTTATTTTCTTCTGCGGCCATCTTCATTTTCCCGAGCAGGATGAAAGAAGCATCTGGCAGGGTGATTTCACTACAATTGGCTTGGGTTCAACTTTTTATTGTTCTAATCATCCGACAGACGATGATAACGGTAACAGATTTATTGATGTTGAAAACGGCTTTGAAACTGCAGACGCACAAAAAACTTCGCAGGGTAGTTTTGTGGAAGTTGATAAAAATGGTAACGTCAAGATAACCAGGCTTGATTTTGCAAATCATGAAGTAATCAAACAACCATGGCTTATTCCTGCGTCAAAAGAAGACAAGTCCAATTTATTGTATTATACACCTGAACGTGAAGCAGAGGTATTTGGAAATTCTGCGCCGGTGTTTCCCAAGGGTGCATCGGTCAAAGAGGTGCTTAAAAATCCTAAATACAACCAGAAATATACAATCCAATTTACACAGGCAAAAGATAAAGATATGGTTTACTGCTACCAGATATCGTTTATAGATGAAGTAACTGGTAAAGTAATTAAGACCATTTCTACATTATCTGATTTTTATCTGCATGCGAAAACTGATGAGATGGACTCCGTGCTGATAAAAACAATTTATTATGCCGATACTTTATTAAAGCCGTTCAACCTTTCGTATAAAAATGACTATGTCATCAGGGTTGTCGCGCTTAATTGCTTCGGCAAAAAGAGCAAGCCCATTTATAGTAATATAATAAAAGGATCAGGTGATAAGGTCGGTATCATTGATCAGCCGGACGGCAGGCTGTTGTTACTTAATTATAAAATACCGGTAAAAATATATAATGAAAAAAATGTCCGGGAAAAAGTTATATGCAGAAATAATAGTCGGGTCGTTTCTTGTTCAGAGCCATACGGTAAAGGAGGCAGTCTTTTAAAACTGGTACTATAAAAAAAATTGTTTAAGCATAAACATTCTAAATGGCATTCTGATCGGACCAAGATGTTTTTATAAAAATTCTTCCAGAACAAAATTAATATTGACGATTATGAAAATTAAAAACATAATACTAAACATAGCAGTCATTTGCTGCACATTAAATAATTTTTATGCTGCGGCATTTGACCAAGACAGCCTTACAAACAAAGAAAGGCCCTCTGCAGACGGGTCATTTGTGCAGGCACAACTTTGCGGCTCATGGACAGATGCAAGATGGCAGCAAGAATTTTCTGCAATGAAAGAAGCAGGTATGCATTATCTTGTTATTGGACCTGTTGCTGAAAGCCGTGATAACGGGAAAACTTTAACCCTTTATCCTTCAAATCTTCCCAACACCACTTTGAGTCGTCATGTTAATGGCCATGATATGGTGGATGTTTGCCTGAGAAACGCTGAAGCTGCCGGCATAAAAGTATTCATCGGTATAGGGATGAATGAAAAATGGTGGCAAGCACCGGGTATTGACTCGACATGGCTTTATAATCAAATGGAATTTGACAATAAAGTTGCCGATGAAGTTTGGACAAAATATAAAAATAAATATCCCGCAGCATTTTACGGATGGTACTGGGCATATGAAGTTGCTAATGTAGATCTTTCTCTGGTACAGCAGAATGTACTGATTCATGCAATGAACATACAATTGGATCATCTAAAAGCCACAAATGAAAAGCTGCCATTTATGTGGTGTCCCTTTATGAATTCTAATCTTGGTACTCCCGAAGCTTATGAAAAAATGTGGGAAAATGTTTTTGCTGGAATACATACCACTAAGGGAGATATTTTTTGTCCGCAGGATTGTGTCGGAGCTGGGGGTCTAAAGTTAAATGAAGTTGCTACATGGTTTTCTGCATTAAGAAAGGCAGTAAATACAAAACCAGGACTGTTAATGTGGTCTGATGTTGAGACTTTTGAAGTATACCAAAACCATTACATTTCTGCTACTATGGATCGATTTATTTCACAACTAAAAATAGAACAGCCCTATGTAGATAATTATATTACATTTGCATACTGCCATTATTATAGCCCTAATAATATTGATCCTGGATTTCAAAAAACATACATAGGTTATCTTAATGCCGGCTCTTTAGAGACTTCACCGCCAACTACACCTCAGGCCTTTACCGCTGTACCTCAGCCAAATGGCAATATTTTATTGAAATGGGATGTATCTAATGATAATATAGGTATATGTGGTTATTATGTGTATCGCAATCGAGAAATGATTTGTAAAATACAAGTTCCAAGAAAGGACGAAGAAATAATTGCACCTCTTACTAGCTTTACCGATACTGGTTTAGTTCCAAAAACGACTTATTCTTATCAAGTGAAAGCCTATGATTTTGCAAATAATGTCTCTCTCTTTACTAAACAAATAACAATTACTACTTCTTCACGAAGGAATTGAATATGAAAAAAACGATCCTCCTTGTTGCACTATTTATGTGTGTCACAATTTACCCTCAAAAATTCAATGGTCTTGCAAAAACACCGCCTATGGGTTGGAATAGTTGGAATAGATTTAGATGTGATGTTAATGAAAAATTAATTCGTAAAGCGGCGGAAGCCATGGTCTCTAGCGGAATGAAAGATGCTGGATATAAATACATAATTATAGATGACTGCTGGCAGGGGCAGCGAGATAGTCTTGGATTTATTCATCCCGATCCCACAAGGTTCCCGTCCGGTATGAAAGCCCTCGGAGATTATATTCATTCGTTGGGATTAAAATTTGGTATTTATACTGATGCAGGCTGGCGGACTTGTGCGGGGAAACCTGGCTCTCGAGGCTATGAGTATCAAGATGCATTAACATATGCAAAGTGGGGTGTAGATTATCTTAAAGATGATTTTTGCTTTACCGATTTCCTAAATGCACATGGCGTTTACTTGACAATGCGCAATGCACTTTATTCCGCTGGGCGCCCCATTGTTTTTAGTTTATGTGAAGGTGGCGATCATAAACCCTGGGAATGGGGCAAAGATATTGGACATTTATGGCGTACAACCGGTGATATTTATGCTGCATTCGATACTCTTGAAATTCATAATGGTTGGAATGCACTTGGAGTGCTACGCATTATCGATTTGCAGAAAGGCCTTCGTAAATATGCAGGACCCGATCATTGGAATGATCCGGATATGCTTGAAGTAGGGAATGGGATGTCTGAAAATGAAGATCGCGCTCATTTTTCAATGTGGTGTATGCTGGCGGCTCCTCTAATAGCGGGCAATGATTTATTCCACATGAGTAAAGAAACGAGAGAAATATTAACAAATAAAGAAGTAATAGCGGTAGACCAGGATACACTTGGAATAGAAGGATTTAAATATTCTTCCCAAAATGGACTCGACATATGGGTGAAGCCATTGATGAATGGAGATTGGGCAATTTGCTTTTTAAATCGTGGTCTCAAAAATGAAAAAGTAGATTTTTCATGGAATCATAATAGTATAGTGGATTCACTTTTCAAAAGGGAGATGAACTTTAAGAAAAACAAATATACTATAAGAGATTTATGGCAGCACAAAGAAAAAGGTACAACAGAAAAGAAATTTGAAGCCACAATTCCATCACATGATGTTGTGCTTCTTAGACTAATACAAAAAAATTAATTTAGTGAGGTCAAAATTGTTAATTATCCAGTCATATTCGGTTGCAGTTATATTGTGTTTTGTTACTATGCTTTGCTGGGGATCGTGGGCAAACACTCAGAAATTGGCAAGTAAGGAATGGAGATTTCAATTATTTTATTGGGATTATTCGATTGGTGTGTTACTTCTTGCCCTTGTACTTGCTTTTACAGCAGGTAGTTTTGGCAGTGAAGGACGAGGTTTTCTTATTGACTTAAAGCAAGCTGACATATCAAATGTTTGGTCGGCGTTTTTTGGTGGAATCATTTTTAATTTATCCAATATTTTGCTGGTAGTTGCAATTGATATAGCAGGTATGTCGGTTGCTTTTCCTGTAGGCGTTGGTTTAGCATTGTCTTTAGGTGTAATCACTAATTATGTTGGTTCGCCAGTTGGTAACCCGATAATTCTTTTTATAGGAGTTGCTGCTGTTGTGTTTGCAATTCTTGTTGATGCTGTGGCATATCGAAAACTTAAAGGACACAATAAAAAAAGTTCATCAAAAGGACTCTTCATTGCAATCCTTGCCGGTCTGTTGATGGGATTCTTTTATAGGTTCGTTGCAGCTTCAATGTCGGACAACTTTGTAACTCTTGAGTCGGGAAAACTTAGTCCTTATAGTGCAGTTGTAATTTTTTCTTCAGGACTATTTTTATCAAATTTTATTTGGAACAGTATCTTGATGACGAAACCCTTTGATGGAGAACCGGTTAAGTATTCTGATTACTTCAAAAAAGGAAATCTAAAACTTCATTCTATAGGAATTTTAGGAGGGGTAATATGGAGTCTTGGCATGTCCTTCAGCATCATTGCATCGGGTCCTGCAGGCTTTGCCATTTCATACGGATTAGGTCAGGGAGCTACCTTGATAGCTGCATTATGGGGAGTTTTTATCTGGAAGGAATTTAAAAATCCACCCGTCGGGACTAACAAATTATTAGCTTTGATGTTTATATTCTTCATAGTTGGTCTCTGGTTGATAATTATCTCTAGGTTCGCATAGAGGTCATATTTTCTTTAGAAGTTATTCATAATATAATAGGAGTTATAATCTAATGTCTGCTCAAATTGTTGTTGTAGGTAGTTCAAATACAGATATGATAATTAAGTTAAAAAAAATACCTAAGACAGGCGAAACTGTTATTGGAGGGAAATTTACCATTGCTTCAGGCGGTAAAGGGGCTAACCAGGCAGTTGCTGCAGCTAGAGCGGGGGGTAAAGTAAATTTTATAAGCAGGGTAGGTTCTGATATGTTTGGTGACTCCTCCATCAATGGTTTTATTGCTGATGGATTAAATGTTGCAAACATAATTAGAGATTTAGAAGAACCATCAGGAGTAGCATTAATTTTTGTAGATGAAGAAGGGGAAAACAGTATTGCCGTTTCTTCGGGTGCAAATGCAAACCTTTCACCCGGAGATATTTATAATATACGAAACGTTATTTGTGATGCGGATATTTTGTTGATGCAGTTGGAAATTCCTTTAGAAACTATCGAATCTGCTGCTCAAATTGCTGTCGAAAATAATGTAAGGGTAATTTTGAATCCGGCACCCGCTCAAAATTTAAGCGACAGCCTTCTGAAAAAAATTTCAATTATAACCCCTAATGAAACAGAAGCAGAAATACTTACGAGTGTATCGGTTAAAAACGAAGAAGATGCGGAAAGAGCAGCTAAGGTCCTGATGGGAAAGGGTATTAGTACGGTTATTATAACTCTGGGATCTAAAGGCGCCTTTGTCTTCAGTAATACTTACAAAGGGCTTTTGCCCTCATATAAGGTTAAGGCTGTTGATTCTACCGCCGCCGGAGATGTTTTTAACGGCACTTTAGCTGTTGCTCTTTCAGAAGGTAAGGGACTCAAAGATTCCGTAAATTTTGCAAATGCCGCCGCAGCTTTATCTGTAACCAAATTAGGGGCGCAACCATCCGCTCCGTATAAAGAAGATATACACAAAATGTTAAAATTAAAATAAAAAATTAAATATTTAAAAATTGTAGTATAAGGATATTTATGAAAAATATTCGGATGTCAGGAGTTATGTTTATAACAGTTTTTATAGTTATGATTCTAATTAATTCGAGAACAGAAGCTCAGAACGGACGGGTATGGCTTACGGAAACACAACAGCAAATTAATGGACCCAATGATACTACAGAAATAACCGGTTGGCAAAAGCAAATCGAATATTGGAGAAAGATTGAAAAAACTAAATTAGCTTTTAAAGATTCTAATTATAATTATAAAGAGATTCAATGGGTGAGAAATGATTTTATCCAAACCCAAATGATGGTTCAAGAACGTTCTTTTTATGACCCGGACAAAAATGTGTATACGGTAGATAAATATCTAAATGATATAACTGCAAGGTATGGTGGTTTAAATAGTATTCTTATTTGGCCAACTTATCCAAACATAGGCATCGACAATAGAAATCAGTTTGACTGGATTCGTTGCATGCCTGGTGGGTTACCGGGTGTAAAAAAAATGGTAGCTCAGTTTCATAAACGCGGAATTAAGGTATTATTCCCTTATAATCCGTGGGACATTGGAACCCGTAGAGAACCTGACGAAGACTGGAAAGCATTTGCGAAAATTCTAAAATATGTTAATGCAGATGGTATTAATGGTGATGTAACAAGCGGTTTAGGTGAACGTTGGAGAGATGTATTTGATGAAAGCAAAAAAGGCTTAGTTATTGAACCAGAGTTGGACAATGACGATAAATATTTAGAATATGATCAAATGGGATGGGGTTATTGGGATTATCCGTTTATCCCAGCCATAAGTAAACAGAAATGGATTGAGCCAAGGCATATGGTGCATGTGTGTGATCGTTGGGCTCATAATCATACAAATGATTTACAATTTGCTTTCTTTAACGGTGCGGGTTTTGTCGCTTGGGAAAATATTTGGGGTATTTATAACAAAATGACTCCACGTGCTGTAGAAACAGTTAAAGTCATTTCTAAAATCGAAAGATACTTTTATAAACTACTTACTGGAACGGGGTGGCAACCACATTATCCAATGTTTAATTACGGTGTATTTGCTAGTAAATGGGAAGGATCTGACTGTTCCCTCTGGACAATAGTTAATAGGAATGACTTTGATGTTGAAGGTGATCAAATGAAAATACCTTATCAGGAAGGTGTATCTTATTATGATGTTTGGCATGGACATAAGCTTGTTCCTATCCACGATGGGGACAATGAATTACTGTCATTTGTTATTGATAGAAATGGATACGCTGCAATATTAGCAATAAATAATTCTTCCTTTAATAAGGATCTTCAAAGTTTTTTATTTCAAATGCACGAATTAACCCAAAAAAAGTTGTCTGACTACAGCAACAAGTGGAGACCCATTCCTCAGCAATTAATCAATATTGAATCCACTCCTAAAGTGAAAAAAAATCCCGTAGGGATGATTAAAATCCCCGGTGCTAGGTTTGTTATGAATGTTGGTGGAATTGAAATTGAAGGAGGAGAAAATCCCGGTGTAGATATCCAATTGCCTGGTGAGAAATCAGCTAGAAGACATCATCATTTTGCAGTAACTATCCATGCCTTCTTTATTGATAAATATCCTGTTACTAATTCAGAATTTAAACATTTTATTGATTCCACTCATTATGTGCCTCTCGATACTATTAATTTCCTTAAAGACTGGATAAATGGTACTTACCCTAAAGGTTGGGGAAACAAACCTGTTACATGGGTAGATATTGAAGATTCAAGAGCGTATGCAAAATGGGCGGGTAAACGATTACCTCACGAATGGGAGTGGCAATATGCTGCTCAAGGATTAGACGGACGTTTGTATCCTTGGGGCAATGAATGGAACGTTTCTAATGTGCCAATTCCAGATACAAGTAGTGGACTCAGAGGTCCGGATTCTGTCAAATCTCACCCACAAGGTAAAAGTCCATTTGGGGTTGAGGATATGGTTGGTAATGTTTGGCAATGGACGGATGAATATGTCGATGCACATACAAGAGCCGCAATTCTTAGGGGAGGTTCTTATTATCAGCCTCAGGGATCGTATTGGTATTTTCCGCAAGCATACAAGCTTAATGAACACGGTAAATATTTATTAATGTCTCCTGGAGAAAATCGGTCCGGGACCATAGGTTTTAGATGTGTAAAGGATGTTTTATAATGAAATCGAAAAATTTCTCTCTTAATTTATCTAATCAAGAAATTTTTCTGACATTCAGTTTACTTATTAATAATATTAAAAATATTTTTTCTTTATTAATTACAATTAGCCCAAACAAATTTATTAAACCTATTCACTATAGAATGCCCGTAATACTAAAAATCAAAGATGGATTGAATTACCTTATTGATGATGCAGATACAAATTTAACCCGTTGCATCCCTTACACAGGTAAGATGGCAATGGAACCGGCTTCGATTTAATTCACATCTAAA
>CAVVVS010000113.1:0-73955 GCA_963751355.1 uncultured Ignavibacteriales bacterium | reverse complement strand
AGACTCATTTGCAATTACAGGCAGCAAAGAGGGCCACGGCAAAATACCATGATATAAACAAGGCAATAGAAGACGGTTATGAAGACATAGATGTTGTAGTTCAGAATATGGGATATCATTATATGAAGCCCTCAAATATTGATGGTACTTTTGATCCTGCAAAACCACCAATACTTGTTTATTCAAAAAATCCTGAGAATGGGAAAATGAAATTAGTTGCAGTG
Organism: uncultured Ignavibacteriales bacterium; assembly: GCA_963751355.1. Lineage (GTDB taxonomy): Bacteria > Bacteroidota > Ignavibacteria > Ignavibacteriales > Ignavibacteriaceae > CAVVVS01. The sequence goes on along the minus strand of CAVVVS010000113.1, from coordinate 73,731 downwards.
GAATACGCTATTCCAAATACTGATCCTAGACCTGAGGGATTTACAGGAGATGCTGATGTATGGGAAAATAACACAGATTTTGGCTTGTGGCTCTGCCATGCCTGGGTATGGTACAATAATCCTGACGGCATTTTCAATGAATTTAATCCGCGTGTGCATGTAGCTGAAAGTGATATTACATATCCGTAATTATCCCGAAAAATAATTAAACATAATTTAAGCCCTCTTGGGGAGGGCTTTAATTTACAACTTGCATGCTACAAGCACTCGTGACGGAAATGATGAGGTATACATCATGAATGCGACGGAACATCTTAGGCAAATTTAACTGAAAACTTTGATAACCATGACATGATTCCAGGGGGCAGGTAATAGATTAATTAAAAGCTAGAAGAGCAGGCCGACACTATCGGGCAATCCTTCAAAGTCAAAGATTCAGACCTTGAAGGATAGGGCCATTTTAGAGAAAAGTTTCTGTATCTATTATACTATCTGCATATGCAATTAGTAGTGCAGCAAAACAGAATAAGCAGCCTGCAGATAAAATTACTGAAGTAACTGTTTTTGATCCTTATTTCTATAAATAAAATTTCCCTGGATGCTGGATTTCCGCAACTCGATTCTCAATGCTCGGTACCCAATACATGAAAATTAATTGAACTTAATTCGTGGCGACGGATGAATTTAATTAAGAGGAGTAATTATGAAAAACAAAATATCTATTTACATATTATTACTTAGCTGTTGTTTAAGCATATTTATGCTAACTGAAGATAAAGCACAAGTAATAAACGGAAACGTTACTCTTTCATCGCAATCTGAGGTTAATGCTTTTTCCGGCACATCAATTACAGGTTATTTATATATATCGGGTGCAGATATTACTGATTTAACTCCTCTTTCATCTCTCACGTCTGTCGGGGGACGCCTTAAAATAAATAATGATTCTACCTTACAAAATTTAGACGGGCTAAGCAATATTACTTCCGTTGGGAATGGTCTTGACGTAAATAATAATTCTGTTTTACAAAATTTAGATAGCCTAGGCCATATTACTTCTCTTGGAGGATTTCTTTATGTGTATGGTAATTCTTCCCTTGCAAATTTAAACGGGTTAAGCGGTATTACTTCTGTTGGCGGGACAGGTCTTGAGGTATCTTATAATTCTGCCTTACAAAATTTAGATGGTTTAAGCAATATTACTTCTGTTGTTGGATTTCTTGAGGTAGATGGTAATTCAGCCCTTGCAGATGTAGACGGGCTTAGCGGTATTACATCTGTTGGGGGAGATCTTTATGTCCGTTTTAATTCTCATATTACAAATTTAGACGGCCTAAGCCATATTACTTCTGCCGTGGGAAACCTTGAAGTATATGATAATTCTGCCCTTACGAATTTAAACGGGCTAAGCGGTGTTACTTCTGTTCTGGAATATCTTTATGTTTATAATAATTCTGCCCTCACAAATTTAAATGGGCTAAGCGGTATTACTTCTGTTGGGCAAGCTCTTGATATAAATAATAATTCTGCATTACAAAATTTGGATGGGTTAAGCAATATTACTTCTATTGGGGGATTTCTTTATGTATATAATAATCCTAACCTTGCAAATTTAAACGGACTAAGCGGCATTACTTCTGTTGGAGGGACAGGCCTTGAGGTAGCTGGTAATTCATCCCTTGCAAATTTAGATGGGTTGAGCCATATTACTTCAGTTTCGGGATTTCTAGAGGTAAATAATAATTCTAACCTTACAAATTTAGACGGGCTAAGCAATATTACTTCTGTTGGGGGAGATCTTTATGTACAAAATAATACCGTTCTTTCTGGTTTTTGTGGTCTTTTTTCATTATTAAACTCCGGCGGATTAACAGGTACTTATAATGTTTCCGGTAATGCAAGTAATCCAACAGAGCAGGAGATAATTGATGGGGGTGCTTGCACACCATTGCCTATAGAACTTACTACTTTTACAGCCGGTCGTCTTGGAGATAAAGTAGAACTGCAATGGCAAACAGCGACAGAAGTAAACAATTACGGATTTGAAATAGAAAGATTAAAAGATTCTTGGGAAAGAATAGGTTTTATTAAAGGTGCCGGCAACAGCAATTCTCCTAAGAGCTATTCATTTTTGGATAAAGACCCTCAAGCAGGTAAAGATGAATACAGGATAAAGCAAATTGATAACGATGGAAAATTAAGTTATTCAAAGATAGTCGATGTAAATGTACAAATCCCAAATGAATATAGGCTTTTACAGAACTACCCCAATCCTTTTAATCCTTCAACGAAAATAGATTTTGAAATTCCCAAATCACAAAATGTGGAAATAAAGGTTTATGATATTCTGGGAAGGGAAACAACAACTCTTCTAAATGAATTTAAGAAAGAAGGAAAATACTCAATAGAATTTAAAGGAAATAATCTTCCATCGGGAATTTATTTTTATAGTATTAAAACAATTGACTACGTTGATTGTAAGAAAATGATGCTTTTAAAATAAAAAAAAATTAATTGGGATGTAAAACAACATAAAAATTGAATCAAAAAGCAGCAAGACAAAATAAATTGCCGGTTGATAAAATTACAGAAGTAACCGTACTTGATCCTTATTTCTATAAATAAACTTTTTGTTCTAATATGATTTGTATTAATTGAAAAAAATGCTGATGGCATTATAACATTTAAACTAAAATTTCTAAGTCTCTCCTCATCATTTGGAGAGACTTAAAATTTATTTTTTAAGAATAGCTATCTGCCCAGCATGATATAAATTATGTTGTATCGCTCCATGCATAATAAAATAATATGTTCGCTGTTTCCCCTTCATATTTTCATCAAGCTTTTCTGGAGGAAAATCGAGGATAATATTTTTTAATTTAGTTGAAGAAGCTTCTAATTTTTCAATCGAATTTTGCTATGCATGTTCTGAAAAATCATTTATTTCTGTCCAATCTTCTTTTTCTAGTTCTTGGTCCTTAATATACCTTATTATTATTTCATTGGTTACATTTCCGTTACCTGCTACAAAATATCCTCTTGCCCATAAATGTCTGCCCCAGAAATCTTTTTGTAGCAGCTTAAATTCGTGTTGCAGTTTTATGGATGTCTCATCTTTTATATATTTTACCAATTTACTCACTGCTAAATGAGGTGGCACTGATACGAATATATGAATATGCTTTTTTGATACATGGTCAAAGAAATCTTCAATTTATGGTTTTTGATGTTGATGGAGAATTGTTGAACGATTCGCTTTTATTTAAAATCTTTTTTGTTAGAAACGGCAAACTTGTAACCACAAGCTATAAACCTGAAGCCTGGAAAAAATGGACGAAATCGGAATAAGGTATCTGTTACGTTAACTGGTTAATTGAGTTAATTTTTTTCATACGAAATTTTAATAGTTTTGCTTTATCCCGAATTGAGGTCATTCAACACCTGACTGAGTTGCTGCTCATAGTGAGGGATTGTTTTGTTAGAATAATTGAATCCCATTGATATTTTTAATATGGCGAATTTTGCAGAAACTTTATCTTTCCTATTTCAAATTGAAATATTTTTCAATATAAATTTTATCAAGTTATGGTTCTAGAAACTTATCACTAATTTGGTTCGTATCTTTTCTTTATTTTTGTGATATAATAAGAAAGAATTTATATGAGCCGGAACATTTTTAAAAAGTTAGATTCAGAACTTAAGACATTAGAGCAAAATATATTATCTAACTCCGCTTTACCTTCTAAAGAGCAAATCTTAAAAACCTCTCAGGAAGCTCTTAAAGAAAGGGATTTAAATAACGATGAAATTCTAATCTTGCATAATTTTCTTGATATAACCCGGCAATCAAAATTTCTTCTTAGTTTAAATTCAATAGAAGAAAGATATAGCTGGGCGGATATTGTTTTTGATGTCATTCAAATTTCAAATTATTCACTTGAAAAGCTTTTTGAACAGCGGATTGCAAAGCATCCGGATAAAATTCTCTTCTCAAATTACATCGATGAAATTAGGAATAATTATAGTTACAAACGAGTTTTTAAGCACATAAAAAAACTTGCAACTGCTTTTTATGATTTAGTTCCCGGAAAGCCAAAAGTTGCTATCTATTCCGATAATTCACTGAATACAGCTTTAACGGATATTGCTTGTCTTACATTTGATATTTTTGTTACTCCTCTAAATACTCACTTCAGCATTGAAACTCTTTTTTACATTTTTTCAAAATTAAATTTTAATATTGTAATTACGGATTCCAACCAGAGATTGGAAATTTTACAGCAAGTACGCGATAAAGTTAAAACTGATTTTACCATTGTTTATTCCGGCAAATCAAAAATAATTAAAAGCGATAAACTTATTCCTTTTGATGATTTATTAAACTCTGTAAATCAGGAAAAGATTGATGCAATTCTGAATAAGAGAGAAAAATTTCAACTTGATGAAGTTTCAACTGTTATGTTTACTTCCGGCAGTACGGAAATGCCCAAAGGTGTTGCGTTTTCGAATTTTAATCTGATAAGTAAAAGATTTGCCAGAGCCGCTGCGCTTCCCAAAGTCGGAAACAATGAAGTTATGCTATGCTATCTTCCATTATTTCATACCTTCGGCCGATATTTGGAAATGCTAGGTTCAATATTCTGGGGCGGCAATTACGTTTTTGCACCGAAAAATGATATCAATTCTTTATTTAAATTTTTACCCGAAATTCAGCCGACCGGATTCATAAGTATTCCTCTTAGGTGGAAGCAAATTTATGAAAAATATAGAGAAATACTTTCTCAACAAAGTAATCATAAATTGAAGACTGAAATTTTTAGAAAGCTCGTTGGTCCAAAATTAAGATGGGGCTTATCTGCAGCCGGGTATCTAGAACCGAAAGTTTTTACATTATTTAACTCTCAAGGAGTTGAATTGTGCAGCGGTTTCGGAATGACAGAGGCTACCGGCGGAATAAGCATGACACTGCCCGGCGAATATATTAAAAACTCGGTTGGAATTCCTTTGCCCGGAGTAAAAATTAAATTTACCGATAAAAGCGAATTAAAAGTAAACGGACCTTATATAGCTCATTATCTGGATGATTCCGATGTGAAATCTCAAAAAGAAAGATGGCTTTCTACCGGTGACCTTTTTAAGCAAGATACCGACGAACAGCTTTATATAATCGACAGGATCAAAGACATCTATAAAAACATACAAGGTCAAACGATTGCGCCGGCTTTTATTGAGAAGAAGTTTGAAAATATTCCCGGACTTAAACGGGCTTTTCTAATCGGCGATATGAAACCTTACAATACTTTGCTTATTGTCCCGGATGAAAATGAATCATTTGTTTCTAAAGCTAAATCTCAAAACAAATTAAATGAATATTTCGGTTCTCTTGTATCAAACATTAATGCCAGTTTAAGCCCGTATGAACGCATCATTCGTTACTCAATCATAAATCGGAACTTTGAAGAAAGCAAAGGAGAACTGACTTCAAAAGGCACTTTTAAAAGAAAAGTTATCCTAACTAATTTTAAAGATGAAATAAGTAAGCTATATGAAAAGTCCCGGCTAAAATTTGATTGCGACGGAATTAAAATAATTATTCCGTTATGGATCTTAAAAGATCTAGGCATCACAGAAGGCGATATTGAATGTAAAATAAATTCAATATTCAATAAACAGCAAAAAACTTCGCTAACTATTAAAAAAATTTCAGGAAGAATTCAAATTGGCAATTTTGAATATGTTGTGAATAAAAAAGAAATTGACCTCGGAATTTTTGTCCGGCAACCTATTTTGTGGCTTGGCAATCCGGAACTGACAAACTTTGCTGTTTGTAAAGATGATTTTGATACGGATTTCTCAGGTATTTCTTCACAGTTTTATATTAATAGAAGTAATAACAAAAGCGTTGCAGTTAACCTTGTTACAACAAATCATTTTGAACAATCTCTGCGGAGGTTAAGTGAAACAATCACACAAGCATTATTCGGCAGCGACGAAAAAACTATCGAAGCATTAAAACTGCTTGAAAAATTGCTGAAGAATGCTGAGCACAAAATTGAAAATCTTATTAGCAGAAGAATCGAAGCATTAGCAACTCATCCCAAATTTGCTGTTAGAAGTTTAGCGTATATCATCCTTCTAATAAATGAACCGAAGATTGATTACGAACGTTATTTCCCTTCATTCTTAAACAGCGGCTTACCTTTCCTAAATAAGAAAGTCATCGAATCGATAAGTTATAATGATTTTGAAGGATTTAGATTTAGCTTGCTTCTTCAGCGGTTAAAATCTTATAGAAAAACTTTGAGCTGGCCTGCATCCGACCAGTATGTTCATCAATTTAAAAGGATTCTCGATATACTTGTAAAATTTGTTCATCATAGCCCTTCATATTATCATTCAGTTAGAGCCGAGTTGGTTTGCTGGATTTTACATGAACAAGATGCAAGGCTTTCCAGATATGCGCTGCATCTTTTTAAAGACCTTGCAAAAAGGTACGAAGCAAGATTTAACTTGGCAGCTTCGGAAAGGAACAAAAATAATTGGAGAGGAAAAATCTTTTATGAAGATACTATTTCAAGTAAAGAAAGAGAACAAATAGAAAAAATATTAACTCGAACTGCTTTCTTAAAGGAAACGTTCATTCAAATTTTTAACGGAAAGAAATTTAACTTAAGTGAAATTTCATCAAACGGAATTTTTATTTCGAAAATCAGTTCTTCCTTTAAAAGATATCTTTACCGGATAAGTATAAACACTGAGCATTTTAAACATTATGATTTTGTTCTATTCATCAGACCGAATATCACAAAACAGAAAGTACTCGAAACAATTTACTTAATGATTAAAATTACGCATAATTCTCCCGGCACCTCAATTCTACCAAGGCTCGGAAGTTTCCGCTCTGATCTTGGAATTGTTTCTTTTGATTTTGTAAACGATTTAACGGTCCGGGAAAAGATAAGGCAATTAACATCAACAAGAGCATCGTATAATAAAACCGAATTCGATAACACCTGGGAAATTTTGTACAAAAGGGGAATTGCCGGATTCTTTATTTTGCTCAAAAGTAGCGATTACAAAGTGCTGCCCGGGAATATATCACCGGCTAATGTCGTTGTTCCAGAGCCATACTTTAAAGCGGGGACAAAAATTCTTTCTCTTTCCGGATGGAAACATTACCAGAGTGCTTCGGATATTATTATTCCGTTGTTTGATAATTTTTATCACCAAATTTTTGCACACTACCCATGGACATTAGAATATCTAAAAATCGAATGGATTTTTGATGCTTGCCTTGAAGGTTTAGGAATGGAAGATGGAATTCAATTTATGAAACAATTGAATGACGAAATTGATCAGAATACACATTTGCTTCTTAATCCTCTGCTCAGTTCAGCGTTAGAAAAGTTCATGGAAAGAACTAAGAATACACCTTTCGTTAATTCATACGTTATAAGTGCAATTAACAATTATAAAGATTGGATTAGAGAAAATCCGGATTCAACTAAAAACGCAAAGTATGATTTTGCACAGAATGTACTTTCAATTTACAGAATGGAAAAATTCCCCGAAATAATGAGATACGTTTTTTATTCGCAGACTTATTTTGCAGATCTCAACGAAGAAGTAACAAAATTATTCAGCAGACTTATTGAATCGCTTTTCAAACATCCGGATCAACCTGCAACCAAGCGTTATGAACTGGTTGAACTTCAGGATTTACTCGACGATCAAAATGATAAAATTATTTTACAGAAACTTGTATTCCCAAAATTATCACCTTCAGCACAAATGGAAGTTATTACCGATACCGAGCAGCCGGATTTGGTAATTAAAACCGAGATTATTGATAAATTTGGTTTATCCTATTCAATAAGAAAAGCCGCTTCAAGTTTCGAAATTGGAAGTCTTCATAAATTATTTATTATGGATAATTACCCTATTAAGATCAGAAACAATTTGAAATATTTAATTATAACCGATTTGGAGGATGAAGAAAATACTGTCGGTGGAATTTGCTATAAATATTTATTTCCCAACATCGCGCATATTGAGGGAATTGAAATTGCAAGAAATTTTAGAACTCGAGGCTTAGCATCAAATCTCATTAATGATTACTTTGAAAGGTTGAAATCGGAAGGAATAAAAACTGTTACTACTCATTTTTATTTGAAAGCATTCTTTCAAAAGTTCGGTTTTAATATTGATAAAAGGTACGGCGGATTGGTTAAGTTTTTGGAGAGAGAGGACAATTTGTAACTAAATGATTAATGAAGGCTAAAATAGTGAAGGACAACAAATAAACCGAATACTTAGAGACATTAATTAAATGTTGAAAAATTGCTCTGTCAAAAAAAAGGGCGAATCAGTGATTCGCCCGTAACCTTTTTACACATCGTAGTATAAACTGAACTCATACGGATGAGGCTGTAAAGCCATCGGTTTAATTTCCTTATCCGTTTTATACTTTATCCAGGTTTCAATTACATCGTCAGTAAACACGTCGCCTTTCAATAAGTATTCATGATCTTCGGACAAAGCTTTTAATGCCGCTCCCAAACTTTCCGGAGTTGAAGGCACATCTTTCAATTCTTCAGGTGACAGATCGTAAATATCTTTATCCAGCGGTTCACCGGGATCAATTCTATTTACTACGCCGTCTAATCCTGCCATCAACATTGCAGAAAATGCAAGATAAGGATTGCTGGAAGGATCGGGACATCTAAATTCAACCCTCTTGGCTTTAGGACTTGTAGAATACATAGGAATTCTAATAGATGCACTTCTGTTACGCTGTGAATAAGCTAAGTTAACAGGAGCTTCAAAGCCGGGCACTAATCTTTTATAAGAATTTGTTGTAGGATTAGTGAATGATAAAAGCGAAGCTGCGTGCTTCAATAGCCCGCCGATAAAATACAGACCCATTTCACTCAACCCGGCATAGCCTGAACCTGCAAATAAAGGTTTCCCGTCTTTCCAGAGAGAAGTATGAACATGCATACCGGAACCATTATCTCCCAATACCGGTTTAGGCATATAAGTTACCGTTCTTCCGTTTTTCTTAGCAGTATTTTTAACAATATATTTAAACATTAAAAGTTGATCCGCTGCACGAACCAGGGGTTGAAACCGGAGGTCAATCTCACACTGTCCGCCGCTTGCAACTTCATGATGCTGAGCTTCTACATCGATTCCACTGTTTATAAGATTAGTAACCATTTCATTTCTAAGATCCATTAAAGCATCCGTAGGAGGAACGGGAAAGTATCCTTCTTTATACCTTGGCTTATAACCGAGGTTAGGGGCTTCATCCTTTCCGCTGTTCCACCTTCCCTCAACCGAATCGACCGAATAAAAACAACCGTTCGGTTTTGAATCGAACCGGACATCATCAAAAACAAAAAATTCTGCTTCGGGACCGAAGTAAACAGTATCAGCAAGTCCGGTTGAAATTAAATATACAACAGCTTTTTGAGCAATATTTCTCGGACATCTCGTGTACTTTTCTTTTGTAGCCGGTTCATAAACATCGCAGATTAAACTTAGTGTCGGTTCGGCAATAAACGGATCGAGAAACATTGTTGTGGGATCCGGGATAATAAGCATATCACTTTCGTTAATTGTTTTCCAACCGCGGATAGATGAACCGTCAAACCCGAATCCGTCTTCAAACGATCCGGCATCTAAATGACTTACCGGCACTGTAAAATGCTGCCATTGACCCGGAAAATCCATGAACTTCAAATCAATAAATTTAATACCTTTTGTTTTGACGTATTTAAGAACGTCTTCAACTTGAGTGGGAGCGTTTGCCATATTTTTCCCTTTTCTTTTTGTTATTGAAAAAAAATTTAAATATCGATTGCTGTGGTTTCTTTAACCGTGGAAAGCACAAATGTGGTTTTTGTAGCTGAAACACCAGGCCATGATTGAATATCGTTTAGTAATTTTTCCAGAGCAGCAGAATTTTTTACAATTGCTTTTAACAGATGGGAGCCTTCCCCCAGCACAGAATGACATTCAATAATTTGAGGAACTTTCTCTGCCTTTGCAACCAGTGTTTTGAAATGTTTTGATGATTCCATATTAACGTGAATATATGCCATGATATCATAACCGAAGGCTTTTCTGTTTACTTTTGCAAAGTAGCCTTCTATAACTCCCCTTTCTTCCAATTTATGAAGTCTTTCACTTACAGATGGAATAGACAGACCGACAGATTCGGCTATCTCATTTCGTTTTGTTCTACCCTTTTTTTGAAGGATATTAATTATTTTAATATCTAAGTCATCAAGCATTTTATGCCTTACTTATTTAGGAAATATATTTTTATTTACTTTAAATATAAGGGAAGATAGGTAGGAATGCAAATACATTAGATGATGAAATTTTTCCAAATCACAATTTTTTTAACGGAAAATATATGAATTTCATTATTTTCACTCTTATAGGTAGCCGATCATTTGGTGTAAAATTGTTTATTTGTTTTTCGCTTGCTGGTTTCTTGTCGCTTGCTTCCGGAATCCGGTTACTGTTTTTATATTTTAACCTACTGAATAAATTAAAGAAATACATATCGAATAGCAGCGCTTACTTACCAACAATATAAATTTTGTTGCTTTAATGACTAAACAGTTTATCAGAAAAAAAATTGTCTATAGAATTTATTAATGCTCACTTCAGCAGAATCATACCTTTAGCCTCGGCAAATTTATTAGTCTTAAGATAGTAATAATAAACGCCGCTGCTCAATCCGCCAAAGTTTGAAGCATTGAAAATTACCTGATGCTGCCCCTGAGAAAGTACGTTATCAATCAGCACAGCGACCAATTGTCCCAACTCGTTGAAAACACTTAATTGAACATGAGTTGTGTTTTTAAGTTTAAATCGTATAGTAGTTGTTGGATTGAAAGGATTCGGGTAATTTTGATAGAGCACAAAATCTTGCGGGGCAGGCAGTTCTTTAACCGATTCGATCGAACCACTGTATATAACACGAAATGCATCGGCTACAACACGTCCGTTTGCCTTATCATTAACTTTTATAGAAATTTGCTCTTCGCTTTTAAGTTCAACATCGGTTAAATAATTCCATTGCCCTCCATTGGTTCGTTCGGTTTTCTCCAGGTTAATTGAAGTATCAACAGTATTAATATTAAAATTTGTATTGTATGCGTTTGCAGGATCGGCTGTCCACCAGCCGTAAATATCATACTTACCGGCTTTAAGTGCTTGAGTTGTATAAGTGACTGAATTATTTCCGTTCCCTCCCGGTATTGCTAAAAAATTAGCCCCGTAAAATTGCAAGCCGGTAGTATCAGCTTGCCAATTACCGGAAACAACAGCATCTTTATTATCCAGCATTAAATGTTCCGGATGGGATAAATTTAAAAACTCCCCGATGGCAAATACCGTCCTTGCACCGATTTCATATAGATTTTCATTAGTAACCCACGTACCGTTCGAATAGTGATCGTAAGGCGTTTCGTATGTTAATGCCATTACTTTCGAACCGAAATTATCCCACAACCATCCTTCCGGGAAATACGGCTTTAAAGATGATTCGCTGTAATCCTGCTGAGTGAAATAAGGATTATCGGAAGTGTTCAGGTTAGCAAATTGATACTCTTTCCTGTAATACCTGGAATTAGTTGAAGCTGGTGTATGTATCCAAAATGTACAATAAGGTGATGCCTGCGAATGCAAATTGAGAAATACCGAAAGTACTTTTTTGTTATTTACCTCCAGCATTCTTTTCTTCAGTATCTTAACCTCCTGACTCGTTTGGGCTTCCGTTTCATTCCAGTTTGATTCAACATCAACTCCAAAATAATTTGTCCTTGATCTTCCGTAATAAACTCCTTCGGGATTTGTAAAAGGAATCAGGTGAAAGATGATATTTTTCCTGTAATACTCAATTACATCATCATTTTTCAGCAGTTCCTGAACTATCCCGTCGAAGTGAAATGAAGAAGGAGTTTCACCCGGGTGGGTTCGTGCATGAATCCATACCTGGTACTTATTACTATCGGGCACCGCCGGATCGGTTAATATTATTTCTTCAACGGGTAAATTGTGATCAGTATATCCGATAGTATCAACCGAAACAAATGGACTTTGTTCCCACTTTTGTATTCTCTTCTGCAGATAACTAAATGTGTACGGAGTATAGTATGCAACATAAACAGTATCCTGAGCATATGTTTTTTCAAAAACATTTTCATGGGGGCTTTCAAATATTGAGAATCTCATAAAATTAATATCATCATAAGAATACATTGCCCGTTTTACATCGCTGTTTGCAATAGTTACCCGCACAAATCTATTTTTAACCCCAGCCATTCTGAAATAAAACCATCTGCCGCCGATATCCTGTTTTGTGGTCACGGTGTAAGAAACGGAATCATCCTGTGTAACTTTTGCAATATTCCCGCTCTCAAACAAACCGTTAAAAGAAACTTGTGCATATATGGAAGTAGTTGAAATGAAAATTGCTATTATTATAATGCGTATCATGCAGCCCCTAAAATGTTAGAAATGGACGGAATTTAATTTTGTTTGTTCTTTAGCAGTTTGCTCTTCTCTTTTTTTCTATCATATATTTTTTTGTCCTTTTCAACCTTGGGCGGTTTTTGCGGGACGGGTATTCTCTTTTTTTTCTTTTTTATTTTAATTTTTGTTGAACCAGGCATAATAAATCATTTTTTCCTATATAAATATTTATAAACACATAAATATAAGTCTTTATAGGAATATATTGAAAGGGAAGACAAATTTAATACAGTCATTTTAGAAATGAATATTTACTATGCTGCTTCCACATACACTTTTTTTGATTATTTCAAGGAATAATTTTATCTGATTTCTTTAGATATTTAATCCAATTTTCATGAGGGTACAAAGTCGGAACTGCAATAATTTTTCCTCCGAATCCTATATATCGGAATGTTAGCATTTGGATTGGGGTTACTTTAACATCATTCAAGCCTGTCCGGATATAATTTTACATTTTGAGTTTCGGCAAGATGGGCAACATATTTACTTAGCGCCTCACTTTTTCGTTTTGTAATCAGCATATCTCTTGCAGCCTGTATGCTATGTGAAATTTCATTTCGTGATATTTTGGAACGCTTATCCAGTATCCTGAAAATTGTATATTTTCCCTTTACAAAAATAGGCCCGTAAACTGAGCCTCTTTTTAATTCCGATAATACCGCTCCAAGTTCACCAAGCTGTGAGGCACGAAGCCAAACTGCGCCGGTGGTATCATCGTTAGTCTTAGTTAAATTATTCAACTTATTTAACACCTTCGCAGCTTCATCCAAATTTACAAATGTAAATATCTGAAGTCTTAACTCTACATCTCTCAAGACTTCATCTTTATGCTGGGAGAAATATTTATTTATTTCATTTTGGGTAACATTAACTGTATCAGTAATTCGGGACATTAATTTGTCTGCCCGGTACGCATTTAAGAACATTTGGACATTATATTTTACTTCTTCCGAATTCTGCAGTCCCAACTTCCTTGCACGTTCAGCCAAAAAATAATTTTGGACTATAAATCTTAATGATGTATGAAGCGAATATGTAATTTCAGGTACGGTCGTATCTCTCGGAGCAAAACCGGATGTTAAAAGATTGTCCAGCACATAATTCAGATTTAGTTCTCCGCTGTTAAACTTTAGCATGGGCATATTTATTTCCCGGGTGTACTCGTGTTTTAAGCTGGTAATTTCATCACTGCTTAAATAATAATTGGGTTCAAAACTTCCACGCCGATGATTAAGTAAATATTTTTGTATAGAATATACAAGTGGTCTAAATATTTTATAATTAACCTTTACTGAAACGCCCTTCATGACGGACAAAAGATATTCGTATCCTATTTTATCTTCTTTTCTTCCCTTAATTATTTTCCGGACCATTTCTTTTCTATCACTGATAGCTGCAGCGCTATACTTTGTGTTCAGTTTTCTCCCTAATATTCTAAAGATAACCCAGCCATCCACTGTGTTGGTTGGTTTCGAAATAAATCCGGGTTTATGTCCGAAAAAAGCATTTTCAATTATTTCATTAGATTCCCCGTACCCGATCTCCAGCGAATCATGCCTTATTTTCATACTATCGGCTAAATCGTAAACATTCTTTACTATATTTTCCGTTCGCGGCTTTATAAAAAATATTCCCCGCAATAGTATCGGGAAAATAAAAAGCATCCAGTATATAAAAATATGTTGAATATTTTACGCCCTTTTCTATTTCTTTTTCCGATACGGCAGCTCTTAGGTAAAATTTCTCTTCTATATAAAGCATCTCTAAGAAACATTCGTTCGGTTTCATTTTTCAGAAACTCTTCATTTTTATTATCGTTTGGAAGTGCTTTAAGTGCTTCACCTGATAAAAGTCTCTCTGCAATCATTGAGTACAGAAAGCCGCGTTTAGTTTTATATAAATTTCCGTTGAGTCCTTTTCCTGGATAAACGGATAGTTCAAATCTGTTTTTAAAGTCGCCGGATGTAACCGGCTTACCGTTAACTATTGCTAAGGTATCGGGCTGAACGGAAGCAAAATTTTTAGGGAAAAGAAAAATTGATAAAACAAACGAAAATAAAATCACATTAAAGATGCTGATATTTTTCATCCGGGATACTTTCGGTAATATTGAGAATTATTTCAAAATTGAATTGATTATATTAAATGCATAAAAACTATTATTCAACTGATTTTTTCTTAACCTTATCATTACTTAAAGTTATAATTTAAAAATTAATTAACATGGTATAGTTTCCGCAAAAGTAACTTTCGTTATATAAAAATCAATCCTGGAAGTGCGCAATTTAGATTTATCACCTCCAGGATTTTGTTAACTTGTGTGCATAAGGCTGTGTTCCATTAGTCATCCTTTTGCAAAAACAAAACACTTTCTATTTGAGCAAAATCATCTTCTTAACAGTAGCAAAATTTCCTCCCTGCATGCGATAAAAATATATTCCGCTTGCAACCTGTTGATTGAAATTATTCTTACCGTTCCAAACGACTTTATACCTGCCTGCCGTCTGCACGTTATTAACTAAAGTTTTTATCTTACGTCCGAGTATATCATAAATTACAAGATTAACCTTTTCGGTATTCGGTATTTCGTAAGTAATTGTAGTTGACGGATTAAACGGATTGGGATAATTTTGGAGTAAATTGTATGTCAATGGATGTTGTACGGACTCCTTTACACCGGTTAACGGAGAATTATCCAATACAATTATTTTTGATTGATAGGCAAATAAATCTACCGTTAAATTCGACAAAGAAACATTCGAAACCTGTTCTGATGTTTTATTTAGTAAATCGTTAGCATACCAGGTTTTATTTGGATCAAGGTTTAAAGTATCTACCGGTACATTAACAGTTACATGGACATTATTTCCGTAAAAATTATTAATAATTATTGCCTTATTATTGTCTTCCATTCTAATGTAAGAATATACGGAATCAGGCGAAGTATTATTAACACCAACATATTCGCCCTGCTCTAATGCCGGATTAGATTCACGGATCTTCACTAAAGATTGATAATATACCTGGAGTCCGTAGGCATCATTCCATCCTATCATATTGCGCTGCGAAGTTTCACCTGTTTCCTGCCCTGCATAAATAAGTGGAACACCGGGCAAAGTAAATAATATAGCAGCACCTAATTTGGTTTGCTCAACACTATAAACCGAAATAAATCTTGCCTCATCATGATTTTCCAAAAATCTGAAAGGTTTTACATACGGGAGATAATTCGGACTTTGATACCATTCAAGCAGACTATCCAGAGATGTAATTGAAGAGTTGTGACTCATCACCCCTTTCAACATGTTAAAAAACGGCCAATCGTAACCGCTGTCAAATTTATCATCGAAATAACGCAGTTGATCCGATTGAGCTTCGGCTAATAAAAATAAATCGGGTTTAATACCTTTTAAATTATTTCTGAACCTCTGCCAGAATGCCGGGCCGGAGGGACGTGTATCGTTTACGCCCCAGGCTACATCGCAGCGGTAACCGTCGATGTTAAAATTATCAACCCAGTAATCAATCATTCGAATCATATAATCGCGTACCCATTTCTCTTCATAATTTATATTCGGCAAATCCCACCAATTAAATAAATATTTATAATTACCTTTCGAATCCCATTCATAAAAATTATAATAAGGGGAATATTTTTTATACTGAAAGGCATCTTTCATAAAAGGATGAACCGCGCTGGTGTGATTTATTACAAGATCCATCAAGACTTTTATACCGTTTTGATGCGCCGCCTTGACAAAATTTGAAAAATCTTGTTTAGTTCCGTATTCAGGATTTACATCATAATAGTCGGTTATATTATAACCGTGAGGAGATGCAGCAGGCATAATAGGCATTAACCAGATACATGTAATCCCTAAATTTTTCAACCTTTGCAGCGCTTGAACGATTGCATTAAAATTTCCGAAGAAACTAAATGAACGCGGGTAAATTTCATATACCACGGCTTTATCTACCCAGCTTGGATGCCACTTTGTCATATCAACTGTATGCGCCGTTCCAGAATCCACTACAATTACAGCTCTTGCCCATGAAGTATCTTTACTTGTAGTTGCGGTTACCGTAAAATAATATTCACCGTCAACAGCAGGTGCGGTAAAACTTGCTACATCAGTATTAGCGCCTGAAAGTGTTACTGCTGCCGGATTGGATGCATCTGCTTTCCATTCGAAAGTCAGCGACAGTTGATCTGGATTTATTGAACTGCTAGCATCCAGTGTTACATTATTTTGATTAATCGAATATTTTATTACAATATTTGTCTTATTGTCCCGGCGATAATTAAAACTTACAGCTTTACCGAATGTTGAATCGGAATTTTTGACAACTCCCACTTTTACAATATTTATTCCCTCGGATAGATGTAATAGTGCTTCAAACATTCCATTGGTTACGCTGACAGTAGTATCAGAACTAACTCCCATGTTACCGACATTAAAAGTTGCATTTGTAATTGATATATCATTCACCGTACCGTAAACTCTTACGGTATCTTCATACCAGTCACCGCCTCCGGTCAATAATTTAACAACCGGTCTGTTGGCTAATGAAGAATTTATTTGAGCAGCCGTAATTCCTGCAGCACCCCTGTATTCCGTGCCTATAACCGCTTCTTTCGGTCCACCGACAAAATATTGTAAAATAAAATTCGAAAGTAAACGCTGCTGTATATCAGTATTTCCGGAGAAAGCAACATCATATACACTTGGATTCCCCGGTAAAGAACTTCCTCCGAGTTTTCCGTCAACTTTTATTATACCGCTGCTGCTGCCGAAGTATGAAAAAGCACCGAAATACCATTTGTCCGTAAACGAACCCATTATATTTTCAAGATAATTTAAAGGCAAGGCAAACTTGAATTGCCCTGTAGTTTTTGCATCCGAATTTATTTTTACGGTAATACCTTCTTTAAGCGGTGAACGGGAAATATACAGTTTATTTTCGTTGCCGCTGGGCTGGGAAGAATTCGGAGCAGCTATAATTAAGTATATTCCTTTATTATTCCATTCGGACACTTTAATATCGGCATTTGGTAGAGCTTCTACATAATTGCGATCTATTTCGTTTGTAATTTCCAGTGCAATCCGGGTATAATCATCTATTGCTCCCATATCGACCGTAAATAAAAGGGAATCTCCGGCTGTATTAGTATTTATGTTTATATCATGAATATCTCCGGCATGAGACGATACGATAGAAGAGTAAATATAATTTCCCGGACCGTTATCATCATTTTCTTCATCTACATAATGATAGCCTGAATTTGCATTGTACACGCCGAATGTTAGAAATGCATCCTTTGCCGTATTTCCGTGAATATCTGCCCCGGCAAAACGTACGATATGCCTTCCTATGGATAAATTAGCAACAGAAGCCTTAATCATATAACCGTCTTTAGTAGAATCAAAAACTGAAGTAACTTGATTACCGTCGACAAATACATGAATTGAATTTTCATCAATAACCGTGTTACTGTCGTTCAGGGTTATATCTGCTTCAATATTAATTGTTCCTGCAGGATATGAGAGAATAGCTCCTTGTACAGGTAATTTAGGTTCTATTTCGGGAATGTTATTTATTTGCTTTATCACATACGGATTAAAATCATTACCCAAATGCGGATTATCAGGATCAGTAATGTATGCTGTTGAAGCACTAGCGCTATTTACGATAAACTGGTATCCGATTTTTTGATTAAGCGGTAATATTTCTTTTATTTTATAAATTCCGTTGGCATCCGGACCGGTTAAATGATCGGCACCGTAATTATTAAATGCACCTTGAATAGAAACAGAAGAAATACTATCGCCAAGAAATTTAAGATTAGGACTGTATGGATCAAACACAAATTGATACGGTGCCGCAGTAATAAGGTTGGAGATTGTAAATGAAGAGGAATCTGCACCTCATGTATCCCTTATCATTTTTTACACTAAGTATTATCGTATGTGTCCCTAATGAAAGAGGATCAGGAACCTGGTAACCGAACGAATGTGTTGTAGAATCATAATATGTTGAACTATTGGGAATTTCCACTCCGTCCAGCATAAACTTTATGCTCGATACATTAAGATGGCTCTTTAAACCTACGGTAATTTTTGCTGTTATTTTAGGTGTTTTTTCCTTGGTTACTAAACCATTGATAGGGAGAAGACTGTAAACAAGAGGATCTGTTACATAAAGAATAGAGTTGTTATTATCATTAGGATCATTTCTCGAGTTATTCGGATCGGGAATCCAAGAGGATATGCTTGTATCGGAACCGGATATCCTGTAGGTAACAAATTTATATTCATAAAAGCCTAATCCGTAATAGGTCATTTTTCTTGCAGTATCGGGAAACAAAGGCACGGTTATCTTCCAAACATTATTACCGGTATTTTTCATTTGGAACGGATGCCGGTTATAATTTTCTCCCCAGTTATTAAAGGTTCCGTTTAATCCGACACCGCTTTCACCCGGCTGAAGTGTCCTTTGCAATTCGAATTCCACAGGAATCCCATCAGCACTATCAACTTGCGCAATTGAACTGACCTGGCAAACAAAAATAGCCGGAAAAAGAAGAATAATCCGAATAGAATTAACCGGATGACAAAAAAATTTAAATAGTTTAGTTTTCATTATTTATTACCCATATTTCAAATAAATAGTCTAACATTCGATTTTGTAGTCTATAAAATATTCATGAACCAATTGAAATAACAACTTAAAAAAACCGGATAGGAAAATTGGATTTTTGAGGAATTAAAAATGGATAAAAGGGGATCATTTTTTCCAACACCCCCCCTTTTTTGAATTACCAAATATTAAAACCGGTAACAAACAATGATAAGATTAAGTAACCGGACATTAAATATTAAAATGACCTTGAAGGTTTTTAAAAACCTCCAAGGTTCGAAAATAATATTACTTCAATAACATCATTTTCCTTGTTTGCGAAAAATTACCTGCCTGAATACGATAGAGGTAAACTCCGCTGGAAAGTTTTGAAGCATCGAATGTAGCTACGTAATGACCGGAATTCTGGAATCCCTGGAAGATAGTTGCTACTTGCTGTCCGAGTACATTATATACTTTCAATGTTACCATTCCGCTCTTCGGAATAGCATAATTAATACTAGTACTTGGGTTAAACGGATTCGGATAATTTTGACTTAAGGTATAAGTGCTAGGAAGGTTCCCGCCTGGTTGTTCTTCAACAGCGGTAGCCTGATCTCCGAATTTATTATCCATCGACTGTGAACCACCACTCAGAGTTAGAGAAAGTTGATGATTCATTCCAAAACCGGCTTCGTTATCAAGATAGCTAGCACCGCCGTTTAAGGTATCAACTTTATCAAATACTGCACCATATTTAAAAAGACAGGTGAAGTAGATCCGGATGGGAATATCAAAATATTTGAATAGATTCCATCACCTGCGGTTGCATCGCCGTGTGCTGCATCGCCGTCATCGTACATCCTTATCAAGGTTCCACCGGATGAAGCAGTATCTGAAAAGAGCCAGTTTGAAGGCCATTGCAGAGGTGCAACACTTCCGCCAATCCATACACTTTTTAGACCTGTTATGGCGGTGTTATGATATCTTTCATGTGCACCGTTCATATCAACAGTGAATTTAACCGTATCGTCTGCTGTTGTCTGTCCGCCTACTTGAATAACTGGCTTTATTGGACTAAGAGTCGTATCGGCATGCGGGAATATAAGCACACGATTGTCCGTTATATTCTCCCAGCCTCCGTTAGCAAATCTAGTTGCCGGATCTGCATGTAATTTCCATTGAATACTGGATCCCGGAACTCCCGTAAATTTCAGATCGACTTTGAAAATTGTCGGACTTAAAAGATCTTGCGACATAAGTACACCCGGACCCCAATCTAAGGGAGATGTATCACCTCTGACTTCAATTGAATCCGTTGAAGGGTTGAAACCCTCGTTCAACAAATCGCTCATGTCAGCCTGAAATGTAATTGTAACCGTCACACCCACTGTAGTTCTTCTGTTGAAATAAGCTAACGGAATTTCCTGGTTTGCATCGGTAGTTATATCATAAGATCGATTCGGATCATTTTCCCATGTATCACTCCCGCTATGCCGGATTACAAATTTATAATTGATAGTTTTCCCTTTAGCAGAATCAGCAAAAGGTACCGTCAGAGTATAAATAGAATCGTTTGCTACAGATTTACTCATAAGAAACACATCCCCGCCCCAAGTAACGGTATCTCCAGCCATGGTTTGGAAATCACCTCTAATTAGTACACTATCTGTTGCAGGGTCAAATTGGTTTAACTGCATATAAATTCCCATATGCACCTGAAACTTTACGTTTACCTGCGCAAATGCGCTGCTCGTAAACGCAATCATCAAAGCTAATATAGCTAGTGTTGATAGACGTTTCATCATATACTTCTCCTTTTTTTGATATGAATTAAATTATTATTTACTGTACCACATTATCTAACACTTGTGGATTACCACCTCCTTATTTAAGAAAGAACTTTACTAAACCGGATATTTATTAATGATAAAATCATTTAAGTAGTAACATTTTTTTTGTTTGAATAAAATTATTAACCTTGAGTAAGTAAAAATAAACACCGCTCGAAACTTCTTCTCCTGCATTATTTCTGCCGTTCCATAAAACTTGATAATATCCAGGCGCTTTAACATCATTGACTAAAGTACGTATTTTTTGTCCGAGAACATTATACACAATTATTTTTACGGGAGCCGTTCCCTGACCACCGATCGAATACCTTATTGTGGTCGTCGGATTAAACGGATTCGGATAATTCTGATCCAGCGAATAGGTTAATGGTTTGTTATAATTGTCATTAACCGATGTTATAAATGGTTTGTCAGCAAAAACTAAAATTGCTGAACCATAACCCGGCAATGTCATCTCCATATGAGAATTACTGTTTACTGGATATACTGCATTGTTCAAAACATCATTGAAGTAATACTGTGTACCCGGCTTTATCTTTAAGTTTAAGGAATCTATATTAAAATAGAACTGTGTACTCCCGCCTGTAAAATTCGATAACACTACTGTCGATAAGGTATCCGACAACCGGGCAAAAGCAAATATTGAATCCGGTGATGATGTAGTTACATCTTTATATTTCCCGAATGAAAACGCTTTGTAATCTCTTCTAATTGAAAGAAGTTTCTGGTAAAATGGGGTCAGATTATCCGGATCAGACCAATTTATTAAACCGCGGAACGATTCTTCACCAACCTCCTGACCGGCATAAATCATGGGGACACCTGGGAGTGTTAATAATTCCGCAGCCGCAAGTTTTGTTTCCGGTAAACCAAATTGAGAAATAAATCTTGACTGATCATGATTCTCGATAAATCTGAAAGGCTCTGTATAGCCGGGATAATTTTTTGTATGATAATAATCGATTGCCGATTGGAGAGACGGCAACAAATTATTATTGGAAATTGCATTTTTTATTGTATTATAAAACGAGTAATCATAACCACTGTCAAATTTTTTATCGAAATATTTCAAGTTTGTTGCACTTAATTCACCGAGAAGGAAAATATCCGGTTTAATTGTCTTCAGAGTATTTCTAAATTGCTGCCAAAAAATTGCTCCTCCCGGGTGCAAATCGTTAACCTCCATTGCAGCATCACAACGGAACCCGTCAATATTGTAATTTTCCAGCCAAAATTTAGCAGCATCTAAAAGATAATCTCTGTTGCGTTGCAATTCAAAGTTTATGAACGGAAAATCAGTCCATGTATACAGATATTTATAAGTCCCGTCGGTATTCCATTTATAAAAATTATAGTATGGTGATTTGTTCCCATACTTATATGCATCGAGCATGAACGGGTGAGTATTATGGGTATGATCAACCACATAATCTAGTACTACTTTTATCCCGTTGGCATGTGCCTCATCTACAAAATTTTTGAAGTCTGCTAAAGTTCCGTAAGCCGGATTTACGTTAAAATAATTCGTTATAGCATAGCCGGGTTGACTGGGAGATAAAGGCGGGCCCGGATAAATTGGCATAAGCCAAATTGTATTACACCCTAAGGATTTTATATATGAAATTTTACGCGTTACTGCTTTAAGATCACCATCAAGACTAAGTGTACGCACAAATACTTCATATATCCTTGCGGAATCTATCCAGTTAGCATGCCATGTATTGAGATCCGGAAAGTGTATTCCAGAAGAATCGACAACAAGAGCTACTCTTTCAAAAGATGTATCCTTTGTAGTTCGGCAATTCAAAGTATAAAAATACTCGCCTATTTTTTTAGGAACCGCAAATGAAACAGCTGCAGATGAAGCACTGTTAAAGTTTATTTTTTGTGGGTTAGTCGAATCTTGTGCCCAATCATAAGATTGGTTAAAATTATCATAATTTGTGGTGCCGCCTGCATCTAAAATTACATTACCATTATTAATATTCCGGTCAATAACAATATTCGGTTTATGGTCTATTATCCGGTTAAAGAATACTTTTGTGCTGTAGCTCTTAAGATTAGATCCGTAATTCACATATGCCTGAAGCTCATTCATTCCCCCGGAAAGTACAACATCGGTATATGCAGTATCATTGGAGAAATTTAAATTATAATTATCTGCATTATCGGTTAAAACACCGCTCGTTATTGAAGGGTCACTATTTGCAACATAAACTCTTACAGTATCGCTCCACCTCATATTACCACCGTTAGTAAGAATATTAACATAAGGTTTACCTGAAAGTGAGGCTGAAATTTCCCCGGGACGAATAAACTGTACTCCGCGTAAATTTGATGCAAATTTAACGTAACGCGAACCGCCGTAGTTAAATGAAAAATTATAATCGGCTAAATTTATTTTTTCAAGTTTTGTATTATAAAAAAAAGCTGCATCATAAATGTTCGGCGATTCGGGGAAGAATGATCCGCCGTTACCGTTAGGTATTTTCCATCCACCGCTTGTATTACCGAAATATGAATATGCAAGAAAATACCAGCCCTTCGAAAAGCTTCCGGCTACATTTTCAACTAAATTAATCGGTATTCCGAATTTGAATGTTCCGCTTGCTTCCGCATCTATATTTACAGCAATTGTGTCGATAGCAGAAGTTAATTGAAAATTATCGTAAATCATATTTACGTATGCTGATTTTTGACCGGAATTTGGTGCGGTTAGAATGAAGAAAATTCCTTTTTGAGAAACATCCGGAATTTTAATCCCTGCTTTATCGGGAGCATTACTCAATTCACCGTTTAGAGAATTAATAATTTCGAACCCGATCCTTGTATAATCAGAAATTGAACTCAAAGATACTGTAAATAGAAGTGAATCATTTGCGGCATTTGTATTAATATCTATTTGCTTTATATCTGCGGAACCCTTGGAGCTGAAGCTTGGGTATGTATAATTACCCGGTCCATTATCGTCACCGTCTGCATCAACATAATGATACCCGGAATTTGTACCGAAGCTTCCGAAAGTAAGCATATATTGAGCTTGATTTCCCGCTGTGTCCGCTCCTTCAAATTTTAATTGATGACGTCCTTCAGTTATATTTATTTGTGACGTCTTTATATCAAGCCCACGCTCTATGGAATCAATACTTGTAACATTTAAGGGATTACCATCCAATAATACTTTCAGTGATGTTTTATCAATAACATAATTCGAATCACTTTCTATTATATGTGCTTCAATACCAACACTGCTCCCGGGAGAAAAAAGTTGACCCTGCCTGGGAGATACAATTTCAAAGTGTGGATTGGGATCTACTCGTTTAACAGCTACTGTTCCAAAATCTTTTTCCATTAAAGGATTATCAGGATCATTTATATATTGCCCGCCGTTTATTATGAACTGATAAAAATTCGGTACACCAATATTTAACGGAACCGTGAATCTGTAAACACCGCTGCTGTCGGGTCCAATCATCGGATCGGAGCCGAGGTTGTTAAAAGTTCCTTTAATTTCAACTTTGTTTATTTTACCGACCGCTTTAAAGTTTGGTGATAAGGGATCGAATATAAATGTATAAGGGGCCGAAATAATTTCATTTAAAATTTTGAACGATGTTGTTAAATCAGATGATTCTCCTTTATTATTCTGAACGGATAATTCTACGGTATGATTTGTAAAAGTAAAAGGAACGGTGGGAGTATAAGAAAGAACTCTCGTAGTCGTATCAAAATACTGCGGTGCGTCAGGTATTTGTATGTTATCTATTAATAACTTCAAGGTGGATAAATCAATAGAAGATGAATTACCCCAGGATATATTTGCACTAATTATTGGCTTAGGATTATTTATAGATTTACCGTTAAATGGCAGCAAATAATATATCATCGGATCGGCAACCGTAATTCTGCTATTATTATACGGTCCTCCCGAATTGGAATTGAGGGGATCGGTACTCCATGAAGAAACTGTGGTATCGCCGGATGTTACTGTATAGGTTACAAATTTATATTCATATATACCGGCAACAATAGGAAAAGTTACAGTCCAATTATCACCGCCGGTATTTTTCATGGGAATTAAATGTTTGTTATTACCTGTACCGTCGGGATTATTTCCCCAATTATTAAATGAACCGTTTATTCCTACTCCAACTTCAGGCGAAGTCAGTTTCTTTTGAAAATGAAATTCTACCGGCACAACCGATGAGTCGGTTTGAGAATACATGACAACAGGAAAAAACAATAGAATTAAAAAATATCGTAAAAACATCTTCATATCAGAAGCTAACAGAAATAGCAAATTTTTGAATATTTTTAAGTCTTCCGTAGGTTTCATACGCATAATCTACTTTTAAATTTAAGCTATACGTAATATCATACCCTAAACCGAAACCAAATGTTAATCCTTCTTCGTTATCAGGAACACCTAATGATTTATATCCAACTCTTGCATAAATCATATTATTCCACGCGTACTGTGCACCTAAATTAACACTTTGTGCATTATCGCTGGGATGCAGTGCATCTACTGCTAATGTGATTTTATTATCTTCAGTTTTTAAAACATCCATTGCCAGTCCTATTCTGAATAATAAGGGTAAAGGATAACTTTCAGTATAATATTCCGCCGGAATTTTACTATTATTACCCGCTACGGAAGAATTCGGATCATGTGTGATGTAGAGGTCCTGCCCTGTCATTTTCATGTCGGTACCGAAATTTGAGATATTCATTCCTATTCTCAAATCATTGAACGGAGTTATATATAACACACCGGCATCAATCGCAAAACCTACGGCAGATTCACGCCATATTTGCTGCATTATCATCTTTGCCTTACCGCCAATAGAAAATCTATCCGTTAAATTCCGGGCATACGTTAATCCTATTGCTATATCCCTGGCACTCCACTGCTCACCGGTACCATCGGGATTATCCAATGTTGTCACCTGTTCGCTTCCGTAATCCAGATCGGTGATGCTTAGCCCGATTGCATTATCTTCGTCAATTGCCACAACTGCGCCAAAGTAATTATAACTTGTACCGAGCAGGTAATTGGTATGTTCAATTAATATTGTTGTTTTTCCTGTTCTAGAAATCCCCGAAGGATTCCAGTACAGTGCACTAGGATCATTAGCGACCGCAACAAAAGCTCCTCCCATGCCGATAGCCCTGGGTCCGGCTCCGATACCCAGGAACGGAGCAGCTGTGGTGCCTACCTTATCCTGCCCGAATACTGAGCCAATTAAAAAGACACTTATCATTAACAACTTTAAAACTTTCTTCATAAAAAACCTCTTACTTGATAATTGCGATTTTACCGGTTTTTTGTCCGACGCCCGGCGCATCAACCAAATATAAATAAACACCATAGGCGACATCAAGATTTTCCCTCGTTCGCAAATCCCAATCAACCGTACCGTTACCAATACTTTGCCCTGCCGGCATTTCAAGTTTTCTGACTAATTCACCTCTGATAGTATATATATAAATAGTTGAATTTTTGGGTAAATGAATAAATGAAATTTTCCTTTCCCCACGACCGCTTGTTATGGTAGGCGGTAAAGGAGCTTCCTGCGAAGTAGCCGCTATATATGGATTAGGTACAACCCGTATCTTATCAAGCTGATCGGATGCTAGTTGATTATCAACTCCAGCACTCTTTGTGGTAATTCCCAAAACGTCCTTACTTGAGAATGGTTTAGTAACTCTTATCTTCAGAGTATCACCTGTTGTAGGATGGTAACTTGTAGTATCGTTTCCGAGCGGAGACAACATCCATGTAATTACGGTAGTATCTTTCCCGGTTGGTGTTTTAGTATTTTGAAGGAATATAATTCTATCCAAAGATGAAAATTCATCTTTTTGAGTTGCATCTAAATATGCATAAGAAAGCTGTTGTTTCGTAGCAGCATCATAAATCCGGAAGTTTGAATTTGTTTTTGGAACGGCGAACGGATTGCCGTTGTAAGTTATATTTACTTGCGATGAAGTATCAGCAGGAGTATGACTTGCGTCGAATACAATATTATAATCCCTCGGATATGCTAATCCTTTTTGACTGACTCCACTGATTGAAAATGGTGAAAATGAGAGAATGTAATCTTTTTTAGGATGAACCTGGTTCCAGCCTGATGCACCTGTATCATATTTAACAGTCCATACATTCTCTACCGATAAATACACTCCGTCAAAAACATTTTTATCTTGTGCTTGTAAAGACAAGTCTTTAGAAACAGGTACTTTTAAGATTGTATCGGGTAAGCTAGGATTTGTGTAATCGATAACAAAGTATGACTGTGTTTGAGGAATATAATTTAGTATATCGCTCGAAAATGTAACATGATAAGTTTTATCTTTAACTGCATTCGGATTAACAACATGGAGATAAACTTTTCCGGTTCCGTAAGGGACCGTGCCTGGTACAGGTCCGAGAAGACTAGGAGCATTAGGGCCCACATATCCCGCAACCGACGTACGAGGCGATACTGCGGCAGTATTAACATCTTCACGAACAGAACCATCGCTGTTTACTGTAATAAATTTAGGATCCTCTGCCGGATAAAAATTATTATTAGGATCACCCGAAGTATAAGCAGTTACAGCATAAAAATACCTTTGACCATTCTGCAGATTTTTATCAACGAAAGTATGAACCAGCCCGGAATTGCTTCCCAAATAAAATCGTGGTAATTCCGCCAGATCTTGTGTAGTTGGTACAAAATATCCCCATACACTGTCTTTAACATCGAAAGTGGCAATTGGTTGACCGCCGCCTTCTGTAAATCCGGGATCAGTTGAACGGTAAATTTTATATCCTTCGAAGGAAGTGTAATTCTCGGCTTTATCATCCCAAATTAAAGTAACCTGTTTGTCGCCCGGAACTGCTGTTAAGTGAGGTTTCGGAGGTGGTTTAAGAAAATCATAATTAGCATTATATATTTTCTGCGCAATTTGTTTGTTCTTAAAGATATGCGCACTATCTGAACCAAAAACTAAAGCAAGAGAAAAACGCTCCGTATGATTGACGAGCAATGGGAAGTAACCCGAAGAATATATAAAATCTCCGTCTTGAGGTAAGCGTGGAATTACATCAAAATAACCGGGACGCATTCTGTTCCAGAGTGTTTCGTTGTTATTCATCGGCGGAGACTGGGTTTGATTGAAAAAGTTAAAACTGGTTAAACCGATCTGATCTGATTCATTTACGTCGGTCTTATCAAAATGAGGTTCTCCTTCGGTAGGAATACCGTCTCCCTCACCCATATCCTTCGTATCGGGTAATCCGTCGGCACCGACATCATCTTTTAAGCGGTTCCAATCACCGTTTTCATCGCCTGACCAGTGGCTCTTTACAACACCGGGATATCTGCCGGTGACCGGATCGGGCTGCTGGCTGTAATCCGGCACATAACCGGATAATACATGACCCGGGCCACTGTCCCTGGTTTCGTCTATTAGAGTATTTTCGGACCCTGCACCAGTGAAATAATTTTCATAAGCCAACGGTCGGGTTTCTTCTTTTATTACATTTCCGCCCTGGTCCTTGAAAACTCTCTTGTAATGCAGTTCGCGGTTTTCATCGATAATACCGTTTAAATTATCATCGATTCCGTTGTTAACAATTTCGAAAAGAGTTACACCGTCATAAATTTTAAATGGGTGCCCCAGAGAATATACTATTACAGTGTCAGTCAAACTCTTAAGTAAAGTATCCAGGTTTACAATTGTTCTTTCATAAGTATTCGGATTAATTAAAATGATTTTATTATCAGGCCAATTAGGATTGGAACCTGCATCATTTTTATGCAATGTACGGGTTGCAGTATATGCGTTAAGGGAAGAATTAAACTGAAAATCCGCATCCTGGAAAACCGGGCTGTTGGGATCAACTGCATCATTATCATTATCAATCGCATCATAGCCGTTTCCCGGACTTTCGAGATAGGCATATCCGGCATATCCGATTTTTGTTCTTACTCCGGGAAGTACCTGATCTAACGATATCCACAATGGATCAGCCGTATTATCATCACTATCCCATGTATAAGTTAAGTTATTATTCAGATCGAAGAAACCGAGATCATCACGGCAGTCCTGGTAATCTTGTCCCACATCTCCGACACATCCCCCGACAACTTCGCCAAAGACAACCTTTTGATAGTTGGTTGTGCTTATATTGGTAATATCGTAAAGCCAGAAAAGAACATCCTGAGCTTGAACCTGAGACCATTGCATTCCTCTAACACTCACAACAAGTCCCATCCCGTTACGTGAAGGATCGGTTGAATCGCAATGAAATTTATAGTTTGTTCTTACCTGCGGGTTATTATCCTGAGCATCATCAATAACAAAAAATGTTTCTTGATCGGCTCTGATGACACCCTTCCCGAAATAACCATCCCATAATGCTTTTCCGGTTGAGTCAACCCAATCCGGGTGATCGGGCCAAAACCTCGGCCAGGTGGTAGGTATCTGACTCATAGCAACCGTATCTTGATTGGCATTTACATAACCCGGTTCGGGTGCAAATCCCTGGAATCGCCCGCTTGAATCAGTTTTAGCAGCCTGACCGTTTCGCGGACCCGGTGAAATGGTAACGTTGTGTAAAGTATCGGGCTTCCCGTCACCATTATAATCTGCAGCAGGTATTTGAATTCCTACCAGGGGTGTCACGTCGCCGATATATCCGTCCTGTGTAGCAGGATATGGCCAATACCCTCTAAGATCGTTAGCATTCGTACCGGCTATGGAACCGTCATTTGCATAAGTAATCGCTATTCTATTACCGTTAAGCAAGCCGAATCTTGTGTACAGTGAATTCCCGCGGTGTGTTTTTGCCCATTGAATATAATTGTTTACTTGCTGTCCAAAGACAAAAGAAGTAGTGATAAAAAGCAATGTGATTATAAAAATTTTACGCATATTTTAAGCCTGCATCTTTAAAATGAAATTGTAGTTCCTAATTCTACTCTTCTTGGTTCGGAATAATAATCAGCTCTGTTATACCGGTCTACAATGCTAGATACTACTTCCGGCTGCTGGATTTCCAACTGTCTCTTTTCATCAAGTGACCAATCGGGCTGCCCTGTACTTGGATAAACTTGAGTAGCATTTTTAGTATCGAGTAAATTATTTATTCTCAGAAATACGGACAAAGTAGTTTGAGAGATTTTAAAATCTTTATAAAGCTGAAGATCGAGCCGGAACGTTGAAGGTTTCACCTGAGAATTATAAACAAGAGTACCTACATTTGTAATTCCTTCCGGTGTATAAGGCGTTCCGCTGCCATATCTGAAAATTGTGCTTCCGCCCCAATTTGAGGAAGAGTTCACATAGTTTAAAGTAACATTTACTGTGTGTCTTTGATCCCAATCTGTGGGTATAAGCTGAGTTTCCGGTTGAACCCCGCTTGCCCTCGAATTGTAAGCGGAATTAGGATCGGATGCATCCGTCTTCGCAATCTGGAATGTATAATCTAAATTGGCAGAAAATCCGCCGCTGAATCTTTTATCTAATGAAATAACTACACCACGGACAAATCCAAAATCGGTATTCACATATTTACTGTATGTTTTAGTTCCTCCGAAAACATATTCAATCTCGTTTAAGGTTCCTGCTAAATTCCTTATATCCCTAAAATACCCGGTAACATCAAGAGCAAGGTCATCTGTCAATTGCTGCTGTACACCGAGCTCGCCGCTTGTTGTTTGTTCGGGTTTCAGATCCGGATTTCCTATTATCCCTAAGTTAGTACTGCCGCCGGCAACCCCAAGTTTATATCCCGGATTAG
Organism: uncultured Ignavibacteriales bacterium; assembly: GCA_963751355.1. Taxonomy (GTDB): domain Bacteria; phylum Bacteroidota; class Ignavibacteria; order Ignavibacteriales; family Ignavibacteriaceae; genus CAVVVS01. The sequence continues at coordinate 42,912 of CAVVVS010000113.1, read as the reverse complement.
AGTACAATCTTTCAAATGCAGGAATCTGGAAAAACAAGCCGTAAGAGAAGTGAATAATTCCTCTGTCTGTTATCGGGAATGAAACTCCCAGTCTTGGACTCAATTGCCATTTGTTCGAAGCATTCTTGTACCAATATGTCATTCTTTTATCAACTCCTGCTTGATGCTGCATTGACGGAGAAACACCCGGGGCTACAACACTATCCTGGTTCTGAGGTTTTAAAGGTAGATAAACATTCGGATCAGACGGATCGGCAAGCACCTGTCCATCCGGGTGAAAATAATCAAAACGGATTCCAAGATTAACAATCAATGACTGATATTCCATCTTGTCCTGGACATAGAAAGAAAATTGCCATGGTTTGTGAGTATATTGCTGGTTATCCTGAGTCTCCATTGAAGGTATTACAACGGGGTTTATAAGAAAAGGTTGTCCTGTAAGCACAGGGTCATTATTATTATCTGCCTGCGACATATGCAAATTTATATTATGTAAAAACAAAGTGTAATAATTAAACAGCAAACCTGCTTTAACTTCATGATGAGAGGTTACCTGGCTGGTAATATCAAATTTGGCGACATAAGTATTGGTACTACGTATTCCATGGAACATATTAGTGCCACCGGTTAGGAAAGTACCTTCCGGTGCAGATGCTAATTTGGTGTTTACATATTTTTGATTAAAAGGGTCTTCGCGTGTAAACAGATCATTTAAAAGAAAATGCAGCGGTATCGAGGTAACGTCTTTCATCTCTGAAATAATAAGAAAGACCCAATGTATAATACGTCTTACTGCTGAGAGTTTGAGTTAATTTTAAACTGTTCAGATAACCTTTTTTAAAATTGCTCAATATACCATCAGGATTATATTTATATGCAAAATCCCAATCTTTACCTCTTGTATTATCAAGAATAAAATCATATGAAATACGGAATGAGGGTGATAGTTTGAATGAAATTTTAGCTTGAGCATATCCTTCAAGATAAGGTGCCATAGGGACGACAGCATTGTCCCCGGTCTGTTGTATTTGCCAATTATAAGGACTCGGATCCTGTGAATTAGTAATATCCCAGGGATTAAATTTCCTGATGCCCATCAAATAACCAGAGGTATAATAATAACGCAAATCCATAAAATAAGTAATCATATCGGGAACTATCGGTCCGTTTATCGATCCTTCCAACCAATGAATTTTATTTGCAGTTGCACTGGAGAAAGGATTAACTTTATTAAGCCCAGAAAATGTACCTGTATGCTGCGTTAAATATGCACCTTCATATCCGGTAATACTCCCGTGAGTAGTATTGCCTCCTGATTTGGTAGCAATATTTACAATACCGCTCATAGCCTGACCGTATTCTGCATTAAAAGTACCGGTGACTACCTGCATTTCCTGGATAGAATTTTTATTAACATCAACTACTGTCCCTCCGTTAAACGCATCGGTAACAGGAATACCGTCGATCCAATAAGAAACTTCACCGCTTCTACCTCCTCTAAAATGTCCATCCACTACACCTGCCTGCAATTGCAGAACATCTTGGAAACTTGTAATAGGAAGAGATTTAATTTGCTGATCATTAATAATAGCAGTCGAAGAAGTTAAATCTTTTTGTACTAAAGGCTTTTGAGCCGTAACCACAACAGTTTGAATTTCTACGGTTGTTTGCTTCAAATTAAAATCTTCTCTTGTTGTTAAATCGATGGAAACACGAACTTTCTGCAATTCTTCGGACCTGTAACCGATAGCAGAAACTTTGATATTATAAACTCCCGGTGCAACATCCAAAATTGTATAGTCGCCTTGTATATCAGTTGCCGCTCCCATGGTCGTTCCCAAAAGGACAACATTTGCACCAACTATCGGTTCTTTGGAATCTGCATCAAGTACTTGTCCTGCAATTTTTCCTGATTGTGCAAAGATTTCAGCTGGAAGCAGAAGTGATAAGATAAAAAATGTTGAAAGCCGTAACATAAGCTTCATAAATTCCTCCGGGCGATGTAGGTATATTTCATTTATTTTTTCCCAAAAATTATTTCATACATTTCGTAATAATCTATCCGATTAATTAATCGATTTTGTTCAGGGCGAAAATCATGATAAATTGATTATAGTATTTCAACTTATATTTCCTTTTATCAACCATTCTATACATGTTATACACTATATTCATTATATTACTAATAACTAAGTTTGCCTATAAGTAGTTTATAAATAAAAGGGGTTATAAAATTCTTCAGTTGTTAAAAGAACTCTACCGGAAATGATTTCGGCGCTTTTATTACGGGGAAAAAAGTTTCGGGAATTAAAGTTCCCATGTTTCAAGAAAAGTATATTAGTACTACAAACGTTGTATGTGTTTAATGCATTTATCAGAGGAAAGAGAAAAAAGGATAAAAAATTTATGGACCCGTAAAGTATAAATTTTAACATATAAATTTTTATTCCTTTGTTTAATTAAACATAATAGACGGAAATTTGCAAAGTATTTCAGTTTAAAATTAGAGGGTCAAAAATTCGGACTTTATCATAACCAAAACATTCCGGTACATATTATAATATAACTTTGCAATATCTTTTTTCATTATTAAAAACTATACATTAATAGCCGTTGAAACCACTACATAAACGAAGGTATTTTATTCAGATATAGTCTGAAATTTCACTTAATACTACCTATATAGATAGGCATTAAAAAAGGACCTTGGAATTTTGCCCATTTTGCAACATTATTTAGATTAATCCTTCTTTTATCGCTTTAGCAACAGCCTCCGACTGTGAGTGAACATGTAATTTTTTATAAATGTTTCTAAAGTGAAATCTTACGGTTTCAATACTTATATACAAAGAATCCGCTATGGCTTTAAAACTGTTACCATCCACCAAACCGCTTAAAATTTCTTTCTCCCGCGGTGTCAATAAATTTTGAGATTTGGACGATGAGTTTTGTTTTCTATTCTGAAAAAAATCAATTACTTTTCGGGCAATATGCGAGCTCATAGGCGCTCCTCCGTGATATGCTTCATCTATTGCTTCAAGCAGCCTTGATGGCGGAGTTTTTTTTACTAGGTAACCGCAGGCTCCCGAACATAGGGCATCGAATATCAAATCATTTTCTTCATACACAGTTAAAACCAAAATCGTCAGCTCTGGAAATAAATTTTTGGCTTCCTTAATTCCCTCTATGCCGTTCATTCCGGGTAAACCGATATCCATCAGCAGTACATCCGGGTTCAATTTCTGAAGATTTTTCAGCATACTCTCACAACGGGAATATGTTGCAATACAAGTATAACCTTCCGTACCGTCGATTAAAATCTTTAATCCCTCGCGTATCGTATCGTTATCTTCTACGACAATTACTTTTATCATTTATCTATTTCCCCGGCTATCACTGACAAATGGAAATACAAACATACTATCATTTTTACCCGGCAAATTTATCGCCCCAAATTCATAAGAAAGATTATTTTATTTTTAAAATGTGAAATTCGCGGAATATCATCTCCGGAGATTTAATATCCAGAGGTAAAATTGCTTCCACATTATACCTATTAATCTAATCTAATTATAAAATTTAAACTACTACATAAACAAAGGTATTTTAGCTGAAGGGACATCATTTTTTTTCGTTATACTACCTAAATAGGTAGAGAGGGAGTAAAATTGAACTGTTAGTTTGGAAATAAAGGGACTGACGTTCCCCCTCATTCATATGAAAGAAACATTTTCATCCGGTAAATTAGATTTGGATAAAGTTAATCACTAGAATTTTAAAGTTATGTAATTGTTTGCAGTAAAATTATAGAAGGCTAAATATTTTTAATGAAAATATATGATAATTGCAGTACGTCCTTTAGCAGTTGAAAATTTAAAATTAAGGATAATAAAATTAAATTTTTAAATAAGCCCTTCTTTAATTGCTTTTGCCACAGCCTCCGACTGTGAATGAACATGAAGTTTTTTGTAAATATTCCTAAAATGAAACCTCACCGTCTCTATACTGATAAAAAGTGAATCGGCAATTGCTTTAAAACTGTTTCCCTCAACCAATCCGCTTAATATTTCTTTTTCCCTTGGTGTTAAAAGGTTTTGGGGCTTCTGGGGTGAGACTTGTTTCTTTTGTTGGAAAAAATCGATCACCTTCCGGGCAATATTCGAACTCATCGGAGCCCCACCTTTATATGCTTCTTGAATAGCTTCAAGCAGCCGTGCAGGCGGTGTTTTTTTTACTAAATAACCACAGGCACCGGCGCAAATTGCATCAAATACCAGGTCGTTTTCTTCATATACGGTAAGTACTAGGATTGTTAACTCGGAAAGTATCGCTTTAGCACGCTTGATGCCTTCAACACCGTTCATCCCCGGCAGCCCGATATCCATTAGCAAAACATCGGGATTTAACTTACCCAGATTCTTCAGCATTGATTCACAATTGGAAAAAGCGCCGATGCATTTATAATCTTCTGTTCCGTCGATTAATATTTTTAATCCTTCTCGTATAGCATCATTATCTTCAACTACAACTACACTGATCATAATTGCTCTCCAAATTTAACTGCAATATACGAGAATTTGATAAATTTTTCCGTATCATAGTTATTCCGTCATCTATAATTGCTTAGTCAAAGATATGATATTAAATTCTGCCAATATTTCCTTAACTGCGAATGTTCCGATTAGCAATCGAAGACCGGTACAGAAATTCCCGGAATGTAAATTCAAAGTATTGATAGTAATGATATGATTTTGAGTATTTTTAGTTAAAAATAAAACGGTTAACAAATTTGGCAAATCAACTGTACTACTAAACATTCTTAGTACAGTAAAAACACAAAGGAATGTGCCGTCAACCAAAATGAAAACATAAATACAATTATGCTTCGATAATTTTTAATATAAAATATGGATATGATTGATCATACCATACTGTTCAGATAATGGGGAGTTTAATAGTCAAAGGATATTGCCTACAAACTGAATTGTTGTTCCTTCACCGGGTTTCGATTTTATAAATAAATCTCCACCTATTAATTTTGCTCTATGTTTAATATTTTCTAACCCGTTTCCGTTATTTTCCACTGTACCTATATCAAATCCGGCACCGTTATCTTTCAAGAGCATTTCCAATCTTTTCCCCTTCACAAATGCATCCAGGGATATCTCGCTGCATCCGCTGTGTGTAATACAGTTATTTATTCCTTCTTTGAAAATCAAATAAAGATGCTGACGATGTTCCATAGAAAGTGAAACTTTTTCGAGTGATTTTAAATTTTCGGATCTAAAAGATATACTGGTGTAAGATGATAATTCGCTATAAGTGTCTCTTAATCTCAATATTAAATCGTAAAGAGAATCCCGCTTCGGATTAACAAGCCAAACAATATCACTCATATTATCTATCAAATTTCGTGAACTATTGCTTATCATTTTCAGATTCTTTTTAATGCCCGGATCTTCAGAAATTAATTTTTTCGATATCACTTCGCTTAAAATTGATATCTCGGTTAAACTTGATCCGATATTGTCATGCAGATCTGCGGCTAATTTAATTCTGAATCTTTCAATAGCAAGAAGATTCCTAACCCTTGATGTGATAAAAGCAACTATTATTCCTCCGATAAGCAACAAAGATGTTAAAATAAACCACCATGTTTTCCAAAACGGTGGAAGAATTGTAACATTTATCGAGGTACCTTTGGTATTCCAAACTCCGTCATTATTAGAACCAATAACCTTAAAAGTATATGTCCCCGGGTCCAAATTTGTATATGTTACATATCGTCTATTCCCTGCCGAAATCCAGTTTTTATCGAATCCTTCCATCATATACTTATATTGATTTTTATTAGTTGCGGTGAAATCGAGTGCGGCAAATTCGAATGAAAACACATTTTGACTGTAGCTTAATTGAAGATTATGCGTCTCGGTAATTGACTTTTTTAACGGAGATTTTTTTGCCCCGATTTTTACGGGTTGATTGAATATTTGAAGATCAGTAATAACGATAGGAGGAATGTGTTTATTATCCTTTAGACTAGAGGGATAAAAAGCATTAACTCCGTTAGTTCCCCCGAAGAACAATTCATCATTTTTACCTTTAAAACTTGCACCCCAATAAAATTGGTTGCCCTGTAATCCATCGCTTTGATAATAATTTCTAAAAGTTCTTGAATTGGGATTAAATTTCGATAACCCGTTATCGGTGCTAACCCACAAATTACCGAGTTCATCACCTAAAATACCATAAACAATATTGCTAGCTAAGCCGTCTTTGGCAAAATAATGTATGAACTTTGCATTTTTAGGATTTACATTTTTTTGATCAGCAGCTAGTTCATTTAATCCTCCGCCGTAGGTGCCGAGCCACAAATTACCCTGCTTATCTTCATGTATTGAAATTATTCTATTATCACTTAAACTTGAAGGACTATCCGGATCATGAGTAAATCGTTGAAATTTTAATTTTCCATATGGAGGACTTTGGGGAACAGTGGAAAGGGCTATTTTATTTAATCCGTTCCATGTACCAATCCATAGGTTACCTTCCTCATCTTCTATTATACATGATTGTACCTGGTTATCGCTTAAGCTATTCGAATTATGCGGATTGTTTACAAAATTATAAAAATTACCAGTGCTTCTATCCAGTATGTCTAAACCTAATCCTGTCCCTATCCAGAACCTTCCTTGAGAATCTTCATAAATAGATTGCACAATATTATTGCTTATACTATGCGGATTGGAATCATCATGTATATAATGAGTAAATTCGGTAAACTCAGGTGAACTATCGGAGTACTTAGTCATTTTATTCAATCCTCCACTCCATGTTCCTACCCATAACGTTCCGTAACTATCTCGAAAGATAGCAGTAACCGAGTTATCGCTTAAACTGTGTGTTTTGTCAGTACGGTGAAGATAATGAGTGTAATGATTATTTCTTCTATCAAATCTGTTAAGTCCTCCACCTAATGTACCAATCCAAAGTAAGCCCGATTTATCCTGATAAATAGAGCGAACGGTGTTATAACTTAAACTGTTTGGATTAGCGGGATCGTGCTGGTAATGCCTGAATTTCATTCTTTCCCGGTCAAATTTGATTATCCCTCCTTCGGCGGTACCCACCCATATGATCCCGGAATTATCTTCATAGAGAGAAAGGATATTATTATTACTTAAACTCGTAGTGTGAGAACCTAATTGGCTCAAGCTAATGAATTTTTTTGAAATTTTATTGAATTGGTATAATCCTCCACCCGTTGCAACCCAAAGTTTACCGGTTTTATCTTCCAATATCGAATTTATTCTACCGTTATCAAGATTGCTTGATATGTCCGTATTACTGTAATATCTCTTAAATTTCTTTTTATTTCTGTCGAATAAGTTGAATCCATCGAGAGTACCCACCCAAAAATTACCGTCATAATCTTCATATAAAGAGAAGACAATATTACTACTTATACTTGAGGAATTATTTTTTTTATGTACAAAGCTTTCGAACCTTCCTGTTAACTTATCAAATTTATCCAGTCCGCCGTCGGTGCCGATCCAAATCGTTCCCTCATGATCTTGATAAATACAAAGTATAACATCGTTATTGAGGCTGTAGGGATCTTCCGGATCATGGCGGTAATGTTCAAATGTATCATTCACTTCATTATATTTATTCAAACCGCCGCCTTCGGTGCCAATCCAAAGCGCGCCGTCTTTGTCTTCAAATATTGCTCTAACATTATTATTACTCAGACTGGTAGAATCAGCCGGATTGTTTTTATAATTGACAAATTGTTCCGTGTCTCTATTGTACCTGCTTAAACCCCCGCTGTTTGTTCCTATCCAAAGAGTTCCTTCCCTATCTTCATAGATCGTCCAGATAAAATTATCGGAAATAGTATTTTTCAGATGTGGATTGTTTTTGTAAACAGTAAATTCATATCCGTCATATTTATCAAGCCCGTCTTCCGTAGCAAACCAGAGAAACCCTTCTTTATCCTGAAGTATTGAATGAATGGTATTTTGCGATAGTCCTTTATCGCTCATAATATGCCCAAAGTTCATATCTATCATTTGGGCAGATAATTCAGTAGTGAATACTAAACATGCCCAAATAATTATTAAGAAGAATAATTTATCGACAAGATTTTTAGATAAGCGATAAGTATTTGAGAATGAATCCTTTTGCTTCATTATCATGTAATTTTTTTGTATGTAACCGTAAGTTTGATCAGCTTTTGATTTTCCTACTGAAGCTCGAATTTTAAACTTTTTTCCGGATATTTAATTAAAGTTCAAAACAACCGGGTGAATCGAGTTCCGTTAAATAATGATCCGTTACTGCGAGACAACCCGAATGTAAACAATATAAAACCCAGGTTCTTTTCCGGAACATATAATTTGCTTTTTATAAAGATTATATTTTCAAAGCCCAAATATTTCTCAATTTAGTATTTTTGAATTTTCTCAGAATTTACCTGCGTTAAAAATTGTGAATGTTAGTTCTAAATTCAACAGGAAAAACTACATCCTGTTAAATTTCTTTTTTACTGACTATTTGAAATAATTATATTACATTAAATACAGATAATAATTTTTGGGGAAAATGAATCGAAATACCTTCTTAATATTTATATTTTTTTTCATATCAACAACACTTTTAGCTCAAAAAAATAATACGGAATTTAGAGCATCCTGGGTAGTTACCTGGGAATATATTTCGCCGGCCAGTTCGATAGAAGAAAACAAAGCCCGAATTCGTAAGATACTTGATGAACATAAAGCCGCCAATATGACTTCCGTATTGTGGCAGGTGAGACAATCCGGAACCGCATATTACAATTCATCATACGAACCATGGGGTTCATACGCCGGTTCTTCATTTCCAGGGTTTGATCCTTTCGCCTACGCCGTTGAAGAAGCTCATAAAAGGGGACTTGAGATACATGCGTGGTTTAACGTTTTTGCAGCAGCTAGTACTGTCAGCGGTGCACCTGCCCGTGAACACCCTGAATGGATTTGTCGGGATAAATACGGAAATCCTATGACAGATCATATGGCCCTTTCCCCGGGAATGCAGGCGGTTAGGAATTATTTAATAAAAGTAGCAATGGAAGTAGTTAATAAATACGATATAGACGGTTTACATCTTGATTATATCCGCTGGAACGAATACACAAATAGTACGGTATCTAAGCAGTTTGCAAAACTACAAAGTGAGCAGAAATTATTGGATGGTCAAATAACCGGCGAACAAATAGAAGAATTAAATATTAATGCGGCAAACCGGTATCTATACGATGCAGAGCATCCCTACAGTGAAGGTGTACCCGGAGGATTTAATAGCTGGGAAGATTGGTGGCGCAGTTCTGTGACTGAGTTTGTTAAGACACTTCACGATACAATTCAAGCGGTAAAACCCTGGGTTAGACTATCTGCTGCCGCATTGGGAAAATATAACTGGAGCAGCTGGCAGGGGTATGGCTCAGTTTTCCAGGATGCTGCTCTGTGGTTTAATGAAGGTTATATCGAGCAGCTTACCCCGATGCATTATCATTGGACGACCGGGACAGGTTTCCTCAGTATGCTGGTAAACGGATGCCCGGAATGCTGGGGATCATTCATTCAAAAAGGGATTTCCGAGGGCCGGTTTTTTTCTGTCGGTCCTCCTTCTTACCAGCTTGACGAAAATAATATTTGGGATAACCATATAGAAATAGTAAACGCGTGCAGAACAGTAAGTTGGGTAGATGGTTTTCAGTTTTTTAGTTACGGGAGCTGGGAATCTCATCATTACTGGCAAACAGCAGCAAAAGTATTCTTCCAAATGAAAACTAAAATAAGAAGTATAAATCAGACCAACTATATTATCCCGGATGCTCCAAACATAAATATCACAAAAATTGATTCATTAAATTATCAAATTTCTGTTACGCCTCCGTCAACAATAAATGAGAATCAATGGTTTGCTGTTTACCGGTCCCCTACCGAAAAAATAAATACCGACTCGACAGAAATAATAGGGATTTATTTCAATGATAAAAATTTTACAATTGATCAGCAATTCAACGGCTATCAGGATTTTAATGGGAAATACCAATACGTTGCAACTATGCTTGATAGATTCTGGAATGAATCGCTCATTTCAAACATGGTCGCTACGGATACACTTCCGTCATTTGCACCGACTATTAAATCTTCGGTACCGGCCCAAAACCAAATAATCAATATTAACTCCCCGGTTCAAATAAATTTTTCAAAAACAATGGATGTAAATAGATTCATCAATTCGTTTTCCATTACTCCTTTTGTCTTGGTTAAAAACTTTACCTGGTCGGATGACAATACAACACTGTCAATTCACTTCCTCGATAATCTTTTATATGATACTGCCTATTCACTCAAAATTAATTCATTGGCACATGATATAAACGGCAGAACACTAGACGGTAACGGCGACGGAATAGAGGGAGATGATTTCATATTAAATTTTAGAACTGTCGAGAAAGATATAACCGGACCGGTGGTTATTCATAGTTATCCGCAAGGAAACGGAGAAGTAAATAATTTTGATGTCGATGATATCATAAGAATTGTTTTTGATGAGACCGTAGAGTCTTCCCTAATGAATGATAATAATGTAGTGTTATCGGACAATGGCACAACGATAGAAAAAAATATTTTTTATTCCGCAGAAACCGGAAAAACAATTTTATGCATAAAACCCTTGAACTTTTTCATCCCCTCACGAAATTATCAATTAACCATTGATAATCTAACGGATTTATCGGGCAACAAAATGACGGAGGAATACAGTACATCCTTCACTACAAATAATTTGAATTACAAATCTATCAACGGAATAGATAATTTCTCTACCGAAGGATACTGGAAACAGCCAGAATATAGTGGTTCAACGCGGGGAATAGTAGACTCGGGGACTTATTTTGGATATGATTACAATTTTTATTTACCGGGAATTAATGTCAATCAATCAGCATATATTTCTTACCAATGGGATCCTTCAAGTTCCGATCGTCTGCTGCGCGAATATCTCTATGAAGGACCTCCGCGCGATGTGGTTTTTGATACTTCATATATTCTGCAGGTTTATATCTGGGGTGATTCCAGTTTGAATAAATTCCGATTTGCGCTAGATGAAGGCGACGGGACAAACTGGTTAAACCATGAAGTTTCAACCTGGATGCCTATCGATTGGTACGGATGGAAACTAATCGAATGGAATCTATCAGATCCGTCAACTGTCGGGAAGTGGATAGGAAACGGGGTATTGGATTTTCCGCTTTATAGAACTGACAGTTTTCAATTGACAGATGTGAAAGATTCTAAACAATCCGGGGAAATATATTTTTCTGACCTTCGAATAGCTAAAAAGAATAGTGATATAACGCATATCGCTCAACTACGGCATGCAAGTCCTAAAGATTTTAAGCTTTACCAGAACTACCCGAATCCTTTTAATCCAGAAACTGTGATTTCGTTTCTTATACCCAAAAGTGGACTTGTTATTTTGGAGGTTTTTGATATTTTGGGTAGAAAGGTTAGTACGGTAAATAATAGATGGATGCAAGCTGGATTTCACACAATTAGATATAATGTTTTAGAATTAGCTTCTGGAATATATTTTTACCGCGTTACCTTTAACGGCAAAAGCCTTACAAAAACAATGATATTTTTAAAATAACATTAAAGGAGATTTTATATATGGCTAAAGCTATTTGGAACGGAGAGGTAGTTGCGGAAAGTAAAAAAATAAAGGAAGTTGATGGACAAAGCTATTTTCCGCCGAGTTCGATGAAAAAAGAATTCTTCAAAAAGAGTTATACCCATTTTGTTGACCAACACAAAGGAACAGCAAATTTTTACAATATTGCAGTAAACGACAAGGTAAACTGGAACGCAGCATGGTATTTTCCACAGCCTACAAAAGAAATCGATAAAATTAAAGATTATATCGCATTTTCGCCTGCAGTAGATATTGAAGAATAAATACGTTAAGCTTTTATAAAATGATTCCAATATTTTTTAGTTGTAAAGTCTTGATGATTGTTAATTTTTTATTGCAGATATGTTGGTAAATTGATTTTAGTATTGATATTCAAAAGAACTAATCATTTAATCTCCTCGAAATGAGGAGATTTTTTTTCTTTTCAAAGAAACTTATTTTCCGACCAGAATAATAATGAACTACCTCGACGAAAGCGGCAGGGAATTTTACCCAAGCACTCTCATCCGCCGAAGTTCAATAAGACGAAGGCGAATTAAAACTTAGAAAAATCCATTTTTAAAAATCGAATTATTTTTTAGAAATCCTTTTATATTGCTTTCCATTTCACCGTTATACTTACCTTATGAATATAATTTCACTATTATGATTGCCGGAATTCCTTTATATCCTGTAATATGATAGGTTTTATATTAAAAAAAAATAAATTATCTTCATGCTTTGCAAGAACGGGAATTATTCTGAAAAACCCGGTTTTAAAATTTTATTTTGTTTCACAAATTTTTGCAGTATTTCAATGAAGATATTGGTAGGATCAAAAAACCCCGTAAAAATTGATGCCGTGAGAGAGGCCTTTGGTAAGTACTTTGATAAATTCGAAGTTGTCGGTCTAAATGTTGAATCCGGGGTATCTGCTCAGCCTGTAAACAGTGAAACACCGGAGGGTGCAAAAAATAGAGCCAAAGCACTAAAACATAAAAATGAAAACGAAAATCTCAATGCCGATTTTTTTGTGGGAATAGAAGGCGGGCTTGTTGAATTTTATAATATATGGTTTACTCTCGGCTTTATTTGTATTATCGATAATCAAGGGAAAGCAGGTTACGGAACCTCACCTCTTTTTGAATTACCAAAAACGATTAATGATAAATTATTAAAGGGAATTGAGCTCGGTGATGTAATAGATAAATTGACCGGTGAAAATAACACCAAGCAGGACGGCGGCGCAATAGGTTATTTTACTAACGGTATTATGGATAGGAAGGAACTTTATGTCCCGGGATTAATAACAGCCATAATTCCTTTCCTTCACAAGGACTTATATTTCGGTAACTAAATGAATTCAATAAATAAAAACATCGGTAAAACTGCATTGTTAGCCGGGGCAACCGGACTAGTCGGCGGTCTTTGCCTAAATTATTTACTGAATGAAGACTCATATTCTAAAGTTAAAATTTTCCTTAGGCGAAAATTAAATATTTCTAATCCAAAACTTGAAAAGTACATAATCAACTTTGATAAATTAGAGGAACAATCCAATTTAGTAGAAGCCGACGATATTTTCTGCTGCCTGGGAACAACAATTAAAAAGGCAGGAACCCAGGAAAATTTTAAAAAAGTCGATTTTGAATATCCCTTGAAGTTTGCAAAAACCGGATTAGAAAATGGAGCTAAACATTTTTCATTAGTAAGTTCCCTCGGTGCGGATAAATATTCAAAGATATTTTATAACAGGGTAAAAGGGGAACTCGAGGAAGAACTTAAAAAAATAAATTATCAATCCATCAATATTTATCGTCCTTCGCTGCTTCTCGGGAAAAGAAATGAATTCAGATTAGGCGAAAAATTTGGTATGGTTGTTATGAAATTGCTTGGGTTTACGCTTCAAGGGAAATTAAAAAAATATCGTGCTATAAACGCTGACACTGTCGCGTCGGTAATGGTAAAGAATGCACAAAAAGACTTAAAAGGAATAAATATATTTGAGTCAGATAAAATTCAAAAACTTTCTGAAATAAAATAAACTATTATGTGTCTTCTTTTAGTGGCTTATAAAACCAATCCTAATTACAAATTAATCGTGGCTGCAAATCGTGATGAATTTTATGATCGCCCTGCCAAGCCCGCACATTTTTGGGATGAACATCCTTCGCTTCTTGCCGGAAAAGATCTGGAAGCAGGCGGAACCTGGATGGGAATTACCCGTGAAGGAAATTTCGCCGGTATTACTAATTACAGGGATATGTCCGCCATAAAAAAAGATGCCCCGACAAGAGGAGAGTTAGTAACTAATTTTTTATTAAATAATCACGATCCTTTGGAATTTGGAAAATTCCTTCAAAATTCCTCCGGTGCTTACAATGGCTTTAACTTAATCTTCGGCAATGATGAAGGTTTATATTACTTTTCCAATCAAACAAATAAACTTATTAAACTTACACCGGGAATTTACGGACTCAGTAATCACCTGTTAGATACTCCCTGGTTCAAGGTGAAAAAGAGCAAAGCCTCTTTTTCAAAAATCATAAATGAAGAGAATGTTTCCCCTGAAGATTTATTAACCATTCTTTCCGATAAAGAAAAACCACCCGATGATCTGCTTCCGAATACCGGCTTGCAGCTCGAAATTGAGAGGGCGGTATCACCGGTTTTTGTTTCGACTCCTAAATACGGTACCCGTTCATCGGCTGTTATTTTCCGTGATTTAAATGATAAAATTACATTTATCGAAAAATCACTCAATGTTTTTGAAAAAAAGTGGGAGAATAATTCTTTTCGTTTTTTAGTGAAAAAAAATTGAAGATATTTTCATTGAAACTTGAATAATATATCTGATATTTTCAAATTTTTCCCGAGCAAATCATAATAAAATAAGACCCGGATTATCCACAAACAGACAATCCGGGTTAAATAAATCCTGAACAGTAAAATTCTTATTTTACTCCGCTGCTAATGTTGCAGTTTCTTTCTTAATTTTTCTATGATAAAAAGCTAACAGTCTTGCCTTCCAGGTTTCTACCAGCGCATAAATCACAGGCACTAGTACCAATGTTAATAACAATGAACTAATTAATCCTCCGATAATAGCCCAGGCTAAACCCGATTTCCATTCAGAGCCTGCATCAAGCGACAATGCTATCGGGAGCATTCCGAAAACCATAGCTGCGGTTGTCATCATAATCGGTCTTATCCTGTTTCTGCCTGCATCAAGCATCGCTTCGAAAGTTGACTCGCCTTCCTTCCTGCGCTGGTTTGCACGGTCTACCAAAAGGATAGCATTTTTACCCACCAATCCTACCAGCATTATTATTCCGAGTATGGAAAAAATATTTAATGATTTCATAGTTAGAGCCAGAGCCAGTAATGCACCAATAATTGCCGTCGGAATAGAAAATAAAATTATGAACGGATCTGCGTATGAATCATACAATGCAACCATAACCATATAAACAAATATTATAGCCGCTAACAGCGCAAGCGCCAAACTACTGAAAGACTCGGCTTGATTTTTCAGATCACCCTGATAGGCAATCTCAATGCCTTTTGGTAATGATGTTTTTGCAAGTGCATCTTTTATATCCTGACCGATACTGCCGGTAGGTCTGCCGATAGCTTGAGAAAAAACAGTTATGGAGGGAACTCTATTCATTCGCTCCAATTTTGTAGGCCCTGTCGTTTGATAAACGGATGCAAACTGCTGAAGCTGGACAGACTGTCCTTGTCTATTTACAAAAGTCAGATTTTCAATATCCGAAATTTTAGACCGGTCGAATTTATCGAGCGATATATTTATGTCATAATCATCATCACCGTCCCTAAATTTTGCATCGTCATTTCCTTGAAAAGCTACATTCAATGAGGCTCCGACATCTGCAACCGATAAACCATAATCAGCCAGTTTTTGGCGATCGATGTCTATCCTTGTTTCCGGATTTCCATTTTCGGATGACAGCCTGACGTCCGCGGTTCCCGGTATTTTTTTGATTATACTATCAACAACCGCTGCCGCTGTTTCAACATCTTTCCTATTCGAACTGCTGACCACTAATTGAATTGGTGTTTGATTGGCAGTTCCGAAAATACCGATGGGGTTTACGCGTACTTTTACTCCCGGAATCTGCAACGCCATGGTTTTTATTTCTTCACTTATTTCATTAGTCGATTTAATCCTCATATCCTTTGGTATTAGTGAAACATCCAGTTCCGCTACATTATTAGAATTTTGCCCGATCATTCCTTCGCTCGACGCGCCGACATTTACAAACAATTTTCTCACTTCGGGCATTTTACGAATAAAGTTTTCTACCTTTTGTGCAACAAAGTTTGTATGATCGAGAGAATAACCCAGCGGCATTTCCAAAATTACGGCAAACTCCCCACGATCCGGCTGGGTCATAAATTCTGCACCTATAAATCCGGTACGGACAAGTGCTATTGATGCTGCGAATAATAAAACAGCAATTGCTACCACTTTCCATTTATTCACCAGCGACCATTTGAGAATAATTATATAATGATCAGTTAACTTCCTGAATCCTTTTTCAAACCAAATCGCAAATTTGCCTATGAAAGTTTTTCCGGCTAATTTTTCAAGCTTTCCAATTCTTGAAGCAAGCAGCGGTGTAACCGTAAATGAAACAAACAAACTTAACAGCGTTGAAATTACAACTACAACAGAAAATTCTCTTAGGATATTTCCGATTAACCCGCCTGTTAATGCAAGAGGAACGTAGATAACAACATCAACCATGGTAATTGCCAGTGCCGCAAAACCTATCTCGTTCCTTCCTTTTAATGCTGCATCTCTTTTATTTTCACCTTTTTCAAAATGATGATATATGTTTTCAATAACAACTATGGAATCATCAACTAAAAATCCGACCACCAACGACAATCCTAGCAATGTCATTAAGTTTAAGGTAAAACCGAAAAGGTACATAATTGTAAACGTGGAGATTAATGAGCATGGAATTGCCATCATAACTATAAATGAATTCCTGATGCTGTGAAGAAATAAAAGCATTACTATTGCTACCAGAAGCACAGCCAGTGCCAGATCAAATTTAACACCGTTTGCCGCATCAATGGTGAATGTTGATTCGTCCTGGGCAATATTAAAATGTACATTCTCGGCTTTGTAATCTTTTTCAATCTTTTTTATTTCATTTTTAACCAGCCGGCTGACCAGCACGGTGTTTGCATCGGTTTGTTTTTGAACCAGCATTCCGATAGAAGAAACTCCGTCAATTCTACTTATATTCGTCGGATCTTTTACACCGTCTTCAATTTCTGCAATATCTGAAAGATGAATATTGCTGCCGTTCGGTAAATGCGCTACAATTAAATTCCTCAATGTATTAAGTGAAGAAAACTTACCAGCTAAGCGAACAATAAACTGGTTCGAATTATTTTGTATTTTACCGGCTGGAAGATCCAGGTTGGAAGACTGGATCACCTGAACTATCTGAAGTATTGATAAACCGTATGAGCGAATCTTATCTTCGTTAAGGTTTACTTTTATTTCTCTTTGTTCACCGCCAACCAGGGTTATTTGTCCCACGCCGCCTAATTTTGCAAGCCTCGGTTGAATTCTATCGACAACGAATTGATAGAATTTTTTCGGGGGCATATTACTTGTCAATCCCATTCTCAAAACAGGTATTTCATCGAGGGCAAATTTTGAAATCACAGGGGTTTTTGCCTGTGTTGGCAAAGTATTTATTATCTGGTTTATTTTCCTTTGCGCATTTTGAAGTTGAAGATCAACATCCGCGCCCTGGTTAAACTGGATAACCACAAATGAGATTCCTTCTCCAGACGTAGATTTTATATCATCAATATTATCGAGTGTCGATAATGCATCTTCTACCGGTTTGGTTATGGAAGTTTCAACTTCATTTGGCGAACCGCCGGGATAAACAGTAGCTATTGTAATTACCGGAGGTGTTATCTTGGGTAGTAATTCATAGTTCATCTGGGTATAGCTGTAAAATCCTAGTAGAATCATCGCCGAAAAAATCACTACTATCAACGTAGGACGCTTGATAGAAAGTTCTGTAATTGTCATATCTAATCTCCTAAATAAACTTTATCTTTTCATATTGTATGAGTATGCAAAGGCTTATTGAATTACCTTCACCTTATAATTTTCTTTCAGATTATTTTGACCGTTTATTATAACCACATCCCCTTCTTTCAATCCCGATAAGACTTCCAGGTAATTATTTGAAGAATTTCCGATTACCAGGTTCCTCAATTTAGCGGTATTGTTTTCAACGACATAAACCTGAGCATCTTTCACACTTCCCAATAATGCTTCTCTCGATATTGCCAATGATTTTATTTTCTCTGTTGAATTAAATATAACATGGGCAAACATCCCGGCTTTAAGAGGATGTTTATTACTATTCTTCAACTCCACTTCAACAGGATAATTATGTGCGGCATCGCCTTTATCCGAAATTGTTTTAATTTTGCCGTCAAATGTTACACCAGGGTAAACATCCGTAGTTACTTCAACTTTATCTCCTACTTTTAATGCAAAAACATTTTGCTCGGAAACATTCAGTCTAACTTTCAACCATGAAATATCAACAACTTCCGCAACTACAGTTCTGTTAGTGACATAATCGCCGATATTAACCGGTCTGGAGACCACCACTCCGGAAATAGGTGTTGTAATTTTAGTATCTTCAAAATGTTTCTTTGCTGCTATATATTGTGCTTCCGCCGATTGCTGAGCGAGTTTTGCATTTTCAAGCTGTGCATCCGTGACAGATTTTTGTTTATAAAGCGATTGATATCTTTCGTAATCCTTTTGTGCTTTTTGATAATTAACTTCAGCAGTTTTATAAGCGGAGAGTTCGATTGCATCTTCCAACTGAATTAATGCAGCACCTGCTTTTTTGTAATCACCCACTTCCGCCGATACGGATGTCACTTTGCCCTGAGCTTCCGAAACAACCGGAACGTCATTATTTGCATACACTGTCCCAACCAGGTTGAGATGATTTGTAAAAAATCTTGCTCCTACCGTATCGACATTTACCGGGTAGGCACTAATTTTTACTATATTTTCCGCACGTTTTATTTCCGCTCTGTTATGCAATAGTATTGCGGTAATTACCATTAATATGATTATGAATAGTGAAACATATTTTATTTTCTTACTCATTTTTGCCTCAGATATTTTCTAATTCTTAATTTTTTATTTTATTGTTCAAAAATCATTTGAAACTATTCGTGGTTTACGAAATTAATAACATTAGATTATTTACTTCTTCCCGTAGCTTTTTCTATTTTTGCTTTAGCTACCTCATAATCCACCAAAGCTTGAGCATGGTTCGTTCTAGCCGCCTTCAAGGCAGTCTCGGCATCCAGCAAATCAGAATTCAAGGCAAGACCTTGTTTAAATGTATCGTTCGTTACCCTGTAATTTTCTTTCGCCTGATTTACGGACTGTTGAGTGACAAGTACTTTTTCTTTTGCTTTAATCATATTATAATAGTCGCTAGTCACTTCCAGGGTAACTGCATCCTTTAAGGTTTTTAATCCGTCTTTTGCTTGTTCAAATTGTGCCTCTGCTTGGTCAGTTTTATCAATTGTTGCACCCCAATTCCATAAATTGTAAGAAAGACCAACACTCACATCCCATGTACCGTAAAATTCATTTTTTGTTGGCAGCAATCTTTGATTTGGTTTTGCATAATTGTATCCACCTGCCAAATATATTTGCGGATACCAATCAGACTTAGCCGTAGTTATTCCTTTTTCACTTGCTTTAACCTTGTACTCCATAGCTTTTAATGCCGGTCTATTATTGCGGGCTTCGTCTACAAGATTATCCAAACCGTTCAGATCCATGGTTTCATCAATTTTAATAGTATCCTGGATTTCAACCTCGGTTGAAAGCGGTAATCCAATAATATTATCTAAGTTAACTACTGCAAGTTTCACCGAATTTTTAGCATCAATTTGATTCACTTGAATTTCGGATAATTGCACTTCAACCTTTAATACTTCATTGTTAGTTACCAAACCTTGTTTATAAAAATTCTGGATATCAATTAAATGAGCCTTCACCTGTTCCAGGTTATCATCAACAGCTTCTTTGAATTTTTTTGCCTTGAATAAATTCCAGTAAGCCTCCTTAATATTAAGAATGAGATCCTGTTCATCCTGTGAATACTGCTGCTTTGTTGCAAGCGTGTTATACTTAGCCATATCCGAACTGCTCGAAAGCTTAAAACCGGTAAAAATCGGCTGCTGCAATGAAAGTTTCATAACATAGTTATCGAAGATTGACGGCGAAATATTAAACTTGCCGAACGGGGTGTTTACGGAAAACGGCGGAACTTCGCTCAACCTTGTATATGAAGCATCAAATTTTAATGACGGTAGGCGCGCCGTGTTCACTTCACTCCACATAGCTTCCGATTCTTTAACTTTCATTTTTGAAGAATGTATTTGTTCACTATTTTTCAACCCTATTTGAATACTTTTTTCGAGCGTTAAATATTTTTTTTGCTGAGAAAAAATACTAACCGTAAAAAGCAAGCTTAAGATAGTGATCATTAAAGGATTTATATTATTTATTCTCATTATTAAAATACTCCTTAAGACTGTGTATCCTCTTTTTGATATGAAATATATTTGTCTCTCCCTTCTTCGGTAAATATCCCCTCAAACATTATTTTTATGATAATTTCAAAAACCTGGTTGCCCGTATAAGGCAGCTGCGAAAGTGTCTCGGGATTTATTATTCCCTGTATCGCATTTACATACATTAACAGCATTACCTGCTGATCAATATCTTTTCTGAAAGCTCCCTTTTCCACTCCCTCATTAATCAGCAGCGACATTTTCTTCATGGTGTTCTGCTTCCTGTATTTATTTATTTCGTCCCACACTTCAGGAATGTTTTTTTGAAGATCCGCAAGCAGAGGTCCTCTTAACTTTGAAGATTGTTTTGCAATGAAGTCCATTAATTTCTTCAGCCTCTTAACAAAATCCAGGCTGGAATCATTCCATAATTCTTCCACATAATTATCTATGTCGCAACGCATATTTTCAACTATATCACGTACCAAATTTTCTTTACCTGAAAAGAATTTATAGAGAGTCTTTTTGCTAATTCCCAGGTTTGCGGCAATTTCCTCCATCGTTACCTTGGAATATCCGAATTGAAGAAACATCTCTTCGGCTTTGGTTAATATTCTCTCTTTAATCTCATTTTCGTCGTTCATCTTGTTCTACCTTTCTACCTAAAAAACCAATCTGGTTTATCCGGTTTCCATGTAACTCTGAAAAACCGGCTTCTAAAGTAAAAAATTGCTAATTTTATACTGCGGAAACCGGAAATGTATTTTTGGTTTCCAAACTTAAAGCAAATTTTAATACTTGTCAAGCAAAAATTGGTTAATAATTGAAAGCGGCGTAATTAAGTGTGATGAACAGCAGATTATAGTGATTACAGGATATTTTGATAATTACTATAAAAATGAGGGTTGTATAAATTGGAATTATTTTTACTGACACTAGGGCCTAATTATAAGGATAACCGATACTAAGATGTAATGATCTTGGAAAGATTTTCCGAATTAACACTCAATTTAATTTGCAAATCAACCTCTATAGAAATATTTCCTTCCTCCATTTAAGCCGCTCTTGATTAACCGTATTGCAGCAATCCTGCCATCAGAGCTTGGCGAAGATTATTACTTCGATAAAACCGTATCGGATTTCTGCTTAGGGTTAACTTAAGATGAACATTCATTCTTCTTGGGAAGAAGAATGAAAATCGTCGACATCCCCGAAATTAAAACCTCGTTCTTTTTATGATGCATGAACATTATCGCATCATTTTGGATAAAATAGATTACTCATTCCGCATCAAAGCTCTTATCATACTGTTCTTTAAACTTTTTAACTGCTTCAAAAATAGCTTCCGCAATTTTGGTTTGTCCCTTTCGACTATTCAAATATCTTGCATCATGTCCATTAGAAAGGAACCCGGTTTCTATTAATACACTCGGCATTGAAGCACCCACCAGGACATAAAACCCTGCCTGTTTCACACCCCTGGAAGGTATTCCGATATCTTTGTTAAATTCCTGGTTAAGAATTGAAGAAAATTCTTCGGAGTATCTCATATAAGAGGCTTGTGCCATACTAACAAGTATAAAATTCTCATCGGTTAATTTTTTATATCGAGCCGGATCTGCTTCATAATTTATTACACTATTTTCTTTCTCGGCAATCCTGATTGCTGCTTTCGTTTTTCCGGGTCTCAGTAAATAAATTTCATAACCTTCAGCATTACTGGGTTTGTGCGGTGTTGCGTTGCAATGAATTGATATAAAAAGATTCCCTCCGGCTTCATTTGCTATTTGCCCTCGTTTATACAACTCTACAAACCTGTCGGTTTTCCTGGTAAAAACTACTTTTACATCTTTCATGTGCTTCCGGATTATTTTGCCGAGCCTTAAGGCTATATCAAGAGTAATAGTTTTTTCTTTGATACCGTGAAGTCCTATTGTGCCGGAATCTTTTCCACCATGTCCCGGATCAATTACTATTACATTAAAATCCCATTTCTTTTTTTCCCTTGCCTTAATACTGTTCTTCACAAATATTTTATTATGAAGAGCTATTAAAATATCATCACTATGTTCAACATTCAGAACCTCGTTAGTTGAATAATTATCATCTAATTTTAATTTAATCTCGGTATCGGATTTTACATTTTTCACTTCTATGTTTTTAATCAAACCTTTTACTTCCACGTTATCAATTTTAGTCGTATCCGCATGTACATTACGAAAGATAAGATTTAAAATTCCGTTTTTAAAAAAACTATTGTAAGATAATATCCGCTTATTTGATTCAAGCCTTAAGAGAGTACCGTTTGCCTTCTGTTCAATCTTAAGTCCGGTAATATTAAAATCGGAACTGTTCCCGGAATTTGTCGGTTCTTTTCCTGCAATTTCATGCCCGCTATTCTCCCTATTGACGAAAAGTTTATTCGGGGACACAAACCTAAACGAATATCCTGAGGCTGATTCCAAAATTTTTTTCACATAAGTGAGGGGCACAAAAATTTGATCGCCTAACAAATAAGTTGAAGTAGGTATTTGATAAACGGTTTTCTTTTTCTCTTTTGTTGAAGACAGAACCAGGAAAGGGTTTTGTGCTGTTATTTTCAGATATGAGTCTGAAAATTTTAATTCTATTTTTTCGGTTTCGGGGTTAAAATAATAATTTATCGATAAAGCATCGGCAAAAGGCTTAACGGAAAAATAAAGAGTTCCCTCTCTATTGTATACCGGGATGTAATTTGTACTATTATTATAACTTACAGCTAACTGTGCAACTGATTGACATGACATGGGAATGATATAAATTAATAACAGGATGTAAAGGAGTTTAATTTTCATTGAGAGGAACCTTATAATAACCGCCTCAAAGGGGACGTAACAAAAATAAACACTCGAATTTTTAATTATTAGAAAACAATTTTACATCTATCCTCAAATAGATGAAGTTTATGTAGAGCCAACTAAAAAATAAAGACAATAATTAATAATTCAACTAACCTATAAACGGAATCATAAATCCGCTTTCCCTTTTATAACTCTCAAATGTTTCTTTAAAATGCTTTGCCAATAATTTTTCTTCAAATTTAGCCCTCAATATCAGGAATGGAACTTCAATTAATGCAACTATTATAACAATGTAGCTTAAAGTTGCAATACCACCGGCAATATCTATAACTATTTGTGATAAATATTGTGGATGGCGAATTATTTTAAAAGGTCCAGATGTAACCAGACTGTGTGATCTAAAAATTAATATCTGCTGGGAATAGCTGCTTCCAAGTCTCCTGTAAGCCCATATTTGAATCCACGAGAAAGCAAGATAAACCGGCAAGGCTATCAATCTTAAATTATAATATGAACCGGAATAGCTTAACGTGCCTAATTGAAAGACCGCTAATATTAATGCAGCAAGCGTCAGTGTTGACAATACAAGAGGTAATTTTTGAAGATAAGTTTTGGGCTTTTCTTTAGCCACCGTGAAAGTGCTTTTTAAACCTTTTTTAGCACCCCCTGCATTCGCTCCGAAAGTTGCTATTATGTTTAAACCGATTATTATATTAATTGGATCCATCGAAAAATTTTACTCTGCCTTTCTGCCGTGTTTTTTCATGATTGAAGTCCAATCTTTAATACTCAATTGCTCCGATTCATCAATAAGCATAATTGGAATGTCTTCTTCAATTCTATACCTCCGGCGGGTATTTTTATCGGTTGAGACTAAAAAGTCACCCTCAAGAACCAAATCGGCTTTGGATTCGGGACAACAGAGAATATCCAACAAATCTTTGTTAATCATAATGCCTCCTACTAATTGCCTAAAATTAAACTTAAATCCGCTATATCACAAATTAAGCATTTGCGTATTTTTATTTACTCCGTGCCCATTTCAGTTAAAACTTGAAAAATTACTAATCTAATAGTTAAAAGAATTTATTTCTTCGTGCCTGAAACAATCGGTGGTATGATCATTCACCATTCCCACAGCCTGCATAAATGAATAACATATAGTAGATCCGACAAATTTAAAACCACGCTTTTTCAAATCTTTACTCATTTTATCCGAGATTTCCGTTTTAGCAGGAACTTCGTTTATCTGCTTCCAATTATTTACAAGAGATTTTCCTTCTAAGAACTGCCAGATATATTTATCAAAACTTCCGTATTCATTCTGAATAGAAATAAAAGCATTTGCATTTTGAATTGCCGCATGAATCTTAAGTTTATTCCTTATTATTCCCTCGTTTTCGAGAAGCTCTTTCACCTTATTGTCGTCATAGCAGGCAATTTTCCGGTAATCGAAATTATCAAGAGCTGCTCTGTAATTTTCCCTTTTTTTAAGGACTGTAATCCAGCTTAAGCCAGCTTGCGCACCCTCCAGGATAAGCATTTCGAAAAGTTTTTTATCGATATGTACGGGCACCCCCCACTCCTTATCGTGATAATCTATATATAAAGGATCATTAGTACTCCAGGCGCACCGTTTTATCATATATATTCTTTCATAAATATATTAGAATATTTTTGAAACTAATTAACAATTTTCCGTAGCCTTTATCAAGATTTACATGGTTGTTTCGTGTTTGCAGGCGAAATATTCGTTCCCTTTTATAGAATAATTTCTTTCGACCATAATTTTGGAAATAATTATCTGTGCATAACATAAAGCCTCTATTTAACTATGGAATAAAACCATTGCCGTTATTACCATTTTCATGAATATTAATTTTAATAAAAACTACTTGATTTTTTATCCATTTAATCGTTTGTTTTATCACAGAATTGATAATTTTTAAGGGGAACATTCTCTCACAAATAATGAGTTCAACGATACAATTAAATTCTATAAAATATTGTAAATAAATTTAAACTGACAATTATCAATAGATGATAAAAAACTTTAATTATTATTTGGTTGCGATTTAGAAATTAGTATTGCAGTTTTTTGGAAGATGATATGATTGATTTTTATAATTCTTTGTTTACTAAATTTACAATAGCATATAAATAATTAATCATGGATTTTATTAAATAGGTGATATGATGGAAAGACATATAACTATTGCAGCAATTTTAAATATCGTACTGGGAGCAATGGGACTAATTGCAGCAATTATTGTTTTTTTAATTATTGCCGGTGCCGGACTTCTTTCAGGTGAACGTGAAGCTTCTGCAATTACATTGATTGTTGCAGCCTTTGTATCATCATTTTTGTTAATCGTATCACTGCCCGGAATTATCGGGGGAATAGGCTTATTGAAATTTAAAAACTGGGCAAGAGTTTTGATGCTGGTTATTTCGGTTATAGGACTACTGAATTTCCCATTCGGTACCGCTGCCGGTGCTTATACAATCTGGGTATTGATACAAGAAGAAACAGTTCAAATATTTGAAAACACGGGTGTGAATAAAGGAATATCCGATTCGAGAAATTAATTTACATTAATCGTTTTCTTTAGGCTGTATATTTATGAAGATAAAATCCCGGTTAATTTTTTGTTCATTTTGGTAGATGCCGGATATTAAGAAATTAAATTTTAATAATTTTAGATATCTTATCAATAATAACTGTACTTATAACATTGCTAGGTCAATGATAACCATCATGCGAAGTATCCATAAAATATGGGTAAATCCTTTACCGCCAAGTTTTCATCTGCTACGGGAATAACGAATAAACCATTTTGTAGAAAATCTAATATATTCACTTAAAGTAATTTATCCGGTTGGGGATATTGTGATGAAATCATATATTGTATTAACGTTTTTTCCCATTCTATTTTTTAAAAAGCTGTTCCGATATAAAAATGATCACTAAAAAATATTTATCGCAGCAAGTTGAAATTTTCGAAAATAATTCTTCGAAAAATATTAATGAAAAATATTTAATCTTTCTGCCGAAAAATTTTAACAGTGATAACGCTGTTTATCCGTTGATGTTATTTTTGCATGGAGCCGGCGAAAGAGGTACCGATATTGAACTCGTAAAAAAACACGGACCCCCAAAAATAGTGGAAAACGATCCTTCGCTCCCTTTTATAATTGTATCTCCGCAATGTAAGCCGGGAAAACGATGGATTCCTGCTGATATAAAAGCGATATTGGATGAAATTTTATTAAAATATAAGGTTGATATTTCCAGGATATACTTAACAGGTTTAAGTATGGGCGGTTTTGGGACATGGGAGACTGCAATCGAATATCCCGATTTATTTGCGGCTGCTGCACCAATCTGTGGAGGTGGAAATCCGGAACAAGCATGCAAAATAAAAAATCTTCCTGTTTGGGTATTTCACGGTGCAAAAGATAATGTTGTACCGGTTGAAAAATCTCTTAAGATGGTAAGAGCACTTAAAGATTGCGGGGGTCATCCTAAATTTACCGTGTACCCCGAAGCGGTGCATGATTCATGGACACAAACTTATAATAACCAAGAGCTTTATGAATGGTTTTTAGCTCAGCGTAAAAATTAAATTCTATAGATTGGTCTGATTGTTTTACAATTATTTATTGCCGGTCAACTTGGCAAATTGACCTACGCTGGTGGAGATTTAGCAATTTTAACTATTCAATATGTTTATATAACTTACCGGATATCAAACTCAGGATAATTAAACATGTTTTCCAATTTAACTATACAACAAATCAGTAAGACATTTATCAGCGCTTTAAGTAAAGACAAATTATCGGGTCTTAAAGATACTTCGGTTGTCTTTTATGATCTTACTTTTCTTAAAAAAAGAATAGAAGATTTAATAAATCTATTCCCTCCAAACACGCTTCATGCAATAGCAATTAAATCTAATCCTTTAACATCAATTTTAAAATACATAGGTAAGCTTAATACTGGTTTGGAAGCAGCTTCATTACCCGAATTATATCTGGCATTGAAAACAGGAATCTCTCCTGACAAGATTGTTTTCGATTCTCCCGTAAAAACTTTTGAAGAAATTGAATTTGCTTTAAGCAGAGGAATTCATATAAATGCTGATTCTTTGTACGAGCTAAAGAGAATTTCAACAACTTTAAAGAAAACAAATTCAAAAAGTTCAATTGGAGTAAGAATAAATCCTCAGGTGGGAACGGGAACTATTTCTGCTACGAGCGTTGCCGGAGAGTATTCAAAATTCGGTGTTCCCATAAAAGAATACAGAAGTGAATTGCTTGGTGCATTCTTAAATTATGATTGGCTGACCGGTGTTCATCTGCATATAGGTTCACAGGGAATTGATGTTGAACTGCTGGAAAAAGGCATAGGTATAGTTTATGATTTTGTTAAAGAAGCGAACGAAAAGCTAAATAAGAGCGGCACTTCTAAAAGAATAAATATTTTTGATATCGGCGGCGGACTACCGGTTTCGTACCAAAGCGGTAAAAAAATTATAGGTATGAATAAATATAAAACAATTCTTCACTCAAAATATCCCGAAATTTTCTCAGGTAAATTTAGGTTAATAACAGAATTCGGAAGATATATTTTTGCAAATACCGGATGGGCGGCAAGCCGTGTTGAGTATGTAAAAGGAAGTAAAGAAATTAATACACTAATGATTCATCTGGGAGCCGATATGTTTTTGAGAAAAGCTTATAATCCTGAAGTCTGGCATCATGAAATTTCAGTTCTCGATAAAAACGGAAATTTAAAAAAGGACACCGTTAAAAAAACCTATAACATTGCAGGTCCGCTTTGTTTTGCAGGTGACTTTGTGGCAAAAAAAGTTGAACTTCCAGAAGTTAATGAAGGTGATTTTATCATTATTCATGATACGGGAGCATATACATACGGCATGTGGTCAAGATATAACAGCCGGCAGATGCCTAAAGTTTTAGGCTATTACAATGACGGTGAAAATTTTAAGTTGTTAAAAGAAAGAGAAACTGAAGCAGACCTTTTTGAATTTTGGAGTTGAGAAAGCCATACTCTCTTTTTTAATGTCATTCAAAATAATTAATTCTTTAATTAACTTATGATATTAAAGATATTTCCTTACATTCTTTATTTTGTAATTACACTTACTAATTCTTCCGATGCTCAAACAAAAAAAGATTCAATTTGGAATACCTTATATAATAATGAAGGCTTCAAAATCTCTTTTATATTTTACCCGGAAGCCGATAATTATAATAATGGAATTGTGGTGAAGCTCGACAATTTTAATGATTACGGAATTGCATTTAATTTCAAACTTATTTTTAGAGCTGATACCGTAGAAATAATCAAGTCTGTCTCGGGTTCATTAAAAGCTTATGAAAAAAGGACAGGCAGTTCGGCAGGTTTATATTTTATACCGTTTAAAGACAGACGCTCGCTTTCAGAAGTGGGAATTAAAGGCTGCAAAATCACTCCCCTTGCAACAATCAACTAAATTTGTCCGCTTGATGATTTGATTTAGGAAACATTAATTCTTATAAATATAAATCATAAAAAAATAATTGAAAAATACTTTTCATATTATACCATATAGTGCGTTTTAAAGAAGTTTACATTCAATATTATTATATTAAAACAAATTAAGTATCAACCATTAAAGGATTAAAAATTATGGCTTCAATGAAATTCTTGGTTAAAGCTGACAGTAATGTTAATCTTTGGGAATACAGCACTTCCGATACCGGCAATTTTAAATCAAAAAAAGAAGCGAAGAAGATTTTAAAGAATAATATAAAAGAAATGAAAAAACTTCAGGCAAAACTTTATGCTGGGAGTAAATATGCAATGTTGTTAATTTTTCAGGCTATGGATGCTGCAGGAAAAGACAGTACGATTAAACACGTGATGAGTGGTTTAAATCCGCAGGGTACCCAGGTATTTAGTTTTAAGCAGCCGTCTTCTGAAGAACTAAATCATGATTATCTTTGGCGAATTAATAAATCACTGCCAGAAAGAGGAAGAATAGGAATATTTAATCGTTCTTACTACGAAGAAGTTCTCGTAGTAAGAGTTCATGATTTATTAAAGAATCAAAAAATACCGAAAGAATTAATTGGGAAAGATGTCTGGCAAATGCGGTTTAGAGAAATTAATGATTATGAAAAATACCTATACGAAAACGGGATTGTAATTTTAAAATTTTTCCTTCATGTATCTAAGGAAGAACAAAAAAAGAGATTCTTGAAACGTATTGATAAAGAAGATAAAAATTGGAAATTTTCCGAAGCCGATATTAAAGAAAGATCTTACTGGGATGATTATCAAAAATGCTATGCAGAAGCTATTTCCTCCACCAGCAGTAAACATGCACCCTGGTATGTTATTCCCGCAGATCATAAATGGTTTATGCGGCTTTCCGTTTCACAGGTAATCGTTGATAAAATGAAAAGCTTAAATCTTAATTATCCCCGGCTTAATAAAGAACAATTAGATAATCTTCAACTTTGTAAAAAAAAATTGGAAGAAAATGATTCACATAATTAAAATAATTCATTAATTTTTTCAGGCGGACGTGCTAAAATTACTTTATCTCCTTTTTGAACAACCGGTCTTTGTACCAAATCGGGATGCTTAACCATAAGGTCTAATATTTGTTCTTCCGTATAGCCCTTTTTACTAATTTGAAGCTCTTTATAAATCTTTTCATTTTTTCTTAAAATTTCCGAAGGTTTCATATTCATCTTTTTCAGCAGGGTTTTTAATTTTGATTTGCTGAATGGATCAATATAATAATTCACTTTTTCAAACTTAACACCATTTTCCGAGAGGATTTTAGCTACTTTTCGACAGGTAGTGCAGGTAGGTTTTTCATAAACAACTATTTTATCCATTGAAACTCCTTATAAAAAAGTTTAATTAATTCAACTTGAAAAATAACTATCTTTGCTTTTAGTTTAAGTTCTCTTTAATTAAAAATTAATTTATAAAATGCTTATTTAGACTATGAACATTCCATCAATAATTGCAAAAGAACTCAAAATAAATCTACAACAAGTGCAAGCGGTTATCAAGTTATTTGAAGAAGATGCCACAATACCATTCATTGCCCGATACCGGAAAGAACATACCGGGGGATTGGATGAGGATATTCTGCGTCAAATTGAAGACCGGTTGAATTATTTAACCCTTCTCGATGACCGCAGGCAAACGATTTTAAAAAGCATTGAAGAACAAGGTAAACTTACTGACGAACTTAAAGCAAAGTTAATGGAGTGCATTAAACTTCAGGAACTGGAAGACTTGTACCTTCCCTACAAACCCAAAAGAAAAACAAGAGGAACAATTGCCAAGGCAAAGGGGCTCGAACTTCTGGCAATATTTATACTTGAGAATTCGAATTTTGAGGGCAATTTTGATGAAAAGCTGTCTGAGTTTATCAACGAAGAAAAAGGTGTTAACAATATAGAAGAAGCGCTACAAGGTGCAAAAGATATTATTGCTGAGATGATAAACGATAATGCGGAGGTTAGAAAAGAAGTGAGGGAATATTTATTGGAAAATTCCGCAGTAAAATCTGAGAAGGTAAAAGAAAAGGCATCTGATGCCAAGATAAGTGAAAAACAAAAAGAGAAAGATAAAAAGGAAATTTATCAAATCTACTATGAATTCCAGGCTGATATAACCAAAATAAAACCATATCAAATTTTAGCCCTCAACCGCGGTGAAAAAGAAAAAGCTTTAAAAGTTAGCTTTAATTTTGAACCGCCGGAAATACTTAAGAAAATGAAAAACAAATTCCTAAACTATAAAGACTCTGTTTTTATGGAAATAATCGATTCTGTTATTGAAGATGCTTTCACCAGACTCACCTATCCTTCTCTGGAAAAAGATGTCAGAAATCATCTCACTGAAATTGCCGATCTTCACGCAATAGAAATTTTCGCATCAAACTTACGGCAGTTATTATTGCAGCCGCCGTTCTCAAATAAAATTATTATGGGAATCGATCCCGGATTTGTTTCCGGTTCAAAGGTAGCGGTAATCGATAAAACCGGGAAATATCTTGAAGGTGCTACAATTTATCCTCATCCTCCTCAAAAGAAAATTGATGGGGCAAAAAAAGTTGTATCGGCTTTACTTGAAAAATATAAAGTTGAGGTGATATCCATCGGAAACGGCACCGCCAGCAGGGAAACAGAGTTCTTTATTGCCGAATTAATAAAAGAAAATAATTTAAAGTGCCGTTACATAATAGTTAATGAAGCGGGAGCTTCAGTTTATTCTGCATCGGCAGTTGCAAAAAGAGAATTCCCCGACCTCGAAGCGAGCCAGCGCGGTAATATTTCTATCGCAAGAAGATTATTGGATCCGCTTGCCGAACTTGTTAAAATCGATCCCAAATCAATCGGGGTAGGATTATACCAGCACGATGTTGATCAAAAATTACTCGTTCAGAAATTGGGCGATGTCGTGGAAAGCTGTGTAAACTATGTTGGGGTTGATGTTAATACGGCTTCCGCGTCTCTGTTGACATATGTTTCAGGATTAAATAAAAGAATCGCCGAAAATATTGTAAAGTACCGTGAAACGAACGGAAAATTCACAAAAAGAAAAGATCTTCTTTCCGTAACAGGATTGGGTGAGAAGGGTTTTGAGCAATCAGCAGGATTTTTAAAAATTCCGAACGGGAAGAATCCGCTGGATAATACATTCATCCACCCGGAATCGTACGAGGCTACTCAAAAGATGTTGAAAAACTTCAATGTTTCACTGGCAAGCATCAAAGAATCAGGTGCCATTATTTCACTGATAGTTAAGCAGAAAGGAACAAAGAAACTTGCGGAAGAAATCGGAATCGGAGAGCCTACTTTAATTGATATAATCGAAAACCTAAAAAAACCCGGTCGGGATCCCCGTGAAGATATACCGAAGCCGATTTTACGCAGCGATGTATTAAAAATGGAAGATCTCAAAGAAGGGATGAAATTAAAAGGTACGGTTAGAAACGTTGTCGATTTCGGAGCTTTTGTCGATATCGGTGTAAAACAGGACGGTCTTTTGCATATATCCCAAATGGCAAACAAATTTGTTAAAAATCCGCTTGATGTAATTAACGTGGGTGACATCATTGATATCACTATAATTGGAATAGACATCGACCGGGGCAGAATTTCATTAAGCATGAAAAACTGAAAAGTCGCAAATCAGCTTTGATTAATGAACCAATTATATTAAATCGGCTCGTGAAGGTTTCTATATATAATGGCAATTGATTGGTTGTAAGTGAGTGTTGTTTTAATTGTTCATTTGAAATTATATCTTTAAATGAATTATCAACATAGTACTGACAAAATGAACAAATCCGGATTGCATTATTCTGCAGAAATTTAATAAGTATACAGGAACAATCTTATTCTAAAGCGAGTCCTTTCTTTAATAATACAAAATTCATATATTCGATTGTAATTTCATCACTTGATATGAACACATTTAATTATCTTTTAAATACAATAGAAACTAAAGGCGCAGCATATCTTGTTTTGTTGGACCCCGATAAATTGGAAAAAACAAAACTGAGTGAATTTGTAAAACATTGTGAAAATTCGGGCGTTGATGCATTTTTAGTCGGAGGAAGCTTACTCCTAATGGAAGGTAATTTTGAAGAATTTATTAAAACAATCAAACGAATATCAAAACTCCCCGTAATAATTTTTCCCGGAAGTGTCGATCAAATTTGCAGCCCTGCGGATGCTATCCTTTACCTTTCTGTAGTGAGCGGAAGAAATCCGGAACATTTAATCGGCAAACACGTACATGCGGCTCCCATCATCAAAAAAAATAAGTTAGAACCAATATCAACCGGCTACATGCTGATTGAATCCGGGGCAGCAAATACTGCTCAATATATGAGCGGAAGTTTACCGATACCGAGAAACAAGAAGGAAATAGCCGCGGCAACTGCATTAGCTGCTGAATATTTAGGTATGAAATTAATTTACCTGGAAGCTGGTTCCGGTGCCGAATATCCTGTTCCCGACGAAATGATTAAAATGGTTTCAGAATATTGCACAATCCCAGTAATGGTTGGCGGAGGCATTAGGAGCCCGCGTACCGCCCGGGAAAAAGTTAAAAGCGGGGCAAAATTAATTGTTACCGGCAACTTCTTTGAGAATGAAGATAACTGGAGATTAATAAAAGATTTTGCAGACTCTATTCATGTTAATATTCCCATAACAGTTTAAACAAAAGAGTTTTTTAGTTTTATAATTTATTTCATTAATCTTTGAAATTTGAAAGACAACAACTTGGACAAAAAGAAATTTATAGCCGATTCACTTGTTGAGAGTTCGGAAACCAAAATAAAAATTCAGAATGAATGTTCAAACGATATACTTTCTGCAGTTGATTTATTAACGAAAGCATATCAAAATAACGGGAAACTGCTTCTTTGCGGTAACGGGGGAAGCGCAGCCGATTGTCAGCATATTGCAACAGAATTGATGATTAGGTTAAGCCACCATATTAACCGTCCGGCGTTACCGGCGATTGCACTAACTACAGATACTTCAAATTTAACGGCAGGCGGAAATGATATTGGCTTCGAAAATGTATTCGCCCGAAATGTGGAAGGACTCGGCAATGATGGAGATGTCCTTTTAGCAATATCAACCAGCGGTAATTCACCGAACGTGATAAAAGCTGTAGATACCGCAAAAGTGAAAGGTATGAAAGTTATCGGATTTCTGGGAGGCAGCGGAGGAAAACTTAAACACCTGGTCGATATTCCCATCACCATTCCTTCAGCTAATACACAAAGAATACAGGAAGGACACATTACAGTTGCGCATATAATTTGTGAACTGGTCGAAAACGAATTATACGGCAACGGATAGAGTAAATGTCCTCTTCTCGACTTTTTTCTTATTTATAATTTCGGCAGTGAACATGCAATCTTTACTGCAGGAGAATTTCATATCTAAAAAAATCTATGGCTGAACCTAACTTCGCAAATCAGTCATGTATTGTTAAACTGGACTTACTTCTTGTCCAGTTTACCTCATCGCCAACATGTATGTTAAATTTATTACAAAACCCGGCTACAACTTCAAGAACGTACTTGGCAGGTTCGGTTGATGCATAAGTTTTATCCGATAATCGGGTTGTATTTCTTCTGATCGTGACAATCTTTTTATTGGAATTGATGAATACCATATCTAATGAAATGAATGTATTTCTCATCCAGAATGTCTGAATACTCGACTGAGGAAATATAAACAGCATTCCCTGGTTTTCCTGCATTTTTTTCCTGTACATTAAACCCAATTCCCTGTCAAATTCATTATCTGCAAATTGTACATCAATTTTTGCTTTAACCTGGTTATCGGGAGTTAATAACGTAAGTTCTCCTTGTTTCTTGAATACATAATCCTGATCCTCGGGTTTGTTTTTAATAATGTTAGAAATGACTAAAAATAATATTACGGCAACAAATAAAACGGCAATTATTATTTTAGTATACACCGGTTTCTTTTCAACCTTTTGAGTCATCTTCAATTTTTTTTGCTTCGACATAGATTATTCCATTTAAACCTGCGCTAAAATAAAAATTTAATTTTATTAATAATATATCTTCGATCATATATTTTAAATCAATCCCCTTTGAATACCGGGATATCTTCTTTCGTAATATCTTAAAAATTTTCCTTGACTAGAGAAGATAAAAGCATAATTTATAACGCATAATTCATGCAAAAATATAAATTTTAGTTCATAATTCTTTTCATTGGATATAAAGGGAGCTCTTTTATGCAGTAATTATTATATTTTAGTTAGCATTTATTTTTAATTTATTATCTTTCAAATAAGATATTGGATTATATTAATACTGTTTTCTTAAGTATATTAGATTTACAAGTCATAATGAAAAATGGAATTCTTACCGGTATGCATTAAAATAATACGATATGGAAAACTACTACCATACAGATGTGCTTACTAATATTTAACAAAGGTTCATCATGAAATATTTATTCATTAGTTTAATAATTTCAGCAGGAACATTTCTACTCGTTTCACAAAGTTCAAAACAAGAGCATGTTTATTTTAAAGCGGAAACCAGCGAAACTCATCCGGAAGGAAACGGCGAAGATCTTCAGGGCAGATATGAATACGAATTTAATATGCTGAAAGATCCTGCAACAGGAAAAATCCCTCGTAACATAAGACAATTGGAATTGGAGTACACTAAAACACTCCCGTCCGTTGAAGAGCTGAAACTTCAAAAAGACAGCCGTACGGTTCAATCACTTGCCTGGAATCAAGTGGGACCTGATAACCAGGGAGGACGTACCAGGGCTCTCGCCATCGATGCCTCAAACGAAAACATTATACTCGCAGGTGGTGTCTCCGGCGGGATGTGGAGAACGACCGACAGCGGAAAAACCTGGATAAAAACAACCGGTTCCGAACAATTACAAAGTGCAACCTGCATTGCTCAGGATACACGAGCGGGACACACAAACACATTTTATTACGGTACGGGCGAATATCGTGGAAATTCCGCAAGCGGACACGGAGCTTTTTATCTGGGTAACGGCATTTATAAATCTACCGATGACGGACTAACTTGGAAATTACTTCCTTCAACTACATCAAACACTCCCCAAACATTTGAAGGTGACTTTGATATAGTTTGGAATCTTGCAACCGATCCTTCCGATACTTCAAAGGCTGTTGTTTATGCTGCCGTTTATGGTGGAATCGAACGTTCGACCGACGGCGGTACTACTTGGAACCCGGTTTTGGGCGATTTGCAAAACGGTACCTTTGCTGACGTTTTTGTTACAAAAAGCGGTGTGGTCTATGCAACCCTGAGCAGCGATGCCGGATCGAACGGCGGTATATGGAAATCGACTACTGGCACTAAAGGTAGTTTTCAAAATATAACACCTGCCGGATTTCCTTCAACATATCACAGAATTGTTCTGAACGCCGCTCCTTCGGACGAAAAACAAGTATATTTTTTAGCTGAAACGCCAGGTTCGGGAACGCTAGGGCATAGTTTATGGAAATATACGGTCGGTGCTGCTACGCCATGGAGTAACCGGTCTGCATATATACCCGCTTTCGGAGGTAAAGTCGGTGATTTCGATTCCCAGGGTTCTTATGATCTTTTAATAAAAGTAAAGCCTGACGATCCGAATTTTGTAATAATTGGGGGAACAAATTTATACCGTTCCACAGATGGATTTTCATCGAATATTTCTTCACTAGATTGGATAGGCGGTTATTCTAGAAACAACGATGTTTCACAATACTCCAACCAGCACGCCGACCAACATTCACTCGTGTTCCTTCCTTCAAATCCCAAAATTGTCTACTCAGGAACCGACGGCGGTATAAGTAAAACTACCGATGTAACCGCATATACTGTAACATGGACAAAATCAGATATCGGTTATATTACATCCCAATTTTACAGTGTTGCCATGGACGAGTCTGCATCGGGTGATAATGTATTAATCGGAGGGATGCAGGATAACGGTAATCAGTTTGTAAACTCATCTAAAACACCCTCAAATTGGTTTGATTGGGGTTTTGGCGGAGACGGCGGTGTAACAGCGATAGCTAATAATAAATCGTACTACTATATTGAAACCCAAAATGGTGGTGCACTTAGGTTGAATTTGAACAACACAAACAACTGGGTTTGGACACTAATCAAGCCAAAGAATGCTTCAAATTTTTTATTTGTTACTCCTTACGTTTTGGATCCGAATAATAACAGCATGATGTATATGGCTGCAGGCGATAGTGTATGGCGAAACAGTAATCTTACCGCTATACCCGATTATTCCCAAAGCCCAACTTCTGTAAATTGGCTGCCAATGGCAAATACCGGTATTGCCGGCGAGGCTATAACAGCACTAGGTATTTCAAAAAACCCGGGTAACATTTTGTATTTCGGTACGGTCTCAGGTAAAATTTATCGCGTCAACGGAGCAAACAGCGGCGATCCTAGCCCGGTTAATATTTGGTCAGGGAAAGGGCTTCCTTCCAGCGCATATTTGAACTGTATTGCGGTAGATCCCTCTGATGCAAACAAAGTCATGATTGTATTTTCTAATTACAAGGTAATCAGTCTTTATTATACAAGTGACGGCGGCAGTACATGGAATGATGTTGCAGGAAATCTTGAACAACATCCCGACGGTACGGGCGCTGGTCCCTCCTGCAGATGGGCTTCTATTTTGGACGGTAACGGCATTACTTATTATTTTGTAGCTACAAGTGCAGGATTATATTCTACTACTAAATTAAATGGAACCTCCACTACTTGGGCACAGGAAGGAAGCAACACAATCGGGAATATAGTTTGCACAATGGTTCGAACACGAACTACCGACGGAAAGGTTGTGGTCGCTACACACGGAAACGGTATTTATTCTTCAAATATTTCTACTGTCGGAGTACAAGATGTTTCATCCAGCATTCCGGCGTCATATTCATTATCGCAAAATTATCCGAATCCGTTTAATCCATCCACTACAATTGATTTTGATCTCCCGCATGCAGGTTTTGTTTCCTTAAGCATTTTTGACATTAACGGAAATAAGATAAAAACTTTGATATCGGGAATAAAAAGTGCTGGCAAACATAGCATAACTTTCAATGCTGTAAATTTAGCGAGCGGGATTTATTTTTATACTTTGAGATCGGGAAATTTTTTACAAACCAAGAAAATGATTCTTTTAAAATAATTAAATTGTGACTCACTTAGCGAACATTTAATTGTACATATAATATTATTTTTATTGATATGTTTTTCATCCATTAAGATATATAATAAGTGAGTCTCAACCAAATGAAAATATCCACTCTTTTATCCGTAGCTCTACTCTTAATTTATTCCGGCTGCAGCAGCAATAATATTGAAAAAGATTCCGCTACCAATAATAAAACACCGGCAAAAATAGATTGGGCAAATGAACAAATTGCACCCGGTTATTGCAGAATAATTGGTACAATTGTTTTGATCGATTCATCACTTGAAAAAGGTACATCAAAAAGTCCGTGCTCAAAAGTTCCGTGTAATGCAGTCGTACGAATTGATTCCATCATCGGTTATGGCAGTAATTCTTCTACCCTTTCCGTAAACAAATTGATTGACGTACATTTTAACTTTACTCTATCACCTACATCGAAAGATTTATTTCCGAATATGCAAGAATATTATCCCGGTTTACAAACAGGTACAAGGTTTGAAGGAGATATTTACAATGAAGTAAAAAAAGGAGACATCAATAAGATTCCCGCACGTAAATTTGAGATAAATGGATATGAAATAATAACTATTAAAATAATTTAATAAATCACAAAGTACTAAACTGATGGCTTCAAAAATAATCGGAAGAGATAAAATAGATCTAAACGAATCTCAAACACGCATGATAATAAGCGGCTGGGGAAAAGAAGTAATCGAAAATACAAAAGTAGAAAAGATCACCTACTTATCGGATGGATTAAAAGTAAAAGGATATATTGCTTATCCAAACAATATTGATAAAAAATATCCATGTATAATCTGGAACAGGGGTGGCTTTCAGGAGAACGGGGCAATTGACAGGTTCAATGCCAGAGGCATATTTGGACAAATAGCAAGTTGGGGATATGTCGTTCTTGCATCACAGTACCGGGGCAACGACGGAGGTGAAGGTAAAGAGGAACTCGGCGGAGCAGATATAAATGATATTATAAATCTTATTCCCCTGGCTGATGAGATTCCGCAGGCAAATAAAAAATTGTGGGGAATCGAAGGATGGAGCAGAGGCGGAATGATGACTTACCTTACATTAAGAAAAAAT
This sequence comes from uncultured Ignavibacteriales bacterium, assembly GCA_963751355.1. Lineage (GTDB taxonomy): Bacteria > Bacteroidota > Ignavibacteria > Ignavibacteriales > Ignavibacteriaceae > CAVVVS01. The sequence continues at coordinate 3,838 of CAVVVS010000113.1, read as the reverse complement.
TCAACTTTTAAATGTGCAGTGCTGAGCGGAGCTATTTCCAGTCTACAAAATTTTATTGAAACAAACCCTTCCAGTGTTAAACGATATCGTAATATTATCGGAAAGAATAATTTTGAACATGAAATAGACAAACGCTCCGCACAAAATTTTGTGAAAAAGCTCCCCAAAATTCCATATCTTTTACTGCACGGAGGAAATGATAAAACCGTCTCTCCTTTGCAAACTATTGATATTGCAAAACGCTTTTATGAATTAAACATTCCTTACAGATTGGTAATATTTGAAGGCGGTGATCACTTTTTAAAAAGACAAAGAAAAGAAGTTGACTTGCTCAGAAGAAATTGGTTTGATAAATATTTGAAATAACTTAAGTCGACCGTGCATGATTAAAAATCCAATGAAGCCATGAATTTCACCACACATCCAGTCAGAGCTGGAATTAATGAGGGCCTATGGAAAATAGAATAGAAATATAATTGTGCCTTTTTCAACTCTGCACTTATTTCGATTTATTACTGATAAAAAGCTGTGTGAGCTACAATAAATATTTAAATTTTTACAAAATAATGACATTTAATTTATCGATATTTATTATACGATAATTAAAACTGCTGCAGGTCCTGGTTTGATAAAGAATAAATATCTAATTGTCTATAATGCTATTATTCTAATACTCTTCATTACTTCATTAGTAAATGCGTTCCAGAAAATACATGTTTCTAAAAATCCAATAATTATTCAAAACAATAAAGACGAATATAGTCTCAATAAACATATTTCAATTCTAATAGATAAAACCGGTAAACTGAATATCGAAGATGTATCTTCCAACAGTTTATCCTCAAAGTTTATTAAGAATAATTCGGGATCTCTAAATTATGGATTTGGCGGTTCAGTGTACTGGGTAAGATTTAGCATAATGGAAGATCTTGATGCTTCGAACAACAAGAATGAAAATTTCAATGATAATTGGCTTCTTATTAATAAATATCCCGGTCTTGAAGATGTCCGGTTATATTACCGGGATAATTCAGGGAACAATTTTATTGAAAAAAAAGCCGGACTAATTTCATTTGTGAAGCGTAAAACGATACACAATATCGAATTTGTTTCTCAGCTCCCGGTGCAAAAGGATAAGTTGAATACTTTTTACATAAGAATATCCACTCCGTCCCCCGTTATAATTAGATTCCATATTATGTCGATACGCGCATTTTTTTACCGGCATTCAGTCAGATTGTTTTTTAATGGAATCATGTTCGGAATTTTATTACTGATAATTATATATAACTCTTTTCTTTATTTTTCCATAAAAGAAAAAACCTATCTCTTTTACGTCCTCTACGTATTTGCGTGTGCTTCGTTTTTATTTATTTATGACGGATACTTTACAAAATTTTTCGGCAGTATATTTACACGTGATTATTACATGCTTCAAATGGTAGCAGTTAGCAGCATAGGACTCTTTTGGCTCTTACTTACCAGGGACTTCCTTCAAACAAAAAAATATCTCCCTTCGGTTTATAAGATGTTAAGCGTTCTTGCTGTTGCTTATGCGTTTATCATCATGTTATTATATTTCTTTCCGTTGAGTATTGATGTTACAATATTTTCAACAGGTAACATAATAGCTTTTATATCGGGTTTAATAATTTCTGTAATTACAATCAAAAAAGGATATAAACTTTCGGGATTTTATCTCCTTGCGTTGCTTGGATCATTGATTGGAGCTTGTGTTATTATAGGAAGGAACTATAATATTTTTCCGGATAATTTCTGGACAGAGAATGCTTTTCAGCTTGGTATTTTATGGGAGGCAATTATTTTGTCTTATTCGCTGGGCTACCGTATGAGCGACCTGGAAAAAAGAGTTGAAGAAAGAACATCCCAATTAATACACCGCACTGAAGAACTGAAGAATCTTTCGGCACATCTGCAAACGGTACGAGAGGAAGAAAGGAAATATGTCGCGGCAGAAATTCATGATGAATTCGGCGGCGCCTTGAGTTTATTAAAAATGGATTTGTTCAAATTAAAAAAACAAAATACAGAACAGTCGAACATTTTAAATCCCATTTTAAAGAGAGTTGATAATACAATAAAAAAAGTTCAGCAGATATCCACTGAATTGCGGCCCGAATTATTAGATGACCTTGGACTTGTTGATGCGATTGACTGGTACTGCGAAGAGTTCCAAAAGAAAACCTCTATCAAGTGTTCCTTAAAATTAAACGCAGCTGAAAATGATATTGATAAAAACTTGTCGCTTGATATTTTTCGAACTTTGCAGGAAAGTCTCACAAATGTTGTACGTCACTCAAAGGCAGCATGTGTAATTGTAACTTTTTCTATAGATGATAATCAGGTTGAAATGATAATAGCTGATGACGGTTTAGGGATAGATGATAAACAAATTAGTGATACAAAATCAATCGGGCTGATTGGTATGCGTGAACGGCTTCATAAATGGAACGGAGTATTTAATATTTTTAGAAATAAAAAAAATGGAACAACTGTTTCTATTTCGGTTCCGTTAATTAATGAAAATTCCGCTATAAATTAAAAATTATATGAAAATAATTATTGCAGATGATCATGCAATGTTTCGTGAAGGGATACGCGACATTCTTCTCAAAACTTCTTTAATTTCCGAAGTTGATGAGGTTTCATCAGGTGAAAAATTATTGGGAGAGATACTCGACAAAGAATTTGATTTAATTTTGTTAGATATTGGTTTGCCGGGTAAACGCGGTCTGGAAGTTTTAAGTGAGATTAAATCAATCCGACCCGAAATGCCGGTAATTATACTTAGTATGCATTCTGAAAAAAGATATGCTGTGAAGGCTTTAAAAGCTAATGCATCGGGTTATGTTACAAAAAATGTTTCATCCGACGAATTGCTAAAAGCAATTCAAAAAGTCTCGGAAGGAAGGAAATATATTTCGCAAAATATTGCCGAGGAAATAGCAGGTTCATTTCAAACAGAAGAATCTTCTTTAGCGCACGAAAAACTTTCCGAGAGGGAACTGACAGTGTTCTTGAAAATTGCCCGCGGCAGAAAGATCAAAGAGATAGCCGATGAGCTTAATATCGGAAGCAGTTCGGTTAGTACTTACCGTACGCGAATAATTGAAAAACTTAACCTGCATTCCAATGCTGATATTATTCGATATGCAATTGAAAATAAACTATTGGAATAGTTCGATAAATATTATTTCACCGCTGGTTTTTATTCTGAAAAAGCAAATTCCGACAAACTTATTACCTCTGAGGGAATTATTTTGTCGGATTAATCCGACAAAACTTTTCTGAAAAACTCTACATACAATTTCCATCCTTTTTAAGAACTTGGTTCCTGTTATGCATAAATGTTTAATAATAGAAGATCAGGAACAAATACGTAAAAAAATTGCCGAAATTATTTCGTTAATGCCTAAACTTCAGATACTTGTCGAAACTGAAAGCGGAAAAGAAGCAATTACGTTAATCAGTGAATTAAATCCTGATGTTATTATTCTGGATATAAGATTAAAGGATATAAACGGAATTGAAGTATTATCCAAAATGAAAAAAAATAATATAAATATTCCGGTAATTGTATTTACTCAATTTGAAAATAAAAGGTATGAAGAAAGATGTAAAAATCTTGGTGCAAAATACTACCTGTTAAAAAAAGACGGATTGGAACAACTAAAAGATGCTCTGTACAGTACTCTTTACAAATAAAAAATATGAGCCAGATTAAAAGAAGTTTATGAATTCGGAACGGGAAAATATTCTTAACGTTTAGAACAGCAATATGAAAAAAGTGATTTTATACTCAGCCGTTAGCGGCGTT
>CAVVVS010000112.1:0-59349 GCA_963751355.1 uncultured Ignavibacteriales bacterium | reverse complement strand
GCAATCCGACTCATCCACATCCGTCTTCACGCAGAGCCTGAATTTATTAGTCAACGAAAAAATCTGGTAAACTACCGTAAACCTATCTTTTCGTCTAGCCCAATCTATTGCTGTAACATCTTCGCAAAGAATAAAATTTAATTCCGGATCTTCCTTTAAGTATTTTGAAACTTCAAGGATATGATTTTTCTCCATCTTAATTCTTAAGTCATCTCTATACTCATCAGACTCAAAATTAACACCGGGAAATTTTTCTTTTAATTTTTGAGAGATTAATTCTTTAAATTCCATATTCATCAGTTATTTTGTATTACTGTTAATTCGGGAAGTGGTTTATTTTGAAAATCTCTGGCTCTGCTCCTTCCGATTTTCTCCTGAATCTGCAGCAATGCATTCAGTAAATTATCGGGACGAGGCGGGCAGCCGGCAAGATAAACATCGACAGGCAAAAATTGGTCGATACCCTGCACAACCGGGTATGAACGGTACATTCCGCCCGATGAAGTACAAGCACCCATTGCAATCACCCATTTAGGATCAGGCATCTGGTCATAAATTTTTTTAACGACATGCGACATTTTATAAGTAACCGTTCCGGCTACTATCATCAAATCGCATTGACGCGGTGTAAATCTCATTACCTCGGATCCGAATCTTGCGATATCGTATTTGGGATCCCCTGTGGCCATCATTTCAATTGCGCAGCACGATATTCCCATGGGCATAGGCCAAACAGCATTTTTTCTGGACCATGCAACCAGTGTATCCAGTTTAGTTGTTAAAAAACCTTCAGTATTTAGTTTTGCCTCTAATCCCATTTAAAACCACCTTTCTTGAACGCATATAAATAACCTAATTCCAAAACTACTAAAAATATAAGCATCGAAACAAAAACAGAAATTCCGTTTTCCGAAAACATTTTCCTGAACTCCACTGCCCACGGGTACACAAATATTACTTCCAAATCAAAAATTATGAAGAACATTGCTACTAAATAATATTTTACGGATATTCTTTCTTTAGTTGTTCCTACCGGTTTCATACCACTTTCATATGTGGAAAGTTTCTCTTCAGTTGGACGCTGGGGACCGAAAATTTTTGATGAAGCAACTGTTACGATCGCAAATACTGCTGCAATTGCAATTACGATAAATACAGGAATATATTCTAAAAGCATTATTCTTTTTCTTTATTATTTATCTGACAAAATTATCCAAAAAATGGTTTATTGTCAATTTAAAGAGATATACCTAACATAAAACATAAATTATTGTTTTCGACTATTTTATCCTTGACTATTACACTTTAATGTTATTTCGTATCTATATATTTTAATTTAAAAAATATTTCACTTTATGTAATCTGATAAAATGCGAACAGGATTAATTTTTGTTATTATACTTTTTATATATTTTTTAAGCGGGTGTGAGAGACCGGTTGATAATAATCAAACCGGTATTGGGATTCCCCCGGCTGTTCCTACCGGCTTGAAAGTATATTATGCAAACGACGGTGAAGTATTTATTTACTGGCATCATAACAATGAATCTGATTTAAAAGGTTATAATATATACAGAAGCACAGATTCAACACATTACAGTAAAGAAGGATTTACCTCTGAAAATTATTTTTATGATGATTCGCTCTCCTATGATTCCACATACATGTACAAAGTGACGGCATTAAATCTATGGAACGATGAAAGTCTTCCCACCGTACCAGTATCTGCCACTCCCCTAAATCTTTACGCCCCCGAGGCCCCGCGAAATCTCCTGATAAATGCACGAAATTGGCAGGGAAAACTTTCTGTTTATTTAATGTGGGACCCCGCAAAAGAAAGTGATGTTAAAGATTACAAAATTTATCGAGATACCGTAGCAGATTTTAATCCTGACAGCTCAAAATTTATCGGGTTGTCAGGCACAAACAATTTTTCAGACACAACCCGGTTAGCTTTGTATAAAATTTACTATTACCGTACAAAAGCTGTTGACCAAGGAGGATTAATCAGTAAAGAAAGTCCCGAAGTAAGTGATCAGATTTTGAGTATTCCTCAGATCATTTTCCCTCAAAACAACTCTCAAACAAATTACTTCCAATATTTTAAAATTCATGCAATCAAAATTCCGGCAACATACAAAATAATTGTACAGGATAACGAATTTTTCGGAACTTTTTGGCAAACCGAATTTTCTTCCGAAAATGCAAATGATACTCTTTTAATTTCCTTTGATGCTACCTATATTCAGCCTAATACAACTTATTATTGGAGGATTGCCGCATATTCCCACCAGAGTACCGAGCCAAATAGCGTTTCTCCACTTTATAAATTCGTTATAAAACAGTAGATTTGTTAATTAAGAAAAAGCAAAACCTCTTAAAAGTAATCAGCCGAACAATGTCAGGTAATGACTTACTCAATTAAAGGAAATAATAATTATTGAATAAGAAGACTCTAATAATCGTCATCTTATCCATGATAATTCCCAAAACTATGGCACAAATAGCCGGCGATAGTCTTGAATACATCCCTGTAAACAATCCGGTAAATTTTTTATCGACAAAATTTGATAAACAATTAAATACATATTTTTTAAATTCAGGTTTTAAATACCATAACCGCTTGAATAAATTTTTATTAAATATCTCAGAGAATTATAGTTCAACTTTTATTCGTTCTACGGAGAGAAGTACTCGCGATGAGCACGCATTTAACCTTGCCGGATCGTATATATTGAACGATGCTCTAAAAATAGGGACTGCAGTCGATAATAAAATTTACTCGGATAGCAGAAAAATTGAAATAAATCAAGCCTCCAATTCCAATGCTACCATTTTCGGTTTAATCAATCCGGAAGAACAGATTATTCTTTCCCCGTATTTCGGATATTCCAATAACCGTCAAGTAGGCGAAAGTGATAATGGCTATTTATACGGCGCTGAGGCGTATGTGAACAATTTAATGATTTCCAATTTTGATATTACTTCTCAACTAAAATTTAGAAACGAAGATATTTCACCCAGGAAAAACACCGAAAGATATTACAATGTATCCGTGCTTAATTCCTTTAACCAAAATGTTCAGAACAACATTCTTATAAAATATCTCCAAAATAGGAAAGACTTTTATTTTTCTGCCGATTCTTTAACGGCAAAACAGTTCGGGATTGTAAATAATATTCAAAGCAGGATTGAAACATCTAACCTGCTTCAGGATCAAATGGTTTATGATAATCTGTTCGATATTTTTTCTATGGATTTGTCGGGCAGTGTCGGCTGGCGAAGCATCGACAGAAATACCCGGTACCGTTCACTGCAATTAGCATCACCTTCCATTTTTGATACCAAAATTGATGAATTAAGAGTGGGGCTTGAATCATTAATAAAATACCGGTCGGATAATTTTAACAGTACGCTGCGTTTTACATATTCCGAAAGGGATGAGAAACATTTAACAAAAGACATAAAAGGTTTACCCAATTTGTTCTATGAAGAGCGATCAAGTTTAGAAAGTAAGAAGAATAATAATTCGACCAGGGGAGAAGCTTCTTTATACGGGATAATAAAATTTTCAAAAACCGACATGCTCGGGTTTAGTTTGTATCAAAATAAATTGCGCTATAACACACCGAGTATTGATAATTATGATGACCGGGATGAATTGTTATCAATTGTACGGCTACGATATACTAAAATTTTGTCTCCCTTTTTCGATATGTTTATAAATTCGGAAGGCACTTTCAATCATATCGTTTATATCTATTCAGAAAAAAGTTCCAATAACAATGTGAACCGGATAATCAGATTAGCTGCGGGTGGAAATTATCACGGAAACCTAGTAAAATCTTCAAACAGCTTTCAAGTGTCGGCCAATTATACCGTTTATGACTTCGAGGATCTAAATCCTAATTTTAGAAGTTATTCATTCAGGCAATATACCGCTACCGATTCATCAACAATAAAGATAGCAAGCGATATTTCATTTGTACATTCAGGATACATTAAATTATCCGAGCAGGGCGATTTAAAATGGGCATCTTTTTCAACAAAACCGAAACGTTATCTGCAGGAGATATATTCAATTCCCAAATTTCAAGTAGATTATGATATGTTTGTGTTTTCACTCGGGATCAGGTTTTACTCGCTAAATACATATATTTTTAAGGGAAGCGAAAAAATAATAGACAGCAGGTACAACAGTTTTGCTCCTCTTACGGAAATAACCTTTTCAATTTATAAAAAATTGTACGTAAATTTATACGGCTGGTATGAATATATTACAGTCAATAACGAAACAAGCAAAAGGCAGGCAAATTTAACTTTGCAAATGAACTGGAAATTTTAAAATTATTAAAAAATTTTCTTATCTTGCTCACAAAATTATAGGTTAATTTTGGCAAACAATAATTTCTACCTTGAAATCGAAAGCGATCCGAATAATCTTATTACTGTGGAAGAGTTCGTCAATTATTTTGCAATAGAATTAAAACTTAACAAAGAAAAAGTTGCATCACTTTTGCTTGCAGTAACAGAAGCCGTTACTAATGCTATTATCCATGCAAATAAAAGCGATAAAAATAAACTTGTTAAAATTAGCGTTGAAAAAAAGGACGGGAAATTGTTTATAAAAATTAAGGATCAAGGTAAGGGATTTGACCCATCAAATGTTCCGGATCCAACCGCACCCGAAAATCTACTGAAAGACTCGGGCAGGGGATTATATTTAATGCGTTTTTATATGGATGATCTGAAATATAATATCACACCAGAAGGAACCGAAACTATTCTGATCATAAATCTTTAGAAATTCATTATACATTAATATAAATCGAAAGATTTCATTTTTAACCATAACCTCTCTACCGGCATCTGAAGTTACATTTACCAATCGAATTTTCTTATCTATTAGGGAGTAATCCGAACATTGATTTATTGTCTCTGACAACACAATAACTTTGCAAATTGAGCTAGACATCTTTATTTTAAAATGTTATAATTTAATAAATAATGGGGGAGAATTTGTTCTATTCCCTTTTTTGATGAACATTATTTAAGGAGAAAACTTATGGCTAGGAAAAAAATCGCGTTAATAGGCGGAGGTCAGATAGGCGGAGTGCTAGCACAATTAATTGCTATGAAACAACTCGGTGATGTTGTAATGTTTGACATCGTAGAGGATATGCCGCAGGGTAAAACATTAGATATAGCGGAAGCTTCAAGAGTAGACGGCTTTGATGTAAGTGTTACCGGGACAAACGATTATAAAGGCATTGCTGGTTCGGATCTTGTAATCATAACGGCAGGTTTGCCCCGTAAACCCGGAATGAGCAGAGATGATTTGCTCACAACAAATGCTAAAATAATGAAATCTGTTGCCGAAGGAGTTAGAGATAATGCTCCTAATGCAATTGTAATCATTATCTCAAATCCTTTAGATGCAATGGTAACTCTTTTTAAAAAGGTTACAGGATTTCCTGCAAACAAGGTTATCGGGCAGGCCGGAGTTCTTGATTCTTCACGTTTTTCCACTTTTATTGCCTGGGAACTCGGCGTTTCGGTTAAAGACGTAAATGCAATGGTATTAGGCGGTCACGGCGATAGCATGGTACCGATTGTTCGACATGCAAATGTAAACGGTATACCGGTTCTTGAATTGTTGGAGAAAAAATATAAAGATAAAGCAAAAGTTAAGGAAGTAATGGATGCCATGGTTCAAAGAACGAAAATGGCTGGCGGTGAAGTTGTAAAATTACTAAAAACCGGTTCGGCTTTCTATTCCCCTGCAGCATCTGCAGTCGCAATGGCAGAAGCCATACTTAAGGATGAAAAACGCGTTCTGCCGGCATGCGCTTTCCTGAATGGTGAATTTAATGTAAACGGATATTACGTTGGGGTTCCGGCTGTGCTTGGCGAAAACGGAGTAGAAAAAGTTATGGAATTTACTCTGGATACCGAAGAACAGGCTGCGTTTGATAAATCGGTTTCTGCAGTTAAAAATTTAATTGAAAGTATGGAAAAATTAGGTTTCTAATTCATTCTTATTCAGATTAAATTACGGGAATTTGATTGTTCAAATTCCCGTTTTTTTATGTTTTCATACTTCTGCCGAGTCAAAATTTGGATTAATTCAGTGATAAATATTAGCATTTGTTAATCTATAACCGGCGCCGTTTCAAATATTAATTTGTTCTAAAATTAAAAATGATTTAAATACAATCCCGAAACGTTTAGACCAATAAATTCATAATGAACATCATTGTAAATGATGGATTAAAATTATTAATTTAGTAGTAATAACGAACAGAACAATCGGTTTGCTGTAAATATAAGTCAGTTTTTAAGTTTGGCTGTCAATATTCCAGAGTTAAAGAAAGAATCTTATAATTTATATAAAAGGAGAAAGAGTAATCATTTCCGAAAAAATAATAGTGATGCACCAGATAAATAAAATTAGAAAAATTGATGAATAAAGAGTTAGCGAAAAGATTATTAAGAATCTACCGGAAAATACTTTGACTCTATCTTTTATTGTTAGAGAGTTTTTCAAGCTCCGCACAACCCCGGGAAAAGGCATAACTACCCCGCATTCTGATTTGTAAATTGTCAAATAAAGAGAAATCTCCTTTACTATGGTTCCTATTAAAATTGCGCCATCAGCAATTAATTAATTTGAAAAAATAGCCGGTGAATCTCTCTGTTGTTAAAGAAAGAATCTTCCCTCACATTTTATTGAATCCTGCAATTTTTTAATTTAATTGTTTTGAGACAAAAAGTTTTTAAGCTTTTATCTCAACAATTGACACCGGATCCAAAATTAAAAATAACAATCCGACTACTATATGTAGAAGATTTATATTTTTTAGATACTCATAGACTTGTAATTAATAAATTTCAAAAGTATTTGCTCTCATCTTTGAAAGATTAAATAAAACAGTATAGCAATTAAAGTCAAGATGATTTTTATTTTTTAATTTTTTTCTGCTTTATGATTAAAGGCAGGCAGCCAATTTGATTTAGTTCATAATCGGACATATATGAAAATTGACAGGGTTAAAAACAAAAAAGGTAGAAACAAAATAGATTATTTATTGTTGAGTCCACTCTTAAAAGCTCAGACGAGTCATTTTGAACAAAGCGAAGAATCTCTGACTAATTAAAATATGAGAGATTCTTCAGTCGCTTCACTCCTTCAGAATAATTTTTACACCTTTTTTAGAGTGAACTCATTATTCAATTTTCTTTATAACAACTACCGTAGCATCATCACTCCATTCTTTGCCATTTCCAAAATCATTCACTGTTTTAAATATCACATCGACTATTTCAGATGCATTTTTATCTTTATGCTGCATTACCATTTTTTCTAGTTTTTTAATGCCGAATTCTTTACCATCTTTATTTTCGCGCTCAAGAATACCATCTGTATATAAAATTAAGACGCTGTTAGGCTTAAGATATGAATATGATCTCCTGGGTTTTATTTCAGGTAAAGCGCCTAACAATATCCCGGTTGATTCGAGCCTGGTAACACCTTTATCATTTGCAATTATCGGCGAAGGATGACCTGCATTGATATAGAAAAGATTACCGTTGAGTTCAATTTCAGTATAAAACAAAGAGATGAAGCGTGTAGAGTATGCATTCTGGTGCATGACGGAATTTAATTTCTTAAAAGTGTAAACCATCTTCATATTCCGCTCAAGCCCCATTCTCAGTCCGATAACTGCATCGCGTACCATTAATGCTGCAGGAATACCGTGACCGCTGGCATCTCCGATACAAACGCCAAATTCCTCTCCGTCGAATTTATAATAATCGAATAAATCACCTCCGACAAGTTCTGCAGGCTGCGATCTGCCTGCAATTTGAAATTTAGGGATTTCAGGCGCTTCCATCGGTAATAAACTTTTTTGAATTTGTGCAGCTTGCTCAAGTTCGCTTTTCACCGATTCGGAAAACAGCCGGTAGTTTAGAGATGTTCGCACTGCATTTAAACACAATTCAATTTCTTCACGAACCCACCCGCTTTTAAGATCAAAAACTATTATCCAACGGTAGTCCTGATTTTGCACCGTAATAGCGGCGGGTATAGAATATTCCTTTTTTATCCCTTTCAACAAATCGATACCTGAAATATAGCTATCAAAGATATAGGTCTTTGAGTTTAAAATAGACTGAATAATATCAGAATTCAGCGGAATTTTTGCAGCAAATCCAGAGTTATCAATATCGCTGTCCTCAGAAATTAAAATAAATTCATCATCCGTCTTTTCAAAGATACGCGAATTATCAAGACGCAGGTCCCAGCCAAATGTATTTTCAATTTCTTTTGCAATTGTAAACAGATAGTCTTTACTCGATTTTTCATGGCCGATTTTATTAAGCAACGAATCCAGTTTTCTATAAAATTCTTTTGGTTCTATCATATTAATTTTCCTGAATAATACTATACAAAATAAATCAATTTCCTAAAAATTAAGCAAATATAATTGTATTAAATAATTTGACAGCCTTTTGCAACCGGAAATTATGGTGCTGCAATGTTACAAAGGGACAGGCGGACAGCCTATTCGAAAACATGAATTCATGCTTACATGCTAATTAGTGTTACTATGTTTCAAAAATATTTTAACTATAATAACAAAATATTATTGAGGTTGCTCAAGTTTACTAATTGAACGTTAAAGTTTCCCGAAAGGGATACAATCCATCAGGTTCATGTTAAAAATTATTCTAATTTTCTTTTGTTTTTTTTGGGTGGTGGGAATCCGGTAAAAATAATTTACACTATAAATAAAAAAGCCCTCAGGCTTGGAGGGCTTATTCAGTTCTAAAAATATCTTAACTATGCCGGCAGCACATTGATATATTTTCTATCGCCCCGCTTAGTTTCAAATTTTACAAAACCATCGGCAACAGCAAATAATGTATCATCTCCGCCTTTTTGAACATTAATACCGGGATGAAATTTTGTACCTCTTTGTCTGACAAGAATATTACCGGCAAGGACTTTTTCACCGCCAAACTTTTTAACACCCAAACGTTGAGCATTGCTATCTCTTCCGTTCCTTGATGAACCTTGACCTTTTTTATGAGCCATTATTTAATCTCCTATTCTAACCGATATTTGTAATTTCTATTTTTGTTAATTGTTGTCTGTGTCCGTTCTTTTTATCGTATCCTGTTCTTCTCTTCTTTTTAAAAACAATTACCTTGTTATCTTTTACATGTTCCAGTATCTTTGCTTTTACCTTTACACCCTCAACATACGGACTGCCAATTTTTATCCCACTGTCATCACTCAGCAACAAAACATCTTTAAACGTAATCGTTTTTTGACCCTCTTTTAGTTTCGGGACATAATGCGTTTCTTTTTCAGACACCTTAAATTGTTGCCCTAAAATATCTACAACAGCAAACATTTTTACCTCGTTATTCTAAATTTAGACATCAAAGTTAATCAATTAACCATATCAAGTCAATTCAGGTATAAATATTTTTTCTGCAATTTTTTAATAATTACTGGTTTTTTAAGTTGAAAACAGTTCAACTTCCGTACTACACAAATTCAAGTACAAAGTGCTCCATATTACGAAAACTCCAACGCTTTTTCACCTCTAAAAAAAAATGCTGAAGTCGGCTGGAAAGATGAAAAAGGCAGTTAAAATGAATAAGGAAAGAGAATCTTGATTTTAGTGCTTAGCGTTTTTTTAGGTCTTTGTAGACTGTGCTTATTAAGCGTAAGTTGCCTTAAGACGATCAAAGATTGCAGCCTTAATCTCTTATTTTTTCAGTATGAAAGAGAATTCGGAGCCCTCATTGAATTTACTCTTAACCTCTACCTTTGATCCGTGTGCCTCTACAATATGCTTAACAATTGCTAAACCAAGTCCGGTACCTCCCACCGAGCGTGATCTCGCTTGATCAACCCTATAAAATCTCTCAAAAATTCTTTGTAAATCTTCATCCGGAATTCCAATCCCAGTATCCCTGACGATAATCGTAGCGTTTTTATTTCCTTCCTCAACCAGCACTTCAATTTTTCCCCTCTCCGTATATTTTATTGCATTTTGAATCAGATTGATCATAACCTGTCTCAGCTTACTTTTATCACCGAATAATTGAAGCCCTTCTCTAGCCGGATAGTAAACTAAATCAATATTTTTTTCTTCCGCAAGTGTCATAACCTCCTCAACAATATTTTTTAGATACTCATTAATATTAAAATATCTAAAGCTCATTCGCATTTCGCCCGATTCGATCATAGAGATATCTATCAGATCATTGAGAAGGTTATTAAGATTTATTGTATGCCGGTTGGCTTTTTCTAAAAAATAAGTATTTACATTCTCATCACTTACGGCGCCGTTCATTAAAGTTTCAATATAACCTTGAATTGCAAAAATAGGAGTTCGAAGCTCATGAGATACGTTTGCGATAAATTGAGTTCTCATTTTTTGAAGTTTCTGCAGATATTCTATATCATCCTTAGTTTTTTCGAACATTAGTTTGATATCTTTCTGCAGACCGCTAAGATTTTTACTCAATAAAATTTCACTGGATGAAGAATATTTATTTTTTCTGATGTTATTTATGATCAATTTTATTTCGTTTAATTCCTCATTCCTCTTTTTCCCCATAAAATAGAACAAAATAATATTGAACATAATTAGAAATACAAAAGAGAGAATTTGTCCAAAAAATTGGTCGACACTATAATATACAGCAGCAATAATAAACAGATTAAAGAAAAACAATTCTTCAAAATAAATGCGGGAGGAAGAAAGATTTGATTTTATTTTATTCCATGTTTTTGAATTTATATCCTACTCCTTTTACAGTTTCAATAATATCGGCAAACTCTCCTAGTTTTTCTCTAATTTTCCTGATGTGAACATCGATAGTTCTATCCACAACAAATACATCTGTGCCCCAAATGTCTTTCAGCAAAGTATCTCTGGATATTACTTTTCCCGGATTAGAAGCAAAATAATATAAAAGCTCGAACTCTTTCTTAGGTAATGTCTTCCGTTCACCATCAACTTCAACAATATATTGGTCTTTGTCTATTAAGAGCGGTCCGATTGTTAATTTTGAGGATACTATTTTTTCGCTGGTAGGTTTTTTCACTTTTCTTAAGTTGGATTTAACCCTGGCAATTAATTTCTTGGGGGAAATCGGTTTCCTAATAAAATCGTTGGCACCGAGTTCTAATCCTTTAATCTCTTCAGCTTCGTTGCCTCTAGCCGTTAAAAAAATAATTGGTACATCCTGATTTCCCGTTGTTTCCCTAATTTTTTTCAACACTTCATACCCGTCTAATTCGGGCATCATTATATCCAGGATTATGAGATCAGGGTTTTCATAAATTTTTTTGAGTGCTTCATTACCGTCATGTGCGGTTAAAACATCGAAACCTTCCTGTTTCAAATTATATTGCAGAAATTCAACGATATCCTCTTCGTCATCGACCAGAAGTATTTTTGCAGCCATATTAAATATTTAAATTTTTATTTCGCTTTTTTGTGAAGCAGAATTATACATAGCTTCAATTATTTTCATTCTCAAAAGAGCTTCATGCCCTGGGGAAAACAGAGGGTTAAGCCCCTGCACTCCTCCTAAAAAGCTCTTTAATTCATTTGTATATGATTTTTTGAATGCCGTCATAGGAGTTGCCGTCCGTGAAGGAGTTAATTCAATATATTGGTCCTGAATTTTTTTCGATACTTTGAAGGGATTTATGGTAGCACTGCCTTTTGTACCATAAACCGTAAGATAAAAGGAATCTTTTACCAGTGGGAAAGACCAGCTAGTTTCAATATTTATAAGTGACGAATTTTTACAACGGATAAAACTAATAGAAGAGTCCTCAACTGTTTTTGTGTAATGATAAAAATTCTGAGTTGTAACGGACTCAACAACTGGATAATCCAAAAGCCAAAGTGCAAGATCTAGCATCAAAATACCTAGATCTATTGTTACACCTCCGCCCGCCTCTTCTTTTTTTGTAAACCAATGTTCGTCGCTGCTCTGTCTTCTTATCCACCCGCATTTTATGTAATACGGCTCACCTATTTCACCTGATTTGACCAGACTTCTTAAAAGCATTGCGTCCGGTCTGAACCTAAGGTTCATTCCTACCATTACTTTTTTTTGATATTTTTTGGCAGCTGCCATAACTTGTTTCGTTTCGGAATAAGTAAGAGCAAGCGGCTTTTCAATCAGTATGTCCTTCTGCGCTTTTAAACATGCAATGGCAATCTCTTTATGCGTGTTTGTCGGAGTTGCAATAATTACCGCATCAATGTCACACTTTGCGAGCATTTCTTTATAATCCCTAAACTTTTCCTTGATATTGAATTTATTGCCGATTGTGTTCAACCTGTTTTTGTTTATCTCGGCAACAGCAGCAATAGTTGCAGAACCGTTTTTTACTAAGTTAGGCAAATGTACTAATTGGGCAATACCGCCTAAACCAATTATTGCGACCTTAGTTTTTGCCATCAGTGAATAACCTCATGATTAATAATTTTGCTTTCATAAAACAATTTGGTTTTCTCAACTATTCCTTCAGGATCTATTCCTAAAAGATGATGCAATTCGGCTTGAGTTCCATGTTCCACAAAGCTGTCAGGCAAGCCTATTCTTAAAACATCATTTTTATAACCTTTTTCAGCCATATATTCCAGAATCCCGCTTCCTAAACCGCCGGAGAGGGTATTTTCTTCCAATGTTATAATTTTAGTATGACGCTTAACAACAGTATCAATAATTTCAGTATCCAGTGGTTTAGCAAATCGCATATTAATTACTTCAACACTTATTCCTTCGTCATCCAATCTTTCTGCTGCTTTTACAGCGTAATTTGTCATAGAGCCGATAGCAAGAAAAACAACATCTTTTCCGTCTCTGATATATTCGCCTTTTCCAATTTCAATTAAATCAAAGTGTTCCTTTAATTCAATTCCAAGTGCAGAGCCGCGCGGATATCTAATGGTAATAGGTCCGTCCTTATAATTTACCGCCGTATAAAGCATATCCCTTAATTCGGATTCATCCTTTGGTGCCATAATTACCATTCCAGGAATCAAGCGCATGTATGAAATATCGAAAGCACCGTGATGCGTCGGCCCATCGGCTCCGACTAACCCCGCCCGGTCTAAAACAAATACAACATGTAAATGCTGAAGGCTTACATCATGTATTATCTGATCGAATGCTCTCTGTAAAAATGTTGAGTATATTGATACAACAGGCACTATACCTTGGGTAGCAAGACCTGCCGCAAAAGTGACTGCGTGTTCTTCTGCAATACCTACATCATAATAATTTTTAGGAAAATTTTCCTGAAGTAAGTTAAGACCCGTACCGTCGGGCATTGCTCCCGTAACTCCCACAACATTCGGATTATCTTTAACTATTTGCACCATTGCCTTCCCAAAAATTGATGTGTATGAAGGCAGTCCCCCTGCTTTTTTCAAAGCTTTGCCTGTTACTTTATCGAAAGGTGTGGAAGCATGAAGTTTTTGAGAATGTTCTTCCGCGGGCTTATAACCTTTACCTTTCTGTGTAATTGCGTGAACGAGAATGGGTCCTTTAAAATCTTTTATCTTTTCAAACAGTTTTATTAACTGATAAACATTGTGACCGTTAACCGGACCGAAATAGCGAAATCCCAGTGCCTCAAACAACATTCCGGGAGTTACAACAGCTTTAATTCCGTTTTCCAACCTGATCGCTATTTTTCTCAATCTATCCCCAAACTGATCCAGTTTACCTGTTAAATCCCATATTTGACCTTTAAATTTATTGTAATCGGGATGTGAAATCATTTCGGTAAAGTAATTTGATATCTGCCAAACATTGGGAGCAATAGACATATTATTATCGTTAAGGACTACAATCAAATCCGATTTTATCAATCCCGAATTATTCATAGCTTCATAAGCCATTCCGCCGGTCATCGCCCCGTCTCCAATAACTGCGATAACTTTTCGTTTTTCATTTTTCAAATCTCTAGCTACCGCCATGCCTAATGCGGCAGAAATAGAAGTGGATGCATGTCCGGCTCCGAATGCATCATATTCACTTTCCGATCTTTTTAAAAACCCACTGATGCCGTTTAATTTTCTTATTCTCTTTAATGCATCCTTTCTGCCGGTTAAAATTTTATGCGGATAAGCCTGATGCCCTGTATCCCATACAACGAGGTCTTCAGGAGTGTTAAAGACCCGGTGGATTGCGACAGTAAGTTCAATCGTACCTAAACCGCCGCCGAAATGCCCGCCGATTTCAGATACCGTATCAATTAAATAGCTACGTAAATCAGTGCATAATTCTTTTAACTTAGTGCCGTCAAGTTTTCTCACATCTTCGGGGAAATTAATCATTGATAATATTTTATAATTCTCTGCGTCACTCATTACTACTCATCCCCACTTTCTAAATCGTCAAATAGTTCTTCGTCTTCCGATGTTACTTCATCCAATTTCTTTTTTAGCTCGGTTATTTTTAACTCAGTATTTTTCAAAGTACCAATACAAACCTTTGAAAGTTCAATACCTTCTTCATATAAAATTATAGCTTTTTCCAGGCCAATTTCTTCACTTTCCAATAAGTCAGATATTTCTTCCAGTCTCTTTATTTTATTTTCAAACGATTCTTTGGTTGATTTTTTTGGCATTTTATCACTTTTCTAAATTCTGAAAATTCCGCAGCATTAAATATTAAACAAATATATCACAAGCAGAATAAAAATATAACTAAAAATTTAAATTATAAAATCATTTTTTAATCTTACTAACTTATATCGATCAATTGCTTTGCAAATGTGAATATCATTTCGAATTAATAAGCCTTTAAAAATAATACTATTTTAACATAAATATTTAAAACAATGAATAAACCCGGTCACTTTTGATTTAATTTCAGTAAAACTTCGCCATCCAAAAACTTTAACGCTGTATCTTTGTTAAATTTAAAATTAACGGCTCGTTGAACAAATTTTGTATCCTGCTTAACCAAAACAAACCCTTTTTTAAGTATTCTGTTTACATCGTGGGATTCAATTGTTCTGGTAAGAAGTGATAATTTATTGCCAGTTATCAAGTACTTGCGGTCCATATTTTGTAAAAGTTTATATACCAAACTATCCAGCAGTTGAGATTTCCGTCGAATTAGATCAAGCGGCATTCTGAATCCATATGAAGACAGAGTATCACGTATCATACTCTCATATCTTCTGAAAAGCATCTTCATATTTTCGGTTGAATTATAGGAAAAATCGTTAATAAAGGCAAAGAAATCATCCTTGTCAGGAGTGGCTAATTCCATAGCCGCCGAAGGAGTGGGGGCACGTAAATCTGAGACAAAATCTGCTATTGTAAAGTCTACTTCATGCCCAACACCGGAGATAATTGGTATTTTTGAATTAAATATTGCTCTTGCGACAATTTCTTCATTAAATGCCCATAAATCTTCTATTGAACCGCCTCCCCGTCCGACAATAATTACGTCCACATCATTTTTGTTGTTCAATTGCTTTATACTCTCGGCGATGGTTTCGGCAGCTCTGTTTCCTTGAACTTTAGAAGGGGCAATTACTAATTCAACAAGTGGAAATCTTCGTTCGGCAACACTAATCATATCTCTGAAAGCTGCGCCGTCGATAGCGGTAACGATTCCAATTTTTTTAGGAAAACCGGGGATGGGCTGATTGTATTGTTCATCAAACAATCCTTCTTCGTCAAGTTTTTGTTTTAGCATTTCAAATGCTGCTTGCAATTCACCAATACCGGCTGGTTTCATAGATCTCGCATCAAGCTGGTAATTACCGCGTGGAGGGTAGACGGTAATCCTCCCAGTTATGTTAACTTTCATTCCGTTCTGCGGAGTAAAAAATACGTAATTATTTATTCCTTTCCACATAGTGCATGAAATTGTTGCATCCGCATCTTTTAAAGTGAAATACCAGTGTCCAGATACATGCGCTTTAAAACCGGATATTTCACCCTGAACAGTCACTTTGGAAAAATTTTCTTCTAATGTTTGTTTAATTTGTTTGGTTAATTCGGAAACAGTTAAAATCATCTTATTTACGTTAATGTTTAATTGAAAGTGTAAAAATAAATTTGAAGTTTAAGATTCATAAATTATTTATTAAAGCTGAAATGATTTTGGTTTTCCGGTTTAAAATTAATTCCATTATTATCATTTTAAAGTTTTTACAGAATAACCATTACTTCGGAATAAAAAAGTCCCATCAAACTTCTTTCCTCAAAATCAAACAATACTGGTGATGTCTATTAGAAACCCATGCACTATTAACTCCAAGGGCAATAAGTGGTTTATCATTCTGAAGCCAAATTTTTTCGTCTTTTAATATCCAGCTTTTATCGCCTCTTTTAGTTAATGAAACGGCGGTATCATAAGCCAAAGGGTAAAGTTTTCCTTTATAATAAACATTATTGGTAATAACGGTCAAGTAACCTTTATTTTTTGTGATATCAAAGACCAAATCAAAAATTTTTGCCTGCTTCTCAATAAATTCTTCATAATCTTTGATATTACCTATGTCTTTTTTACTAGTGGAATATTTAGTAGAAAGTCCCTTATCGCTTCGAAGTTTTTGCCGCATCGAATTACGTTCCAACTGATTCCAATATGGGGGCGAAGTGATAGTAAAATCGAATTCAATATTATTTAGCGAGGCTTTCTTCAAAATATTAGTGAGATCTTCCGAGTTACCGTGCAAAGGGAAAATTTTATCTGAATATTTTTTTTTGCGTATTCTCTCCTTTGCAATCCGGTAATATTCTTTGGAAAGCTCAACCGCGGCACCGTTTCTCTTCAAATTACCGGCAGCAATTAATGAGCTGCCTGTACCCATAAAAGGATCAAAAACCCAATCCCCTTCTTTGGTAAAGAAAGATATGAATTCCTCGACTAATGTTTCGGGAAACTTTGCCGGGTGAAGCATCTCATTATTGTTTCTTCGCGGAGGCACATGAATAAACCATGATTTGGTGAACTTTATCCATTCTTTGCCGGTAAGATTATTCAATTTATTATGAAAATTATACTTACCTCTATCACCCAGGTCGATGTAAGATTTTTGTTTGTCTACCATTAAGTATTCAGTAATAAAAATGCAAGGATTACTTTTTAAATAAATATCAAATTACAAATTACTTTGTTTATCCTCAAAAAACTCTTTAAATACTGAACTAAATTTAAAACTTTACGCTAAATCCTAAAGTGGGAATAATAGGAAACATTGTACTGGCTTCTCTTCCTAAAGTTAAATTTTGATTAACATAATAATCATATCCTATCACATTTTTATGATTGTACGCATTTATTACATCAAGATAAAATGTCCAGTTCATATTCCAATATTCGGCAAGAGCGGTAAACCTGATATCAAGCCGGTGATAAGCAGGTTTCCTTGCGTTAAATTTGTTGCCGCCATAATCAATATCGAAAATAACTCTGTTATCATCGGGGTTGAAATAACTTCCCCGGGTAGCGATTTGTGGAGTTTCCGGTTTACCGTCATCATTTTGATCCGTTAAAATAATTCTGGGTTTTACGCCGGTTGGTTCGGTGTATGGAAAACCAGAACCATACTGCCAGCGACACCCGACACTAAACCAGGAATTCACCCTGTAATCAAGGACAATATTAACAGTATTTCGCTGATCAAACCTAAACGGTGTTTTTATACCGTTATCTAATCTATTGGCAAATGCGTGTGAATAAGAAATCCAGCCGGAGAGTTTATCGGAGTTCATTAGATTTTTTTTGGAAAGAAGTAATTCAATTCCGTACGCCTCACCGTATGAACCATTTACCGGCACCTGGGTAACAGAATCACCTTTTACCGCAACCGGCGGGCTCCATCCGGGTGTGTAGCGCGGATCTTTCCCGGGTATTCTTTCGGTTAAATAAGTTGCTCCCTGCATTACTTCAGGGACAATCAAATTACTGAAATCTTTATAATATCCTTCTATTTTCAAATTCCATTCACTGTTTAACCATCTATCAAACCCCAGCACATAATGTATTGCTTTTTCAGCATCAAGCTTTTCGGTATATACTCTGTTAAGATCAAATAACACATTTTGATCTCTTAATTTTTCATATCCCGGAGACTGATAATAGATTCCCCATGAAGCACGTAAAGTTGTCAATTTGCCAAGAGCATATGATAATGATAAGCGGGGAGAGAGATAAGCTTTTTGTAAATTATCATAATAGTCAAATCTTAAACCGGGCTGAATATTTAGATTGTCTATCATAAATTTATTTTGAACATAAGCATGATATCTATTGTAATAAGTTACATCTTTTAAATCATTTAAAGCCGAATTAAATCTCGGGTTGGAGCGTAAAATAGCCATTAGCTCGGGGGCTATTTGAAATTTAAAAAAAATTGTATTTTGCAGGAAATCGACGCCCGCACCGGCTTCAAAAATATTTCCGCTCCAGTAGTAAGCAAACTTGTCATCGAAGGAATATTTCCTGAAACTGAAATCGGTATTAAATTTAAAATTATACAAATAGGGTGCTAATGTGTCTAGGATGACGTTTTTGAAATCTTGACGATTTAATGAAGGATCGAGGATTTGGGAATTAAGATCAGCAGCTCCCCCATTTCTGTACCATGACATGATCAATTTGTTGAATATATTATCAGAAGGATTATAATGCCAGGCAAAGCTAAAAACATCGTTTCTTGTTTCATTGGATACCCCGATACTGTCGGCAGTCTTTCTTTTATTACCGCTGACAACATTAACACCATCCCGTGAATATATACCGTCAATTAAAAATTTACTCCCGTTATAGGGACCTATCACCAGTTTTGTTTGAACATCGTAAAAATTAGGAAAAGAAACATTATCATCGACTAATCCGGTTCCTTTCACAAATGGTTCAATAATTAGATCATAATAAGTTCTACGCGAATCGATTAGCCAGCTCCCATTCAAGTTGAAAGGATTTTTACCTTCCAGCACAAGATTAGCATCGACAATGGAAGCGTTAAGATTTCCTGAAATAGATTTCTTTTTTGTCCCCTCTCTATTAGTAACATCCAGTACAGCAGAAAGCCTGTCGCCGTAACTTGCCGGAAATCCACCGGTAATTAGATCAACATTTGAAACAGCATCGGGATTGAACATGCTTATCACTCCGTACAGCCTGTATGGATTAAATATCTCAACATCATCCATGATTATCAAATTTTGATCCGGACCGCTTCCCCTGATAATTAACTGAGATGAAAAATCGTTCGGAGCCAATACTCCCGGTAAAGATTGTAATGTTCTGAATACATCCTCCACCGCACCAGGCTGAATTTTTGCACTTTCCGGATTTAAATCAATGAGACTAGTTTGAGTATCGTTCTGTCCTCCCCTAAGGTACCCTGTTACTTTAACTTCATCTACTTGGATAAGCGCCGGTTTCAGATTTACATTCAATTCTGTGGTTTTACCGGAAAGTACAGAAGCTTCAAAAATTTCTGTGGTAAAACCGACCGCACTAAATTTTATTTTATATTTTCCCGGGGGTAAATTATTAATTTTGTAAGAACCATCATCATTAGAACTTGTTCCGATGAATGCATCAAGTATAACTATATTTACGAGCGGAAGCGGCTGCAAACCGTCGGAAACGGTTCCTTTTATCGAGCCGGGTTGTGCAAAAAGGGAACTCGAGAAGGTATAACATAACACAGCTATTATAAATTTCATTAAACTCTATTAATTTTTTATTCATTATCAATGTCTATAACAAATAATTTATTCCGATCATTCCAATTTTTTTTCGTAACGCCAAAATAACCGCGAAACCCTTGCGTTTGCATATTTCATATAAAAAGGAATAGGTCCGACCCAGGGAATAATTGCTTTGGAATACCCGATATCTTTCATATCAGCAAGACATTTTTTAAACAAAATGCCGCCAATTCCTTTTCCTCTCAAAGAATCGTCTGTTCCCATAGGTCCGAACCAGCCGGTTCCCTTGTTATTCACTTCAAAAGCTGAAAAAGCACCTATTTCACCATTTTTCTCCGCAATAAATAAACTGACCGGGTTATTATTGAACGATTCCGAAACCTCACCTAACCATGCGTTAAAATTCTTTTTAATCCATTCATTTATTTTAACTTTATCCTTTGTTTCGGCTCTTCGACAAAAAATATTCTCAGGCTCTAATTTTTTTTCATCTTCATGCGTATCAAAATCTGTTTCAAATAAGTCCGCTGTTAAATTAGACGTATCACTAAATTTTTTGAACCCGTTCCTCTCAAAGAAACAAATTGCTTCGGTATAAAACGGGTCTACACCAGGCATAAAATAATTAGGATATGATTCATAAACCCTTATTTTTTTGATCCCCCTCTTTTTCATTTGAGTCTCAATATTTTCATATAATAAAGAAGCAATGCCTTTCCTTCTAAAACCTGGATTGACACAAAAAAGTTTGATGTAACCTATTTTCTCCTCATGTCTATCTTTTATCACTCCCTGAATAAAGCCCGCCGGAATATTTGAATTATCAGGATATACAGCCAGGGTCATTCCCGGATCAAAATCAGGCTCGCCAAAGGTTTTTTCTCTAAGCAGAAAATCAGGCATTATGTCAAGTTCCATACTTTGCCGGCAAAGTTTTGCAACCTCAATTAAAATGTCTTCGGAAAAATTTTTTATCTCCATGTCAAACCTTTGATTTAGAAATAAACAGAAAAGAAACTGGAATATACGCCGATACTGATTTCCTGGAAATCTTTTGCACTCTTACCAGGCTGAAAATTATACCGGTAGCGGGAATACAATGTGAATACATTAAACAGTTTCATCCAGCCAATTGAAATTTCAGGACTAATACCGTTAAATCCCTTAAAATTTGTGAACCAGTTTATTCCTGGTGAAATAAACTGAATACCGGGGACATTAATTATATGTTTATATCCGATTCTGAAAAAATTATGTTCTCTTGCTTTAAAAATATAGGAATACTCTACAGAGAAATATCCTTCCGGGTAGTTGAAGCTTTTCGAGCGAATTGAAAATAAAGGGATCTCTTTCGTCAAACTAAAATATTGATTATCTTTTGTCAATACGTATGTTGGTGAAGGAATTGCAAAAACAGCGCCCCCGAACAAACATAATAAAAGGAAATTAGATTCGCTCTTTACTTTTATTTCCGTCGGCATTGTAATATCGTACCGTTCGCTTTTAAATATATGACCGAGAGAATCTTCAACCAAAATAACGAATGGCACATCTTTAGATCTAAAGTTTAAATCACTTATATCAATTTTTGTACTATGATTTTCAGTGAGCTTTCCGGAAACGGTGTATTCATATTTGCCGTCAATTTTTACTTTGGATTTACAACGTGCACTTGTAAAAAAGGATAACATAAATGTATGCGGTACTTCCGGTGTCACGAATGAATCCATTATATACACTTCGATACTGTCCTGCGGCTCTGCTTTTTCTTGTGCGTTAACTGTATTGATACCGGAAACTAAAATTAATAAAAATACAAAGAAGATTATTTTTCTCATCATGCTTTCCAGATTATGTTTTAATATCGCATTTTTAATGAATAGAAATAAAAAGGTCACTAAAATTTAAGATTTTTTCAAGTGACCTTTTACCAAGTATAATATTTTTTAAAAAGTATTAAGTACATTTTATGAATCCCCTGAGAAAAAAGGACATCATTACCCGGGCGATACATCTAACTTTAAACCGCCGAGGGGATAATAAATTATACTCAATATTTTTTATACAATACAACGGACATAAGAATGAATTAAAGAATATTTAAACAAGTGTCCAAATCCGTTAGAATGTCATCCACACTTTCCAATCCCACCGCCAGCCTGATACCGCCCGGATTGATACCGAAAGCCATCAGTTTATCGACCGGGAACATAGAATGAGTCATCGAAGCAGGATGTTCCATCAGCGTACGGGTATGCCCAAGACTAACTGCCAGGGTCATAGTGTATGCATTTTTAGCTGCATAGTTCATAAATTTTTTAGCTTTTTCTTTACTTTCGTTCCCATCAGTGCCTTTCAAAACAAAATAGATAAGACTGCCCGGAGCAAAATTACCGTTGTAATCAACCATTTGTTTTTTTGCAAGCTCGTAATGTTTATATCCCGGCAATCCCGGGTAATTAACGTACTCCACTTTAGGATGGCTTTCCAAAAATTCTGCAACATGCATAGCAGATTTAAGCTGATGCTTTATTCTAACAGGAAGAGTAGGCAGCCCATATGTCATCACCGTCCACGCACTTTTATTATTTAAAACAGCTCCGAAATCTTTCCTATACAGCAGAAGCATATCTTTGTACTTTTTCTTTCCGGCAACAACACCGCCCATATCCGTCCCGAATCCGCCAATACCTTTTGTCAATGAATTAACTGAAAAATTTGCACCTAATTCAATCGGTCTTTGACAGTATGGAGTAGCAAAAGTATTATCTACAACAATTTTTATTTTTTCAGCTTCGGTGCGTTCTTTATTATATTCATCAACAATGTTTCGGACGGCTCTGATATCAATGATATCAAGATTCGGATTTGCGGGAGATTCTATATAAATAACTTTTGTTTTAGGAGTGATATAATTTTGAATATTTTTAGGCTCGGTTAAATCTAACATATTAGTTTTAATATTGAAGCGAGGATACCAATTTGTTAGAAGAGAAAAAGTACATCCGTACATTGTTTTGTGAGCAATGATTTCATCACCGGTTTTAGTTAACATACCGAGGATACCGGAAATGGCTCCCATTCCGGTAGCAAATGTTACCGACATCTCAGCTTTTTCCGCATATGCAAGATTTTCTTCCAAAATATCTTTATTCGGTTCGCCAAGCCTGTCATAAATATAAATCGGCATCGGCTCTTCCCCGGAAACCGGAGAATTAGCAAATTCAAGAAAACCTGCTGCTCCTCTTTCAACCGAATCAAGTCTGTACACGACTGAAGAGGAAATAGGGGGTAAAACGTGATGGGCATAATCCCACTTTTTACTTACATTTTTTCCGTATATCAGATGGGTGTCCATCGAATACTTTGTATCATCGACAGAATTTTGTTCCTTTGATGATTTTACATCTGTGTCCATAAAAAAATCCCCATGTTTGGTTAAAATTTCTTACAATTAAATTTACACAGTTTAAAAATCAATAGATAGGATAATCGATAACAATAAGAAGAACTTAGAAACACTAACTTGATAAATTCCGGGGATGAATCTGAAAGCTAAATAAAAAAGATTTTAGTATGTGCGCGCTTAATGTTAATAAAATTAGAAATTAGCAGTTATGCAAACAAATATTATACTTCACTTAAGGTGCGTTTATTAGAAATTTTTAATAAAATTTTTTTCTAACTTTTCACATCAAAAAAACTACTGAAGAAAAAGTTACACAATTATAAAATATTTCTTTTCACGGTTTATATATCATCCTTTGAAATGATAAATAATTCATAAGTCCACTCTATAAAACTCAGACGAGAAATTCTGAATGAAGCTAATAATCTATAACTCATTATAATATGTGAGATTTTTCAGTCGCTTTGCTCCTTTAGAATGACACGAATACCCTTTTTAGAGTGGACTCATTCATTATTTAGAAAACTTTTATCTTCAATGAAAAGACAAATTGGTTATAAATTTCATCAAAAATAAAATTTTGTAAGATTAAAGTTAATATGTACTTATTGCAAAAATTGCTTTTAATAATTAACTTGAAATCCGATTCATAATTATAAAAACTCATAAATGTAAAGGGCACAAATGCATCCGGGAACAATAATATCTCCAGATAATCATTGGACAATATGGGCTATATTATTCATAGCCGCAGCGCTCGGATTTTGGGCAGAGAAAACAAAATGGGGTGCAAAGCTTTCTGCCGTTGTAGTAACTATTATTATTGGTTTTATATTATCCAACCTTTCGATAATCCCGACAAACGCTCCCTCATATGATATTGTCTGGTCTTATCTTGTTCCGCTGGCAATTCCGCTGCTTTTATTCAAAGCCGATCTCAGGAGAATAATAAAAGAGGCAGGCCCTACTCTTATTGCTTTTGCATTTGGAGCGATCGGGACTATCATCGGTACAATAGTCGCATTTGAGATTGTCTCACTCGGCGCAGAAGGATGGAAACTGGCAGGAATTTTCTGCGCAACTTATATCGGCGGATCAATGAATTTTGTAGCCGTATCGGAAGCTCTTCAATTGCATTCTTCTAATCTAATCGCAGCAGGAGTTGCAGCCGATAATCTTGTAATGACCGTGTATTTTCTAATTCTATTTGCGCTGCCTTCAATTGGATTATTGAGGAAAGTATTTTCTACTTATCACGACGATAAAGCAAAAACATTAACTGATGAAGATGTTAAACTAAATAATAATGATTCCGAATTAAATTTAATCAATATTACAAC
Source organism: uncultured Ignavibacteriales bacterium (assembly GCA_963751355.1). Lineage (GTDB taxonomy): Bacteria > Bacteroidota > Ignavibacteria > Ignavibacteriales > Ignavibacteriaceae > CAVVVS01. The sequence goes on along the minus strand of CAVVVS010000112.1, from coordinate 34,858 downwards.
ATCTTTGGCAATTGCAATGGCAATTTGTGCAGTCAGCTTTTACTTTCAGGATTTGATACAGCTTCAAGGGAGCGCAATATTAATTCTCACTTTACTCACAATTGCACTGGCTACAATATTTCCTAAGCAAATGAATAAACTTGGCAGCGCCGATCAAATTGGAACGATGTTAATGCAAATCTTCTTTGCCGTAATCGGCGCTAGCGCTAACCTTATCATCGTTTTAAATTATGGACCTATCTTATTTATTTTTGCCGGATTAATATTGCTTATTCATCTCATTTTTATTTTGATTGCCGGAAGAATATTTAACCTTGATCTTTCTGAAATTGTAATTGCATCAAATGCTAATATGGGAGGTCCGACTACCGCTGCAGCAATGGCTGTTGCAAGAAAATGGGACGAGTTAGTTATCCCTGCCGTTTTATGCGGTACTCTTGGCTATGCAATTGCATCTTTTCTAGGAGTAGCTGTAGGGACTTGGTTAAGATAAGTTAGCTTCATAAAATAAAGTTGATCTTATTTTCAAAAAATACAATAAAAGATTTTTATGGCAGTACAATGTTTAGAATGCAAATCAAATTCATATGCAACATTATTAAAAAGACCGTTTAAACTATTTAGGATCTAATTTTAAAAAATGACCGAGTGAGGGAACTGTTAACCCAACTGGGTACCTAAATAGCTTGCTCAATATCCGCAATCAAATCTTCGATATCTTCAATTCCTACAGAAAAGCGGACGAGACTATCGGTTAATCCCATTTTTTCCCTGTCTGATTTAGGAACCGCAGCATGCGTCATGCTTGCAGGATGACTGATTAAGCTTTCTACCCCTCCCAGGCTTTCACCCAGGGTAAAGACTTTAACATTTTTCAGAATTTTCTTCGCCAAATCAATGTCTCCGAAATCCGCCGATATCATTCCCCCGAAACCACGCATTTGTTTTTTTGCTAATTCATGCTGCGGGTGGGAAGGTAATCCGGGATAATATATTTTTTTCGCCAGATTTGATTTATCGAGATAATTAGCAAATTCAATTGCATTTTTATTATGCCTCTCCATCCTTACAGCAAGTGTTTTTGTGGAACGAAGAACCAGCCAGCAATCAAAAGGTGAAGGAACTCCGCCTGCAGCATTTTGAATGTATCTAAGACGTTCATGGATTTTATCGTCATTCGTTGCAATTATTCCGCCGATAACATCACTGTGACCATTAATGTATTTTGTAGAACTGTGAAGAACTATATCGCACCCTAGTGTTAAAGGATTTTGAAAATACGGACTCATGAATGTATTATCAACTATACTGATGAGATTATGCTTTTTACAAATTGCTGCAGCACCTTCCAAATCCGTTAAATTGAGCATCGGGTTTGTGGGCGTTTCAAGATAAACTAGCTTTGTGTTTTCCTTTATCGCATTTTCAATATTAGACAATTCACTTGTATCTACCCATGAAAAATCGATACCGTAATCTTTCATAACCAATTCAAATAATCTGTATGTGCCGCCGTAAACATTATTTGAGATCACGACATGATCACCGGCTTTGACAAGACTCATTAAAGCATGTGTAGCAGCCAGCCCGGAAGAAAATGCTATACCGTGCTTTCCTTTTTCAAGAGCAGCAATATTTTTTTCCATTGCTTGACGAGTAAGATTATGAGTCCTTCCGTATTCATAACCTTTGTGTTTGCCTAGTTCTTCCTGTGCATAAGTAGAAGTTTGATAGATTGGTGTTATTACCGCGCCGGTTACCGGATCCGGTGTTTGTCCGGCATGAATTGCATCCGTTGAAAATCCCATAGTGAAAAATCCTTTAATTCTGATTAATAAAATTTATTACGAAAAATTAGCATGTTCGATTATATCATATCTAGTAACGATATCTATAATCCTTCCGTACTCAGTAACAAGAACTGCCGGTGAATCGCTCAAATATTTTTTAACAACCGAGAGTTCGGTTCTTTCGTCCAATGTAGGAAAACTTGGTTCCATTACATCTTCAATTTTTGAATCAATAAGTTCAGGATTATCCAAAAGTTTCGACATTAAGCGAGCTTCCCTGATACTTCCCACAGATTCCCCGTTTTGTATTACAGGGAGTTGTGAAAATCCCTTATTATTAAGAGCTTCAACTGCATCTTTTACTCTATCAATAGCATTAAGAGAAATAAGGTTTTGCACACTCCCGTTTCCTTTTGCAAAGGATACATCATGAAGTGTCTTAATTTCTGTAGGAAGCAATCTCTTTTCTTTTAACCATTCGTCACTATGGAATTTTGTAAGATATCTTTCACCGGTATCGCAAACTACAAACACAACCACATCGTTTTCGGTTAAACCTTCGGCGATTTGCAGGGTAATCCCTAAAATTGTGCCGGTACTTCCGCCGCAGAATATTCCCTCTTCGCGAGAAAGCATTCTTGCAAATTTAAAAGAATCCATGTCGCTGATATTATAAATTTTATCGATATACTGAAAGTGCACGTTTTTCGGAAGACAATCCTGACCGATTCCCTCAACCAGGTAAGGTGTACTTTCAATCAGTTCATCCTTTTCCTTATATGTTTTAAAAATTGAACCGTAGGGATCAGCACCTATAATTTGAACATTTTTATTCTTCTCTTTTAAGTATCTCCCCACTCCGCTGATAGTGCCGCCTGTTCCTATGCCGGCAACAAAATGAGTTATTTTCCCGTCAGTCTGCCGCCATATTTCGGGACCTGTTGTGTGGTAGTGAATTTCGGGATTTGCAGGATTTGAATACTGGTACATGAAAAGAGAATTTGGTGTATCTTTTTCTATTTTTTTTGCAACAGTAATATAATAATCCGGATGATCATGATTAACCGCATTTGATACCACTATTACATCACCGCCCAAAGCTTTAAGATAATTTATTTTTTCAGAACTGACTTTATCTGTAACAACAAAAATTGATTTATAGCCTTTTACCGCACAGGCAAGTGCCAAACCGATTCCTGTATTTCCGCTCGTCGCTTCAATCACCGTTCCCCCTGGTTTTATTTTCCCGCTTCGTTCGGCTCCTTCCAGCATTGCCATTCCTATTCTGTCTTTCACACTTCCGCCGGGATTTGAAGATTCGAGTTTCGCAAATATCTGCGGTTTCAATCCGCTGTTTAACTTATTTAATCTTATAAGCGGGGTATCTCCAACAGCTTCTAAAATATTATTTTTAAACTCCATTACAATCCTCTTAATTAATAAAGCTGGTTCAAAAAACTAAATGAGTTTTAAAAAGTAATACAAAATCAAGATAATCATCCTTAATAAAGATGATCCGCAATTATCCTGATTTATGCAGTAAAATTAATCACACTCAACTGAAAGTAAATCCGCGTAGGAAGGCTTCAATATCTAATCGTTTTTTCCCTTCTTGCTGTAATTCTTCAATGCTTAATGCATCTTTTCCGCATCCTATGATCAACTGTTTTTTTGTCTGGCTAATCTCACCCGGCGATAAATTTGAATTGTCGGTTACTGATGATTTGTAAACTTTTATCACTTTATCTTCATGGATAAAAAATGCACCTGGCACCGGAGATAATCCTCTGATTAAATTACAAATATCCGAGGCAGGTAATTGCCAGTTTATTTCACACATTTCTTTCGTAATCTTAGGTGCAGGAGTAGCCAGAGTACTGTTTTGAGCTTTTAGTTCAAAATTTCCCGAATCTATCAAATCAATAGTTTTTAGAACAACTTCAGCACCGAGCAGACTCAGTTTATCGTGTAATGATCCAAGATTATCATTTCCCTCAATATCAATTTTTTCCTGAAGAAAGATGTTGCCGGTGTCAACTTTATCTTCGAGTGCAAATGTAGTAACGCCCGTCTCATTTTCACCTTTGATTAAAGACCATTGAATAGGGGCGGCACCACGATATTTGGGAAGAAGCGATGCATGCAGATTAAATGAACCCTTTGCAGGAATAGTGAATACTTCTCTTGGTAAAATTTTAAATGCGACCACTACAAATAAATCCGGCTTAAAGGATTTTAGTTGAGAAACAAATTCCTCATCACGCAATTTTTCCGGCTGTAGTACTGGAAGCTTATTCTTAATGGCTAATTCTTTTACCGGGGTAAAAGATATTTTTTGTCCTCGCCCTCTTTCTTTATCCGGTGCAGTTACAACTGCCCGTAATTCATGTTTACTTTCAATAATTTTTTTTAAAGAAGGGATGGCAAAATCAGGAGTGCCCATGAATATGATTTTCATAATAAAAATTTCTTATATCATTGTAATTGGTAATCAAGGCGTTCCGAAACCGGGTATTCAAAATCAACTTCGCGTTTTCTAATTAGATCTAATTCGGGTTTTAATTTTTTAAGTCTATCATCGGTCAGCAGATCTGTAAATAATGTTCCCTGCAAATGATCATATTCATGCTGCAAAACCCTAGCCAGAACTCCGTCTGCTTCAATTGTTTGTTCATCAAGATTCGTATCCTGAAATGTAATTTTAATTGATTCCGGTCTTTCAATCTCCGCCCTTATATTCGGAATACTCAAGCAACCTTCTTCAATTTCCACAATTTTTGCAGATTGTTCTATAATTTTAGGATTAATTACAACTAAAGGTTCTGCATCTTCATATCCTTCAACAACGGAAATATCCACAACAAAAATTGATTTATTCGCACCTACCTGGTTGGCAGCAAGTCCGATTCCGTTTGCATTCCGCATCGTCTCAAACATATCCTTGATTAATTCAATAGTCTTAACATCCACTTCACTTACGCGACTAACTTTTTTTCTCAACATTTTATCGCCGAATAGTGTTATTGGTAATAACGCCATTTACTCTCCTTTTATAAGTTAATTCCAAACGAAATCTTATTAATAAGCCTTATTTAAAAAATTATTATACTAACAAACATGTATTCTTTTGCAGAAAAAAATTGAAAAGTCCATATCTCGAAAATAAACTTTTTAAATTAACTTTCTTTGTTATCCACCACTCTTTACTTTTTTAATTTTTCCACTTATAAAACATTCTTACAGATAGGACAAGTTTTTAGTAAAACGATATAGAGCTATAAAATTAATAATTCTTCCAAAATTAAGTTAATGAAAAGCATTCGAATAATAAAGAGTTAATTTAATTCACTAAATCATCCTCACAAATACTTCAATAACATATAAATTATTTAACTTTATTATAGTCTTGTTTTAATATTTTTAAATAATTATTCAATTCGAGCACTATGTTAATTATCAAATACAAATTCACCAGATATATATCACATAATTAATCAAAAATATTGCACCTGGAAGTAAAAATCAAAATTGAATTTTAAGCAACCGCGTAAATCAATAAATATGAGGAAGGGTGCAAACAACCTTTCCCAAACTTACATTGCTTTCGTCATTCATTTTTAGCATATAATTTTTTTGTTAATATTTTTATTACTATTTCTCTTATATCACTCATGATACATTATTACTTAATTTTGTATTCTGTGATACTGAATTATTTTATCTATCAATTAATTTAAGTATTTTCAATTCGTTTAATATTTATAATTATTTTACGATGCGAAAATTAATAATATTACTATGGAGTATATTATACTGTCTCCCTTCGGTATATGCACAGACATACAACCATAGATGGGACCCGTTAACAATTAACGACAGTGTCAAAATTTGGTATGATGCTTCTCAACTTGATAGTGTAAAGGATAATAAAGCAGATATCTGGATTTTACAAATGTATCGCCCACCTTTAATCTTTTCAGAAATCCCAAAGAAAATCTATCGATCTCAAACATTGTATGCAATTAATCTAAACACCGTAAAATATGGTATAATGAAAGTAAGTTACTATGGATTGACCGACAATCTGCTTTACAGTTTTGATTATAATATAAATAATTTGCCCGAAGAATTAAAATATACTTATCCAATTTTTGATCATTCTTTTTTACATGAATTAATTAAAAAAATATTAAAATATGAAAGGAATCATAGTAACTCAGATGAATGACAAGAATAATTTTGAAAAATTTGTAGAAGTAAGTTCTTCAGATATCCACGGCTTTGGAATTTTCACAACAGTCGACATTCCCAAGAATGCCCCTATTATGGTGATTGAGGGTGAAGTTATTTCGGGTGATGAATGTGAAAGACGTGAGATAGAATATGACAACGTTTATATTTTTTGGAACGGTGATAACTATATTGACACGTCGATGACCCGCAAAATAAAATATATCAATCATAATTGTGATTATAATTGCGAGGTAGTGGACAGAGATGAAAATAGTTTATTACTAATTGCAGATCGTGATATTTCGGCCGGAGAAGAACTGACAATTGATTACGGTTATGAAGAAATTTATGAAAATTGTCAGTGCGCCCTTTGTGCCTAAAAATTTTATGTAGCACAGATTAGTAATCTGTGCTACGTTAATTTAATTACTTTACTGCGATGGTCTTCAAGATGCCTTTCAGCAAATCATAAAAATGTTCAACAGTTTGTATATTAACACGCTCATCAGGCGAGTGCGCTCCTTGAATGGTTGGACCGAATGAAACCATATCCAGCCCAGGATTCTTATCGCCTAAAATCCCGCATTCCAACCCGGCATGAATGGCTTTAATCTCAGGTTCTTTTTTGAATAATTTTTCAAATACATTTTTCGAGGTTTTCAATATTTGTGAATTCATATCGGGTTTCCAACCGGGATACCCGTCACCCGAATTTACGGTTGCACCAGCCAAATTGAATATTGCAGTAACACTCTCTGCGATATATCTCTTTGCACTTTCAATGGAACTTCTTTGACTGGTTCCTAACCTTATATTTTCATTTTCAGTAAAAATTGTTGCAATATTTGTGGAAGTTTCTACCAAATCGGGTATATCCTGACTCATAGAAATAACACCGTGGGGTAAAGATAAAAGAGTGTTCACAATTCTATTTCCTAAATCTTCTGTAAATACAAAATCGGAAGATTCCTCCGATGGTTTCATGCTTACAGTGAGTCCGTTATCGGAAATTTTAAGCTCGTTCTTTACGTCTGATTCAAATTCTTTTACTAAGTTTTCTGCTTTACTTGCTTCTTTATTATTAATAAATAAAAGAGCTTCAGCCTCCCTTGGAATCGCATTTCTTTTACTTCCGCCGTCTAATTTGGAGATATAATATTTAACACCTTCCAATTCCTTTATTGCTCTTGCTAATATTTTAATAGCATTCCCTCTACCTTCGTTAATATTCAAACCGGAATGTCCGCCCCTTAAACCGGAAACTACTAAATTATAAGCCGATGAATTTTCAGGGACAATTGCTTTTTCCAATTTAAAATTTGCAACGGTATCTACTCCGCCTGCGCAGCCTACATAAAAAGCACCGTCTTCTTCAGAATCCATATTTAGTAATATTTTCCCCGTAATAAATCCCGGCTGTAGATTATTTGCACCCGTCAAGCCTGTTTCTTCATCAACCGTCAACAAGATTTCAAGTGGTCCGTGAATCGCATCCGTATCTGTTATAACCGCTAAAGCAGCAGCCACACCGATACCGTTATCGCTTCCTAAAGTTGTACCGTCCGCTGTAATCCAGCCGTCTTCACGTTTTAATTTAATAATATCATTATCAAAATCGTGGACTGTCCCTTTATTCTTTTCACAAACCATATCTACATGTCCCTGCAAAACAACAACGGGAGAATTTTTATAACCCTTAGTTGCCGGAACTATGATAAGGATATTCCCGACTTTATCTTCTTTTAAATTGCAGATTTAAATCTGTTATTAATTTTTTCAAATGTTCCCGGATTTTCTCCTCTTTTTTTGAAGGTCGGGGAACCCGGCTTATTTCGTAAAATCTTTCCCACAATATTTCGGGTTTTAATCCCTGGACTGCATTTTCTGACATTTGAACCTCCTGATAAATAATTCCGAAAATTTATTCTTATAACTTTTGGTCAAGAAACGGTTTCTGCTACCTTCTGTTTAGCAGCTAATCTGGCATTCTTCATATCCATTTCTGTTAGAAATTTTTTACGGATACGTATACTTTGGGGCGTCACTTCAACATATTCATCCTCTGTTATCCACTCAATAGCTTGTTCAAGAGATAGAATTGTAGGGGGCTCGAGTCTTATAGCCTCATCGGCACCCGATGCACGCATATTTGTTAGTTGTTTAGTTTTAGTAACATTAACGCGCATGTCATTATTTCTTGAATTTTCGCCTACAACCATGCCTTCATAAACTTTAGTTCCCGGCTCAATAAAAAACACCGCACGTTCCTGTAATTTGAACATAGCATAAGCCGATGACGTTCCACCGTCCATTGCAATTAAGGCACCTCTCTGTCTATGTACAATTTCACCCTTAAAAGGTTCATATCCTTCAAAATTATGATGAAGAATACCAGTACCCTTTGTATCTGTCATAAATTCGGCTCTATATCCAATTAACCCTCTTGACGGCATAATAAATTCAAGCCTGGTATTTTCATTAAATGTTAACATATTTCTCATCTCAGCTTTTCTTTTACCGAGTTTTTCAATTACAACTCCTACGAACTCTTCGGGCACATCAATAATTACATGTTCCATAGGTTCACACAATACATCATCGATTTTCTTGAAAATTACCTGGGGTTTACTTAGCTGCATTTCGTAACCCTCACGCCTCATATTTTCGACAAGTATTGATAGATGCAGTTCCCCTCTGCCGCTTACTTTGAAAACATCCGGCGAATCCGTCATTTCAACTTTTAAGCTCACATTCGATTTTAATTCCCTGGATAAACGTTCGCTTATGTGCCTGGTTGTAACATATTTTCCTTCCAGACCGGCAAAAGGTGCATTATTAATTATAAAATTCATTGTAATGGTAGGTTCATCTATTGCAACGAAAGGAAGAGATTCCGGTTTTAAAGGGCTGGTTACTGTATCTCCGATATCAACATCCTCAAGACCTGCAATTGCCCCGATATCACCGCCGGTCAACTCTTGCGCTTCCAATCTCTTGATGTTTTCAAATGTATAAATTTTAGTAATCCTAGCATTTACTTTTTCATCGGTCTTGGTAATATGAAGCATGTTATCACCAATCTTAACACTACCGTTTTTTATCCTTCCGATTCCTATTCTTCCGAGATAATCGTTATAATCTATGGCGGAAATCAACATTTGGAAAGGTTCTTCAAGATCAGCCTCAGGAGCGGGTACGTTTTTTATTATAATCTCTAAAAGCGGTTTCAGTGATTCATTAGGATCATCCAAGTTGATTTTAGCAATGCCTTCTTTTGCAATGGCATATACAAAAGGAAAGTCTAACTGTTCTTCAGAAGCACCGAGTGAAACAAATAGATCAAAGACCTCGTTAAGAACCTCATTAGGGCGCGCATCTTTTCTATCAATTTTATTAATAACCACAATAGGTTTTAACCCGAGATCCAGTGATTTCTTCAAAACAAATTTTGTTTGCGGTAAAGGTCCTTCAGCAGCATCTACTAATAGAAGTACACCGTCAACCATTCTAAGAGTTCTTTCTACCTCGCCTCCAAAATCGGCATGACCGGGAGTATCAATAATATTTATTTTGATATTATCAAATTTAATACTTAAGTTTTTAGCCAATATCGTAATTCCCCGCTCTTTTTCAAGTGCATTGGAATCCATAACTCTTTTTTCTACATGCTGGTTTTTTCTCCAAGCACCAGTTTGCTTTAACATATGATCTACAAGCGTAGTCTTACCGTGATCGACATGTGCAATTATTGCGATATTTCTTATATCTTCTCTGACCTTTTTCACAACTTTCCTTTATTTATTTTATTAAGATTACAAATATAGGCAGTTCAATTAGTATATACAATGAATTAACACCGGCATGTGTTTATAATAATATTGAAATTATACTCCTCGATCAAAACAAAAGTATGACCGAATGTGGCACGCTTGCATGCAGATTCATGCATCAATTCTTCAAAAATATCTTGAAATGACAAATATAAGAATTGTGATGTATCCTATTAAGGAGAAAGTTGTTGAAGTTAATTTACGGTTAGAATTTTTATATTACGTAATAATCTCAGTATTCAATGCAATTTCTTCCAATATTGAAGAGACACGAAGACAATCCTTTATTGATCCGTCGAATACGATGGAACTTCCTTTAACATGAACCTCAAACGCATGCGCCCTGGCTTTCTGGTAAGTACAGTGTACGGCTTTTATCAACTGTGAAATTACTTCATCAAATGTATGCCAGTCATCATTATATAGAACTACCCGGCTTACTAATTTAGTAGTAGTTTCTTCTTCAATTTCAAAATCTATTACCGGTTTACTAGTTAACTCGTTTTTCATACTAAAATGTATAAAAATAAAACAAAAGTATAAAGTTCATAATTTGATCAATGATAATATAATCATTTGCACACTAAGTTTACGAAGTTTGATTTTATAGGGATGTATGTTTATATTTTTTATCAAAAATAAAAGAAATAACCGGAGGTTAACCAATGAAAATTGCTGTTTGTGCGAGTCATGTTCCGGATACTGCTACTAAAGTAAAATTAGGTTCTGATGATAAAACAATCGATCCGGCTGGAGTATCATACGTAATCAATCCATACGATGAATTTGCCGTTGAAGAAGCACTAAAAACAAAAGAAAAGTTCGGGGGCGAGGTAACTGTAATCAGCGTTGGCTCTGATAGTAGTAAGGAAACTATTAGAAAAGCACTCGCCATGGGCGCAGACAAAGGAATTTTATTAAAAGATGATAATCCCCGTGATTCTTTCAATGTTGCTAAGGCACTCGCCGAAGAAATTAAAAATCTCGAATGTGATATAGTATTTTGCGGAAAACAATCTGTTGATTATGATAATTCTGTCGTTGGTCAAATGACCGCGGAACTCCTGGGATTTAATTGCATTTCAGTAGTCGTAAAATTGGACATTAATGATAAAAAAGTAACAGCAGAAACTGAAGTGGAAGGAGGCAGGGAAATAGTAGAAACAGAGTTGCCCGTAGTTATTACCACACAAAAAGGATTGAATGAACCAAGGTACGCTTCTTTAAAAGGTATTATGGCTGCTAAAAGAAAAACAATCGAAGAAAAACCGGCGGCAACGGGGGAAAATCTTACCACGGTAATTAAGATGAGAAAACCGCCTGCTAAACAACCCGGAAGAATTTTGGGAGAAGACAGTTCAGCAGTGCCCGAATTAGTAAAACTTTTACATGAAGAAGCGAAAGTAATTTAAAAAGGAAATATTAATTATGGCAAATAAAATATTAGCAGTCTTGGAACAAAGAGAAGGTAAATTAAAGAAAGTATCATTTGAGGCAATCGGGGTTGCCGCAAAGCTTGCAAAGGAATTAAGTATAGATGCTGAAGCTCTTGTTATCGGGAATGATATTGATAATTTAAACGAGATTCCTAAATACGGAATTAAAAAAGTTGTTCATTTTAAAAACGAAAACCTTAGTAATTATTCACCAAGTGCATACTCCGAATTAGCCGTAAATTATGCACAAGATATTGACGCAAATTATCTTATATTACCAAACACTGGGTTAGGCAAAGATTTGGCTCCAAGAATCGGGGTTAGGTACAACGCTGCTGTTGTTATGGATTGTATTGAAATTAATACCGACAATGATGAAGTTGTTGCTACACGCCCTGTATATGCAGGCAAAGCTTTGGTTGACGTTAAATTTAATAGTGAAAAGAGAATATTAACAATACGACCAAATGTTTTTAAATCACTAGCTTTGGAAACCGAAGCCTTGCCCGAAGTTGATACAAGAGAAGTCTCTTCGCCTAACCTGACAACCCGTGTGGTTGAATTCATAAAGTCTGAAGGAAAATTAGATGTTGCGGAAGCAGACATAATTGTTTCCGGAGGTAGAGGACTTAAATCAGCAGAAAATTTTCATCTTGTTGAAGAATTAGCCGATGCATTTGGTGCAGCAGTAGGAGCTTCAAGGGCAGTTGTAGATGCAGGCTGGCGCCCACATAGAGAACAGGTAGGGCAAACCGGGAAAACAGTTTCTCCTTCTCTGTACGTTGCATGCGGAATTTCAGGTGCTATTCAACATTTAGCCGGTATGTCTTCATCAAAATTTATTGTAGCCATCAATAAAGATAAAGACGCACCGATATTTACTGTTGCCGACTATGGAATTGCTGGAGATGTTTTTGAAATTTTGCCGCCATTAATTGAAGAGATAAAGAAAATTAAATCATAAAGTTTTAGGAGTATTTTTTGCAAAAGGTTCAATGTGAAATATTGGGACTATCTTCCAGTCCTTCCACCGGCGGTGCTTATGCAATTTTGCTGAAAGAAATTAGTGGGACGAGAAGGCTTCCGATAATTATCGGGGCTTTCGAAGCTCAAGCTATCGCCCTGGAAATAGAAGGTATAAAACCTCCCCGGCCTCTTACTCATGATTTATTAAAACAGGTTATCGATAACCTAGGAGGAACAATCATGGAAATTATTGTTGATGAACTCAGGGAAAATACCTTTTATGCTAAAATAATTCTGGAGGTTTCCGCTTTAACCAATGAAATTGACAGCCGCCCAAGCGATGCAATTGCACTTGCTGTTAGAGCACAGGCACCCATTTATGTTGCCGAAAATGTTATGTCTACTGCTGCATTTATCCCTTCCGAAGATGCGGAAAAAGACATTCCCAGCAGGCAGTATGAAGAGGAAGTCCCAAAGACTAAGGAGGCTAGAATTGCGGCTTTACAGGATAAACTAAGGGAAGCTATTGATGCCGAAGAATATGAAAGAGCTGCAAAAATTCGTGATGATATTCAAAGATTAACCAGTAACAACTAGATAATTTTTCTCAAAATTGTTCTACTTTATACTACCGTAAAGTTTAAACCAAGTTTTCAAGCTAACCGGATTGAAATATTATTTTTTCAATCCGGTTTTTAAATTTATTCAACCGATGTGAATTCTTTTTGATGTACTATTTATTCGTCCCAACAAAGGCTATTTAATTCAATTCCATTCCATTGTAAAGCCAAATCTAAAACTTATGAAAATCATTTGCTTTCAATTCAAAGAGTAAATCATATCCAGGAATCTGCCCGCACAATAAAGGCTTTGTAATTACAAAACCACTTAGAAATGCCGTATGTTCAAAATGCATATTGAATAATATAATCATCAAAGGTCTTCTTCCCCACCGAATCCGTTATCGGGTTGACCTCCTCCCCTTTCATCTTTTTTATAATTATTAAAATTAAATCTAATGTTCAGCATTACCACGGGCGACTCGTGAGTAAAATAATTGTATGAATAAAAATCAATTCCTTGAGAAGTAAATTCATGTTTTGCTGTGCTAAACAAATCCCTCACCTGTAATGTCAAAGATAATGTCTTTCCAAGTAAATTCTGCTTTAACGCAAGGTCAGTGGAGAAATATCCCTCTCTTCTGCCTTGAGAAGAAACGGAAGGACTGCGGTATCTGCCATTGAATTGAAACTGCGTCGATTCACCAATCTTAAATCCGTTACTCATTCTAGCTGACCAGTTAAAACTCTTTCGGCTGAGCGGAACATCATTAAGATTGGCTTCGATCCTGTAATCATAAAGATTACCCATAAGATTAATATTCCAAAATTTTAAAGGATCAAAAATCAGCATAAATTCCGAGCCAAGCGAATAGTCGGTACCCACATTATCAAAAGTAGTCAAATTCACATTTTCGGCATACACAGATCGAACCCGTTCAATTTTATTATGATTCACCCTGTAATAAAATTCATTAGAAAACGATAATTGCCCGAAAAATGTTTGTAGTCCAAACTCATACGAATCTATATATTCTGGTATTAGAGCAGGATTACCGATTCGTACATTATTCGCATCCATCCACGTATAGAAAGGTTCAAGATACCAACCTCTGGGTCGATCAATCCTTCGGGTGTAACTTGCCATAATCTGAGTTCCTTCATCAAATTTGTACGAAGTATGGAAGGAAGGAAAAAAGTCCCACCGGTCGATTTGGAAGTTTTGATTTGTTCTGAGCAGTTCTATTGTTCTATAAGTATATTCTGTTCTTATCCCAGTCTGAAATCCAAAATTATCCCATTCATTTGAGTACATTGAATATATAGCCAGTTCGCTTCGATTGTATTTATTATTATTACTAAAATCCTGCTGGAATTCATAAACATTTGTTGCCGGGTTAAATTCATAAAATCCGTTTAAATCTTTTGAAAGCTCCATTTCACCTTGTGAGCCAGCTTGAAATTTTGATTTTTCGGAGAATGGTAATACATAATCTAATTTACCTCGATATTTTGTTTCCGGGCCGGATTCGGTAGTCTTTCTACCGCTGAGTTGCACAGCATCCTGAATTTCGGAAGAAATTGTTGATTCATCGGAAGTATGGTGACTGATAAAAAATTCACCGGTTAACTCATGACCTTTTTGAAAAAATTTATGTGTATAGTTTGTATTTAATGCATAAAAAATTCCGGATCGATCCCTGTTATTGTTACTCATGTAAAAAAACTGTTGCGGATTATTATCAGACCATTGTAAGTAATTATCAACAGAATTTCTTTGAGATTCCCTTGTTCCGTATCTACCTCCAAAACTCAAGTAATCCGAATTATTAATATTAATATCAATTCCTCCCCGTAATCCAAAAGAAATCCTTCCTCGATCACTGTTTCCGTTTGAATTTAAAAATGAAGTGTTGTTTCCGTATTTAAATTCTTTTCTCTGTATACCTGAACCAGGGTAAAATCTGTGGTTGTAATCCATTCCTAAATTATAATTCAAATCCTGTGTCCTATATTCAAATAGGAAATCACCGCCGTATTTGTCGTTTATGCCGGCATTCCCGTTTACGATACCGCCCAGTCCATAGTTTTTATCCTTTTTCAGTTTGATATTAATAATACCTGCATTTCCTTCAGGGTCATATTTAGCGGATGGATTTGTGATTATCTCAATGGTTTCAATCGAACTAGCAGGAATTTGCTGAAGTGCATCCTGTGCGTCCATAACCGATGGTCGGCCGTCAATTAAAACAGTAAAACTAGTACTGCCTCGTAAACTTACATTTCCTTCGATATCAACCGAAACGGAGGGAACATTTTCCAACACATCTGCAGCATTACCGGATATTACCGTCTGCATCTCGTTAACATCGATTACTTTTTTATCAATTTGGTATGAAATAGGACTTCTTTTCCCCTCAACCAAAATGTTATCAAGGTTAATTGCTACAGGTTTTAAATAGATATCCGCTAAATCAATCAACTGCTTAGATTCTGTAACGATAATATTAACAATAGTGTTAGATTCATATCCCATAAATCTT
The DNA here is from genome assembly GCA_963751355.1 of uncultured Ignavibacteriales bacterium. GTDB lineage: Bacteria > Bacteroidota > Ignavibacteria > Ignavibacteriales > Ignavibacteriaceae > CAVVVS01. Next base: position 19,500 of record CAVVVS010000112.1, on the reverse strand, counting down.
AAAACCATGTAATACTCACCAAAAGGTATATTTTTCAGAATAAATTGCCCGGATTTATCTGTTACAGTACCTGTCAGTTGTGAACTATCTTTAACCGAGAAAATAACAATGTTAGCATATTCAAGTGGAACTTTATGTACCGAATCATAAACTTTACCTTTAATCAACGTACCTTTGTCAGCTCCGTCAAATGATTGCTGAGCTAAATTTAATCCGGTGTAGGTAAACATGAGGATGAAAAAATAAATTAATTTATAAATCATACTGATTCCCCTTGGTGCATTTTTACGAAATTACGAGCAGTTATATTTAGACAAGAAATATCTGATAAAAGTTTAATCTAATAACAAATAAAAGGCAAATACAGGAACAACTGCCAGGTACTTATTTTTTTATTGCATAGGATTTAAATAAGCATTGAGAATTATTAAAGCAAATATCTAATAAAAACTAACTAACTTCTGCGATAATAAATATTAATTAATTCAATGTCCATTAATAATTGACATTACTACGATATATCCGTTCTGTAAAGTTCTAATAATTTATCCCGGTATTCGTTTATTCAAAATCTAATTGTAATATAGATCTGCGCCTGACAACAACCATCTCTTTGAGATATTATAAATGAGTCTACTCTGAAAAGCTCAGATGGGTCATTTTGAACGAAGTGAATATTTTCTAATTCATTATAGTATGAGAGATTTTTCAGTCGCTACGCTCTTTCAGAATAACCTTTATATCCTTTTTAGAATGGACTCATAAATTAAATATCTGTGTAAAGAAAAACTTCAAATCATCATTAACCGGTATTAATAGCAAAGACGGTCTTTTTATATGGAACGCGGTCAAACTTATATCAAAGCCTCCTTTTACAACAAGTTGATGAGCAGACCAATTTGTTGAGGCATGCATTGTTATTACTTTGGTAATTCCATGGAAAGTTAGTTTTCCGGTAGCGATTACACTATCACCGTTTTGAACCACACTTGTACTAATGAATCTGGCATAAGGATAATCTAAAGCGTCGACAACTTCCATGGCGTGAGAGTCACGGTTCGAATTACCGCTGTTAAAAGTAGTAACACCGACTTGAACAGCGACGGCTGTAATTTCTTTTTTGGAAGTATCAGCGTTAATATAACATGTAGCCTCTTTACTTACAGATTCAATTTCATGCAATGGATGAGTCAATTTATAAGTGATATGAGATTCATTTTTTACGGCTTGAAGTCTTTCTGTCTGTGCAAAAATCGATACGGTTGAAATTAAAACTAAAAGAATAAAATATTTTACTTTCATTGGTTCCCTCTAAATTAAAAAACAATTACTAAAACAGCTGCCGTAAATGCGGCGGTCGTTACATAACCTGCGACTTGATGAAAATGAGCTTTACTCATATTAAAAGAATGCCTATGCCGGATCATGGAACCGATAATGGGAGTAAGAATCATTCCTGCCAGATGTATCCAGGCTAATGTTTTATGCAGGGTAACCGTACTTTCTTGATCGCGCCGTATAAGTGGGGGCGGTGATAATACCGCCAACAAACCCGTTATAGTGTAAGATACTATTGTTGCCGAAGCTAAAAGCTGATGTACGTCGCCCAATCTTCTGTTACCGTCAATTACACGCTGCCCGAAATATGCAGTTGAATACATTAATGCAAGAGTAGTAAATCCTGCTATTTGATGAGTCGTCAGCATAGTCCTTCGAAGTTTTAGTTCATACTTTCTTTCTGAAAGGGAAAGTGGAGCAACAAGACCGGTTTTTCTGAACACCCCATTTTTTCCCCAAAGCAACTTTTCACCAAAGCTGATATGTTCGGGAAGTAATTTGGGTTTTTCGGTTTTAAATAAATCTGCCAAATTCTGTTTGTTTGTATCTGCCGGCATTGATAGTATTTTTGTCGATTTGGAAGCCATCGCCAACGTTAGGTTATAATCGCCTTGCCATATATTATCCTGAGCCTCAACGATTTTAGTAAGGGGAATAAAGAAAAGGAGAAAAAGAGGAAGAAAATATATTTTGGGAATTAAAATTTTATTCCCAAAGGACGAAATGATATTTAATATAACTTGATGTTGAAAAATCAAAAGTGCTCTCCTGTTTATTGACGACATCTATACTCCTAATGTGTTTAAAAATAAAAAAGCAACGCACATAATTAATTGTTAAAAGCTGTTTATTTTCCAGGAATTAATAACTAAAAGCTTTTAACAATTAATTATACGCGTTGCTCTCCGAATTTTGAGAACGAAATTATATAGTAAATTTTTATTTTACAAGACGGATTTTTGGGATAATGATAAGTGTCACAACTATTGGAACACTTTTTACCGATTCTTCTTTAAACAAGGTTTATAAATTAATTTAAGAAAAAACAGCGCTGGGAAGTTATTGATTATATTCGTAAACTTAAAGATAAACAATATTAATTAATTTCATTCGGAGCACTAAAATGTTTCATAACATGTTTTGGGGAGGCATGTGGTTCGGCTGGATTTTTTGGATTATAGTTCTCGTTCTAGTCTTTTGGTTGATAGTAAGTTCAAAGAGTAAACAGCAAAATAATCGGCCGCTTTCCCATGCGGAGACGCCACTGGATATCCTCAAAAAAAGGTATGCTAAAGGTGAGATTACTAAAAAACAGTTTGATCAAATAAAAAAAGATATCGAGACTTAGATAGTTATTAAAATCTAAATAGTGCGGGGGAATATCGGGGATATGGAGAAACTCCTCTTCATCATTTCTTCTCTGTCAATAAATGAAGATAATTAAATTCTTAAATTCATAGATCCAGATACAAGCATTCTTCTCCCAAAAAGCATAGAGATTTTCTGCAGTTTAACATTTAGTTTGAATTAGATTAGGGGAAATAATGATCTGGACGATATTATTTGAATTTATAAGAGAAACACGCCTCACCTTACCGGATGAACAATCCTTAAAATAAACTCACTTTTAATAACACATGATAAATAAAATTTATATTTTAGAATAGAGTCAAAGAATGTGGGATATATTATTCTTTTATTTTTCCATATTGTTATATAAAAGATATAATTTAATGGAATAAATTACTGCGTGAATTCATAAAATTCTACTCAAATGTTAAAATGAAGAAAGTAAGTATTTGTATTTTGGATCCTTAATCCTTTTTAGATAATACTCAGCTTTAAGTATTTCACCCCTCAACAGGTAAAGATGATAAAGATCGGCATTGCTTTTATCAATATCGATATTCACCATATATTTTTCTTTATTTCTTATCACTCTACTCGGTATAAAGGAGTTCAACACTTCTATTTCTATTCCTGTTACATTGTGGTCAAAAATGGTCTCCATTGCTCTTGCCTTTCTAATAAATTCATTAACCTAAGGAACAAAATTTTTCGAAGTTGTTTTTTATAACTTCTAAAAGGATAATGGATGTTCATAATAAAAAATTATCCTCAAGGTAAAAAAGTGTCGTATCCCTCCTATAGCTATATTAATCTTGCTAATAGATGTTAATTAAACATTCACAATATTACTATGCAATCCTTCGGTACCTTTAAAAATTGCTTCAACAAGTATCCTCCTTTCTTTATTGTTTTTATATACTAAAAATAATTACAAATATCAACTTTTACTGCCATCCTAATAGGGGCAATTATTATCACTTTCTATAATAGACGTAATGAGTTACAAAAAGTTCCGTTAATTCGGTAACCATTTTTCTGCTGAAATAAATCATGGAGAAACCTGATCAGAGCAATAATTTAAAAATCTTCTTTTGATTTGTCTGCAAAACGTCGGTTAAATCTTATTTGCTTCGTTTGCATTCATGTCAGTTTCTTTCCGGCGATCTATCATCGGCTGGCTTAATTTAAGCTACAATTTCCGATTATTCAGGGCTTTTATCTTAACTCAGAAAATAATTATTTAAGTCAATTTATTCTAAAAAACATTTAATAATTAACTCATGTTACAAACCTGTGATGCTGAACTTGCATGCTGGTCTTTGGAGGGATGTAGTTTTCAAAGACAACTAGAAAATGACATACTTTTTCAAGTTTGAAACAACAAAGATGAGTTATTTCTTATAAATGCTTAAAATGACTAATTAATATTTTTTCTTATCTGAATTTGTGATTTACAATTTTATGCGAGGGGATCAATTTTTTACAAGAGGGAGGGTAAAAGTGAATTGTGTGCCCATACCTTCTTCACTTGTTACCGATATTTTACCGCTGTTTTTTTCTATTAGGTCTTTACAAAGTATTAATCCTAAGCCTGTGCCTTTTTCTTTTTCGGTTCCTGGTCTGGAAGAGATTTTCTTCTCAATCTTAAAAAGGTTTTTTAATTCTTTATCACCCATACCGATCCCGGTATCGGCAACCGAAACCTCAGCATCCGCTCCTCTAATTATTGCAGAAATTCTAACTTCTCCTCCCTGTTCGGTAAATTTTAATGCGTTGGAAATTAAATTTTGCAAAACCGATTGCAACATATTTTCATCAGCCCAAACATTCACTTTCTCGCAGCCGTCATAATAGAGGTAAATATTTTTTTTCATCGCATTGCCGTTCATTAGGTCTATTACTGCTTTTATTTTTTCAATTAAGTTCAGGTTTTCAGGCGAGTGTTCGATAGTATTGGATTGAATCCTCGACCAGTGTAAAAGATTATCGAGCAAACTAAGCAAATGTTTTGCAGAATTATTAATGCTTTTAGCATAATAAATAATTTCTTTTTTACTCAGATCATTAAAATCATTCGAAATCATTTCCGAAAATCCTAATAAAGCCTCGAATGGACTGCGAAGATCATGTGATAGAATTGAGAACATTTTATCCTTATCAGCATTTAACTTCAATAAATTTTGCTCCGATTCATTTAATTCCTTATTCGCATTCTTTAATTCCTCGATTTTTGTAAGATACATGTCGAGTTTTTTTTGTAAACTCATGTTATAACTATTTGACTCTATTCCCGATATTTTCTCCCGGTTTATATCTCTAAATGAAACGATAACCCCCGCCGGTTTTTCTGTCCCTTCATTAAAAATTGGTTTGGAATTAATTGAGAGCCAAAGTGTTTTGTTTTCAGGTTTGTTAATACCGATAACTTTTTTTATAACAGGCTTTCCAGTATTAAAAGTAATCACTTCCGGATGTTGAGCAACAGGAAGAAGCGTACCGTTCTCACCAATTACTTTCCAGTCCCGGAAAACTGAAGTTGCACCTATTAATTTATCTTGTGAAATCCCTAATATTTTTTCGGCCTTTGAATTTACCGCTTCTATTTGCTCTTTATCATTAAATAAAATTATTCCTTCATCGAGAACCGAGATTAATGGATTATATTTTATCATGTTATCATTTTTATTATTCCGCGTATTTACTTTATCATTACTGCAACGAATAAATAAAACAGTATATCTTTCGTTTCCAGTGAATAAAAATTTTGACGAAAGAGCGGAATTGAATGTCTTGCCAAATTTATTTCTGATATTAATTTCATATTCACAAATTTGTGATTGATTAGATAGTAGGTCTAAAATTTCCTTTTCTAAAATTCCGGTTTCTGCAATAGTTTTCTCAAAAAGTTCTTCTTTTTTAAATTTTAAAGTGTTAAGTATAGTTTGGTTAGCCTCTATGATTACCTTATCACTAAATTTTAGTATTATAATACCGATGGGGGTTTCATTAAAAGTTTGCTCAAGTAGGCTTTTATTAACTATGGAAGTTTGCATCGATCAAATTTCACTTAATAGTAAATTTTTCTACTATAAATAGTTTTTTATAGTAGACAAGATATATACTTTATTTTATATGATTCAATAACATTCGTTTTTTAATAGTACAAAACAAAAATCCGTTTTACTTATTGAAAATAAAGTGAAATGAAAAAACATACGATAAATCGGAATTATTAAAAATAAAACTTCTGAACATAATCCAAAATTTAATATTAATCTTTCGCCTAATGGGAAAGAGTGCTTTTAATGATTTTCACATTCAATTATTGTTCAAACAAATAAAATTATTTATTTAATTATCATTTTTAAAGAAAACTTATTGACAGTTTTGCTAATTTTCTTCTGCCAAATATAATTATCACCAGGATATTATAAACAGTGTATTTTTTACTAAAATATTAAAATCAAGGAGCAGCCGGAAGAGTAAAAATAAACGACGACCCCTTATGTAACTGGCTGTGAACAGAAATTTTGCCTCCATTCTTTTCAACAAACTCTTTCACTAACAATAACCCTAAGCCTGTACCGTATTCTTTCTCGGTTCCTGGCGTGGAGTATATTGAATCCTTGAATATTTTAGACATGGCTTCTTCGCTCATACCTATTCCGGTATCCTCGACAACAACTTCAACGTAATTCGGTCCATTCGAGGCGACAATCTTTCTCGAGCGAATCGTTACATCCCCGCCTCTATTTGTAAATTTAATTGCATTCGAAAGTAAATTTTGAAGAACCGAACTAACCATATCTTCATCGGCAAAAATATCGTTAGCTTGAATCACTTCAATTGACAAGTTAATTTGCTTCTTAACAACATTACCTTTTACGAGATTAAGACATCGTTCAATCATACTATCAAGTTTTAATCTTTCAGGTTTATATTCAAATCTGCCCATCTGAAAACGTGAAAAATGGAGCAGGTTATTCGTCATTCCGTATAGATTTTTTGATGCATCATATATAACTTTTAAATATTCCTGAATTTCATCATGCGTAAGTGTATCGTACTCGGTAGTTAATATTTCCGAAAAGCCAAGTAACGAATTAAAAGGACTTCGAAGATCATGCGATATCATCGAGAACAATTTATCTTTTGAAATATTTAAATCCTGCAATTTTTTAATAAGCTCATTTCTTTCTTCATCCACTCGTTTTTTTTCAATAGCACGCGAAATTGCATAAGAAATTACTTCTAATATTTCTTTTTCTCTTTCACCGTACGTATTCTCATTTTCATAATCTTGAACAACTAGAACCCCTATCGTATTTCCATCGTTTTTCAAAGGAATACCGAGCCATATTCGAGAGGGCGAACCAATTAATTCTGCATCCCCTTTTTTTACCAGTTCTTTATCTAAGTCACTATTAATTAGACTCGCTTTGCCCGTTTTTAAAACATATCCCGTTAAGCCATTTCCGATTTGTTCCGAAGGTAGTTGTTTATCATACTTATCTACAAAATAAGGGAAAGAGAGAAGTTTTTTCTCTTTATCATATAGAGCAATATAAAAATTCTCGACAGGCATCAACTGTCCGACCGAAGTATGAATATATTTAAAGTAATCTATTAAATTCACTTCCGTATTTGCAGCTTCTAATATACTCAGAATTACTTTTTGTATTTTCTCTTCTTTTTTCTCACGGGTTATATCATGTCCCGAGCTTATAATATATTCTACTTCTCCTTTATCATTCTTAATAGAAGAATTGTGCCAGCCTATTAATCTTTCTTCGCCATTTCCGATAATAATCGGTTTTTCAAAATAATCTTCTACTAAATCCTGTGAATTAAAAAGTTTCTCCACATGAGTCCAAAGCTCTGTTTTTATTCTTTCCGGTATAAACAGCCCATCCCAATTTTTATTCAGCGCATTTTCTCTCTTATATCCTAAAATATTACAAGCTTTTTTATTTAAATAGTGCACAATTTTATTCTTATCCAAAATAATTAAAATTACGTCTGCCATATCAAGGATAGAATATATTACATTACTATTTTCCTCCGAAGGAAAAAGTAAGTTTGTTAAGGGATTAGTTTGATACATTACATTTGCTGCCTGTTTATTCTCCTTATCATTTAATAATTTTTTAACGTCTTCTGCCAATTCACTACTCCCTTCGTATACGATTCAGTCTAATCATAATTGATCTAAAAATCTTAATGAAACAACGTTAAAATCCTTCAATGTCAATCAGAGCATATTTAATCGGAAGAAGATTATATTAAAGAATAAAGCTAGGGTTTTTATACCGGTAAAACTCATCTAAATAGTCATCTCTATAGTTTTATATTTTATTCTTTCATGAATTAAAACTTTGTTGTGATGATACGACCCTTTTAGTGAGAATTCATCAGTTCATTTTACCATCATAATACTTACTTAAAGCTTTTCATTTTGTAATAAACGGACTTATTTTTACTAAAATAATACTTTAGGAGGTTATAAGAAAGTGAATTAACTATTTTTCTTTAAATATCTAGACAATACATGTTGAATATCTTATTCAGGGATGATAATAAATTTATATGATTATTTACTTTACCCAGCAATCATATGAATGCAATCATGTTATAAATCCTTTACAAAGATTTCGATATTGCTCAACTTGATTTTACAATCATTTTACGCCTAATTCTGACATCGTCACTTTGCGAGATTTCAAATGGGTTTATACCACCTTTGGCAGTTAATTATTGTAGATAAATATTCAACATCACCTTAGATGATGCATTATAAATTTAAATTTAGCAGCTATAATAAAAGAATTAGTAAGTCCTTGCTAAAGAGAATATGGTCTTAACATTAAATATCGCTTTGCCGGAGTTAATGGAATAATCAGCCAACTTTAACCTGAATGCCGCAAGGTCAATCGTATTATTGTCAATCATTCTTTCCGGTAATTGAAATTTATTCGTAAATTTACACTATGTTTTTTACACTTTTTCATAATAAAATAAGAATAAAATGAGCTCGGTTGCGAATGTTATTCATGTGAAAAAAGTTCTTCTAATTTTGTAATGTTATTAAATCGTTAACGTTATATTGAATATTCAAGTTATGCATTATTTAAAAATAAAAACAATCCTACTCGAATTACATACGGCAATAAGCTTAATGCTTGACAAAGTCATAAAGCTTAGTTATCTTTATATAGATTAAATCTAAATAATGTTTTATTTTCTACGGTTATTTAAGGTAATCACATGAAAACTGCAGCTGAATTGAAATACGGAGAAAAAGGAATCATAAATGATATTGACGGTTCACATCCTTCGGCAAGAAGAATTTTAGAAGTAGGATTTACTCCCGGTCAAGAGATAGAATTAATGAATATTTCGGCTTTTAAAGATCCGCTCGCATTTGCCGTAAGAGGAACGGTTATTGCCATAAGAAAAAATGAAGCTGATTGTATTAAATTATTATGAAGGTTGAAACGATAGAATCTGTTCCGCTAATTACACTTGTCGGACCACCAAATTCAGGGAAAACTACTTTATTCAATCACCTCAGCGGGAAAAATTATAAAACAGTAAATTATCCCGGAGCCACAGTTGAATATTCTATAAGCAGACTTCAAAAGAAATATAAATTTGAAGCAAATATACTTGACTCTCCCGGAATCATTAGCCTAATACCCAACTCACCTGACGAAGATGTTTCGATTGGATCTCTATATTCACATCCGAGATTCGGTGTACCGGATCTGTTGGTTGTGACGGTAGATGCCAATCAATTGTCCAGGCATTTATTGTTAGTAAAACAACTAATTGATTCAAATTTCAACGTAATAGTTGCGCTTACTATGTCTGATATTTTGGAAAAAAGAGGGCTTTCGGTTTCTATTGTTAAATTAAGTACAGAACTAAATTGCGAAGTAATAAAAATTGACGGGCGTACAGGCGAAGGCACGGAACAATTAATTAAAGTTGCCGATAAAATCATCGAAACACTCCGCAATACCGGTAAGAAACAACCGGTAGTTTTTGATCCCGGTTCGGGAATAACTGAGCTTATAAATTATTATCATTTAACGGAAGAAATCGAGAATAAGGTTGTCGAAGAAATTACTGGCGATGGTAAACCGGTAAATTTGGATGAAGCCAACCAACAATTAACAATATTAAATCGACAGTTAATTAGAAACCGTGAAAACAAACTTGATAAATCCACCTTAAAGATAGATAAAATTTTACTGCATAAATATTGGGGCTTATTGTTATTCTTTCTTATAATGGCATTAACTTTTACCTCTATTTTCTGGTTAGCTCAACCGTTGATGGATTTAGTGGATTCAGCATTCGGTTTCCTTTCTTCGGAAACAATGAGTTTAATTGGAAACAATTGGCTGGGAAATTTTTTATCCACAGGAGTTATAAGCGGCACCGGTGCAGTTCTTGTTTTTGTTCCTCAAATTATGATTTTATTTTTAATTTTAGGCCTGCTCGAAGATTCCGGTTACCTGGCAAGAGGGGCAATGCTGGTAGACCGCCCTCTCTCCAAGATAGGATTAAACGGACGATCTTTTGTCCCAATGTTATCCGGCTTCGCGTGTGCCATACCTGCGATAATGGCGACAAGAACAATTCCCAACAAAAGGGAACGATTGCTTACTATTTTTATTATCCCGCTTTTGAGTTGTAGTGCACGATTACCTGTCTATGCACTCTTTCTGGCTTTTCTCTTCCCCATGAGCAAATCATGGATTGCCGGATTAGCTCTCGCAGCAATTTATATTTTTAGTATTGTCAGTTCTACGGTTATCGCCAGTGTGGTTAATAAATTTAGAAAAAGCATTATTAATACCGAAGATAACTCTTCATTTATCCTTGAGTTGCCTACTTATAGGATCCCCAAATTAAAAGTAGTTGTAACCAACACCTACCATAGTTCTATGGCATACGTAAAGAAAGCAGGTTCGGTTATACTGGTATTATCCATTATAATCTGGCTTCTAACATATTTCCCTAATCCTAGTCCGAAAGTTAACACTCAAAATTTAACTAAAGAGCAAGCGGAACAACTTATTACTTCAGAAAGATTATCTAAATCTTATGCAGCGGATTTGGGGAAATTCATCCAACCACTTATGAAACCGTTAGGGTTGGACTGGAGAGTCGGTGTTTCATTGATACCTACCTTTGCAGCACGCGAAGTATTTGTCAGTTCACTCGCATTAATATTTAAAGTAACCGGCGATACCGGAACCCTCCAGCATTCAATTATAAAGGAAATGAGACTAGCAACCATTTCCGGAACCGGAAAACCTTTGTTTACAACAGCAACAATTGTAGGGCTAATCATCTACTTTATTTTTGCACTGCAATGCATCTCTACTTTGGCAATTTCCCGGAAAGAAACCGGGAGTTGGAGGATTCCATTAATTCAACTTTTCGCCTTTACCGCATTAGCTTATATCTTAGCATTTGTCAGTGTCAATGGGTTAAGATTGCTGGGAGTAAATTAACAAACCGGTTATTATGACGTTCACGGTGTCCGGTACTGATAAATTTTTTAATGTTTCCACTTAGGAATAAAAAATCTTTCTCTTTATTTTTTAAGAACTAATTATTTCTTGAAATTCTTATAATGCAGGTATATCTTTAACATAATAAATATTAAGAATTAAATTGATTAGTCAAAATAAACAAGCTGCAGAAATCTTCAGATCATTCCTGAAAAGTGAGAAGAATAGAATCACTCCCGAGAGATTTGAGGTGATGGATGCAGCCCTGGAATATGAAGGCCATTTCGGTGCTGATGATCTGTACGTATTGATGAAAAATCATAAATCCAGAGTATCCCGCGCAACGGTGTATAATACATTAGAACTACTTGTACAATGCGATCTTCTGAGTAAACGGAATTTCGGCGACAATATGACCCGATACGAAAGCAGTTATAAAAGACAAAACCACGATCATCTGATTTGTATGGATTGCGGGCGTATTGTTGAGTTTGTTAATCCCAAAATTAAAGAACTGCCAGATGAAATGAGCGAAGAACTCGGCTTTAACGTTGAAAGTTATTCATTTAATATTTTCGCAAGGTGCAAGGATACAAAAAATTGTAAGTACTTTAAAAAACGCAAATAATTAATATAGTTACTCACTTACTAAATTTAATATTTTTTATATATGATCCATCAAAAATATCCTTTAATCTGGCAGAAAGATAATTTTCATATTAAGATATTTTGCTCCATCCCCAATATTGCTACGGGAATACTCATACGAGCTGGACAAAATCACTTTGTAGTGGACCCGGGTGACGGAATATTAAGAGACTTGAATAAAGAAATTGGAACTAATAAAATTTTACACATAACTAATATTTTTGTCAGCCACGGTCATCATGATCATGTCGGCGGAGTGTGGTCGCTTCTTACTTACATGAGAGTAATGAACAAGTGTACTTCCCTCTCCATTTATTATCCGCAAGGTTGTATGGAAATTGAAAGCATATATAATGCATTTAAAAAAGTATATTCAAAGACTATCCCCTACGAGATAAAATTAATATCGATTTCGGATTACAAAAACTTCACAACTAAAAAAGTAACTGTTCGTCCTTTTCCCGTTATCCATAAAGAATATCTTCACGATAGGATTAATACCAGACAGGTTCCGGCAATCGGTTTTAAATTTTCATTCGATGGCAAAAAAATTTGCTACGGAGGCGATACTGCTTATTGTGATACGCTCGCTAAGGCAGCAAAAAATTCCGATCTGGCAATTTTGGAAGCCGGGCATGATAAGGAAACCCCGGATGAAATGCACATGACACTTAGGGAAGCAAAGACAATCGGTGAATCCGCAAAAGAATATTTTTTAGTGCACGTTCCTGAGTGATGATTAGTTCAACTCATTTTACTCGAAACAAGTATTGCGTTTTCAACTTACCTATCAAAAGCAGTTTACGTTATAGTGGTATCTCTTTACAATTAATGATACACCGTTTTAACATTCCAGCCTGAAACTCTTAACTTCGGATTTTTATCATTGAGATCTTTTCTATAAACATAACCATTTATGATTCGTTTCTCTCCCGGAAGCAGGGTAAAATAATTATCTTCTAAAAATACGGGAAGCACAGGAATATCTTGCTTACCTGCGGTTACAGTTAGACGAATTAAAAAGGCTAATTTATTTGTATTATTTTTAACTTCAGCAGTAACTAACTTTTTATTTCCATTTGTTTGAAAAGTGGATTTAACAATTAAGTTTATTTCCGGAAGATTGTTCAACTCTATTAAATCCGCATACTGTTTTTCAGGAGTTACGTACCAGGTGGTTTTTGCAGTATCTAATTCATCCTGCTGAGTCGATAGACAATAAAAATTTGAACTTAACTCATTTTTTCCGTTATAAAGCTTCATATCCACAAAATAAGTTTTGCTCAAATTATCAATCACAGGAATATTCATAATTTGCTTTGATTCGTTAGCATCAATATTAAATTTTGTTTCTTTCTCAAATTTTTTATCAAGATTAAAATTCAACACGGTTACTTTACCGGATAAATTTTTATATCTTTTAAGAGTGCTGTTAACTATATCGACCGAATTATTCCCATAATTATATTGAATATGAACAGGCTCGTCCGCTTTTTTAGCTCCGTAAAAAGCTCCATTCGGCATTAAGTAATAATCGTAAAGCTGCCACCATAATTTCGGCCACGCCGCATTATACATCCATTGTATAACTCCCGTTGAGGTAAATTTGTTTGCACCGAATGCTTCGAACATTGCTCTCATAGCTTCATAATTAGTGTATTGAGCTTTTCTTTCATAATCCTTCAAACTTGATGGTTTGCCCAACCTGGCAGATATAGCTTCATTATATCTATTTAGATGTTTAAACATTCCCCTGCTGCAATGATAAAACCACTCCCCGCTTATCGGCCAAAGGGAATCTTCCGGTATCATCTTTTTCAGACTTTCAACGGGTGGAACCTGTGGACCGGGTCCGGTTTCTGTATTAAATCCGAAAGCACCACCGTAATCTTTATCAATATACCAATAGTTAGGCGGTTCATAATCATAAGGACCTCTCATTTTAACTGCGGTCTTTCCGGTCAATTCGCTTGTATGTTCGTGAGCGGATGCCACCGACGGTCTTGAAGGATCATACATTTTTAATATCTCCAAGTACTTTTTCTCAAGCGCCGGTCTCGGTAATTTATCACTTCCGTATAACCACAAAAATATTGACGGATGATTTCGAAGCCATTTAACCTGATCTCTGAATGACTCCGAAACTATATGCATATCTTCCGGTGATTTAATCCCTCCGAATTCATCGGCAGGCTTTCCAAATACTCCTTTCCATTCCCATTGAGCGCTCCATCCTACCATAATCAGAATACCATTCTCATCACATAAATTGTAAATATCCTGATCCTCTCCCCAAAATCCTTCCATTCTGATTGTGTTTAAATTCATATGTTTTGCATATTCAATTTGATATTTTAAATTCTGTTTCGAATTATTCAATAGCATGTGGTCAGTCCAGCCGCCGCCTCGAATGAGTATCTTTTTCCCGTTAAGTTTGTAACCTCTTAATCCCTGCGAAGTGAAATAATCCGAAACTTGTCTTATCCCGAATTTTATACGACGTTCATCGGAAACTTTTTTATTTATATTGAATGAGAGTTTTAATGAGTACAACTCAGGCTTTCCAAAATCATGAGTCCACCATAAACGGGGATTGTTTATTTTAAGTTGTTGAAAATCTTCCGGTGTGAATGTTACTAGTTTCGTTTCTTCCGGATTAAGAACCACATTTTTAGAAAAATTAATAGTTCCGATTTTACCGCTGAGTACTCCCTCAACTTTTTTCCCGGTATTATTTTGAACCTCTGCAGAAACCGTTAACTCTGCTTTCTTTAATGTAACAGTATCAATTATGCTTTTAACAAACGGGAAATTGATAGAAACATCCCCGCTTAATTTTAAAGTAACATCACGCCATAAACCCATATTTCTATCCGGTGGACGCGGATTCCAATCAACAAATCCCATAGTCGGCTCGCCTTTAACCGGAGGAATTACTTCTACCGCAAGAGCGTTTTTTTCACCGAATTTTACATACTTAGAAATATTAATTTCAAACCTGCGGAAACAACCTTCCGTGGTACCTGACTGTGCAACTTGCTTTCCGTTAATCCAGATGTTAGCACGATAATTTATTCCGTTGAATTTCAATTTTACTGTGTTTAATCCATTTTCTTTAGGAACAATAAATTCCGTTCTATACCACCATGGTACTTCAAACTGTCCGGTCGGAATTTTATCGAGATTCTTGGAATAGAATATCTTCGTATAAACTTTGTCTTTCACCAAAGTTCCTAAAACTGTAGCGGGCACTTCGGCAGGAAACCAGCCTTTAGTTTGATAATTCAGACTTGATACATGTTTCCCACCTGAATTTATTTTCTTAGATGATTGAATATTCCATCCATTTTTAAGTTCGATTCGGAATGAATTTGCACCCTGGGGATAGGATGTAAAAGCTATTAACAATGAAAGAAGAATTAAATTACAGAATTTTTTAAACATTTTACTGCCCGCAAATTTATAACAAGAAAGTCGATTTGTTATTTCAATCAAATATATGAATTAATGAAAAAATGTAAAAATTATCGATAAACAGATCTATGATTATAGTAATATATTCCATCAATTTTTCGTAGTACAACAAATTCAATACAAATAGTAAGATTTTTTCCGAATTCAATAAAATTCTATTAGATTAATTAAAACATACTTCATATATTCAAAAAGTGATTTTTGTAATGTTTGGTACTTACCCAAACTCTATACTTAGTAAGAAATTTTAAAGGGGCAATCATGAAAAAATTTTCTTTTTTTTCTGCGATAATTCTTCTAATATTCACAACACCTTCTTTTTCTCAAAATAGCAGCAATCCCGCAATTACTGCAGGGGAAGTTCAGGATCATATAAATTTCCTCGCTTCCGATAAACTTGAAGGCAGATTAACCGGCACAAAAGGTGCGGACGAAGCCGCCGAATATATTAAAAATGATTTTAAACAATCCGGACTGCTTCCGTTAAATAGTAGTAGTTATTACCAAAACTATCCTTTTATTGCGGGGCTGGAACTGACAAAAAATAATTCATTATTAATACAATCCGGTAATTTTAAAATTCAGCCTAAGGCGGAAAAAGATTTCATTACCACTCCGTTTTCGGGAAATAAAACAATAAGCGGAGAACTTGTTTTTGCAGGTTACGGCATTTCTGCCCCTGATCTCAATTACGATGATTACTCCGGGATTGATGTTAAAAATAAGATTGTAATTATTATGAGATATTACCCGGATCAGGTAAATCCTCATTCAAAATTTGAAAAGTATGCACCTTATAGATACAAAGCAAAGATTGCCAAGGAAGAAGGAGCTGCCGGAGTTATTTTTGTTAGCGGATTCATTCCGAAAGATGAAAGTGATTATTTAATGAAATTAAGGTACGACGGTGCAAGCGGAATCGAGTCCTTTCCCACTGTGCAGGTAAAAAGAGAAATCATTGATTCATTATTCAATCACCTAGGAATGAACTTCAAAGATATTCAGGAAAAAATAAACACATCAAAAATTCCTAATTCATTTGTCATTAAAAATACTCAAGTAAAATTAAATACCGAAGTAAAAGAAATAACTAAGACCGGAAAAAATGTAATCGGATATTTAATGGGCAATGATCCCAAATTGAAAAACCAGTATATAGTGGTTGGTGCTCATTATGATCATCTCGGTTACGGTGAAACCGGCTCACTTTACCGCGGGAAAGAAAAATTAATTCACAACGGAGCCGATGATAATGCTTCGGGAACAGCCGGGTTAATGGAAATAGCCGAGAAATTTGCTTCTGTTAAAAACCAATTAAAAAGAAGTATTATCTTTGTTTCATTTTCGGGAGAAGAACTTGGTGTATTAGGTTCAACTTATTTTGTTGATCATCCCCCCGTTCCGATTGAAAATATGTCGACCATGATCAATATGGATATGATCGGCAGATTAAAACCCGATACAAGTTTGATTGTATATGGAACCGGTACATCTTCAATCTGGAAAGAACTGTTAAAAAAAGATAACCAGAAATATCATTTCAATCTAACTTTTAACGACGAAGGTTACGGACCGAGCGATCACTCTTCTTTTTATGCAAAGAAAATCCCTGTGCTGTTTTTCTTTACCGGCACTCACCCGGATTATCACAGACCATCCGACGATGCGGATAAAATTAATTCAACCGGAGAAGAAACTATTTTGAAATATGTGTATCAGATTACTTCTCAAATAGACACAATGTCATCCAAACCGGATTACATAAATGTACCGCGCAAAGAACGCGGAAGAATGGCTTTCAGAGTATACGTCGGAACTATTCCGGATTATGCGGGACAGGTTGACGGATTAAAAATCACGGGCGTAAGTGAAGGGGGACCCGCTCAAAAAGCCGGACTGCAGGGTGGTGATATCATCATTAACTTCGGCGGTAAAAAGATTTCAAACATTTACGATTATACTTATGCGCTTGGTGATTTTTCGCCCGGAGATATCGTGGATGTTGTAGTTATGAGAAACGGCGAAAAAAAGACGTTCAAAGTTGAGCTTGGTGCTAGATGAGCAAATGCTGATTATAAATTATCATTAAAATTATTAAAATAGTGACTTTATAAATAAATGAATGGTTGATTGAATCTAACAATCAACCATTCGAATAAATTTGATTTCAGATAATTTTTCACAGCTTTCGGAATATTCAATTAATTATACTAAAATTGATCAAAAATGTCGCTATTTGAGCAAAATCATTTTCTTTGTCTCGACATAGCTGCCTGCTTTTAATTGATAAAAATAAACACCGCTTGGTAGGTTGGCGACATTAAATTCAAATTCATATTCTCCAGGCTGCTTTTCTTCATTAACAAGATTTGTGACTTCTCTTCCCAAAATGTCATAAACATTTAGTAGTACAGACGCATCGCGATGCGTCTCTACAAATGGAATTGTGTATTTGATATTTGTACTCGGATTAAACGGATTGGGGAAATTTTGGAAAAGATAATAATTTAATGGTATAGCATCATTATTCTCCTTTTCATTTAATTCTGTTAAATCTAACTCAGGATTATATTCTTCCATTGTCGCAAGAGCGTATGTCGAACCTTGAGGTCCCGCAACTCCCCCTATCGTGTAAACTTTTCCGTCTAAAACATTTGCGGAAAATACTCTTCTCGCTGTGGGCATGTTTGTTTTCTGCGTCCAAGTATCTGTGGCTGGATCATAGACTTCCACTATAGAAAGACCATTCCAAGGTGGACCAATTGTCCCCCCGATGATGTATATTTTCCCATCCACTACACTTGTGCCATATTCACATCTGGCTGTAGGCATATCAGTTTTCTGTGTCCAGGTATCTGTGGCTGGATCATAGACTTCTACTGTGCTAAGAACTACGCTTACGCTTATAGTGGCACCAACAATGGCATATATCTTCCCATCTACTACGTTGGCTGATAAACCTACTTTGGAGTCAGCATCTGAGTTTTCTCAATCCAGATATCAGTCATTGGGTCGTATACTAAGACGCCCGAACGAAGTGCTCCATATGGTGATTCTGCACCGCCAATAGCATAGATATTTCCATCTATCACGCATGTTGATGTCGAGGGCCATCAAAACCAGCCAGTCAGGGCCATTAAAACCTACCACTTGTTTTGATTGTAAATGTAATTTTAGCGATTGAAGATCAAAGAGTCAAATTATTCTCAAGCGTTTATGATTTCCGGTTTAAATTTCTTTCTGTATGACTCACCTTTTATAACAATTTGATGCGCATTATGACATAGTCTGTCCATTATAGCATTAGCCATTACCGGATCGGGAAAGATTGATGACCAGTCGCTGATTGAACGATTACTTGTAATGATTGTTGATTTCAAACGGTATCTCGATTCGATAATTGCATAAAGATACTCGGCCGATTTTTGATCCAACTTCTTAAAACCAAAGTCATCAATAACAAGAAGATCTGATTTAATAATAAGATTTAGGGTTCTGTCCAATTTGTTAGCCAGATCAGCTTTATTAAGCATGGAGAACAGATCACGTGAACTGTAGAATTCAACTCTGAGATGTCTGCGGCATGCGCGGTGACTAATGGCTTTTGCAAGATGAGTCTTCCCGGTTCCGGTTGGACCGACGAAAAATATGTTTTCTGCTTTATCCATAAAATTGCATGTTGAAATCTCCCGTATCTGTTTGGGCTTTATTGTGGGATTGAAAGTAAAATCAAAATGTTCAAGAGTTTTATTTGACTCAAGGTGAGCATGGCTGATCAGTCTTTGAAGACGCCGGTTACGCCTAAGCTCTATTTCATCTGAAAGCAGCATTGAGAGAAGCTCGCTAAAGGCAAGCTCATTGCTTTCGGCTTCCATAAGGCGCAGCTCCAATGTATCTGAGGCGCCGGATAACTTTAGTTGTTTTAATTGACTTTTTAACTCTGCATAACTTGACATAGTTTTTCTTTCTATTTGTTAGTTATAAAATATTCCATTTCCCTTATGAAAGCTTGTGTGCTCTCAGAAATGGTAATGGCTGTTTGGTTTTCTTTTATCCCGGCTTCTATTTTCTCTATTATTGACATGAACAATTTGGGATGGACCCGTCTGTAATCGCTTTGGGCAGCTAAACTGGCTTTACTGATAATTTCAGCCGGATGTTTCTG
>CAVVVS010000111.1:0-238457 GCA_963751355.1 uncultured Ignavibacteriales bacterium | reverse complement strand
GTAACCCACACTAACCAGAAAAGCAGGACCGGTAAAAGCAAGGAGTTTTCTCCAGCGGTTCCGGTGCATGGATATATCGACTGATCCGTGCACTTCTTCTAATGATTTTCTTGGCTCACCCTGTTTCTTCATTTTATTCTCGGAACTTATGTTTTAATTTCTAAACTTTATTTCATTCCCTAGTAACCGGAAATAACTTCCACAAAAACATTATCCCCTAATTTTTTGCTTATGTTCCACTGTTTATCATTAATCATTATCATCATGGAATTGTCAAAACTTCTTTTTTCAGTAACTTTAATTAGTTCATTTAATTTTATGCCAAGCTCAGAAAGATATAGCAAAAAATTCTCATCAAAATCGCTAACCCTAATCACTTTCCCGGTATCGTCTTTTTTTAATGCCGATAGGGGAAGATGTTTTCGTAAAACAGGGACTTTACCTTCCCGGGAAGGGATCGGGTCTCCGTGAGGATCGTACTCCGGGAAATCCAGCATTTCCTCCATCTTGTCAATTAATTCATCCGAAGATGAATGTTCAAGCCGATGAGCCTCGTCATGGACTTTATCCCACGGTAATCCGACAATTTGATTCAAAAATACTTCCCAAATTCTGTGGCGTCTTACCATATTTCGTGCATAATTTTCCCCATCCTTAGTCAGTTTAATTCCTTTATATCTTTCATACTTTATCAAACCGTCTTTTGATAATTTCTTTAACATATCCGTAACAGCAGCATTACTTACTTGCAGTTTTCCTGCAATTAAGTTTGCCTTTATTTCGCCATTAATATTTTTATGCTTGTAGATTATACCCAGATAATCTTCTTTAGATATGTTTTGCATTATATTAAATAAATTTTGGATATAATTTAAGCATACTTAAATATTTTGTCAATATGATTGATAAATTATTTTTTAATACCTTTAAATAATATATACAGGCACTTGTTATTTAATATTAACATTTCAATAGTTTTGGGTTTATAATTTTTCTTTTCCCGGTAAGTAACTGAAATAAATATTTTTATCGGCAGGAATGTTCTTTTGGCTTTTAGATGTCAAACTAGGATTAATTTTTCAATATTTTATCTGCTTTTACAGGAAAAAGGTTTGCCTGTGCTTAGAAATAGCAATTTGATTTAAAGGATTTATAGAAGAGCATTAGTATCTTCGGGAATATATTAGAGAAGACCGGACAATATCTTCCCGATAAGCAATGTAGTTATTCGAATCTTTTTCAAATTTACGTTTCTATGAATTCAGATAATAAATGGAATGTGAGTCCGGATTAAGCGGAATGTTTAGCCGAACAAATCGTCCGCATCGCAGATACTAAAATTTGAAACGAATAATATTAAATTTTCTTTTGAAGGGCAGTTTGGAAATATAAGTTTGTATCAGTCTACCTATGTTTAAATTTCCCTTCCTGGAAAATTAAACCTTTTTGGAGGACCTTCGCTCATTGAATTCTTTTGATTTTCCTTTCGGAATACTCAAAGTTTGCCATTTTTCTTTTTTTATCATTTTTGCTAAAAGAACAATTTGACCGACGTGGTAAGCATAGTGAGCTAATTGTCTGTTTAGAGCTTCTATCACAGAATGCGGTTCATTTCTTATGAGCACAATTTTTACTAAATCATCCTCACTTAAACTTTCCAAAGTTTCGTCTAATACTTTCCAGCCTTGTTCCCAACGCTGAAGCAAATCCTTTTTTCCAGGAGTATGTTCTTCAAACTCCGCATCCCGATTCCTCCCGGGTTTTTCACCGTCGGATTCTAGGAAATTTGTAAATCGTGAAATCATATTTCCAGCCAGATGCTGGATTAATATTGCAATAGAATTTGACCCGGAGTCGGGCTTATATAAAACTTCATTCTCGTCCAATTGCTCAAATGAATTGTCACCTAGTGACTTATAATTTGCAAAATTTTTTTTTATTACATTTAGATATTCTGATTTTACGGTTGTCTTAATTTCTTTCATATCACTCTCTTTTATTCACAATTATCAAATCATTTAAAAAAATTATTTTCCAGATAGTCTTTTAATACAACAGCATTGTTATGCCTTGTATCTTTTGCCGAATAAATTAGAGTTATTTGTTTGTTTCGAAATTTCAAAATTTCTACACAGAGCTCATGCTTTTCATCTAATTCTTTTTTATACCGTCTTAAAAACGCATTCCATTTATCCGGTTCATGCCCGAACCATTTCCTCAGCTCGTTTGAAGGCGCAATATCTTTTAACCACAAATCAATTTTAATCTCATCTTTTCTCAATCCTCTCGGATAAATTCTGTCGACTAAAATCCGAATACCATCATCTTCGGAATATTCATCATAAACTCGTTTTATTTTTATATTCTTATCCACCTATATAAATACCAACCTTATAAAAAAGTGACTTAAAGATATGACGGATAAAAAATAAATGTTGTAACATAATTATTCAATGAGGCCGTATTTGATAAGGTGTAAATAAATTAGAGATTCTACAAGATAATTTTCCGGAACCCGCTTCTTCTAATAAAATTACTTTTTGCTAATTCCGTTTTTTAAGAAGGTATCCAAATCATTTAATGAATTTATGAAGTAAATATCGGTGTATTTCGCAAAAAAATCTTTATTAATCTCACCAATTCCCTGTCCTCCCAGCAATATCTTTTGACCGGGGAAAAATTTATTAATTTTATCCAGCACTTCTCCAAGTTTAAGTAAGTTAAGATAGAAGTTAAAAGATAGGCCTACAATGTCGGGTTTTTTATCTTTTAAAAATTTGATAAGGTCCCTGGTAGGAGTTGATGCACCTAGGAAGTAGGTATTCCAACCATTAAGTTCCAGAATATGACAGACCATCTTAGCCCCAAGCTCATGATATTCTTTATCGATACAAGCAACAACTGCATTTTTTCCGTTTTTCTTCACATGATTAACTTTGGTCAGGCAAACATCTATCAGTTGTTCCGTAATATGAGAAGCTGCATGTTCATCGGCAACAGATAAGTTATTTTGTTCCCACTGTTTCCCGATAGTATAAAGGGATTTTTGAAATAACCCCGTATAGATTTCTTTTACATCGGTCTTATGACTGAGTAATTCTTCTACAATAGATTTACACTTTTCTCTATTGCCGACAATTAAATTATTATAATAATCCAGGAAATAAACATCTTTTATCATTTTGCTCTTTCATTATATAATAATTTAAACATTTAAAATTCGGAAATAGTTTCAAACATTTTGAAATTCGAAAAATATTATCCTAATTGATTTAAAATAAATAATTATTAGAAGTAATGAAAGAAACTTTTTATAAGATAGAGATCCGGTCTTTAACTCTATTCGAAAGAATATTCATCACATAGAGTTATCTCCTCTGACGACCGGACCTCCTATCAATTTATTAAGAGGTATTAAGAAAGGATTTTGTATGAATTCAAAATATTCATATAATTGGCGCGTTCAAATTGAGATGGATCGGCTACATTTTGGTAACTCATGCTACCTTTCATCTGTTCGAGCGATTCATATTCATTAATTTCCATCCAGTAAAGCACCTGGGTGGTTACATCTGCTATATGCCCAATTCCGAATTTCAATAAGCTCGATAGCATTTGGGTAACCGAAGCACCTGCCATTATCATTTTTATCACATCCTTGTCACTATAAACTCCTGTTGTTGCGGCCAAATCGGCTTTAATTTTTCCGTATAAAATAGCAATCCATCTTAAAGGCAGTCGCATTTCCATCGGTGTACTCAGCAACACACTGGGAACAACTTCCAATTTCTCCAAATCAATATCCGGTTGATAAAAACGGTTAAAAAGTACAATGCCGTTGGCGCCGGCTTTATCCAGTTGATCTGCAATCCATGCGGTTGAACTGAAAAACGGCCCCAACTTAACTGCCACGGGTATGTTGATAGAATCTTTAACTGCCTTCACAATTTCAAGGTGATTTTTTTCAACATCCTGACTCGATTGTTTTACATCCGTTGCCAGTCTGTATATATTTAGTTCCAATGCATCGGCGCCGGCTTCTTCAATTTTTTTAGCATACTCTATCCATCCACCTAATGACTTGCCATTTAAACTGGCAATTATGGGTATATCAACAGCCTTTTTTGCATTCTGAATATGCTCAAGATATTCTTCGGGCCCTGCTTTGAAATCAACTGCGGGGGGGAAATAAGAGAGTGCTTCGGCATAACTTTCATCATGATGAGAAGATTTTTCTATTTCCATTTGCTCGTGTTCTATCTGCTCTTCAAAAAGAGAATATAAAACCACAGCCCCTGCCCCGTTGTCTTCCATTGATTTTATATTTCCTATTTCTTTGGACAAAGGTCCTGCAGAGGGAACAATAGGACTCGATAAACTTAATCCCAAATAATTAGTTGATATATCCATAATATTTCCTTACTATATTTTTATACTTTTTAATGTAAACCGCCAATCTTAACCTTCTACCGACTTCATTATTCCATCAGCCATAAATTGTTCATTCGGAGGTGAATTAATGAACTTATCTCCAATCAATTCGTTGTCAAGCCGGCTTCCGGACATTGTTACTTTTTTTACGCCGGATATCTGTACTGCCTTTAACGTTCTTAAAGTCTTGCCAACTGAGCTGCCTATTTTCTGCAGGCAATAAATCTTTTATCAAAAAGGTCATTCCCGTTCCGCAGTCAACACTGCCCTACTGTATTTACCGCCCACCAGAATTATTAAAAACCGAATCCCTGATAAATCAGTTATTGTTTTTTTGATCACCAGTATTTTCAGCAAGTTTTTGTGCTGCAAGCTGTTCGTACATTTTCCATTTATTCAGCACATCCTGCTGTGCCTGTTCCATTAATTTGGCGGCGGCTTCAGGATGGGATTTCGTCAACATCTTATAACGTGTTTCCATATAAGCATAATCTTTCAAAGGAATTTTCGGAGCTTTTGATTCAAGCTTAAACGGATTTTGACCTTGTTTTGCTAATTCAGGATTGTATCTGTAAAGCTGCCAGTGCCCGGAATCTACCGCGGCTTTTTGATTATGCATTCCGGTTTCCATATTTATACCATGAGCAATACACTGACTATATGCAATAATTATTGATGGACCGTCGTATGCTTCTGCTTCAAGAAATGCTTTAACCGTATGAGCATCATTTGCTCCCATGGCTACTTTGGCAACGTAAACATTGCCGTATGACATAGCCATTAACCCGAGATCTTTTTTAGATAGTGGTTTTCCGGCAGCGGCAAACTTAGCAACGGCACCTCTTGGAGTTGATTTCGACATTTGTCCGCCCGTATTCGAATATACTTCAGTATCGAGCACTAGTATGTTTACATTTTTCCCCGATGCAATTACATGATCCAACCCGCCGTATCCTATATCGTATGCCCATCCGTCGCCGCCCATAATCCAGACAGATTTTTTTACCAGATAATCTGCTAGGCTTTGCAGATGTTTAACGTCTGCGGCCTTTTCACCTGCACCATTCTCTAAAAGATCATTCATCTTCAATTTCAACGCTTCAACACGTTCTCTTTGTTCATAGATTCCGGTTTCATCTTTCTGATCGGCAGTTAATAGTGCATCTGCCAAATCGCTTCCAATCTCATTAGCCAACTTAGAGACAAGACTTTTAGCCTGTGCGGTATGCTTGTCGATGGCTAACCGGAAACCAAATCCAAATTCGGCGTTATCTTCGAATAATGAATTAGACCAGGCAGGACCTCGTCCGTCTTTATTTATCGTCCATGGAGTTGTTGGAAGATTGCCGCCGTAAATGGAAGAACAGCCGGTAGCATTAGCAATAATGCTGCGATCACCGAAAAGCTGGCTGACAAGTTTAACATAGGGAGTTTCACCGCAACCGGAACATGCACCGGAAAATTCAAATAGCGGTTCCAGAAATTGCGATTCTTTTATCTGTGTAACATTAAGTTTTGTTCTATCATAATCCGGAAGAGTTAAGAAATAGTCCCAGTTAGCTCTTTCTTGGTCTCTGATGGGTAATTGCGGCTGCATATTTATCGCTTTAAGCCTGGTTTCTTTTTTATTCTTAGCAGGACATACATCAACGCAAACGCCGCAGCCTGTACAGTCTTCAACGGCTACCTGAATTGTGTACGCTAAGTTTTCTCCTAAATTTTTAGATTTAAATTTCATCGATTTAAATGTTGGAGGTGCATCCTTAAGTAAATTTTCGTCGTAAACTTTTGCCCGTATGGTAGCATGAGGACAAACAATAACGCACTTATTGCACTGAATACATACTTGCGGATCGAAAACCGGAACTTCAAGCGCAATATTTCTTTTTTCGTACCTGGTTGTACCGGAAGGGAAAGTACCATCTGCCGGCATCTTGCTAACTGGTATCAGATCTCCCTCTCCCGCAATTATTCTGGCTGTTACATCTTTAACAAACTGCGGTACATCACCTGCAACGGCAGGCTGAAGCTGAATTTTACTTGTGATGTTTTTCGGTATTTCAATTTCGTGCAGATTCTCAAGTGTTCCATCAACGGCAGCAAAGTTCATTTGTACAATTTTATCGCCCTTTAAGCCATAGGTTTTTTTGATGGAATTTTTTATCATTTCTATTGCTTTTTCTTTAGGAAATATTTTAGAGATAGCAAAAAAGCAAGTCTGCATTATAGTATTGATTCTTTGTCCCATGCCGCTTTCTTTAGCCACTTTATAAGCATCTATAACATAGAATTTAAGTTTCTTTTCTATAAGATCTTTTTGAACTTTTTCAGGAAGCGAATCCCAAACCTCATCTGCAGGAACTGTGGTGTTTAATAAGAAAGTAGCACCTTCCTCCGCATCTTTCAGCATATCCATTTTTTCCAAAAAGACCTGCTGATGACATGCAATAAAATTTGCTTTGTCAATTAAATATGTGGATTTTATCGGTCGCGGTCCGAACCTTAAGTGGGAAGTAGTAGTGGATCCGGATTTTTTGGAATCGTATACAAAATAGCCCTGTGCATAATACTCAGTTCCTTCGCCGATTATCTTAATTGAGTTTTTATTAGCACCAACGGTACCGTCGGCTCCAAGACCGTAAAATTTACCTCTAAAAGTATCTTCGTGCTCAACCGAGAAAGATGGATCAAAATTTAAACTCGTATTTGTAACATCATCAATAATACCAAGCGTAAAATGATTTTTCGGTTTATCTTTTTTCATCTCATCAAATAAACCTTTAACCATTGCCGGAGTAAATTCTTTTGAGGAAAGCCCGTAACGTCCACCGATTATTTTAGGATATTCAAAACTGAGCTCGCCGTTTATATGTTTTTCTGAAATAGCATTAACAACATCAAGATACATCGGTTCGCCGGATGCACCTGCTTCTTTTGTCCTATCTAAAACCGCAAGAATTTTGGTGGTTTTAGGTAGAGCATTAATAAAATGATCGATAGAAAACGGGCGATATAAGCGGACTTTTAACACCCCGACTTTTTCTTCCTTATTAACTAAATATTCAACGGTTTCTTCTGCGGCTTCCGCACCCGAACCCATTAAAATAATAATCCGTTCTGCATCCGGTGCTCCGATATAATCAAAGAGACGATATTGCCTTCCGGCTACCTTGGCAAATTTATCCATTTGCTTTTGAACTATGTCCGGACAATTTACATAATACGGATTAACTGTTTCTCTTCCTTGAAAGTAAACATCCGGATTTTGAGAGGTACCCCGGATAAAAGGATGATCAGGACTGAGCGCCCTATTCCGATGTGCTAATACCAATTCATCATCAATCATTGCTCTCATCTGATCCCGGGATAACTGATCGATTTTCATTACTTCATGTGAGGTTCTAAATCCGTCAAAGAAATGTAAGAAAGGAATTCTGGATTCCAGAGTAGCTGCCTGCGCAATCAATGCAAAATCCATTACTTCCTGAATAGAGTTGGAAGCAAGCATAGCAAATCCTGTAGATCGAGTAGTCATTACATCAGTATGATCACCGAAAATAGATAACGCCTGTGCGGCAATCGATCTTGCAGAGACGTGAAATACGGTAGGAGTTAACTCGCCTGCAATCTTATACATATTCGGAATCATCAGCAACAAACCCTGTGAAGCAGTAAATGTTGTAGTAAGTGCTCCTGACTGTAATGCTCCATGAACACTTCCGGAAGCGCCGCCTTCACTTTGTAATTCACTCACCGAAGGAATTTCACCCCATAAATTCTTTTTATTTTCCGCTGACCAAGCATCGCACCATTCACCCATCGGGGAAGAAGGTGTAATCGGATAAATCGCTATTACTTCATTTGTCGGAAAAGCTACATACGCCGCAGCTTCATTTCCATCGATTGTTACTTTCTTGCTTTCCATTTTCCTCTCTTCGCTTTAAAATTACTATGTCAAAAGTTATGGATTCTAATTAACCCAAAGATTATACCAAGCTATTTCATTATAAAATAGAGTAATTTGTTTCGATTTTTTCCAATATTGACAATTATTCAGAATGTTAAAGAATTTCTTTCTCTGTTTTGGGAATACATAAAATCATCTCATTTGTTGAACAAATGGCAATTATTTATGAACTTTGAATTATCATTATTTTATATTTTTAAATTAGTTATACGGCATTCAAAAGAATATCGATTTTACACTTTATTGTGTAAGAGTTTAAAATTCACTCAATTTATCTTCAACTTTCAATCCTTTTTATAATCATAAATTCATCCAAACTTTTATACTCAATTATGAAGAATAACAATTTCTGGCTTCATCTTTGGTTGAAAATAAATGTTTGTATATCATTAATATTTTTGAATCCTTAGCCGATTTCCTTCATCAAATCGTTCAGTTAAAAAAAATTATGGAACAACTATGCAAACTCAACCTAAAGTAGTAATGTTTACAACCCCAACGTGCAGCTTTTGTAATTCTGCTAAAAGGTACTTTCGTGAAAAACAAATCAGATTTACAGAAGTTGATGTAAGCAGGGATATTTCTGCAGCCAGAGATTTACAAAGAAGAACCGGTCAAACAGGGGTCCCGGTAATATTAATTAATAATCGCCCTGTTGTTGGTTTTGATAAACCAAGAATTAACCAAATGTTAAATATTAAAAATTAACGGAGATACATAAAAATGAAAATAAAACCGATGGATGATCGTTTAGTTTTAGAACTAATAGAAGAGGAAGAAAAAACCGTATCCGGCATTATAATTCCTGATACCGCAAAAGAAAAACCCATAATGGGCAGAGTTGTGGCTGTTGGTACAGATGAAGATTTAAAAGAAAAAGTTAAAGAGGGAGACAAGGTTTTATTCGCAAAATACGGCGGTGAGGAAATTAGTCTCGATAGCAAAGATTACAAAATTGTTCAAAGATCGGATGTTCTCGCAATTATCGAAGATTAAATAAAACGATACGGATGTCCTTTCATTGACCCCTAGTGGAAGGACACCTATTTTTCCCCGTACGAAACTTTACCCCCAAAATATTACTTATTAACGTGTCTGGATAAAATTCTGCTTAAACGATATGCTTTTATTAATCGTTACATCTTAACATCGCTTTATCTTTTTTTTCGACCTATTCTGCTTGCGGGGAAAACCCCGGCAGGAAGTTCATATTTATAAAAAAATTTAGCTGTTCGAAGAACTACTCAGGAGAATAATCATTCTTCCCAAAAGATCGGTTGCGTAAAACGGCAGAATTACATTTTAATAGCCACTGTTTTATTTCGAAAATTTTAAATAATCGTAGGCTGATTTCTGCAGATACAAAATTTATTTTACTATTAGCTTAATCCCAATTCAAACAGTTAAATGAAAGAGGCTATTTCACAAAAGTTCTATTATGTTTAAATTAGATTAACATCGTTTTTGCAACAATGGATCAACAGTTATTTTAATCCTACTTCAAATTGATTTAAAATATATGAGGCAATAATGTTTAGAAAGATTTTATTATCCGCAGCCTTAATTTTTTTCACAATTAATATACATGCTCAAACTTTCACAATAAAAGGAAATCAGTTTCTATTGAATGGGCAGCCGTTTCAAATTATGTCCGGTGAAATGCATTTCCAGCGGATTCCATATCAATACTGGAAGGATCGCCTGCTTAAAATAAAAGCAATGGGACTGAATACAGTTGCCACATATGTTTTTTGGAATGCTGTTGAACCGGAACAAGGGAAATGGGATTTCTCGGGCAACAACAATATTAGAAAATTTGTGGAGACTGCTAAAAATGTAGGATTGTTTGTGCTGCTCAGACCCGGACCTTATGCATGCGCCGAATGGGATTTTGGAGGACTGCCACCATGGCTCTTAAGTATCCCGGATATTAAAGTTCGTTGTATGGATAACCGTTACATGACTGCCGTTAAAACATACATAAATCATCTCTCCGACCAGATAAGGGATTTGCAAAATACCGACGGCGGACCAATCATTATGCTGCAAATAGAAAATGAGTACGGCAGCTACGGAAATGATAAAGCATATTTAAATAATCTAAAATTACTATGGCAGGAAGCCGGTATAAATATCCCTTTCTACACGGCTGACGGTGCCTCGGCAGCAGCGCTGGAAGCAGGAACCGTTCCCGGTACTGTGATAGGATTGGACCCTGCGACAAGTAAAAATCAATTTGATGCTGCTTATAAATTTGAACCGGGTGTCCCGGTTTTCTGCAGCGAATATTATCCCGGCTGGCTGACTCATTGGGGTGAAAAATGGGCTTCTGTAAGTACAAAATCCGTAATTAAAGATTTACAATGGTTGATGGATAATAAAAAATCTTTTAATATTTATGTGGCTGACGGTGGAACTAATTTTGGCTGGACAGCCGGCGCAAACATGGGTAAATATTACGAACCGACTATAACAAGCTATGACTATGATGCACCAATCAACGAAATGGGACAGCCTACTCAGAAATATTTCGCAATCAGAAAACTCTTTGAAGGTTATTTACCAATCGGCTCGAGACTTTCAAAACTACCCCCGGCTTTGCCGGTTATTTCAATTCCCTCTATCAAGATGAGCAAAACCGCATCACTTTTTGATAATCTTCCCGAATCTGTTAATTCTGTTCAGCCGGAACCGATGGAGTTTTATAACCAATACCATGGTTTTATTTTATATAAAACAAAACTAATCGGACCACATTCTGGACACCTGGAAATTACCCGGCTTCATGATTATGCAAATGTTTATGCGGACGGTAAATTAATAGGAAGTATAGACCGTTCAAAAGGACAAAATTCGTTAGATATCCCTAAGACCGAAAAACCTGCAAAGGAACTAGATATATTAGTTGAGGCAATGGGAAGAATTAATTTCGGTCAGCATATTATCGATAGGAAGGGAATAACAAAAAGAGTTACGCTAAACGGAATTACTCTTATGAATTGGCATGTTTACAATCTGCCGATGGATTCTGTGTATGTGGAAAATTTAAAGTTTGAAAAAAATAAAAATGATGATCAACCGGGAATATTTTTCGAAGGAAATTTTAAAGTTGAAAAGATTGGTGATACTTACCTGGACATGAGTAAATGGAATAAAGGAATCGTTTGGGTAAACGGGCATAATCTTGGAAGGTATTGGAACATCGGTCCGCAGCAGAAATTGTTTTTACCTGCACCTTTTCTAAAAAAAGGAAAAAATGAAATTATTGTATTCGATCTGCATAAAACGAAACCGGAAGATATAGTAGGAATGACCAGTTTGAAATGAGGATATTAAGGTATTAGTTGTAATAAATATTATAATTATTTCTTCAATTTCTAAATCTCTATATAATGCAGGAACTATGTAAATAATCATGATAAATAGTTAATCGGATGCTTCACATCACGAGCAAAATATCTTTTTAACTAATTAATTCTGAAGATATCTAGCACAAAAGATTATACGTAATTCTTTTTATTACAAGGGAATAAAGCATAATTATTTTATGTGCTGCTAAATAATGCTTGAATACTCCATCATATCAATAAAAATAATCGTTACCTAAACTGTTAAACCTGCAATTCAATATATTTGTCAAAAATTTATTAGATTCATTTTAATTGGATATACAGATACTAAAATTTTATTGTTGAAAATGCTTTTTATCGAGGAAGAGATGAAAATTAAAATATCAAAGTACTTACTTTTGGGAACCATGTTGATTTCAATAATCTTAACTTTTAATAGCTGCGGGGACGTGGAACTAACTAGCACATGGCGAAATAATGAGATAAAGATTGACGGCAACAGACTTGACTGGAAGGATAACATTAAATTTTTAAAAGATGAAGGAGTCGGAGTAGGTATTTTAAATGATAACCATAATTTGTATCTCTGCCTTACATTAAATGATCAATCGAAAATGTTTCCAATTTTAAGGAACGGATTTACAGTTTGGTTTGACTCACCCAATAATGATAAAAAAACAATCGGGATTGAATACCCTTTATCTAAAAAATCGGGAGATATCTCCAGACGCCTAAATAGAGAAGACATGGGTGAAGGTCAGAATTTCAATCCTCAAAATATGATTAACCGGATAATAAAAAATCAAAAAGAATTTTTAGTAGTCAACAAAGACAAATTTCCTCTAACCGAACACTGGATTGGTTCAGACTCAACAATACAGGTTAAGATGGGTTTTCACGATTATCAATTGGTGTACGAATTAAAAATACCATTAGCAGACAGTGCCGCAAGAAATCTTTATTATGTTGATGCAAAACCCGGACAGACATTAAAAATTGGTTTTCAAACCGGTGAAATTGAGAGAAAATCCCCGGCAGATCGTAATGGTGGATTTAGAATGAACGAGGGCGGTGAGGGAGGCGAGAGTGGAGAAAGTGGTGAACGACCTGAAGGGGGAATGTATCCGGGAGGCGGAAGAAGAAGACCCGGTATGGATAAAGGAGAAAGAAGATCCGGTGAATCTTTCAAGAGTCTTGATTTTGAAGCAGAAGTTAAACTTGCAGTAAAAAGTAACGTACACGCAAAATAAAATAGGAGTTTTTTGGTTGATAATTATCAGTTCTTAAACAATTCTTTCGAGCTGAGTAAGGATGTCTGCGAGGACGCAGACTTGCGCGTTAATGTTTACGTGAAATGTTATTTGTTGTAACACAAGATAATTAATGACGAATGATTATTAATTCCATTACAACTTCGCGAGGATTTAGTTAGTTAATTCTTTCTGCTGCGTTATTTTAATTTTATTATTTCCCTTTTTTAATTTCTTTATAAAATTTCTGTAACACGAAAAATGCTTCTTTCTTTTCTCCTCTATCCGAGATTAATCCTTTCCTGTTCCAAAAGTCTTGTATACCGGGAAGCGGTCTTCTCGGCGATCGAAAATCGACTAAAATCCAGGGAGTCATTCCTTTTAGAAAAGGGATTTTTTTTAACATCTCGATCTGGTTTTTGTATAAGTTCGCTTGATATTCTTCCGTCCACCTCGTTTCTTTATCACCGTGAAATCCATACAGAGCACCGCCTCCCAATTCACTTATTATCAACGGTTTGTTAAATTTATTTATCCAATTTTTTTTCGGTGCGTCTTCCGGTTTACCGCCGTACCAGCCGATATATTCGTTAACTCCGATTACATCAAGATAGCCGCTAAGCGGATCATCTATGATTAAGTTATTTCCATTATAATGAAGTTCGGTTGCAGCCGCTATTAATCTTGTGGGATCCAAAATTCTTGCGCTGTCAATTAAAGTTTTTAAAAATTTTAGCCTGGCATTACTTCTTGGAGTTTCATTAGCCATCGACCAGATGATAACCGGCGCCCTGTTCTTATCACGTGTAATCATTTTCGTAAGCTGGTTAAGTGCATTGTTCAGCGTTTCTCTGTTTTCCCATTGGATTGTCCAATAAACTGGAATTTCAGACCAAACCAATAGCCCCATTTTTTCTGCCTCTCTGATCATATTTTCATTGTGAGGGTAATGGGCTAATCTGACGTAATTACATCCTAATTCCTTTGCCCATGTTAATAAAGTATGCGCATCGGCATCACTAAAAGCTCTCCCGCTTCTGATCGGAGCTTCTTCGTGAATCGATATTCCACGGAGAAAAACAGGTTTGCCGTTGAGTAAAATATCAGTGCCCTTAGTTTCGATTGTCCTAAACCCGATTTGATCAACTATAGTGTCGGTTTGTGATTCAATTTTTACATCGTACAAATAAGGATTTTCCGGTGACCATAACTTTACATCGGCATTAAAGCTAAATTTTGTAGTCTCGTTTTTCCCTGTGTTGATTTTTTTATTAACATTTGTCCCGGATATATTTATTGAAACAGCTTGCTTTTTTCCCTCACCGTTTAACTTTATCCAGCCTTGTATAATGTTTTGTGAACCTTTCTTTAATTGAATAAAGTAATCTTGTATAAAGGTGGAAGGTTCTTCAATCAGTTCAACGTTCCTTGTCAATCCTCCGTAATTCCACCAATCGGTATTTAAAGTAGGTACGCCGGATTTCAATCTTTTATTGTCTACTTTTACAACTACATAGTTTTCGCCGTTACGTATATTATTAGTAATCTCAAAATCAAAAGGAGTAAATCCGCCTGTATGCTCGCCCAGTTTTTTACCATTCAAATAAACAACAGCATTGTAATTTGCTGCTCCGAAATAAATGAATAATCTCTTATTTACTTTTATGTGATAGTTGAAAGCTTTTTCATACCAAACTGTTCCTTCATAAAAAAACAATTCATCTTTTTGAGTATTCCAATCACCCGGGACATTAAGATATTCCGATTTATCAAAATCATATTCAACCAAATCACTCTTATCTTTGGGCTTTTTATTTTCAAAATACCCGTCCTCCCGTGGTTGATAC
This sequence comes from uncultured Ignavibacteriales bacterium, assembly GCA_963751355.1. Classification (GTDB taxonomy): domain Bacteria; phylum Bacteroidota; class Ignavibacteria; order Ignavibacteriales; family Ignavibacteriaceae; genus CAVVVS01. The sequence continues at coordinate 223,612 of CAVVVS010000111.1, read as the reverse complement.
CTGTAGTCGTAGTACCCGTTCTCATAAGGGTCGATGATGATATGCCAATGTCCGTTAAGACTAACAGTATGCCGGTTCTTAATGTTTGTAATCAAATTTGTATTTTGTGCATTGATCTTGAAAGTTGATAAAAAGATGAGAAGCGGAATGATTAGAAGCTTCATTATTTACTACCCCTAGATAGTTTGCTAAAATATTTTGTGTATTTAAAGTAAATTTATTTGAGATCAAAGAAAAATTAAATTTTTTACTTTATTTTTGAATTCGTCAATCTCAAAAAATTATAAAAGCAGAAGAAACAAATTCGATTAGTTAATCTTATCCCAATAACATTTCTAACGGAAAGGAAAATTAATGACAGCACATGAATTGGACTATCAAATAATCGGGGATGATTTACAACTTGTAGAGATTGAACTCGATCCTGGTGAAACTGTTGTTGCAGAAGCAGGGGCGATGTGCTACATGAATGACGGTATTTTATTCGAAACAAAAATGGGAGACGGTTCACAGGCGGATCAGAGCCTTATGGGTAAATTATTTAGCGCCGGCAAAAGAGCCCTTTCAGGCGAATCAATTTTTATGACGCATTTTACAAATACAGGCGGCGGTAAAAAGAGGGTCTCGTTTGCTGCGCCGTATCCGGGCAAAATTATACCAATAAACCTTAAAGATTTCGGAAATGAAATACTTTGTCAGAAAGATGCATATCTCTGTTCCGCTCTCGGAATTAATATCAGCATTGAATTTACTCGAAGGCTCGGTGCCGGTTTCTTCGGAGGCGAAGGCTTTATACTTCAAAAATTGACGGGAGCCGGGTTAGCTTTTGTACATGCGGGGGGAACAATTATCAAGAAAGAATTGAATAACGAAACCATTCATGTCGATACCGGATGCTTAGTAGCATTTTCAACAAACCTGGACTATAACATCGAACGAGCCGGAAATTTAAAGAATATGTTTTTAGGCGGTGAAGGTTTGTTTCTGGCAACTTTAAACGGAACAGGGACTGTTTATCTTCAAAGTCTGCCTTTTTCAAGACTTGCTGATTTAGTAATACGAAGGATACCTGCTTCTGCTTTTCGCGGTGATCAAAATTAAGTTGGTTAATCATGATCTCCGTTTCCAGGCGGAAATAAAAATTACATTAAATTAATAATCATGCAGCACATTTTCTTATTATGAATAGTTTATAACTTGACATCACATATCAGTTGCTTGTTCATTATTAAATTAATGAACAATTACACATGTTTTAATAAATTAATACACTGGGAATATAATGATGAAAAATAAAATGGTTTTGATTACCGGAGCTACCTCCGGCATCGGCAGAATCGCCGTTAAAGAATTAGCAAAGATGGGTGCAAAGCTAATTCTCGTGGTTCGTAATGAACAAAAAGTAATCAAACTGAAAAACGAAATTCAATCGGAGACAGACAATACTTCAATCGATTATTTTATCTGTGATTTATCAGTCCAAGAAGAGGTATATAGAGTTGCAGCAGATATTAAAAATAAGTATGATAAAATTGATGTTCTTATTAACAATGCGGGACTAATTGTAAATGATCGTATATTAACCCCGGACGGAATTGAGTATACTTTTGCACTTAATCATTTGGGATATTTTTTGTTGACGGGTTTATTGTTGGAAAGCCTAAATAACGCTTCTCCGTCGCGCATTATAAATGTCAGTTCCGAAGCACACAAAGTTGGAAAAATAAATTATGATGATCTGACTGGAGAGAAAAAATACAAACCTATGGTGGCTTATTGTCAATCTAAACTTGCCAATATTTTGTTTACGAAAGGACTTGCTAAAAAAATTGAGGGAAGCGGCATTACCGTAAATACACTTCATCCCGGCAGTGTTAAAAGCAGCTTCGGCTCGGATTTAACCGGGTTGCTCGGCTTCCTGATGAAGTTATCAAGACCTTTTTTGATAAGCCCAGAAAAAGGCGCACAAACATTAATCTATTTAGCTTCCTCTCCCGAAGTTGAGGGAATCACCGGAAAATATTTTGTCAAGAAAAGAATCAAAAACTCATCACGACTTTCAAATGATGAAACTGTAGCAAATAAACTTTGGAAAGTAAGTGAAGAATTAACGGGATTTCATTACCCGGATTTTTCGAAAGTAAAAGTTAACATTATATAGTAATTGTTTGCTTACTTTTACCTTGCCCTATAACTTCCTTTTAAGAAGTGAAGAAGATATAAAATGTAGTGGGATGTAAAACCGCATAAACCCCATCGGGATTTGCTATCACATTGGGATTTCAATACTAAATAGAAAATTTTAAATGAGACTGTCCGTAAAGGTATTTCTTTTTTGAAAATAAAACATGGATGTTGCTGTTAAACTCTTTTTCAAATTAAAATATTACATTCCGGACAGCTTCTAAATAGTATTTGAGTTTATTTTATGAACTCCCTTTTTTTTAGATATTTACACCCATTTCATTTATTAATTGATTTGCACCGCTGACTTTTTTTGCTATCCATAATACATATCTTATATCAACTCCAATCGATCTGCTGTAATCTTTACTCCAAACATAATCGTTTATTGTTGCTTCATAAGGTCGATCGAAATTTACCCCGATTAACTCGCCGTATGCATTCATAATAGGACTGCCTGAGTTCCCTCCGCTAGTATCCGTATTGTATAATATCGCAACCGGTACATCGTTTAGCTTTTTACTTTTAAATTTACCGAAATCTTTTTTGTTATATAACTCTCTGATTTTAGCAGGCAGTTTGTAATCTCCTTCACTCTTTCCTTTTTCAATAACTCCAGCCAAAGTTGTAATAGGTGAATAATACACAGCATCCGCAGGGGAATATCCCTTAATATAGCCGTAGGTTAAACGTAATGTACTATTGGCATCAGGGATGAATGATTTGTTTAACCAAATTTTTTTCACATCCATAAAATTAGCTAACAAAACATTCAATTCTCCTTCTCTCTCTTTATTCTTCTTATTATAAACTTCTTCGGTTTCATTTAACTTTTTAACGAAATCCATTAATAAATTATTATTATCATTTATTTTTTCCGCAGTGTCAGTAAAAAGATTTCTCAATGTCTCTTTATTTGTAAAGGAAGAATCATTATAAATGGAATTTACAAATTCTTCAATTGCTTCTTCACCCTTCCCGTCTTTATTAAAATGATTAAATAAGTGCACCGTCTTTAATTCGGGGAAAGTGACGGCATCGTTTAAAATCTTTTTGAAAATATTTTTATCTAATTCGGGATTGTAGTTATTCATTAGGTAATTTAAATATCGATCAAACGATGCACGGTTATTCTCCTTGAATCTTGAACTTCTTTCATTATCGGGTTTATTAAGTGCATTTTTATATTGGAAATATGTATTATATATAGCGATTAGAGATACATTCCGTTTTAATTGATAGATGACTAAAGGAAGCCTGCCGTCTTCAAAAATACCTTTATAAACCATATCTATATCAGTTAGGACTTTCCCGTATTTAATTTTCAAATCCTTTTTTGAATTAATAAATTCCTGTAAATTTTGTTCCTCATTTCTTTTTTTATCTATGAGTTTAAGTCTTTCTAATCCTTTCAATTTCCCTTTATAGTTCTTCATTACGTTAGCAAGTCCTTTTATACGTGTAGAAGAGCTTAAAGCAAATCCCGGATCTTTCTTAGACTTCTCTTCGAGCAAATTGATTATCCATTCATAAAGATTTGAAATGTAAGGAAGCTGATATTCCTGCTGGTAAACCAAAAATTGGGAGGGTTGATGTTTGAAGGTTCTTCCCGGGTAGCCGAGAATAAAAACAAAATCATTTTCATCAACTCCTCCGGGGTTTACTTTTAAATATTTTTTAGGATGATAAGGTAAATTATCCTTTGAATATTCTGCAGAACTGCCGTCGGGTGCAACATAAGCGCGCATGAAGGAAAAATCACCCGTGTGGCGGGGCCAAACCCAGTTATCCGATTCTCCTCCGAATTCACCGATTGCTCTTGGCGGAACATAAACAAGACGAACATCCCTAATAATCTTATATCGAAATAAGACATAAGATTGCCCTGTAAACATTTCCGCAACCTCCGCCTTGATTGTTTTATCCTTTGATTCTTCTTCAGAAACAATGTTCTTAATCTCCTTCGAAATTGCGTCTGCCCTTTGAGAAATATCTTCAGCTTCGTTTGCGGCACGCAAAACCCTTCCGGATACATCTCTGTAGGACTCGGTAATCCTGCATACAATACCTTCTGCCGGTATCTCATCAATCCGCTTCTTTGCAAGGAAACCGTCTTCCAGATAATTATTTTGTGTTGTACTGGCGCGTTGAACCGCACCGAACGCACAATGATGGTTCGTAATTATTAATCCTTCCGGTGAAACAAATGAACCAGTGCATCCGCCAACCTTTACCAGTGCATCAACCAAACTCACTCCGTTTGGATTATATACTTCATCAACCGGAATTTTTAAGCCTGCTTTTTTCAGATCAATTTTCTGGATTTCACTTAACGGATACATTCCTTCATCAGGACGAAAAGGAATCATTGCGATGAATGAAAAAATAAAAATTATGAAAAATGTTTTAACGGGTAGTTTTCGAAATTTCATTTTTCTCCCCTTTTTAAAATGACAACTAATTAACATGCTGGTTGATGTTGATTTTAATTATCCCCTTAAAATCAATAAAATAAATATAAAATATTTTGTTTACGATTGCACATCAAACACTAAAAATTAATTTGTTATTTTTTCTTTCTGTAATCTGGATTTTAATATTTGGAATCGGTGAGTAAAAAAAATGCCCGGCATATACCGGGCAAATTTGTTATCACAATCCTTTTCTTGCAAGCATTATACAAGAGATTCTTTTAATCGCCTTGCAACGGAAATAAAGAAGCCGAATACCATTACCAAAACACCCATCCATACAAGGCTTATAAAAGGCTTTGTACTGGCTGTTATTGTGAGCACCTCTTTGGGTTTTGCAGCTGCTTCGTTTTCACCTGTTAGATGAGAGACTACGAAATCAGCTTTTTTAGTATTAGGATCAAGTTTTTCCAAAACAATTTTCAAATTGGCATCTTTTATTTCAATCGGAACAAACTCGATATTTCTTCCTTCTTTTTTCATCATGGCATCAACATTGTAAGTTTTGCCGTCTTTTTGTACGACCAGCTTTGCTCCCATCTTGAAATCGCCGCCGTTCATCATCACACTTGTATTGGGGGCAATAAAATCTTTATAGGTAATTTTGGCTCCTTCATAACTTGTCTCATCGCCCAAACCGAGTGCTGCATTATGTCCCTGTGTTTGATCGGAAGAACCGTTATCGTACCCTAAAGGTGAGACGTAAAAGTCCTTAGTAAGCATATTAAGTATGGCAGGTTCTCTCATCAAACTGTTATTAAAATCGCTGATATACATTATTGGTTTTACCGTATATTCGCTATTTCCCTTTTTAAGATTAATGTTAAAAGCATACTTTGTATTATTTTCAATGGGAGTGTATCCTGTAAAAGTTAACTGGTAGCCGAATGCATCTTGGGGTTTTCCTTTAACCAGATCAAGATCTTTTTCATGGCTATAAACCTCCGAACCTATTACTCCCAATATAAACAATGCAATACCTATGTGCGCAACATAAGCGCCTAGCATTTTCAAATTTCCCCTTATAATTTTAATTGCAATGTCAAGGTTAACAAATAATGCAAAAGCTGCCGATAACACAAGAAGCATAATCATTACGTCGGTGATCCCAGAGAGGATAATGAGTAATGCGGATGCAACAATAGTTGCGGCAACAGGGAGTAATGATTTTTTGACAAGATCTTGTCCTTTTGTATGTTTCCACTTCAGCAGTAAGCTGAAGCCGTTAAGAAAACCGATGATAATTACAATTGGTAAATTCATTTCATCATAAAAAGCGGTTGTTACCGAAGTACCGAAGATAGGGGCGGAAGTACCGACAATAACTATCAGCGCCGAAGCACATAAAGCAACAGTTGCCGTAAATAATGCTAACTCCCTCGATAATAATCCATCTTCTGGTATTGTTATCTTGCTCAAAAATCCCCATCTGTAAATCAGTGTGCCGAATCCTAATAAGAAAAATACTCCCACAAAAATTATCAAGAAAAGATAAACCATCATACCGGGATCTACAAATGAGTGAACCGAAGCATCACCTAATACACCGCTCCTGGTAAGAAAAGTACTATAAAGGACAAGGATGTAAATCATTATTGAGAGGATTAGATTAGTTCTGACGTATCTTCCGAAACCGTTGGTTTTCTTTTGACTTTTTCTTTGAACCAGCATTGTATGCACTGCGGCAACACTGACAAGCCAAGGAATTAAACTTGAATTTTCCACGGGATCCCATGCCCAATAACCGCCCCATCCAAGCATTTCATACGCCCAGTAACCGCCAAGCATTATACCCAATCCTAAAATTCCTGCTGCTGCTAATACCCAGGGGAAAGATTGCTTTACCCAATCTTTGTAATCATTTTTCATCATAGCTGCCATCGCAAAGGCAAACGGAACAGTCGCCATTGAAAAACCGGAAAATAAGATCGGCGGATGGATTTGCATCCAGAAATTAGTTAATTGCGGATTAAGACCTTTGCCGTCCGCTATGAATTGTTTTACCGTAATTCCTGCTGATGAAAGCAGGGCGTAAAGCTGTGGATCCATTTTTACAAATTCTTTTCCCGATGAGCCGTCGCTGAAAAGGAAATTTTGTAAAAACGGCATATGTATGAAATTTGCGTTAATATCTTTTGCACTAATGAATGTTGGGACAGCCCATATATAAGCGAAAGGGTCTTTAAACATCGGGGAAACCATCACCAGCAGAAAAGTAGTTGACAACGCAAATACCGCCATTACTCTCGGTTCAAGATCACCTCTTTTTGATGAATACGACTGTAAAATTAGTCCGACTATAGACGTTAATAGAAGCCATAGCATGAAACTTCCCTGCTGACCCGCCCAAAAAGTAGCCATCAGAATTCCTTTGGGAAGATTGTTGCTGCTATAGCTGTATATATATTCATATTGATATTGATGCGTTATTATCAAATACTCTAACACTGCTGCGGATATGATCACCAACAATGCCATAACATGGTAGGCAATTCTACCATAGTTAAGAGCATTTTTATAACCACGGTAGCCGAGGTAGTACATTACCATTGCGGTTAAACTGCTAACCAAAGCAAGAGTTAATAAAATAGATCCTATCATTATTGCCTCATAAAATCAACGTATAAAAAAGGTTGGTGACTGATTTAAAAGTGAGTCGTAGAAATCAATACCATCAAATTACAAGAATGCAGAAGCACGCGACCATAAACTGAACCGCGCTTGAACATTCCTTATAACAATACTACAATTGTGATGTCTTGACATCCTGGTCATTATATTTGCTCGGACATTTTGTTAAAATATCGTTTGCATGAAAATAACCGTCCTTATAGACACCTGTAACAACTACACTGCGGGCTGATTCAAAATTATTAGGCATCATGCCTTCGAACACGACCTTCATAATGTTGTTGTGCTCATCTTTCATATAAAATGTAAATGTTCTATTGGATTTATCGATGACATAATTTTTATCTCTAATCCAGCTTCCCGTTGCTTTAACAATTTTATTTTCCTGCTTAACAACGGCAAAATTATTTACATACTTAATATTACTTTGAGTAAATAAATAACCCATAATTCCAAGGAATACTACTATAATAGCACCGCCGAACAAATATTTACTTTTCATGTTTATCTCCGTTAATTTCTTTTTCTATGTATTTTATTCTTTTATCAAGATTATATAAGTACAGAAAGATACCCACCCATACTATCAATACAATAATCAGTACAATAAAAATTGCATTATGGTTTAAGAAGCTGTATAGTCCTTGCAAAATTAACCTCTAGTTGATTGTTTATTAATTTTATCCCTTAGAATAATGGATTTATATCCAATCCTCCACATCCAAAAATAGAGAATTGTAAATCCGATTAATGATAAAAAGAAAATCAAGAGCATGTTGGAATTCATTTTAAAATCAACAATCGGACCTGAGTTAGTATCATCGAGGGAACCCGGATGTAATCCATCCATAATTCTCGGCATAATAAAAATAAAGAACGGAACGGTTAGGAAAGCGATGATAGAATAAACTGCCGATAATGTTGCCCTTTTTTCTTCGGATTCTAAAGAAGAACGAAGTGCAAACCAGGCGCCGTAGATAAGAAGAAGGGCGAAAATACTGGTTTGTCTCGGATCCCAACTCCAAAAAGCTCCCCATGCAAACTTAGCCCAAACCGCACCGGTAATAGTTGCAAGTATTGTAAATATCATTCCTAATTGAGCAGCGGCATATGACTTAGCATCATCGTCAAGATTTTTCTTTCGCAGATATTTGATGCTATACATCGTTGACATTAAAAATGCCACAACTGCTAACCATGCAGTAGGAACATGGAAGAATATAATTTTTGCATTCTCTTTCAATCCGGGGATTAAAGGAAATTCATACCATGCATGCGGATGAGGAACTATCGGAAAAGCAATTCCCGCAACCGATACGAACGCAAGCAATAAAAAAAGGGTTATTTTCCAAGCCATAACATTTTTCAATTAAATTTAAATTAAAACATACTAATCTTTCCAAACAAAATCGAACAGCATATAAGATGCTGTAACCATAATTACATCATAAGAAAAGACTATTGCAATCTCAAACTTAGCATCCGCAAAACTTGTGCCTAAAATAGAAAATAAAGTTAATTGAACAGATGTTAAAATTAAAGGCAGTAAAATTGGGAATGATAATACAGGATAAAGAGTTCCCTTAGCCCCTGCCTTTGAAATTATTGCGGCAATTATGGTGGACGCTACCGCTAATCCGATACTACCGAGTATGAATGAGACAACAAAGAGTCCAAAATTCCGGATAACAAATTCATCAAAAATAGCTGCATAAAGTATACTTATCACCGTATTCATACAGAATACTAATATTAAGTTAAATAATAACTTACCGGAAAAAACCGTTGACGGTGCAGCGATTAATTGCAGTGTTAACGAAGTCCCGCGTTCTTCCTCAGATACAAATGCGCGTGCTAGCCCCGACATTGCCGAGAAAAAGATAACCACCCACAGTAACCCGCCTGTAAGACTCTGCGTAATTTTTTCGTGTCCGATGGAAAACATGATTACGCTTATCGTCACAATAATAAACATCGCTAATGAATTGACGGCGTAGCGAGTACGAAGTTCAGAGTGATAATCTTTTTTATATAATGAATAGGCTTTAGGCATATTCTAATTTATGAGAATTAAATAAATTCAAAATTGACAAAATAGCAAATAAACGCATAGTCGGATTCTTTGTAATGAGAATCTTTTTTGATATATGTTGTTAGTCTGTTCAATTTGCTCCCGATTCCCCTCGAAACTTTATTTTTGCGAGTAACGGCAATTTTCAAATTAGAAAAGAACCACTTTAACAATAAATCTTGTTTCATTATCAAGCTGGTAAACTTGATTTATACATCATGCGAACTATTTTGTCTGCATTTTTAGAACAGATTTTTAATCTGAGCTATTAACTATGTTGTTTAAATAAACAATTATTGTGCCGCTGTAAATAATTAATGATTTTTATAATCTTCTAGCTTAATTCTTTCGCTGCAGTATGCCAAGTCTTCTTCATCGTTGGAAGCGATTATTACAATTGAATCTTTCGACTCCTCTTCAATAATTTTGTATACGGCATTCTTCCCCGCAATATCTAGATTGGAAGTCGGCTCATCCAAAATGATCAAGGATGGTGAATGCATTAATGCAAAGATAAATTTCATTCTCTGTTTCATTCCGGAAGAATATGTTTTTAACATATCATTTCTCCGGTCGTAGAGTAAAAATTGATTGAGTAGATCATCAATTTTATTTTTGTTCAATTCTATTCCCCTTATTTTTGCGATGAAATTGAGATTTTCCCATGCGGTGAATTCATCATATAATACAAGATAAGGTGAAACAAATCCGATGTAATTATGCAAATGTTCGGGAATAATTTCCTTCTCTGAATTTCTATGAATTACTTTACCGCCGGAGGATGATATAATACCCGCAAGTATTTTTACCAGAGTCGATTTTCCCGATCCGTTAGCTCCTGTTATGCCAAATGTACCGTTATTTTTAAGATGGAAATTTAGATCTTTAAAAATTAGTCTTCTTCCAAATGTTTTATTTAACGATTTCGCCTGAATAGAATAATTACTCATTGAATATTACCAATTTTCCTATAGTAGTTTTATTGCCAGACTTAGTTATGAAAATGTACACACCCGTGGACAATTTCTGTTTCCGATTATTACGACCATCCCATTCCACAACTTTTGGACCATTAGTAGACTTAATTTGTAAATTTGATGAATATACTAAATCCATGCTAGATGTATACACTTTCAAATCCGCTCGCGGAGATCCAGCGGGCTTGACCGGTATAGAAATGTGTTGATTTTTACTATAGTTGAAAGGCGAAGGAAATGCATAATCAACTTGTGTAAGAAGATGTACTCCGCTTTGCAGAACAACATTATTTAATATTTGAGATGTAAGCCAATCCCCTGGTTTAGCAACAGTGAATTTTGCATAATAGTTATATCGCTCTGCTAATTTTACGGAACCCGGCTCATCATAATTGTATAAACTATAATCGAATTGATATGACGCATCCAGGCTGTCGATTCCGTTTTTAATATCGGCATTTGTAACTAGGCTTACGAGTGTATCTAAGTTAGACGGATTTGCAAATAATATAAATGAATTAGATACTGCACCGCTGTTTAAATGTAGCGATTTCGATGGCGGAATAAATTGTAATTTGGTAATCGGTCTTATTTGTGGGTAGTATTTAGCTTGTGGGAAATATTTACCCGGCACTGCCCGGCTGCCCGTAAAATAAGTCCATACACCGAACTCGTTTAACTGAGAGCCCAGATTTGTTCCTTTTTCATCAAGACTCATGTCAATGGCATTTAGAGCTCTCATCTTCGGCATCAATTCCCACTGCCTTTTGATTATGTTGTAACCGAAATTCATCTTCAAAAAGATATTCCAGATAGCCAGGTCATAACCGCTGTTGGAAGCAAACGAATGGTACGTATTATTAAAATAGTCATAAATGTAGTCAATGTAATCGTGTATGCTATTATACACAAATGTTTCCATTGAAGTGGAAGTAAGCTCATAAAAGAAAGCATCAGAATCCCGGTAGATATAATCACCGCCCTGTATGCTGTGATGAAATTCGTGAGCCACCGTTACCCTTGCGCCGTCAATCCTGTCTGTGTAGTATCCTTTATAGTCATCATCAATTACCATGTAAGAAGTCCAGGTGTTACTACCCGGAGATAATTCGGTTTCAAATTCAGTGTAACCGTATAGCCCGGAATTGAAACTTCCCAGGTTTTGAATATAAATATCATACTTATCATCACCGCCGGCACCGTTATCGGAAGGAGGAGGAGGGAATCCCAAGTAATTAACTTCAAAATTATATGATGAATCCAATGCCACCGCTAATGAATCAAGGTAGATTTTTTTGTAAATCTGGAGCTGGGCTGGAGATAAATTTTTCCGGACGCTTTCGGGCACATAATCGGGATAATCGGATTTAGAAAAATGAATTTTGAAAAATCCTGATGGGGAAACAAAACTAGTATCAGTTTGCGGGCGCGATAATAATTTTTGTAAGATAATTCTTTGCTCGGGGGAAAAGCTGTCAAGATGAGTTCTTACTTGATTGATTATATTAAAGCCGCACTTTATAATACCGGTGTCGGGTTTAACCGATTGTATCCCGGGAATCAGCGATTTTACCGAAGCAGTTTGATCACCGTAAGATTTAATTTGAATGAATGCATTGTAAAGTGAATCAACACCGCTTCTACTTAAATCTTGAGCGAAACTTACTCCGATTAACGAAACAAATAATGTAAATATGAATATTTTCTTCATTACTGTAATTGTCTGAGTGTTATGCTGCCTGCAGAACTATCGGTATATACGATATGATAACTTTTAAAGCTCATGTTTTTAATAAAATAGCTATAGACGTTTTTTATTATAGCTTTATTAGTCACCATTATTTCTCTGCCTTGCTGTAAAAATTCTATTTTATATAGTTTACCCGATTGAGGAGTGTATACAAATAATCTTCCCGGTCCGCCGGAGTTAATATCACCAAAATAGAATTTGCTGTCAGCCGATATTGTCAAATTCGCAGGATATTTTTTCCCTTTAATTATCGAAGTCCGCCGGGATGAAGAAAATACTGCAAACTCTTTTTTTAATGTTTTTATGAAACTTATTGTTGCATCCGAACCATCGTTTAACAGATCAGCAGAATAAGAAACTATTGTTATACTGTCTTTTGAAACTACAGGTATACTTGTTTTTATAGTTTTCAAATTCAAATCTATCAGAGATTGACTTAAAAATAAAGTGTTCCCGGAAAATTTCCAATACGACACCCCTGGGTTTCTATGCAAAATAATAGAACTGCTTAAAACATTTCCGGAAATATCAGAATAATTGCTCGAATTGTATCTAACATCATTATAACTAAAAACATTCAGTCCTAATTCATTTTGTTTTGTATATACGGAATAAATTTTAGTATTATTATTCTTATCACTGCTTAACTTTAATTCTTGGATAAGACCCGGGGAATACAATTGTTTTTTTTCAGCAGTTCCGGTAGCAAAATTAATTTTTACTACTTCAATTAATTTTTTACCCGGGGAATAGCAGTAAAAAGATTTTATGCTAGGGAAATTGTCGTCCACAAGAATTTCGGAATGACTTTTAAATAATTTGTATGAATAATAAAATTTGGGTATACCAGCAGCGTCTCTAACCAGGCAATTTAAAGTAGTACGGAAATTATCTATGTAGCAGATATCTTTAATTCCGTTGTTATCACTATCAAAATAACTGATTGCCCTTGGCTGAGCCCCTGCGGTTATATTGACATTATCAAACAGGGGTGACATTCTCGCAATAGTAAATAACTTTCCTTTATTGGTTATTGCCGCCAGACCGTTTATAAACTTACTGTAGAAAGGTACTATATCTTTGATGCCGTCCTGCCGTGTGTAAATTATTTCCGGATAAAATGAATGAGAATTTTTAGCATAAATCACCGAGAGAGTTGAATTTTTAAAGTTAATATATGCAATATCAATTTTCCCGTCTCTATTAAAATCTCCGGTAATTATTTTATCCGGATGATATAAAGTAGTAATGGTAACAGATGTATCATACGAAGAAGTAAAATCTCCGTAAAGAATGGATATAGAATCACCGTGCACATACATCAAATCCTGATAACTATCCAGATTCAAATCCAAAGCTTGAAGCGAGCTAATTCTCTCTCCAACGTTTATTCGCCTGGTTCTGCTAAAGTTGCCGCTTTCGTCATTGTAAAAAAACTCCAAAGAATCACTAATAATATTGAATGCAGCAATATCATGATATCCGTCATTTGTTAAGTCTGCAAATACTGCATCAGAATAGCTTCTGTTTTGTACAATTTTTCTTTTCAATAATTTGTTTTTGTCTTTATATAAAATCGATAAGCCGTTAAAAGCGCTTCCCGAAATTAATATTTCCTCTCTACCGTCCTGATTTATATCGGCGGTACTCATATTCCCCGGATAGGAGTTGAACTTTAGATAATTAATCAGTTTCGGCTCGCCCTTTTGTGAAAATGAATATATACCTGCTACCATATCCCGCCTGTCGGTAAAAGCAAATTCCTTTTGCCGGTCTGTTTTATCGAAAATTGGTATTGTTTTAGAAATGTTTAATGGAATATTAAATTTTTGTGGTAATCCAAAGGCTCCGTTCTTTTGACCTTCCATCACAAGGACACTCATTTCTGCCGGATTAATCAGTACAAGGTCTGTATATGAATCTCTATTAAAATTGAAAGTCAATAATCCAGAATAACCTTTCTCAACATCAAAAACATTGTATTTACAAAAACCGTTAATAGGGATTTGAGGGAATAAATTCTTTGATAAGAGAAAAGCTATTAACAGTATGCCAACTTTATTTAATTCTATTTTTAAGCCTGGTTTCCCTTCTTTGTAGGGCTTCCTCATATCGTCTTTTTTCTTCATTAGATTCCGGAATAGCTTTTGTCGCTTTGACGGGCCTGCCCTGATTATCAACACTTACAAATGTTAAATACGCAGTATTGGTATGAATCTTTGTACCTTTCTTAAAAGATTCTGCAAATACCTTTACTCCAATTTCCATCGAAGTATTAAAAACCCGGTTAACAGATGCATTAAGCGTAACCGCATCCCCTAAATTAATGGAATGATGAAAATCTATCCTATCGACCGAAGCGGTAACACAAACACGGTTATTATGCTTTGCGGCGCATAAAGCGGCACAAATATCTATCCAGTTCATCAGCCGACCGCCCAGTAATTTACCGAGCTGATTAGTATTATTGGGAAGTACCAGCTCGGTCATAATAATAGTAGAATCACTTACTTTTTTTGGCTTTTTCATTTTGAAGAGGCAAGTTTTTTCTCAAGAGATTTCTGAATTTTCTTAACGCCATCTATATTAGAATTATTAGGAAACTTTTGTATAAATTCGTTTATTGCAGCTAACGCTTCATCATTTTTATCCCTGTCAACCAATAACTCAATTTTTGAGTATAATGCCATAGGAGCATATTTAGTTTCGTGATAATCTTCCATTACATAATTATAATATATCAAAGCGGCAGTATAATATTCCATTTTTTCATAAATATAAGCAGTATGATATTCTTTATGTGCTAACTTGTCATTCATTTCTGCAATTTTTTTCTCCACTTCGGGAACCCTTGAATTAGTAGGGAAGAAATCGATAAAAGCCTGAAACTCTTGGATAGCTTTCTTAGTATATTTTTGCTCCAAAGCATAATTAGGCGAAAGCTCATAATAGCATTGAGCCAGCATATATTGTGCGTCACTTAAGTGTTTGCTTGAAGGCATATTTTTGATAAGCTTACTGAATTCATAAGCTGCAAGAATATATTCCTTACGCTTGTACCTTGTCATCCCTAAATAATACTGTGCATCGTCTACAACTATATTACCTGCATATTGAAGGGCAATTGCTTGAAATTCTTTTACTGCATCATCATAACTTTCATTATTATATAATTTAATAGCATAAGCCAGTCTTTGTGAAGGGGTCATATCCGCAGTGTCCACCGTAGCTGCACAGCCCCAAAAAATCAACGATAAAAGAACTCCAATTAAGAGATTTTTCATAATTCCAAACATTTGATTTCATAAATTTAAAATACAATTATAATTAAAAAGCGGCACGCTTCAAAGGCAAAATTTACTACTTACTCCTAACTTTGAAGAATAAGTATATGGCAACCGCCGCAGTTCCGATAGCAATTACCGGTTCATAAAAACTTGAGAAAAACGGTTCGGTAGGAAGTTTGCCCTGCGTAAAAGGGAATGACTCATTCTCCAGGTCACGAACATCAGATACTCTTACAGTATCCAGGGAATTAAAAGAAAATTTTTGAACCACCGATTTGTTTGTGATTATCGCAAAATTACCTTTTATTGAAATATCCCTCTGTACATAAAAACTTCCGAAAAATGCTTTCCTAAACATCTCTCCATATTTAACTCTTGCATTATCTATAACAAAACTTAATATCGGCGGTGAGTTTAAAGAAGTATCTCTAATTGTAGATACATTTATTCCGCCTGATTGCAAATCGGCAATGAGACGATTACCGAATACTGAATAAGATTGCCCTAGATTTAGCTGCAGGTAAATATTTTTTGATGCTGCGGGAATTGAATTTCTAATTTGTACTGAAGCAGAATCGACCAGATTATCAAATACATCCAAATTATTAGTGCTTTGAGGGTATAGAAAAACCGGTTTTAATAGTATCAAAAAGAATAGATAGAAAGGAATGTAATTTTTAGTGGAAAATTTATTTTGCCGTTTTTGCATAAAACTCGTTTTTTTTCACTGTTTTCTATTTATATAAGCCTACATTTACAAATATACATAATTTTACATGAATTATGTTAGCTTAAATTAAGCCTGGAAAGTCAAATCAGGGTATACTTCTGTCTGCACACAAAAGTGAAATATGTTTTAAGATATTATAATAATTTGAGTTTATAAGAGTAATTTTTCACTTTAAAAATCTGTGGGAATACATCTATAAAGACATCTAGATGAATTTACATAACGATTTAACAGAAAATTTAATGAAAAAGTATTATTTGATCGGTAGTAAGTTGCTTGTACTTTTAAAATCGAATAACTTTTTCGGAGTTAACGGAATAATCATATTATTCCTTATGCAATTCCTTTCATCCGGTCAATTTTAAACAACTTATTATTATATTCTTCCGGCAGCTATTTCTTGAAGTCTTTTTATACGATCATTTGTCGAAGGGTGAGTCGAAAATAATTTCATCAGACTTTTCCCGCTTAACGGATTCACGATAAACATATGTGCAGAAGATGGGCCAGCATTCGTAACGGGTTTTATTTTATTAGCCTGTTCCAATTTTCCCAAAGCAGAAGCTAAAGCCAAAGGGTTACCTGATATTTTTGCACCGCCTGCATCTGCGGCAAATTCCCTCGAGCGTGACACCGCCAATTGGAGTAAAGTTGCCGCAATAGGTGCAAGTATAATCAAAAATAAAGATGACAATCCCTCATTATCCCTGCCGCTTCTTCCGCCTCCGAACATCATTGCCCAGCCCGCGATTTCTGCAAGATAAGTAATAGTACCTACAAAAGTAGCTGCTATTGTTCCTATTAGAATATCACGATGTTTCACGTGTGCAAGTTCATGCCCTAGCACACCAGCCAACTCTTCATTATTCAAACCCCTGACGATCCCCGTGGTTGCAGCGACAGCTGCGTGCTGAGGATCCCTTCCGGTAGCGAATGCGTTGGGAGTCGGATCGTTTATAACATAAACTCGCGGCATTGGTAATTGAGCATTTTTTGCCAGTTCTTCGACTAATGTATATAATCTGGGAGCAGTGTCTTTGGTGACTTCTTTAGCCTTATACATTGATAGTATTATTTTATCAGAAAACCAGTATGTTCCAAAATTCATTAGAAGAGAAAATATCAATGCTATCGTCATGCCGGTTTTTCCGCCGAGTAGATTCCCAACCAGAAGGAACAAGACCATCATTATTGTCATCAAAAATACTGTCTTCAGCGTATTCATTTTTTATCTCCGAATTAAGAAATTTAAAATTACATAAAGCAATTTAACCAAACAAGGTTCACTGATTGGGCGTGATACTAAAAATATACATAAAATTTTCCATTTTTTCTTCGTATTTTAATTTATTATTATTAAAGATTTTATTACAAAATAGTTTTAAAATCCCTGAAAGATTATTTCACTTGTCTTTATATATTAATATTATTAAATAACAGCCGGTTTTTATAGGAGTTTTATGAGAGCAGTTCTCACTTCAGTAATAATTGTATTTTTTCTATTTTCTATTAATACTTTCGGACAAAATACATACGAATTTTTAAGATTAAATATGAGTGCTCGAGCAGCTGCACTCGGAGGAAGTTTTGTATCAAATAATGATGACCCGGACGTGATTTTTTATAACCCGGCAGGTTTAAATTTTCTTTCCGGCACCCCGGTTTCATTTTCATTCGTAAAACACTTAGAAGATATTAATTTAGCAAGTTTATCCTACTCATCAGATTTGAAGAATATCGGCAGGATAGGCGCTGCAGTTCAATATATTAACTACGGAACATTCATTGCTGCCGATGATAGGGGAAACAAAACCGGCCAGTATAAGGCCGGTGAGGTTGCATTCATAGGCGGATATTCAAACATAATCGCACCGGATTTCTCTTATGGAGCAAACGTTAAATTTATTTATTCGGGTATTGCCGACAGATCATCTACAGCTTTTGCATTTGATATGGGACTGCATTATTCCATTCCCCGGGATATGATTGAAATCGGATTTGCTGTCCTTAACCTAGGAAGCCAAATTACATCATATTACTCTACGAGAGAAAACTTACCGCTGGATATCGTCATTGGAATCTCTAAAAGACTGCAGCATCTGCCCCTCAATTTGTCTTTAGATTTTCACCGCTTAAACGAGAAAAAAGATAATTTCTTTTCGAAATTTAATGCTTTTAGCGTCGGAGCCGAATTTGAGTTAAGCAAAGTTTTACGACTTAGATTCGGTTACGACAATGAGAGAAGAAATGAATTAAGAATCGGTACTTTTGCCGGGCTGGCAGGATTTAATGTAGGATTGGGTGCCGTAATTTCAAATTATCATTTCGATTACGGTTTTTCATCGCTTGGCTTAATCGGTGCTATGCATAGAATCAGCGTTTCGACAAATCTATAATCACTGCTCACTGATTGATTAATATTGTATTAAGGAATTATAAATATTTATAATTCCTCCGGGAAGATTTTTTCAGATTAGAGGGCATTACAAAAAGTGATAGCAATTTACTTGTACGGTTTTTTTAAATATTTTTTAGCCAGTGAATGAGATTGTCCATATTCCCTCATATCCAATAAACTCTTGTAATATGCCACGGCAACTTGCCGGTTTCCCTGCTGATCGTTTATCATTCCTAAATATAGATATGAATTTATTAAAAATCCTGAAGGCTCTTTTTTATCTATTTTTTTAGATATTTCGGCGCACTCACCAAAGTAATACTTTGCAGAATCCAATTTGTTAAAATTACGGAAATTGAATGCGACATAATACGTTGCTTCCCTTTTTATGTTAGGCATATTATATCCAATATAATTTCCGGAGGCTTTGTTTATAATATTTTTAAAAACTTCGGCAGCTTTAACATAGTTACCCATTTTAGCTGCAATTCGTCCTTTCCATCTTTCAAAAACCGGATTATCAGGAAATTCTTTGGTGAGCATTTCCGAAAACTCGTCCGCTTTGTAGGGGTTGTTTTCATAATTGTAATAAAGTGTCATCAAAAAATAAAGTGATTCGTATTTTGCATATTTCCCGTTCATAGCTGCGTTTGTCAATTCTTTTAACCCTCTTTTTCTATTACCCGAGGGGAAAAATAACATTATCGGTTTGAGGACCGGATAGTTATCCGGAATTACGGCGGCGTAATAATCATAAATTCCGAAACCGAGCTTTACATCTACATTTGACGGATCAAGTTTTGCTACTTTTTCAACGATTGGCAAAGCCATTCTTCCGTCGTCGGCCGCTTTTAACCAGCTATCTCTAAATGCGTATAATCGCCCCCTGAATCCAATAGCTCCGCCTTTAAAAGAAAAGAGCATCGATATCGTCTGAATGTTTCTTCAAAATATTATCGCATTGATTTATTACATCTCCCAGTTTACTTATAAAAGCATCGTCATAAGATTTATTATCAGGGTTAAGCATAATACGCCACCAATCAACCATGGCGAGAAAAAATTTTCCCTGTGGTTTGTCAGGATAGTTTTTGACTAACGAATTAAACGTTTGCTCTGCGTCGTTAAATTTAATGTCATAGATTTGTTTAATGCCTGAAAAAACCGTGGAATCAAAACGGGAGGTTTGAGAAAACGACGGAAAAGTTTGTATGAGTATTATTATTAACAAAAGCTTTTTCAATTCAAACTTATCCTTGAGTTTTAAAAAGAAGGGGCTGTCCCAAAAGTAATTTTCAAATTAAAAACCCTTTACAACCAATCGAATCTTTGATACTGTATTTAAAATCTTTGCTTTTTATAAAAAAAATTTTCCGATTAAAACTTTTTAATTGCGGTTTACCGCTCTATGTTATCTAGATCCTACTTTCCGGAAAAAATTACTTTTGGAACAGCTTCCATTAGGATATTACTATTACTAAAAGACTTTAACTTTTATGAATTCTTTCCAGTAAATGCACAAGTATTTTATCTGTTGAAATCCTAATTTGTTCCATAGAATCACGTTCTCTTACAGTAACTGTTTGATCTTGCAAGGTTTGAGTATCCACCGTAATGCAGAACGGGGTACCGGCTTCGTCCTGCCTTCTATACCTTCTGCCGACAGCACCTTTGTCATCATAAAAGACTTTTAAATTTTTCCTCAGGTCTTTTTCAATCTCTCTGGCAATTTCGGGCATCCCATCTTTGTTAACGAGGGGAAGTATTGCAGCTTTTGTGGGTGCTAATTTAGGATGAAACTTTAATACCGATCTCATTTCACCTTTTACTTCTTCTTCATAATAAGCATCGATTAAAAATGCCATAAACGAACGGCTTGCCCCGGCGGAAGTTTCAATAATGTACGGAATATATTTTTCTTTCAATTCTTCGTCGTAATATTTCATCGATTTTCCGGAGTACTCTTCATGACGGCTCAAATCAAAATTGGTACGGTTATGTACACCTTCTATCTCACCCCAGCCGAAAGGGAAAAGGTACTCAACATCGGTTGCTTCCTTTGCATAGTGTGCAAGTTTATCTACCGGGTGATCATGATATCGAAGTTTATCCGCAGTCATTCCCAGGGAAGTATACCAGTCTAATCTTTCCGCTTTCCAGTAATTGAACCATTGTTTATCATCAGCCGGTTTAACGAAAAACTGCATTTCCATCTGTTCGAATTCCCTTGTTCGAAAGAGAAAATTTTTAGTATTTATCTCATTCCTGAATGCCTTTCCTATTTGTGCTATGCCAAAAGGCAGCTTTTGTCTTGCCGAACCTTGAACGTTCAGAAAGTTTACGAAAATCCCTTGTGCGGTTTCAGGTCTGAGGTAAACCACAGCACCGGAATCTTCCACCGGTCCGATGAATGTTTTGAACATTAAATTAAATTTCCTTGCTGCAGTAAAAGTATTCTTATTACCGCATTGCGGGCAATTTAATTCAGCAAGTAAAAGACTCCCTAAATCCAAGTTTTCTAACAAACCTTCAAATAAATTTTCCGCATTTCCGGAAATATTTTCAAAAACTGTAGTCAATTTATCGTTTTCTTTAATTACCTCTTTGAGAGCGTCTATTGCCTTGCCTTGTTTTTTCTCATTTATTAATTCTGATAATGTATCCAAACGGTAGCGGGATTTACATTGCTTGCAGTCAATCATCGGATCGGTAAAATTTTCTACGTGTCCCGAAGCTTCCCAAACCCTGGGGTGCATTAAAATAGAGGAATCCAGACCTTCAATATTTTCCCTGTAGGTCATAAACTTCCACCATTCTTCTTTAATATTTTTTAGAAGCTCAACTCCCAGAGGACCGTAATCCCAGCAGCCGTTTAATCCGCCGTATATTTCACTTGATTGAAATACGAATCCTTTTCTCTTAGCTAGAGAAACTATCTTATCCAAAACATCGTTTTTATTCTTCTTTTCGATTGTATAATCCTCCGAAATTAGATTTTAAAATAAAATTTAAATATAATGAAAATGAAGGTTAAAATTGCAGCCCAATGTAAATGATCAAAAGAATCACATACTAGATTCATCCGTGTCAATAATACTTTCAAGTTCATATAAAAATTCAGAATCCAATTTGTTCTCTAATTTTTTTTGAATTTGAATAAACAATCCGTATTTAACTCTTTATCTTTGATGTTTGAATTTCCTATAGATCTTTTGCCTCAGAGGGACAAAATTAAAAGATGAGGATAATAAATGGGGAAAAAATCTTCAGAGAGAATTGATGAATACCACCTTGAAACTAAAGATAAATTAAAAAAGTGCTCCAAGAATATTTTCTGAAAATTTAATTTATGAAGCTTATTTATTAGTGTTGTATTTTGGATATATTTGTAAATCTTAGTTTTATATTCCCCTTTTATTTAAAATTGATAATATTTATATTTGCACTCTAAATTTATTCAGGAGTATGTAAAAAATGGCTAAACAACAGTCTTTTGCCGATAAAGCGAAAGCTAAATCCAAAGCTGCCGGAGTGAGTGTAAAAGTAATTAAAACAATTAAAACTTCAGGTGGTTCCTACAAGTTTAACGAAAAATTTGTTAAGCTAGATGATGTAAGCAAGGTAACTGAGATTAAATAACATTTTTAACAAAGCGGTACCTAACCGCTTTGTTATTAAACAGTTCAGGGGGTATTATAACTTCGTATTTTTATATTTTTTTTCATGCCTTGACTAATACAGAAAAATTATTATATTTCTTATCACTACTACTTTTTACCAACGGACTAACCTGGAAACCTCTTCACCCGGCTAGTCTAGTTAATGAGCACACATAAACACGTTAAATTGCTAAATCTCTAAGAGTTTTTAGTCACCAGAAAGGAGGATGTCGATAGATGATTACCCCTAAAAAGATGAAATTCTATGGAATTAAGGATATTGACAACATCCCCCAACTACAGATGCTTAACGAAGACGAAAGATTTGCTTTAAAAGTCATATCTAACGTACTTCCGTTCAGAACAAACAATTATGTAGTTGAAGAATTGATCGATTGGAGCAATATCCCGGATGATCCTATTTATCATCTCACTTTTATGCAAAAAGAGATGTTAAATGACGATCAGTTTAATCGAATGGCCAATGCATTAAAAAGTGATTTTACACAATCACAAATAAAGGATTTAGCCAACAAAATACGCCTGGAATTAAATCCTCACCCGGCTGCCCAAATGACCGTAAACGTTCCTAAAATTGATGATGAACCCATACCAGGGATGCAGCATAAATATAGGGAAACCACATTGATTTTCCCTTCAAGCGGACAAACGTGTCATGCTTACTGTACTTTTTGTTTCCGGTGGGCACAGTTTGTTGGAATGAATGATTTAAAATTTGCCACTGATGAATCAAACCGTTTTCAGGATTATTTAAGGAAAAATAAGCAGATTACCGATGTACTGTTAACAGGCGGCGATCCTATGATTATGAATTTGAAGAACCTAAAGGTTTATATCGAACCGCTTTTATCTCCTGAATTCGACCACATACAAACTATCAGAATCGGAACAAAATCTGTTGCCTATTGGCCGTATAAATATGTAACCGACAATGAAGCAGACGGCGTTTTAGGATTGTTTGAAAAAATTGTGAACTCCGGTAAACATCTCGCAATTATGGGTCACTATAATCACTGGGTAGAATTATCAACCGAGGTTGCCCGCGAAGCTATTAGAAGAATAAGAAATACCGGCGCTGAAATTAGAACACAATCACCATTAATCAAACATATAAATGATGACCCTGATATTTGGGCAAAAATGTGGAAAGATCAGGTTGCACTTGGGTGCGTGCCTTATTATTTCTTCATTGAAAGAAATACAGGTGCCAAAAAATATTTTGAAATTCCGCTTATACGCGCGTATAATATTTTCAGAGAAGCTTATATACAAGTATCGGGACTTGGGAGAACCGTACGTGGACCTTCTATGTCTGCTTTACCGGGTAAAGTTGCAATAGAGGGTATTACCGAAGTGAGAGGAGAAAAAGTATTCGTCTTGACACTGATTCAAGCGAGAAATCCCGAGTGGGTAAAAAGACCATTCTTTGCTAAATATGATCCGGAAGCAAGCTGGTACACCGATCTTAAACCAGCTTTCGGCAAAAGCAAATTTTTCTTCCAGGATGAATTGGATGAAATAGTAAGTGCAAATCACGGACAGATGTTCTTCCAGGATGAGTTTGGAGAAGAAACTATAATTGAAGATACCGAGATGGTTGCATAAAAGATTAAAGAAAACCCGTTGCGTGAATTAAAAAAATAATTATAAAAAACTGTTAAAACAGTTATAAAAAGGAGTCCTGTTGCCATTAGCCTACTGATTAATCCGTGGGCTAATGTGAATTTTTAATCAAACAACAACCATTTTAACGGTTTCAAATCTAATTCACACAGTTGATTCTAATCAAGTATTATTTTAATCCGAATTTTCATCATAACGTTCCGATGAGATTAAGCATTAATCCCAAACTTTAACCTCTTCAAATACTTGTCAGAATAACTCCAGACTCATACTTCCTTCGAGTTCCAGTAGTTTTTCTTTTATCTTCAGCCCTCCGGAGTAACCGCCCAATTCACCGTTGGAATTTATAATCCTGTGACAGGGAATTATTATCGGAATCGGATTTGCGCCGTTAGCACGACCTACTGCCCTTACAAGTTTTACATCTCCTAATCTTTCTGCAATGGTTTTATAACTGGCCATTTCCCCGTACGGAATTTTTCTCAGTTCGTGCCAAACGTTCTTCTGGAAATCGGTTCCCACAAGATCTAATGGTACATCAAAGTTTATTCTGTCCAGATTAAAATATTCCATAAGTTCAATAAAGACATTAAACATATATGGGTCATCATACTGAAGGTTAATTGAATTCGCGGTATCGATTGTTTCGTTCGGTTTATTCATAAAAATTTTTCGTACACCTTTATGCGAAACAAATATCTTAAGATGGATACCGGCTATTTCATGGGATGCACAATATAAATTTTCTATAGCTTTCATTTTGAAATTTATAGATGTTTATTGTTAATCTTAATGTATGAAAAATATACCTCAAATGCGGTAAAAAAAGAAATGACGCTGAATGGTAACGGAATTACTTATTTTATAAACATTTATATTTCATATTTTGATCGTAGAATTAGAACAGTTAAAATTCCCTTTTTGCAGGAAGGTACTAATATCAGTAATTGAAACATAAAATAAGTCGATAAATAATGCTCACCAATAACTAAGAATACAGTTTTATCATTACAAAAATATTTTTTAATCTAAAAAATTATGCTAATTTATCAATTTTATTAGTTGAACTGTGGTTGTTTTTAACAAAATTTCTCTCCAAAATTTTTTGTAATAACCGCAAATCATTTTATAATTGAAGTGAGAATAGAATCATTTTTTAGCTTTTTAATATTTCTTATAAGGGCAATAACATCAAAGATCAAAAACAAATACTTGGCGACTACTTAACAATTCTTATAGCGCGTCTTCAGAAACGATATGACCGTCTGGAAAAATTAAATGACAAATTCACCTGGTATAGATTGAGCTTATTCTTTTCCGGAGTTATTATCTCATTGCTCCTTTTCTTTTTTACTTCGGATTTAGTATCACTCATCAGTATCCTGCTATTTATAATATCATTCGGAGTTGTAGCACATTTTCACGGCAAACTAATTAGGGGTATCACAAGGTTAACAGAGTGGATCAAAATAAAAAGGATACATATCGCAAGGATGAATCTCGATTGGGAAAATATTCCGGATGCTTTTTACGAAGGAGGAGATGCGGTTGAGATAGATCTAAATTTAACCGGCACTCATTCTCTACATCAGTTAATTGATAGCTCAATTTCTATCCAGGGCAAAGCGCTTTTAAAAAACTGGCTGTTAAATAGAAATCCCGCTAAGGATGAAATTTCTGAGCGTCAAATGTTAGTAAAGGAGCTTATACCGCATACCCGGCTGCGTGATAAATTGTCACTAATAGCGGCAATGGCAAAGAAAAAAGATTTTAACGGTAAAACACTTCTCAATCTTTTAAAAAATTTTAATCCGCAAAAATCAGTCAAAACATATTTATTGGTATTAAGCTTTTTGGCACCGATAAATATTTTACTAATTATTCTGTACTACACGTCGGGAATTCCGGCTTACTGGGGCATAACTCTATTAATTTACATCGGAATCTATTACTTCGGGAATAATAAAAAGGGAAAATTATTTGATGAATTGGAGTTTATAAACGAAGAGCTGAATAAATTTAAGTCGGTGTTATATTTGTTTGAAAATTATAATTACCAGAAGGATTCCCGCCTCGCGCAATTGTGCAGTTGTTATTTGAAGCATGATGAACTTCCCTCCCACCTCGTAGAAGGCATAAATAGAAGCCTATCCTTTTTGCGGATGCGAAAGGGAAATCCTTTTGTGTGGACTACCTTCCGGATATTTTTCCCAATCGATTATTATTATATACAAAAGGTGAATAAATATAAAACCAGGATATTAAGAAACCTGCCGGAATGGTTGAATACTTTTTATAATTTAGATGCTCTAAACAGTCTTGCCGGATTTGCCTATCTGAACCCGGGATATACATTCCCGCAAATATCTGACCGGAATGATTCTGTGAAATATAGTTTTGATGCTGAAGAATTAGGGCATCCATTAATACCGCAGGGGAAAAAAGTAAGGAACAATTTTTCATTTTCTTCTCCAGGCGAAATCGATATAATTACGGGCTCAAACATGTCCGGTAAAAGTACGTTTTTACGAGCAATGGGAATCAATATCTGCCTGGCTTATTCCGGAGCGCCCGTGAATGCGGGGAAATTAAATCTCTCTCTATTTCGTATTTTCACGTGTATCAAAGTAAGTGATTCCGTTGTGGACGGCATTTCTTATTTTTATGCGGAAGTTAAACGTTTGAAAGAACTGCTTGAGCAAATTAACAAAGATGATAAACTGCCGCTCTTTTTTTTAATCGATGAAATATTCAGGGGAACAAATAATATTGAGCGATTGAAAGGAAGTACGGCTTTCATTAAAACTTTAGCTAACTCTAATTGTTTGGGTGCAGTTGCAACACACGATCTTGAATTGGTTAAACTGGAACAGGTGATTTCAAATATTAAAAATTATCACTTTAAAGAAGAAATCAAAAGTGATAAAATGACTTTCGATTATAAAATTCATACCGGACCTTGTCCCACCACAAATGCTTTAAAAATAATGAAAATGGAAGGACTGCCTGTGGATTAAAACATTTAACTTTTTGAGAGGTTAAAGATTTGAATTGAATGAAATGTTTCAATATTAGTAATAAGTGAAACAAACATTTTTTTATCTTATTAAGATTTGCTCTATTCAAATATGCTGAAGATTTTTGAATACCATGTTTTTTACTAATCTTTTATTTATGCTTATTAATGATCTTGCAGTGTAAATAATGAAAATTTTAAAAAAGAAAAGCCAAAATAAGTAAAAAACAACCTTTAATTTTTAATATAAACGGCGGGAATGACGAAAAAAGAATTGGAAGAAGATGAACAAGTAATGGGACTTATTAACGAAAGACTAGATTTTTTGCCTGAAAACAGTGTTCTACTGCTTCCTTTTTTGCAGTCCTTTTTGGCTGAAACCGGGTTAAGTTCGAATCGCGTTGAAGAAATAATAGTCGCCGGTGAACAAACCGAGGAAGAGGAAGATATATTAATAACTGCTTCTAATGCAGCTCACACAATTTTAGAAATGCTTGAGGATGACGACGAAGAATATCAAGAGTGTCTATATGAAGAGGCCTTTGACTTAGCCTCGGAATATGTTCCAAAGGTAAATGGAAGAGTTCTATTAGAGTAGCTTGAAGAAAAGCTTGTCGGTTCATTAAACCAGAACAACTTATCTTATGAGGATGATTGAACTTTTCACTCCCCGTAAAATTATATATTTATAAATGAAAACAGGCAAAATCTTTTTTTGTTAAAACATGAATCCGTGTTCTCTTTAAACATCCGGAATCAAAACGACCTAGTCTGAAACTACTTCCAGCGCGGGATTAACATCTCGCCTTAATAATCCTTCAATAGCCATTAAAGTTCCGCTTATGGCAGTAGGACATGTGCCACAAGCTCCCTGGTAATGGATTTTAACGGTATTTCCTTCTATTCCAAGTACCTGTAATCCCCCTCCGTCTCCGGCAAGTGCGGGTCTTACTTTTTGATCAATAATTGAGTTTATTTGTTTTAAGATTTCACTTGAGTTTTCATCAAATAGTTTTGCTTCTTTTTCTTGAGGAATTAGGCTTTTGTCAAATGATTTTAAAAAGTTTATAAACGGCCTTTGAATCTGTCCCCAATTAGCATCCTTATCTTTTTCAATAGTAACAAACTTGTCCATATAAAATACGGAAACTACACCATCGATTTCAAAAATACCTGAAGCAAAAGGATCTGCTTTAGCTTCTTCTGAATTTGAATATTGTCGTGTCTCAATATTTAACAATCTTTCACTGAGTACAAATTTTAACGCATGCGGATTCGGTGTTAAATCAACATCTTCAACCAATAACATAAAAATTCTCCATTTATTATATAAACAAAGATACTTTTTAATACCATTTTGTTCAAGTCCGGAAATGAGTTGTATAGCATAAGACAATTATTGAATTGTATATGGTTTTTATCAACTAATCAGCAAGAAAATTTTTACCAACAGTTTAACAATTTCAGCAATTAATCTATTTAATAATAAAATCCTTCCATCTTCATTATATATTTATTGAATACTTTCCATTATATTTGAAATTAAAAAAGTGAAAACCTTATGAAAAATATTCTTATTGTTTTTACAGGTGGAACATTCTCAATGATGATAGACGAGAATACCGGCGGAGCAATACCGCGCTATTCCGGTGAAGAACTCCTGGAAAAAATTCCGGAAGCGAATGAACTAGCAAATATCACATGTTATGATTTCGGAAAATATCCGGGTCCTCACATGACTCCCGAGTTGATGTTCAAGCTTTCAAATAAAATAAAAGAATTAATTAATGACAACAATTATGACGGTGTGATTGTTACTCACGGTACAGACACGCTGGAAGAAACAGCATACTTACTGGATCTTACGATTAAAACCGAGACCCCGATAGTTTTAATTGGCTCAATGAAAAACAGTTCCGAACCTGATTGGGATGGTCCCAGAAATCTTTTAGATGCAATTCAAGTATGCTCTTGTGATAATTGCAAAAACCTTGGAGTTTTGGTCTGCCTTGACGGTGAAATAAATGCCGCAAGCGAGGTAACCAAAACTTATACTGATGAAGTCGATACTTTCCACAGCCTGGATTTTGGCGCTCTCGGATTCATTACTAACGGCAGG
This sequence comes from uncultured Ignavibacteriales bacterium, assembly GCA_963751355.1. Lineage (GTDB taxonomy): Bacteria > Bacteroidota > Ignavibacteria > Ignavibacteriales > Ignavibacteriaceae > CAVVVS01. The sequence continues at coordinate 194,675 of CAVVVS010000111.1, read as the reverse complement.
GTAATATTAAACCGGCTCCCGCAAAAACTGGAGACCTTACAAACTGAAAAGATTGTCCCAAATGTCGATATGCTGACAGCTTACGCAGGCATGAATGAGAAATTCTTTAAATTTTCTGCCGACAGCGGTGTTGAAGGAATTGTGGTGGAAGCATTGGGAGTAGGCAACGTGCCACCGGCTGCGTTTGACGGAATAAAGTATGCGGTAGATAAAGGAATACCGGTAGTTTTGGTTTCCCGCTGTCCTGCAGGAGAAACATTAGACATTTACAGTTATCCCGGCGCCGGTAAATGGCTTTCTCAAATCGGTGTAATATTCGCTGAATATTTGAACGGACAAAAAGCCAGGATAAAATTAATGCTGGCGTTGGGTATTACCAAAGATTATAATAAGTTGAAGGAATTGTTTGAAGATTGATGCATACATCAAAAAATTGTCCGCATAATCAAATAGAAAACCGATTGAACAATACAAAAAATAATATTACCTTCAATCGAAGCCGGGAAAAATTTTAGTGCTATGCGAAGAACAAAAAAAGTACCGTTAGGGACTTAATATTTATAGAAAAAATCAAAAAAATTGCAAGTCCGTTAGGTATGGAATAAAGGATGTAATAGCAAACATATATACAAAAATTTATCTTCACCTTATCTTTGCCATACAAAACAGAATCTCTCTGATTCAACCGGAATGGAAAAACTCATTATATATAAATACATAACCAGAATTGTTCAAAATAATGGCCATAAATTAATTGCAATATATGGAATGTCTTATCATATTCACATTGCTGTTGGTTATAAACCTCATCAACTAATTCCCGATTTGCTTCAGGATATTAAGGGTAATTCTATTTCACAAAAACCATCTTTTTCACATCCGTAAAGTTTCCTGCTTTGATTCGATAAAAATATACTCCGCTCGAAAGACCTCTGCCGTTAAAAATCACCTGATGCGAACCTTCCTGGAATTCTTTATTTACCAGCACAACAACTTTTTCACCGAGTACGTTATACACTGCTATCCGGACTTTCTCCGGTGCATGCAGACTAAAATTGATTTTGGTCGTATTATTAAACGGATTGGGAAAATTTGGGGAAAGAGAAAACGTTGCCGGAGCATTTACAATAGTTGAGTCATATGAGGATACATATGCTCGAACTAAATATATTGCCACAGTACTGTCCGAACCGGTTAAGTAAAACCAGTCGGGCGAACCGGAGCCGGGATTATTTAAAAATGTATAACTGTGATACGGCTGCTGACCGGGATAATCGGTTACCATAACACCCGGCACAGATGGATTGCCTCCGATAACGAAACCTACTGCAAAAGGTTTGTCCGTTTTAATGCCGTATTGTTTCAAATTAACTGTACTCCAGTTTTTATACGGTACGGGATAAGGCAATGTTGATGAAGTGCTTATTGAAGCAGTAAAAGGATACAGTAGTTTTTTGTCCAGGGGAGTAGGGCGTATGTTAGCGTCGCCTCTAAATTCCCAAATACCTCCTTGAATTGAACCGGCATTTCTTAAAGCCACACGAATCGAATCAAGTTGCCCTCCGGGATAAGCATTAAAAGATACACATATGGTATCGGAAGGAGAAAGTTTAAAATAGCCGGTCGGTTCAGAGTTATCCCATTTCAATTCCTTTACGGTAAGAAGTGCCGTGCCGGATGCTTTAACTGAATAATCAGCGTTAATTTGATTACTCGTATTAATTATTACGAAATGAATTGTTTTAATGACGGTACCATATTCAGGGACCGAAAATTCGGTATTCAATGGAACATTAACAACCTGCTTTAAGTTATCGCCCTCTTCGATTGCTTTTACAATTAACGAAGAACTTGATGTGCTGAAATTTATTTTTAGATTACTCCCTTCCTTAAAGGAAATATATTTCGCCGCAAGTGCATTGACATAACCGTTCAATGATATATTTGGATTATAATAAACAGTACTGTTAGCTTCTTCAATTCCGGGATAATTATAACCGTACGATTGGTTAACTGTTCTATCATTAATTTTATTCGCAATCAACCAGTTTAAAAATGCACTATTAAAATTTAACGACTGTCCGTCTTGCGATAACGCATCGTTGAGAAGCGGAATACCGTTTGATTGATCTTGTACTATATATTTGAAGATACCAATCCCGAATTGGTCATAATAGTACAGAAAAAACTTTTGCGCTCTTGAGTAATCGTTTAATACTTTAGTTACATCATTTCCCCGCCAATCAAATAAGTAATGATTGGTTTCGTCATCATATAATGATTGATTGAATAACGGATAACCGCAATACAACTCAGCCGTCATTGAACAACCTTCATTAATAAAAGTAAGGATCGGATTGGTTTTATGGTAATTCCAGTTTATCATATGCTGAAATTCATGCGCGGTTGTAGACATTGCCAGTTGCAGACCTGAGGGAGTATTTAAATTAACCGGATTAGCATCCAGGTAATATATTTCCGCCTGATTGCTTTGAAATTGATTGGTTTCATTAGTAGGATCGAAATAACCGGCAGTATACCCTCCGCTGCCTTTATAACTGTCAAGTATATTCATTATTAGAATAATTATTTTGGGATCACTATCAACATCCGGTGGATCTCCGAAGGCGTTAACATCCATTTCGAAAATTCCCTTTTTACCGTTTGCCGGAGTCCTATTATCAAATGCGTTTTGTACAGAATCAACGGCAATCTGGTTAACTTTTGTTCCCCATAGTGAATCTTCTACAAAAACATAGCAATGGTTCCCCACAGCACGACAGGTTGAAGAGGTTAAATATTCCGATTTTGTAGAAAAATTATAGGCATACCATAGTTTCTGTGTGCCTACGTTAAAATTCCATGAAGTACTTTTTTGCAGCTTCATCTTCATAAACATATCCGGATGCGCCTCAATATATACGGCGGTTTTTTGATAACGCTCTTGTAAATTAGGTAATACATCAAACGGATAGCTTTGTAAATGTTCCTGTTGTAAAGGTTTTGTTTTCTTAATTGTTTGTGAAAGAGATGTAAAATAAAAAGTGACGATTAATAATAAAATGTAAACTAACTTCATTGATGCCTCAAATTAAACAAATGCTTCTTTATCCAAAAACATTGAAGGATTAATAAATAAGCTGAACGTAGAATGCCGCTAACATACTTTCGAGATTACTGGATAATCTCATGCTTACTAATACCACTGTTGTGATCCCGAAGATTTATACTGTATAAGTAACCATAAACTTTTTCTCATGATACTTTCTCTAAAATAAAAAAAAACAAAAATGTCTTCGGAAAGTAAAACAAAATTTATAAATAAAATTAAATATTATTCTAGTAATGACTGCTTTGAATCAGGGAGTTAAAACTCCTCAAAATATTTATTGTTTTTATTGCCAACACCATAAAGGAATTATCTAACAGCCCTGGTCTTCAGACCGGGGTATATGAAAATCCAATGAAATATGAATGGGCTTTTCCAACAGAATTCTTCGAAAAGTCAATTATCACTGAAGCGGTCAACTTGATTTATTTTAAATATCTATAAATCAAATTAGTAAAAATTCGTGAAATTCGTGGCCTAATTGTGTTTAAAATTGCTGATGGTAAACTTGAACTATTAGATTTAAAAAATGGTTATATTCCCCACCTATTCGCCATTCATAATTTTAATATATTCAAGTAGCAAAGCCTCATAGGAACGGGCAGGTTAATAAAATCGATTAATTTGGAATAAGAATTAGTCCCGATTGCTACATGGTCAAATATTTATTTACCTGATCAATAGCTTTTAAATTCAAATTTCATTAACCCTTATTCTAAAATTTTCATCCCAAGGTAAAAAATTAACCGAAAGTAAAATAATTTTTTCCCGGATTATTTTTTTACTCTTCCCCTAAGGTTTCCTGAAGCTTTTTAACAAAATCTTTTCCGCCTATAAAAGCGATAACAATTGTAAAAACGCCGAGAGTAATAAATATAGTAGCAAAACCGATTATAACTATCTCACGGGCAATATCAAGTTCAACAAGCGCCATTGCGGAAAAGAATAAAATAATTACTGATTTGGTGAAGCGCGAAATAAGGGTTGATCTAGGAATATTCTCTCTTTTTAAGGCTCTCTGTACTGCTCGTGAAGTCCAAAGCGAAATTAGCCAGCCAATCCCGAAAATAATTGATGATATAAATATTTTCGGGACATACAATATCGCTTTTTCCAGCACATTTGAAAATATGGAAAGCTTCCAGGTGCTTAATGCATCATTGAAAAAAATGATAAAGATGATGAAGAAGGCAATGTTTCCGAGATAATTATATAAACCGTACCTGATATCGGCTTTATCAAAATCTTTTCCCCAGCGGAAGCTGACTAAAAAACGCTCCAGCCTTAATATTACCGCAATCTGAATAATAAATCTTTTCGCAAGCCATCCAAGGAACCATCCAACGGCTACAAGAATAATTCCGCCCAAAAGATTCGGCATATAATCGATAAAATTTTTCCCTAAATTTGTAAACAACTCTTGTAAATTCTGATTCATTTTTCAACTCCTGTTTTTTTATACGGTTGCAATAAAGAAGCCCAGAAGGACGGTCTTTCTTCAAATTCTTTAACCCAAAGCACAGGAGATTTAACTTTCTCGGTTATTTCTTGAGCCAAAGATTTTGCTAAAAGTAATTCCAGGAAATCACCGGTTCTTCCGCCCATCAATAATAGATCTACATTCCTCGCTTTCCTTAAAATTCCGTTTAATATATCTCTGCTAACTACCTGATCAATTTTAGCATTCAACGAACCTTCCACAATCACTTTTTTAATCTCTTCCACTTTTACTTCTCTCTCTTCCTTATTTACATCGGGTGAAAATACAATTACAATATGAAGCTCTGCATCAAAGTACTGTAGAATCGCAGGCGCCATCTCGGTTGCAAGCCTGGTATGTATGTCGCCGCTGAAGGGAATGAGTATTTTTTTGACTTTATCTTTTCCCGGTAATTCGCCGTGCAAAATAGCAACCTCACTCGGCGCTTTTTGAAGGACAGTATCGACCAGCGATGAAAACACTTTATCTAAAAAAGTAGGCTGTTTCTGTCTGCCTATTACAATAAAGTTGCATCTTTCTTCTATGGCTGTATCTACAACTCCCTGTGAAATTCTGTGAGATACTTTAATTATGGAGCGGAACGGAATTCCCTCTGCTTGAATCAATTCTTCTGCTAGTTCCAAAACAGGCCTAGCTCGGGAGGTATCATCCAAACCTGCCATTAGTTTTTGTCCCTCTTTAACCTCAATTACACTAAGAAGAATTATTTGTCCGCTATGTTTTTTAGCAATTGATATGGCAAGATTTGCGAGACTTGCGGCTGTTTTAAAGTTTGACAGACATACAAGTATTGTATATTCCTTTTTTTCAATCCGCTCTAGTGCATTCACTTTCCTGACATGCTCAACTTCCCTGCCTGCGGCATAGGACTTATAAACAATCACTCCTGCTGCAATCCATCCGATAGTTATAATCCATGCAATTAAACTGTAATTGAACATATAAACTGCTAAAAACAAAAGCATTATAATTCCGATAATTGAGAGATAGGGATAAAACGGTACAAAAAATCCGCGGTCAAGATCGGGCCTTCTTTTCCGGAGCCTGATCATAGCAATGTTCACTTGAAGAAATAAAAGTAGGAACATTATATCTGCGGCACTTGCTACGTCTTCAATAGGCAGGGAAACTGCCATCAGTACAATTATCACTAATGAAATCAAAATTCCCCAATGTGGTGTAAAGTTCTTGGGGTGAACTTTCCCGATGATAGACGGGAAATTTCTATCTCTTCCCATAGCAAAAGCAACTCGTGAGGAAGAATAGATAGTCGCATTCAAAGCAGAAAGAGTCGAAATTAATCCGCCTATCAACAACATTACTCCTCCTCCGACGAAGAAATTTTGAGCTACATCAACAAGGGCAATTTCTTTCTTTGCTGCAAGAAAAGCCCAGGGTGTCATATTGCCGGAAGGTACGGTTCCTATCGCCGTTATTGCTACAAGCAAATAAATAGGAATCACAATAATTAAAGAATAAAAGATGGCTCTCGGTATGTTTTTCTTTGGATTTTTAATCTCTTCTGAACTTTGAGCAATCACTTCAAAACCTTGAAACGCTATAAAGGTTAATCCCATGGCTTTGAAAACACCGCTCCATCCGTAAGGCATAAAAGGACTGAATGTTGTCCGCCAATCTCCCTGGCGTAATATCAGTTCAACACCGAATCCGATAAAAACGAAGAGAATAATAATTTTAGTAATAGTAACCATGTTGCCGACTTTACCGGCTTCGGAAGCGCCTCTAAAATTTATATAACCAAAAAGTATTGCTGCCAGGGCAGCCAACAATTTTTGTGGAGAAAAGAATCCCCAATATGGAATATGTACAGCAAATTCTTGCAGCACATGTTCAAAATATGCACCAAAACCAATTGCGTAAAGGCTGCATGCAACCGCGTGAGCAAACCAGCCCATCCACCCGGCGAGAAAACCGTTCCATTTAGGCAGCCCTTCCTTCACCCAAAGATATCCGCCGCCGGCATCATGATAACATGAACCAAGTTCCGCATAAGACATCGCTGTGAAAAATGCGACGAAACCGTTTAATACAAATGTAATTATTAAGGCGGGTCCTGCAACCCCGGCGGCAATACCGATTAATACAAATATTCCTGCGCCTATCATCGCACCAACACCGATGAGAGTCGCATCCATTAAACTCATCTCACGACTTAAGTGAACTTCGGTATCAAATTTTTTCATACTATTCCCCAATGATGTGCTAAAGAATTATTTTTTTTAACTAGCCTTTAATAGAGCTATTTCCCGCGCCAAATAATTTTTCTAAGTAAAAGGTTGGTATAACTTAAAAAGAAAAAATGAAATTAGCATTAAATATTTTTATTAGAGTAATTACAGTCTGTTCATTAAGATAAAATATGAATTTTTAGACCTACCGGATTTCTCTCAAAAAAATGATTTAATTTAAAGCAACCTTAAAGGATCTAATAAACTCCTCAAAGTTATTCGGTTAAAATTAAAAGGTTGGAATTATTATGTAATCTTATTTAAAACAACGCTGCAATTTTTATTAAATACAAGTGCAGACTTACACCATCGCGGACACATTTTATTAATAATCAAATTTATAGAGCAGGGAAATATTTATATCTTACTAATATGTAAAATTCCTCAAGTAAGGTTATTTTTCTTGTCTGATTTTACTCAGGCCTTTAATCTTTTAAATATTTGATTGAAATATTCTTGCCGAGAACATTTTTCATTTATTCATTTCGGTTTTCCAGTACTTTAAAAATAAAGCCATACTTTTATTAAGAGTAACCTCTGGAATAAAATGAATGATTTTTTGCACCAATAAACTTTATATTTTTTAAACATTATACTTTTTCAAATGCAGAGGTCTGTTATTCTATTGGTTATTAAAGACTTATATTTTTTTGTGAGTTGTATAACAATCTTTATCCTCAAAAATATCTACTCTACAAAGATAGCTGTGTGTACAAAAGTATTAATCATAAATAAAATTAATCTATTCTTAAAAAACTAAGGGATATATGTCAAACACCGGTTTTATTAAAACCTGTTTTCAGGTACTGCTTTGCTCATTATTTTTAATCATTACTCTTACTTTTTTTACATATGCTTCGGGTAATGATAAAGGGACTAAAAAAGATGAACCTCACTTTCATATCGGAGGAGCGTTGCGGTTCAATTACAGGTACCTTAATTGGAATAATGAAGCGTATGCCAGAGTAAATAAAGCACAGGGCGGCGAATTTTTACTCGATACTTACCGAATAAATGTTGACGGTTCTTTCAAAGGCATAAGTATGTCTTTAGAATACCGTTTTTATGCAGGCTATAATATGCTTCATCACGGGTATCTGGGATACGCTTTCGATAAAAAAAATAAAATTCAGCTTGGCGTAACTCAAGCTCCATTTGGAATACTTCCTTATGCTTCACATAACTGGTTTTTTTCAATCGCTTATTACATCGGTTTGGAAGATAATTACGCTGCCGGCTTAAAATATATTCACAAGGACGGTCCTTGGAATATTCAATTAGCTTATTATAAAAGCTCAGGCGGAAATTATACAGGTAATTCAACAAGCAGTTCCCGTTATTCTTATGATATAGTTCCTAACGCTAGTTCCAGCTTACTTTCATATAATAGAGAAACAAATCAATTTAATGCTCGCGTTGCTTATACAATTAATCACGGCGATCTAGGAAATACCAAAATAGGTGTTTCGGGAATGTACGGCGGATTGTATAACAGTGAAGTTGATAAAATGGGATATCAATCTGCATACGGTGTACATTTAAACGGAACCTATGGTCATTGGAATTTGATGGCTTTTGCTTACAGGATGAACGACGCACCTAAATTTTCTGCAAAAGAAGATAAAAACATAGTAGTTATGGGGGCTTATGATTTCCCTTATGCCGTTGCAACAAAAGGAAATGTGTATTCAGCCGAGCTTGCTTATACAGTTCCGGTTGAATGGGGGCCGATAACAAGTTTAACGTTTTATAACGACTTTAGTATGTTTGATAAGGACAAATCAAATTTCTATACTACTTATCATAACATTACCGGCGTTGCAATTTCTGCAGGCGATCTTTATACATACGTAGATTATGCTAACGGCAAAAACGATCCGTGGCTCGGTCAATATACAGGACTGGGGCAAGGTGTTAAAGAGGCTAAATGGAAAACTCGTTTCAACATTAATTTCGGATTTTATTTTTGATAGAACTTGTTATAGCAAGATTTTAATTATTCGGAGGAATTTAAATGAGTGTGATAGAGGTAAAGAATCTATATAAAATCTTCGGGCCTAATCCGGACAGGGTCTTCCCCCTTCTGGAGAAGGGGTTATCGAAGACTGAGATATTAGAGAAGACAGGCTGTACAGTCGGCATTAACGATGCCAGTTTTGCAATAGAAAAGAAAGAAACATTTGTTATAATGGGACTTTCCGGCAGCGGTAAATCAACCGTACTTCGCTGCTTAAATAAATTAATAACTCCTACAAGAGGTATGGTACTTGTTGACGGCTATGATATAATGAAAGCCGATAAGGAAAGATTGCTTCAAATACGAAGAAGCAAAATGTCAATGGTTTTTCAGCATTTTGGCCTGTTTCCGCATCGTACCATTGTTAGTAATGTTGAGTACGGCCTTGAGATTGCCGGGATGGAAAAAGAAAAAAGATATCGCAAAGCTCTGGAAGCCCTTGAAACAGTCGGTTTAAAAGGCTACGAAGAGAGTATGCCGGATCAATTAAGCGGCGGTATGCAGCAGCGTGTTGGTTTAGCAAGAGCTATGGCAAACGATCCGGAAGTTCTTTTAATGGATGAAGCTTTCAGCGCACTCGATCCTCTTATCAGAACTCAGATGCAGGACGAGCTGCTCGAGCTGCAGGCTAAAGTTCACAAGACTATTGTTTTTATTACGCATGATCTTGATGAAGCTTTGAAGTTAGGAGATCGTATTGCTATTATGAAAGGCGGTGTTGTTGTACAAATCGGAACTCCGGAGGAAATATTAACAGAGCCTGCCGATGATTATGTTAGTTCATTTGTTCAAAATGTAGACAGGACTAAAGTAATTAAAGCCAGCGCTATTATGCGTAAGGCTCCTACTATAACTATTCCCAAAGATGGGCCGAAAGTAGCTGCAAGAAAGATGGAACAAATTGGTGTTTCTACAATATTTGTCATCGATTCCGAACGAAAGCTTAAAGGTATTTTAAGAATAGAGGACGCGGCAAAGCTACAAAAAGAAGGTAAGAGAGATATTGAAGCTTTTATAGATACGAATGTCTCAATGACTTCGCACGATACACCTATTGTTGATTTGCTTGCAATTGCAATCGGAAATAGATATCCGATAACCGTAGTTGATGATGAAGGAAGATTGATAGGTATTGTAGATCGCGCTTCCATTATTGCAGAAGTTGGCGGAGACAGCGATGCAACAACTCTGCTTGTTGATTCCATTAAAGAAGAGAAAACAAATAACAATGAAACAACTACCCCCGAGAAGGAGGTGAATAATCAATGATTCATTTAGATATAGGCGGTGTATTTGAACAAGTAATTAATTGGCTGACTAATAATTTTGAACCGTTTTTCATGGCTATAAGTGCCGTAGTAACAGGAGTTATTAATACTTTCAGTAACTTATTGTTGCTTCCTCCCGATTATGTTATGATTATTATCCTAACAATTATTGCATATCTTATTGCTAAAAGAGGTTTGGCAATATTTACTTTAATAGGAATGTTCTTAATCGACAGTATGGGACTTTGGGGGCCTACTATGGATACTTTAGCTTTGGTTATTACATCAGCGTTAATATCTTTGGTTATGGGAATTCCTCTCGGTATTTGGTCTTCAAAAAATGATTCGGTTCAAAAAATATTAAGACCAATATTGGACTTAATGCAGACAATGCCTGCATTCGTTTACTTAATTCCTGCAGTTTTATTTTTTCAATTAGGACAGGTTCCCGGAGTTATTGCAACACTTATTTTTGCTACTCCGCCCGCGGTGCGTCTTACTAATCTTGGAATAAGACAGGTTCCTAAAGACATTACCGATGCTGCTAGAGCATTCGGTTCAACACCAAAACAAATGTTGTTTAAGGTTGAACTTCCGACGGCTATTCCCACAATTCTTGCAGGAGTTAATCAAACAATTATGCTTGCATTATCGATGGTTGTGATTGCAGCTATGATCGGAGCCGGAGGTTTAGGCGAAGAAGTTCTGAAAGGTATTACACAATTAAAAATCGGTCTTGGTTTTGAAAGCGGTATTGCAGTAGTGATTCTTGCAATATTTTTAGATCGTATTACTCAAGCATTAGGAGCTCATTCAAAGAAAAATAATAAAAGTTGATACATTATTAATAAACAAGGAGAAAAGAATGATTAAATTATTCAACAAAACTAATTGGTTGATAAAATTTAGTATCATCTTTCTCGGCGTTGGTATTTTTACATTCCAGGGTTGCGGAAAGAAAAAAGAACAGGCGAAAACAGCACGGTTTGCCTATGTTAATTGGGCAGAAGGCGTTGCTATGACAAACCTTGCAAAGGTTGTGCTGGAAGATAAGATGGGCTATAAAGTTCAAACCACAATGGCAGATGTTGCACCGGTTTATACTTCAATTGCAAACGGAGATTATGATGCATTTTTAGATGCTTGGCTACCGACTTTGCATAAACATTATATGGAAAAGTACGGAGATAAACTTGTTGATTTAGGTCCGAACTTTGTCGGGACAAGAAACGGACTTGTTGTTCCGGCTTATGTTGATGCAACAAGTATCCCTGATTTAAATAAGATTAGTAAAGAATTTGACGGTAAAATTATCGGTATCGATTCCGGCGCCGGAATTATGACCGCTACCGAAAAAGCAATTGATGAATATAAATTAAAATTAAAACTGGTTCCTTCCAGTGAAGGCGCGATGCTCGCTTCACTTAAAAATGCAATTGATCATAAACGCCCGATTGTTGTTACCGGTTGGAGACCTCACTGGATGTTTTCACGTTTCGATCTAAAATTTCTTGAAGATCCAAAAGATGTTTACGGAACACAAGGTCATATTGATTGTATAGTTCGCAAAAATCTTCCTCAGGAAAATCCTCAGCTTACAACATTTTTGAAGAATTTCAAATTGGATAATGCTCAGTTGAGTGATTTAATGGCTAAAATAAAAGAAGCCGAAGATAATAATCAAAAAGCTGAAACAGCTGCCCGCCAATGGATGAAATCTCATGAAGATTTAATAAACAGCTGGATTCCAAAATCTAAATAAATAAAATATTTGATTTTTAACACTAACGGAGCTTGCAAACAGACTCCGTTTTTTTTATTTATTTGAAGATGTTAAATAAATGAATTAATTTTTGTTGTTTGTTAATAATTAAATAACTCATTTTAAACTTTGGAATCAATATATTTCAAAAGTCTGGATTTTAATATATTATGCGTAAGGAAAAGTCGCGACTTGTCCCTACATTTAGCAAAGGAAAAAAATCAGACAAAGTACAAATATGAGTTAAGCGACCAAAAATTGCTTTCATACAAAATAAAAAGGTGGTGAACATTATGTCTAATGCATATTTCAAAATCCAAACACCGGTCAATGAACCGGTTTTAACGTATGCCCCCGGCTCTAAAGAAAGAGAAGAGTTGCAAAAAAAATTAACTGAATTACAATCAAAAGAAATTGAAATTCCTTTAATTATCGGCGGAAAAGAAGTCCGAACAGGAAATACTGCCGAAATACGCAAACCTCACGATCATTCAAAAAAACTTGGTATTTATCATAAAGCAGGTGCTAAAGAAGTTAATATGGCTATTGAAGCCGCTCTTGCAGCAAGGAAAAAATGGGCAGAAATGCCTTGGGAACATCGTGCAAGTATTTTTCAAAAAGCAGCCGATATATTGGCCGGTCCATGGCGTGCTACCGTTAATGCCGCAACAATGCTGGGACAATCAAAATCGGTTCATCAAGCCGAAATTGATGCGGTTTGCGAACTGATAGATTTCTGGCGTTTTAATAGTTATTACATGACTCAAATAATGGCCGAGCAGCCTTACTCACCAAACGGAATGTGGAATCGTACCGAGTTTCGTCCATTAGAAGGTTTTGTATTTGCCGTAACCCCTTTCAACTTTACTTCTATTGCAGGTAACTTAGCAGCTGCTCCGGCAGTTGTCGGTAATGTCGCTCTCTGGAAACCGGCTTCAAGCGCTGTTTATTCGGCTTATCACGTAATGAAAATTTGGGAAGAAGCAGGTTTGCCGGCAGGAGTAATTAATTTTGTTCCTGGTTCAGGCAGTCAAGTGGGTGATCCGGTTTTAGCAAGCCCGGATTTAGCCGGAATTCATTTTACCGGTTCAACCGCAGTATTTCAGGGGATGTGGAAAACGGTAAGCGACAATCTTAGTAAATCAAAATATTATCCTCGTATTGTGGGAGAGACTGGCGGTAAGGATTTTATATTTGCTCATAATAAAGCTGATGTTGATGTTTTGGTTGTTGGTGCAATCCGCGGCGCATTTGAATATCAAGGACAAAAGTGTTCTGCTGCTTCGCGTATGTATATTCCTAAATCTATTTGGGGCGAGTTCAAAGAAAAATACACCACCGAGGTTGCAAAAATTAAAATGGGCGAAGTAGAAGATTTTACAACTTTTATGGGCGCTGTAATTGATAAAGCCGCTTTTAAGAGTATTACTGAATATATTGACTTTGCCGCACAATCCGATGAAGCAGAATTTATCACGGGCGGAAAATATGATGATTCAAAAGGTTATTTTATTGAACCGACCACAATTGTAACGACAAATCCAAAATTCAAAACAATGCAGGAAGAAATATTTGGACCTGTCTTAACTATTTATGTTTATGAAGATGATAAATTTGATGAGACACTTGAATTGTGCAACACCACTTCGCCTTATGCGTTAACCGGTGCAATATGGTCGCAAGATCGCGAAGTTTTGGTTAAGATGTCCGATAAGCTGAGAGATGCTGCAGGTAATTTCTATATTAATGATAAACCTACCGCAGCAGTTGTAGGCCAACAGCCATTCGGCGGCGGAAGAGCATCGGGAACTAACGATAAAGCCGGAAGTATTATGAATACTTTGCGATGGATGACTGTTCGTTCGATTAAGGAAACATTTGTTCCGCCAAAAGATTGGCGTTATCCGCATATGGAGGCTGAATAGTCCGCTTATAATTTATTTCGGGAATAATAGCTTATTTATCTTTCCCGTAAAATTCTGCGAACACCCAATTTCATTATGAAATTGGGTGTTTATTTATTTTAAAGGAAAAGATCTATTATATGAATGATTAATTAACGAAACTCTTATTTAGTCTGAAAGCAATACATCATAATGTTGTAAGCTAAATAATCTATCCTTGTCCACCCAGACTTTATTTAATAAAAAGTTGTCCGATATCAATTCTTGAAATTCAGTAATGTTGTATTTATTGGAATATTCGGTCACAATATCTTCGCCTTCATCAAATTCAATAGTAGAACCGTTCAGCCGGATAGATTGCTTTTCTTTACTAATCAAGTGCATTTCAATTCTTCCTTCTTCTTGATTATAAAAAGCAGAGTGTTTGAATTTAGAAACATCGAAGTTGCAGCCTAATTGATTATTCAGATGATTTAGAATATTTAAGTTGAAAGCTGCGGTCACTCCATTTTTATCATTGTATGCAGCTTCTAAAATGGAAACATCTTTCTTTAAATCTACCCCTATTAATAATCCACCCCCGGTTCCCAGCATTTCAGCAATTTTTGCCAAAAATTCTTTTGCTTTTTGCCTGGTAAAATTACCGATGGTTGAGCCGGGGTAATATGCAATTATTTTATTAAATGGTTTTTTGATTTTGGGTAAATTATATCCTTTTGTATAATCGGCTACGACGGGATAAATATCAATACCGGGATAATCTTCATGTAAACATTCTATAGATTGTTGAAGATGCTCGGCCGAGATATCGATTGGAACATACCCGGATAATTTTGCCAAATGTTCAAACAGCAGCCTAATCTTAACGCTGCTACCGCTGCCGAGTTCCACCAATAAAACTTGTTCCCCGAGAAGCGAAGATATTTCATCGATATTTTGTTCCATAATTTTCATTTCAGTTCGCGTTGGGTAATATTCATCGAGTTCACATATTTCATCAAATAAAGCGGAACCTTTTTTATCATAAAAAAATTTGCTCGGAATCTGTTTTTGAGACTTGTTTAATCCCTCCAGTACTTCCGCTAATATTGTTTCCTTAATAACTTGTTGAGTATTCACAGTCATTATAATTTCCCAAATTTATTCTTCATTTTTTGCTAATCTGATCCCCATAAATTGCCAGCGTGAATTAGGATAAAAGAAATTGCGATAAGTTTTTCTAATGTGCGTATTGGAAGTAGCACACGAGCCTCCCCTCAATACCATTTGATTGGACATAAACTTACCATTGTATTCACCGAGAGCGCCGGGCAGCGTTTTGTAACCGGGATAGGGTGAATATGCGCTCTGTGTCCATTCCCAGACATCGCCATACATTTGATTCAGCAGTTTTGAATCCATCGCTTCCGAAAGCGGTACCGGATGGAAGTTGTCCTCTTCAACAAAATTCCCGTTTACTGTAATCTGATTTGCTGCAATTTCCCATTCTGCTTCCGTGGGTAACCGCGCTCCCAACCAGCGTGCAAAAGCATCGGCCTCATAGTAACTCACATGACAAACAGGTTCAGCCGGATTAACTTTTTCGAATCCCGTCAATTTATAATTCCACCATTCACCATCAATTTTCTCCCAGTAAAGAGGAGCTTTCCACCCTTCCTTTTCTACCACAGAAAAACCGTCGGACAGCCATAGTTCTGCTTGTTGGTATCCGTTAGCATTAATAAATTCAATATATTCTTTGTTGGTAACTAACCTTGAACCAATTGCAAATGAGTTAACAAACTCTCTGTGTCGAGGAGTTTCATTATCATAAAAAAAACCGTTGCCGTCGTTACCTATTTCATATACTCCTTCATTGAAATGAATAAATTTCAACGAGTCAGGTGCACCGTAAATCTCATCTTTCTTATTTATATAAACAGGATGCAAGGGATTAATTGAGAAAACATGTTTGATATCCGTAACTAATAATTCCTGGTGCTGCTGTTCATGATTTATTCCTATTTCTACAACCGGAGCATAATTGTTTAATTCTTCCTCGCTGCAGTTTTCAATAAATCGTATTAAATGCTCATCAACAAATTCCCTGTACTCATATATTTCTTTAACCGTGGGGCGTGACAGAAGTCCTCTTTTTGCCCTGGTGTAACGATTACCTATTTGTACATAATAGGAATTAAACAAATAATTGTAGGCAGGATTAATAGATTTATAATGTGCGTCAACTTTGCTTAATATGAACGCCTCAAAAAACCAACTGGTATGCGCCAGGTGCCATTTTGTAGGACTTACATCCGGCATCGACTGAATTACATAGTCTTCGGTTTTTAATGACTCACATAATCGTTGAGTGAAGTTTCGCACTTTCTTATAATTTTCTATCAGTTCTTTTTTGTCAATTGTTTCAGAAGCAATAGGTAATATTGATGTTTGTCCGTTCATAAATGAACCTCTTTAATATTTTTTTAATGCAATCGAAAGTAAGGGATACATAATTTTAGATTAAGTAAATCTATTGATTAATACAAATTTATATTTTTTAATGAAAATAATTGTCATCTAAGTTACAATGACAGATTTTAGCAATATTATTTTTACTTATTTACCAAAAAATGATTATTTATGATCTAAAACATATACAATTGAGATTTTAATCTGTTTATTACCAAACCAAAAGCGTAATTAAATTAGACATTTTTTATGCTTTGTCTCTTGAGAATTGATAAAACAAACATAAAATAATTAAGGAAATAATATGAAAAAGTTAGTATTTATTTTATCATGTTTCATCGTACTTTTTATGTGCTCCAATTCTGTTGCCCAAACGCCTAATGGTAAAAATTTGGGGTTTGGGATTATAGCAGGTGATCCAACCGGGCTAACAGTTAAATATTGGTCTACACCTGAAAATGCCTGGGTGTTTGATATAGGATCTTCGTATTTCGGTAGTCCCCGAATTGGTGTAGATTACCTTTGGCACTTTAATGCTTTTAATTCAAGGCTGGTTAATCTGTATGCTGGTCCGGGAGGTGTTCTTGGATTAGGTGAAGGGCATGGATTCTGGTATAAAAATTCGAACGGTTTTTATAACAGATCAGGAACCGGATTTGGCGTTAGAGGTGTGTTTGGTGTAAATTTTTTACCCGAGCGAACTCCCCTGGAAGTATTTGCAGAATTAGGAGTACTTGTTGGAATTGCACCTGATTTCGGTTCTGCAGTCGATGGGGCTATAGGTATCAGATTTTATCCGTAATCAAAATAATTATTTAGAGAGACAGCTCAATGCGTCTCTAATTCCTTTTTGTTATATTCGTTTGTCAACTATGGAAATATTATTTGAAATAATAAATATTTTTAGAGTAAAAATGAAAGGAGTATTTTATGCCGATAAGAAAAGCTAACGCAGAATGGCGTGGAGATTTAAAAGGAGGAAGCGGAAATATAAGTACCGAATCCGGTGCGCTGAAGAATGTCGCCTATAATTTTGTTTCAAGATTCGAGCAGGGAAATGAGACAAACCCCGAAGAATTAGTAGGAGCAGCTCATTCAGCTTGTTTTTCAATGGCTCTGGCTAACGTTTTATCCGGCGCCGGTTTCAAAGTTAATTCGATTAAAACTGAAGATAAGGTACACATCGATAAGTTAGAAGCGGGTTTTACTATTACTAAAATTGAAATGTTCACCGAAGCAGATGTGGAAGGAATAGATGATGCAGCCTTTCAAAAGCACGCGGAAGATAGTAAGAAAGCCTGCCCGGTTTCAAAAGCTTTAACAGGTACAGAGATAATTCTGAAAGCTACTCTGAAAAAATGACCTCACATTATATTTGTAGAGACGCATTGCATGCGTCTCTACAGTATACTATTTCAATATGTTTTGATATTCTTCATGTCTTCTTACATAAGCATCTACATAAGAACATGAAGGTATAACTTGAAAATCATTTTCGCGGGCAAAGTCCAACCCGGTTTTTACAATTTTTGCTGCAATGCCCTGCCCCCTCAATTCTGAGGGCACATATGTATGATCGAAATTTATCGTATCAGCATTTTGCATGTGATAAGTAAGCTGGGCTTCCTTCCCTTCCACCGTTACGCTGAACTGATGATTCTGTTTGTCATGAATTATTTCAAGTTCCATATTTAAGCCTATTATTCATTTTGATTTGTTAAATATAAAAAAATATGATTTCTCAAACATTGAAAAGGAAATGCATCACATCACCATCATGCACTTCATATTCTTTACCTTCAACCCGCATTACCCCAGCGGATTTACAAGCCGTCTCCGAACCATACTTGATATAATCATCATAGCTAATTACTTCAGCCCGTATAAAACCTTTTTCAAAATCTGTATGAATTACGCCGGCAGCCTGGGGAGCTTTCCATCCACGCCTGATTGTCCATGCCTTAACTTCTTTAGGACCGGCAGTAAAGTAGCTTATTAATCCAAGGGTATGAAATCCTGTTCTGATTATCTTTTCCAGTCCGCTCTCTTCAACACCGTATGATGCTAGAAACTCCGACCGTTCTTCATCTTCCAAACCAACTAGCTCTTCCTCAACTTTGGCTGAAATCTTGACAGTATCCGCGCCTTTTTCCTCAGCATACTTTTTAACTGCTTTCACATTCTCATTATCCTCTGATAAACTCTCTTCATCAACATTTGCGCAATAGATGATTTTTTTACCGGTCATTAATCTTAATTCGTTAAGTAGCTGCTTTACGGTTTCTTTTTGGTAATCAGGATAGTGAATTGCATTGTTGCCTTCATTCATAAACTTCATTAGCGATTCGGCATCTTCCAGCATTGCTTTTGCGGATTTATCTCCTTTAGCCATTTTCTGCAATTTTTCAATTTTCTTTTCAAGAGTTTGAACATCGGCTAAAATTAATTCTGTTTCAATAACTTCTATGTCCCGAACCGGGTCAACGCTGCCGTCGATATGAACAACATCATCGTTTTCGAAACAGCGAATAACTTCAAGAATAACTTCAGTCTCTCTAATATTAGACAAAAATTGATTCCCTAATCCTTCGCCTGTGCTTGCACCTTTAACCAATCCTGCTATATCCACAAAATCTAATGTGGAATTAACTATCCGGGCAGGGTTAACGAGTTTGGCAAGTTTGTCAAGTCTTTCATCCGGGACGGGCACTATTGCTTTGTTCGGCTCTATTGTGCAAAAAGGGTAGTTAGCAGCTTCTGCATTTTGTGCTTTTGTGAGTGCATTAAATAAAGTTGATTTTCCTACATTCGGCAGTCCGACTATTCCTATGCTTAATCCCATTTAAATCATCAATCCTAATTATTTTAATAAAACGAGTGCAAATATAGTTATTCTTTATATCAAATTTAATAATTCTAATTTTTTAATAATGTGTAGAAAAATTTTTTATGTATACACAATCTGAATATATTAGATTTTTTTTATAATGAAGATTTAGTAAGGGCATGTACATTTTAAATTTATTAATCCTTGACATAACTTCTTATATATTTAATCGGAATGTGATGTGGTAAGTAAAATTAGAACTGATTTCAGAATAATCTTTAAATCAAACCAAAGAGATTTCTGGATTTCATATATCTCATCTAGTTCAACTAAATTTTCGCTCCTTGTGCCCTATCACTAAATGCCTGCATTAATACCTTATTCCCGGAATTGTCGGGAATAATTAAATATATTCCCCCCTTTGAAATAATATACCCTATTTCAGCAGCATCAATTTTTTTACTTCATTAAAACTTCCTACGTTAATTTTGTAATAATATATACCGCTCGCCAGACCCGAAGCGTTGAACTCTACACTGTAATTCCCGGCTACTTTATTTTCGTTTACCAAAGTTTTTACTTCATTGCCTATCTCATCGTAAACTTTTAATATTACGTGTTCTGATTTGGGTAATGCATATTGTATCGTCGTTGTAGGATTAAAAGGATTGGGATAATTTTGACTTAATTCAAATTTATCAGGCTGCGAGCTTACGCTTATTATTGATGAATACTTAAATGTGCCGTCGTTATTTTCTTGCTTTAGTCTGTACTCTAATTTTTCTTTCCCGGTATTTTCACCGAACAGATTCTCATCAACAAAAGAATATGTTTTAGGAGAATTGCTGATGCCGCTGCCTTTTACAAAGCCCACTTTTTCCCAATTATTTTTGCTTACTGCATTTTGATTACTACTAACTCTCCGCTCAACTTCAAAACCGTAATTGTTAACTTCCGTTACTGTTTTCCATCTTAATTCTACTTTATCCCTTAGTATAATTGCAGTGAAGGTTGTCAATTCAACAGGCAGCTGCTTATCAATGTATTTCACCACTGTTGCCTTAGAACTATCGCTTCCATCCTGATAAGCTACATAAGGAGTACCGCTATAGACGAAGAGGGATGGAGGACCTGTCGAAGTGAAACTAGCTTGACCTACCGATGACCATTTTTTCCCGTCATATTCCATTAATACGGGTTTACCGTTGGTAGTTAAATTCGTATAAGAAACATATGGATTGCCATTATAGACGAAGATAGATGGATAATAGGCATTTTTAGATAAGTCTCTGCCTAACGGTACCCAATTTGCTCCGTCATATTTCATTGCTATAACTTCATGTTGTTTGCCGCTATCCGCATAAGCAACATAAGGAGTGCCGTTATAAACGAAGAGGGATGTATGAGTCACGGCACCAGCTGAGAAACCGGCGCTGCCTAACGGTACCCAGGTTGTTCCGTCATATTTCATTACTGTGGCTTTATCATCGTTGCCTCCATCCTGAAAAGCGACATAGGGAGTGTCGTTATAAACGTAGAGAGATGGAGAATACGCGGCACCTGCAGAGAAACCGGCGATGCCTACCGGTACCCAGTTTGTTCCGTTATATTTCATTACTGTGGCTTTACCGTTTTTGCTTCCATCCTGATAAACGACATAAGGAGTGCCGTTATAAACGTAAAGGGATGTATGAGCCACGGTATCAGCAGAGAAACCGGGGCTGCCTACTGGTACCCAATTTGTTCCGTTATATTCCATTACTGTAGCTTTACCGCTGCTGCCTCCATCCTGATAAGTAATATAAAGAATGTCGTCATAAACGTAGAGGGATGTATAATGCGCGGCACCAGCAGAGAAACCGGCTCTGTCTACAGGTACCCAGTTTGTTCCGTTATATTTCATTACTGTGGCTTTACCGTTGTTGCCTCCATCCGCATAAGCAACATAAGGAGTATTTTTATAAACGTGGAGGGATGTATAATGCGCGGCACCAGCAGAGAAATCGGCGTTGCCTACTGTTATCCAATGGCCCTGGCCATAAGTTTTAGATAAAAAGGCTATAAACAACAAAAAATATAAAACACTTTTTGTAAATATTTTCATTGTTCAATCCTAAAAATTTTAGAAAATAGTTTTAATTAACCTACGCTGCCTACTGAAATTGAACGCTTGCATATATAGACCTTTAAAACGGCTGTTATATATGCTTGAGCATTAGCTTCTTTAGCACAAACCAAATATAATGCCACTTAACCGTATTGATTTATATATAGATATGCAGTAACCTGATATTGTACCTGTAACACATTAAGATAATATTTATTTATGTCTCATTTTAAACCTTAAAATAACTTTACAACACTGGCAGCAGTCGAATATTTTAATAATCTGCTGTTAAGGTTTTCGATAGTTGTAGCCAAATCTGCTCTATAGTTTTTATAAATAATATCACTTGATGGGTAAGTATTACTATAAAGCAAACGTTTACTGCGGTTAGAAAATAGTTCTATAAAAGCAACGCTTTGTTAAGGAATAGCTTAATAATGAAATGTATTCATTATTTGCTTCCACAAGTTTAATTTTGAAAATACATTATTAGACCTGCAAACATAAAAATAATTGTCGCCAGCTACAAATTGAAGTGTAAATTTTTGAATCAATTTATTGGAGGAAATTAGACGAATAGGTTTAAATTTTATATGTTCGGTCTTGACTAAGCAGTATCTTATAGTAGTGACGGGAGTAAATGGATTCGGATAATTTTGAAACCACTCAAATATAGGGGGAACATTTTATAATTGGTTACATCAAAGAATTTTTCGAACTTTAAAATCTTTTATTAATTTGTCGTACCCGGTAAATTGCACTGCATCCCAGCCGGCTTGTTTTGCACCTTCCACATAATCAACCACATCATCGATAAAAATATGCTCGCCAGATGGTTTTTGAGTAAATTCCTCAACGGCGCGGTAAATATTTTCTTCGGGTTTTACAGCGTTTGCTTCATAAGAAAGAATTAATTTATCGAAGTATTTTAAAAAATCGTAATCTTTCCATCCGTATTCCCTGTGAATAGAATTAGTATTGGAGAGTAAAACCAGAATATATTTCTGCTTCAATTCCGGTAAAAGGGCAACCACATCATCATTAATTACAAAAATCTTAGAATAAATGTTACAGAAAGTTTCACGATCGATTTTGTTATTCACAACATCAAGCATTTTATCAAGAAATTCATATTCGGTCATATCTCCCCGTTCGAATGCCCTGTGAATATGATAATTCTTTTTATAATAATCATAAAATTTATTACCCAAATCGGGTTGAATATTATTAAACCTTTCAATGATTAAATCGTAATTAAAAGGTATAAGTACATTACCCAGATCAAAAACTACTACCGAATACTTACTATTATTCATCATTCCCTTAATTAAAATTAAATTTATTTTATCTTAAACAAAGAATCTTCCAGTCCCGTATTCACTTTAATTGAGTCCACTTTAAATTCCATAGATTGCGAACCCAGCATCTGCTTAATTGAAAATGGATATTTAATTCCGTCTATTTTTTTGTAGTCTGCAAATTCCGTCAATTGAGCAAAAGCTCCCTGGAGGGTTTTAACATTTTTAGCCTCCTGAATTTTTAGTCCGGTTGTGGTATCATAATATTGAGTCCACTTTGAGCCGGAAGGGAATATCATATCCAATACATAGGCAGGAATGCCGTCAACATTTTTCACACCGTCAAATTTCAATTTTATTCCAAGCGAATCAAGATTTAGAAGAAGCTGCAAAGTAGATTCGTACTTTAGCTTCTCGAGTTCGGGACCTTTCAACTCCATGGTTTGATTTGCGGAAATCATTTCTCCTTTACTATTTTCATAGTAGATAGCCTGCACAACAGAATCCGTATTTATAACTTGTTTAAGTTTATCAGGAATTTTTTGATAAATGGTCATCCTTACCTTTGTACTGCGTACGTTGCCGCTTAAATAAGTAGTGCGGTCCTTTATTTTGCTTAAATTCTTTTTCCCTCCGATAGCATTAATATATTTATTTATGATCTGTTTAGCCGTTATTTTGTGAAGTTCTTGTTTTTCTGAACTATCGTATTTGGTTTGAAAATAATTCTTATATGTTGAAAGTGATGTGTTTTGTTTTAAATTTTGATCCTTTTTCAAAATCCAGGAAATACCGGGATAGACGGATCCTTCCGATGCCAAGGCAGGTTTGAGACTAAGGGAAAATACAATCAAAAGAAATATTATCGTCATAAAATTATAAGTTTCGAAATTAAAATATTTATAAAGCTTAAATGTAAATATATTAACACTAATTTATTGTAAAATGTATTACAGCATTTTATACATGGGGATGTAAATCATAATAATTGATATAACAATACACTGTAAGCTTGAAAGAAAAGTTGTTTTTCAAGAATTATAATAGCTGCCGTTCATCCTGCATAAGTTCCTCTAATTATTTTTTTTATCCGCCGATTAATAATCAATTTGTTAAACAATTACTTTTCTTTATAATTAGATGAGACATTTATAAAAAAGTAAGTTAATTATATGAGTCATTCTTTTTTGATGATGCTATAAAACGGTAGTAAACGGACAAAAATTTTAAAGACACTATTTATACATATTTGATAATATTTCTCTCTCCAATGATGGGGGCTTTGATAGGGCAAGGTCCCCGTTTTTTCGTTTAAATAAAAAAAAGCGCTCTTCAGAGCGCTTCTAGAATGCAAGTTCACAAAATATTTATTTAGCTTTTTGGCTTTGCTTCACTAACTATAATGCTGCGACCATTAAGTTCCGCTCCATTTAAAGCTTCGATCGCATTACTTGCTTCAGATTCTGATTCCATCTCAACGAAACCAAATCCTCTAGATCTACCGGTCTGACGATCGGTTATTACTTTAGCAGAAACAACAGTACCATGAGCTTCAAAAGTTGATTTCAGTGTATCGTCATTTACTGCCCAGGGAAGACTTCCCACAAAAAGTTTAGTACTCACTAACTTACCTCTAATAAATAATTAATAAAACACACGGTTTTTTAAGCCGTTATATAAAATAATATTTTTAATTAAAAAAACAAAATAATTTATTTGTTAACTGCTTTCAACTTAATCCTTTGAAAGGAGTTTACACATTCAGGCATTATTGACCAATGTAATTATTTGTTTCACTAAATAAATAACCATATCAATATTGATTTGAACCTCTTCTCGAGTAAACAGTATTAACTTACTGCGCTGCCGTAAGTTGTTATAATTAGCTAAGATAATAATAGCTTGTTTTTAATCTCGGTCTGTAACCTCTAAAAAAAGTACAGTTTAGAATTTCAATTATTAAGAGTTTAGTGGTATTATTTCAGGATGAGCTTTAATGCTTCATGAATATTTTCAACGCCAAATAAATTTATAGTAACGTTTTTATTTAATCCCTTCAAATTATTTTTCGGTAAAACCATATTTTTAAAACCTAACTTTTCGGCCTCTTTTATACGTTTTTCAATTTGATTAACACTTCTAATTTCACCCCCGAGTCCAACCTCGCCTATTACTATTGAGTTATTATCCACAGCGTTATCAAGAAGACTTGAGGCAATACTTGAGCAAACAGCCAGATCGACAGCAGGCTCATCTATTTTCACTCCGCCTGCCATATTAATAAAAACATTATTGGCGGAGAGTCTTAAGTTTCCTCTTTTTTCAAGTACTGCTAACAATATCGATAAACGTCTTTGATCGAAACCGGTTGTTACTCTTTGCGGATATCCGAAATTGGACGGGGTGACTAATGCCTGTACTTCCAGTAAAATCGGTCTGGTTCCCTCCATGCTCGATGTAACCACGGAACCGGACGAACCTCTGTCTCTTTCGCTTAAAAAAAGCTCACTGGGATTTTTAACTTCAGCAAGCCCTCTTTCGTGCATTTCAAAAACGCCTATCTCATTTGTGCTACCAAAACGGTTTTTTTGTGCCCGAAGAATTCTGAATGCATGATGGGATTCACCTTCAAACTGGATTACCGTATCTACTATATGTTCAAGAATTTTCGGACCTGCTATCATCCCTTCCTTTGTTACGTGTCCGATTATTATTACACAAAAATGATTTTTCTTTGCATGTTCCATCAGTAAAGATGTACATTCGCGGATCTGTGTAATTGAACCGGGTGAATTTTCAAGTTCATTCCGGTGCATAGTCTGAATGGAATCTATTATAACAACAGAAGGTGTGAGCTCATTTACTGCTGCAATGATGGGGTCTAGATCGGTCTCGGTAAGTATATAAAAATTTTCGGTTTTTATTTTTAGGCGGTTTGCTCGAAGTTTAATTTGTTTCTCCGATTCCTCACCCGTTACATATAAAACCTTATCTTTTATATTCGACGCACATTGCATTGCCAGTGTAGATTTTCCAATTCCCGGATCGCCCCCAAGCAAGATAACAGAACCCGGCATTAAGCCTCCGCCAAGTACCCTGTCAAATTCGGTTATCCCGGTTTTTATTCTATCCTCTTCAGATGCCGAAATCTCATTAATTTTTTTAAACGGGATACTGCCTTTGTACTGAGTGATTTTTTTCTTCCCGGTTTCTATAATTTCTTCCGTGAAGGAATTCCAGGAATCACACTCCGGACATTTACCGAGCCATTTAAGCGATTCATATCCGCAGTTGGAACAGACAAATTTTATTTTGGTTTTAGTCATTTTGTTGTTCAAAAATTACATTAATATACAATTAAATAATTGTATTATTCCAAGACCAAAAATTTATAAAATTGATATGAGAAATTGCTTTGTCGTTAAGAAAATTATTTACCGAATTTATTCATGAAATAAAGATCACCTATATTTCATGTAGCGAATTTTATCCCAATAACTTCAAAATCACCGATTCCACATTCTCCAAAGCATTTGGAATTTTAGAAACGTCTTTTCCGCCTGCGGTAGCAAGATGAGGACGTCCGCCACCGCCACCGCCGACTAGCTTCGCAAGTTCACCCACAATTTTCCCTGCACTTAGTTTTTTCTCCTTTATCAGATCATCCGAAACCACACATACGATTCCAACTTTACCATCTAGTTCCGAAAATAAAACTCCGATTCCCTGTTTAATTTTATTCCTCATTTCATCGCCGAAGCTTTTTAATTGATCCATATTTTCCACATTTACCTTCGACTTATAAACCTTTATCCCGTTTAATTCCTTATAATTCGAAAGTACGGAAACTACTTCCCCAAGTTTTTCTTTTAATTTGAACCCTGCAATCTCCTTTTCAAGTTTCTTTTTCTCTTCGAGCAGTTCTGCAATTTTTTCATCATATTTTTTTAGATGAGATATCTGGCTGTAAATATAATTTTCAACACCGAGCCCGGTAACGGCCTCAATTCTTCTTACACCGCTGGAAATTGAAGATTCGTTGATTATTTTGAACAAGCCGATTTGTGAAGAATTTTTAACATGCGTACCGCCGCAAAATTCCATGGTGAAATCACCGAACTGAACTACATTTACAAAATCGCCGTATTTATCCCCGAAAAACATAAGTGCCCCCATTTTTTTTGCTTCTTCGAAAGGAACATTACGATGATGTATCAAGAGTAAATTTCTTCTCAATTGCTCATTGACTAAAGCTTCAATATCTTTAATTTCGTTGTCACTTAGCTTTGCAAAATGGGTAAAGTCAAAACGCAGTCTATCGGGACCCACATATGAACCGGCCTGATGTACATGTGTACCTAAAATTTTTCTTAATGCCGCATCAAGAAAATGAGTAGCAGAATGATTACGCATAATATCCCATCTTCTGTCTTCATCGACATGTGCAACTACCTTTGTGCCGGGGACGATTATTTTATTTGCATTGTTCTCAATTACATGTACAGTTTTATCCTCAATCTTTGCAACATCTACAACTTTGAGGGAATCGCTGTTAATAATTAACTGACCGGTATCATCTATCTGCCCGCCCGCTTCAACATAAAATGGCGACTTGTCCAATATTACAAAATCATTTCCGTCTTCTTTTTTGTGTCCGATAATTTCTGCTTCTGATTTAAATTCATCATACCCGGTAAAACTGGTCTCAGCATCCGACTTGAGTTCAAATTTGACAAGATCATTTTCTAGCAGGTTAATCGAAGCAAATTTATCTTTAGATGCTTCCCTGGCCCTTTCTTTCTGTTCTTCCATTAATTCGTTGAAACCTTTTTCGTCGATTTCAAATCCTTTTTCCATCGCCATTATGTTAGTTAAATCTACAGGGAATCCAAAAGTATCATATAATTTAAAAACATCTTCACCGGGAATGATTTTAGCTTCTGATTTAGACAGTCCTTTAATCAAATCTTCGAATAATTCTATTCCTCTGTCGAGTGTTGCGTTAAAACTTTCTTCTTCACCCTTAATCACTTTTTTTACATATTCCTGCTTTTCATTTATTTCAGGAAAAACACCGGACATTGTTTCTACCAATACGTCGACCAGCTTATAAAGAAAAGGTTCGTTTAAATTTAATTTTCGTCCGTATCGGGCTGCCCTTCTTAAAATTCTTCTAAGTACATAACCGCGTCCGTCATTTCCCGGAACAGCACCGTCGGTTACAGCAAACGTTAATGCACGAATATGATCGGCAATAACACGCATCGGGACTTGATGTTCGGGTTTTTCATATTTAATCCCAGATATATTTGCTACTTCATTAATAAGCGGTGTAAATATATCTGTGTCATAATTGGAACTTTTATTTTGCAGAACAGCACACACTCTTTCGAATCCCATTCCGGTATCAACATGTTTTGCAGGCAGCTCGTGAAGCTCTCCAGATTCATCCCGGTTGTATTGTATAAAAACCAGGTTCCAAATTTCAATGCATTCCGGTACACCGGCATTTACAAATTTTGGATTATTATAATCATCGCTCAAATTAATATGAATTTCGGAACACGGTCCGCAGGGGCCTGTTTCCCCCATTTCCCAAAAATTATCTTTCTCGTCGAACCTAAGGATATGATCGTGATTTATATCTGTTCTTGATTTCCAAATCTCAAACGCTTCATCATCGTCCCGGTATACGGTAGCCCACAATCTTTCCTTGGGAAGTTTCCAAACTTCAGTTAAAAGATCCCAAGCCCATTCAATAGCTTCAGGTTTATAATAATCGCCAAATGACCAGTTGCCGAGCATTTCGAAGAAAGTATGATGATAAGTATCCCTTCCAACTTCCTCCAGGTCGTTGTGTTTTCCGCTGACTCTTATACATTTTTGAGTATCTGCGGCTCTTTTATATTCTCTGGAACCCTGCCCCAAAAAAACATCTTTGAACTGGTTCATTCCTGCATTAGTGAATAGTAAAGTAGGATCTTCGAAAGGGACTACCGGTGAACTGTGTACTATTCGATGCTCTTTATTTTTAAAAAAATCTAAAAATTGTTGTCTAATTTCGTTTGAAGTCATTGTATCCCGTCTTAATTAAAATTTTAAGTTGCAAAAATAACAATTTCACACTAAATCATAAATATACTAATAAATAAGTGATTTTTAATTTCAAAATTAATGACACATAATATCAATTAGACTAAAATTACAAAGATTCATTAAACTTAAACTAATTACTAGGAGATGATCGAAAAACTCTCCCTATTATATTTATTTACATAAAAATAGAAAATATAAATTTATTTTAGCATAAACGACAAAAACATGTAAATTCAAAAAAAGACAATCAGAAGAACGTTATATCTGTAATTTAACAAATACCAAATAATTACTACAATTTAAGATTAAATATGATTGATTTTTAACCTTCTTAATTTTACCTTTGTACATAAAAAATTATTCAAAACAATTGTGACCTAATTTGGGTGCAAATATGCCTTCAAGTGATAGTGAACTGATACAGCGGGTTACCTCTTACGATTCGAAATCTCTAGAGACTTTGTATAACCGTTATTCTTCCTTATTATACACCTTAATAAAGAAAATTGTTACTGATTCAACGGTTGCCGAAGAGGTATTGGCTGAAGTTTTTGTTATTATCTGGCGTAAAGTAAATTATTTCGACACGGTTACGAATAATGTTTATACATGGTTGATAACTTTAGCCAGAAATAAAGCGGTTGATACCTTAAATCGTTCAAGATCGTCCGGAGATTTACCTGAATATACGGAGGAATTTGAGAACAAATATATAGTTCCTCATTTATCACCTGAGATCGATCCTTTAGATTTAAAAACTGTACTTAATGTAAAGGATAGTTTTGAAGATGCATTAAATAAATTGACAGACGCACAAAAATATGTCATTTACCTTGCGTACTATGAGGGCCTAACCCACAGCGAGATTGCACAAAAATTGAATATCCCTTTGCCAACGGTGAAATCGAAAATAAAGGTAGCACTCGTAAACTTGAAAGATCACCTTTTGAAAGGGGAAATTTAATGGAAGATTTAAACAACTTTAAAGATTTGCTTCACGCCTACGCAATAGGTTGTTTGGATGATGAAGAATCCACTAAATTAACGGAATATTTACTTTCGGGAGGAGAATATCTTTGGCATGAATTAGGTGAATATCAAAGCCTGGTTTCCCTGCTTCCTTCTATATTAGAAATTGAAACTCCTGCTCCCAGTTTGAAAGATAAAGTTGCAAGAAAATTATACCGTATTAAAGACCAGGTTAGAGCTAAAAAAACTGCGGAAATTAATGCTGAACCGGCAGGTAATGAAATTACTGAATCAAACTCTGAACCATCAAATAACTTTACACCTAACTCTAACGATGAAGACCATGCAGATTCAGTAATCCAAACCGAAGAACCATCTCCGGCTTCTACGCCTAAGAAGAATGAAATTTCCCTCGAAGACGATGAAAACATTGAAACCGAAAGTTTAAAAACAAAAACGGAAGAATTTGAAGTAGTAACACCCCGAAGGAAAACTTCGGGATATTTTAGACCTCACCAGGAAACGCAGATTAGGGGACGAGAACCTAATTATACTGAGTGGAACAAGAAGGACCAACCTGAGAGCGAAATAAAATCCGATCCAACCGAATTTGACAACAATGTAAAAAATTATGAGGATGCTTCTGAAAAAAAAGAAACTGTACTGCCTCCTATTTCACGAAGGGAAAAATCCAAACTGAAACGGACGCAAGATCCACCCAAGAAAAAACGACAAAGTTCAAGAAGTTCTGTTGTTTATATATTAATAATTATCATTTTATTATTCGGGTTAGCGGCAGTTTATTTCACGGTGTCATCAAATGTTAAAGCATATAGAACAGATATTAATAATTTGAACCGTCAACTTTCAAGTTTATCCCAAAAGGCAACTCTTAATCAAGAATTTCAAGATCTCTTAACTGCGAAGGATGTTAGTATAGTTAATTTAACGGCAACAGGAAAGAGTCCTGATAGCTACGGTAAATTGATTATGAGCCTTAATGCAGGAAAAGGTTTCTTACAAATTGATAAGATGCCGCAAATCGGAATGAACAGGGCATTCCAACTATGGGTGGCAGTAAAAGGCGGTTATGTTTCATTAGGTGTTTTTAATCCAAATAGTGATCGGCAATACTATCCGTTTCCAATTCCAGAACTGTCGAATAGAAATGGGACTAAATTTATACTCACCGAAGAACCTTCCACCGGTTCTCAATCCCCGAGTAAAAATATTTACTTAAGCGGGGAGTTAAAGTAATTTTTTAACCAAAATTATTTATCCCTCTCCTTTTTACTGCTTTTACTTATCACAAAAAGCACAACTAAGGCAGCGATAATAATGGGCCAGTAAATTTTAAAAACAGCAACTATCGCTTCTAAAAAATGTAAAATCTTGAATGAGCCATGTTTAATTGTAAGTATCATTCCGAGTACTATAAAAACAATCGAGATTAGGAGACCGAGTAAATAGGATTTGTCACTGATGTATAGCATTAAAAAATCTATCCCTAATATAAATAACAGAGCAGGTACAATTATCTCGGTAATATCGAAAAAATTAAAATAATTGATAATAATTAGTAGCACTCCGGTTAAAAACGCAGTTGACCCTGTAAACAGAAAAATTTTGAGCTCTTCTTCGAATGAAATATATACCGAACTTATCCCATAAAAGAGTAGTGCATAGCCCAAAATTTCACTATTTGCAAAATCTATTATACCAAATAGATTTAGTAATATTGCAAATGCTATAAAGGATAAAAGATAAGTGATTAAAGGTTGATGTTTTTCCAATTAACTTAATATTCTTATTTTAATTTTTTAAATATAAGATTTTCTGCAATATAGTTTATTTGTCATTTCGTGTGAGATTTCTCCCTTTGGTTGAAATGATAATAGAGTAAAATATTTATTTTACAGAAACTCTATAGCCTAGATACCAAAATTACTAAAAGATGTTTCTCAATTATAATTTTTGAAACTATAAATGCTGTTTAAATAAAATCAATGCTGATTTGCGACAACACACGGTTTCAAATAAAGTTTGTGTGAAATTATAAAATTCTTTGTCCCATAACGGACGCAACAACATCGGTAACAAATCTGGCAGTCTTATTTTTGCTGTCCAGAATTGGGTTTACTTCCGTAACTTCCAAAGAATCCATGCACCCGCATTCAGCAATGGATTCCATTAAAAGGTGGGTTTCCCGGTAACTTAATCCTCCGCGCACCGGTGTTCCTACCCCCGGAGCAACTTCCGGATCAACGCTGTCGACATCAAAGCTCACATGTATGTGATCCACTTTTTCTTTAAAATGTTTAAGTACCCTGGATATTATCCTATGAATTCCGAGTTTATCGACATCCGACATAGTATACACAGAAAGATTGATACTTTTAATACTTAACCTTTCAAGAGGATCTATGCTTCTTACTCCTATTAACGCACAATTTTCGGGCTTTACTTTCGGGCTAAATCCGTATAAATTTACTAATTGTTCGTTTCCTAAACCCACGGCCGCAGCCATAGGCATTCCGTGGATGTTTCCGGAAGGGGTAGTGTTTTCAGTATTCATATCGGCGTGTGCATCAATCCATATTACACCAAGTTTTTTCCGGTGTTTTCTGCAGTGAGCTGAAATACCGGCAATACTGCCGAGAGCCATAGAATGATCACCTCCGATGCAAAGCGGGAATTGTTCTCTTTCGAGAACTTTTTCCACTTTACCGGCAAGTGTTTTCGATGTTTTAAGTATTTCATTTAAATACTTCAACTTTGGATTGGTTACTTTTTGCCTTTCCATTATTTGCACAAAAATATCACCACTATCGATTATTTTATAACCCAAACGTTCCAGCTTTTCTTTTATACCGGCAATTCGTATTGCCGAAGGTCCCATATCTACTCCCCTTCTATCCGCCCCTAAATCAATAGGAAATCCAATTATATTGACTGTTTTTGTCTGTTGTTTTTTCATAACGTTCCGGAAAGTCGTTATTATTAAATAATAAAAATTTATGCTAACTTAAAAAGAAAAATATAAATATACTAATTATGGTACCGGTGAAATATCTTATATTTTATCATAGTTAATGATTATATTTGGACTTAATTTCAGTGTAATTTTTTAATAAACAAATAATAGCATAATGCTGAGTTTTAATCATGAACCCGAAATTAACGTAGGAATTTTAACACGGCGTAAAATCGATTTTGAATTACACGGTGATTTTAAGTCTTATGGTATGAAGCAGACTTTCAGCGGTAGGTTTTCTGCCGAATTATCCGGCGGCAGGATAATATGTACAAGCGGAGCAGATCGTCTGGAAATTACAGATGAAATCTTTTTCGAACCGACTGATCCGGCATTTGAATCTTTTCTATTGAAGGATGTTACTATAGGTGTAAAGTTCCACTGGGAAAGAGATGAAAAACAAAGATTTAAGGGAAAGCTAAAACTTATTATAGACGGCGATAATATAACTGCAATTAATATTATTGGAATAGAAGATTATCTTGCCAGCGTAATCTCGTCGGAAATGAATGCTAAAAGCTCTTTACATTTATTAAAAGCTCACGCCATTATTTCACGAAGTTGGCTGCTTGCCCAAATTGAAAAAAGAAAAGTATTGAAAGAAGATAAGACTCAATATAGCCATACCATGAATACCGATACCGAACAGATTAAATGGTATGACCGGGAGGATCATTTATTATTTGATGTGTGTGCCGACGATCATTGCCAAAGATACCAGGG
Source organism: uncultured Ignavibacteriales bacterium (assembly GCA_963751355.1). Lineage (GTDB taxonomy): Bacteria > Bacteroidota > Ignavibacteria > Ignavibacteriales > Ignavibacteriaceae > CAVVVS01. The sequence goes on along the minus strand of CAVVVS010000111.1, from coordinate 161,360 downwards.
AATGACAAAAATCTTCACCGATGTTGTCCTTCAAGCAATTAAACAAACAAGCGGAATAGTACTGACTGCCGGTGACAATATTTGCGATGCCCGTTATTCTAAATCTTGCGGAGGTATTACGGAATCTTTTGAAAACGTTTGGGAGCCCATACGATATAAATACCTTTCATCAGTATTTGATTATAAATTTGAACCGGAGAATTATAACATCGATTTCTCTGACGAAAATAATACAGTAAAATGGATAAAAGAAAATCCATCCGCCTTTTGCAACACTTCGGACAAGAAAATTCTTGCGCAGGTTCTCCCGGATTTTGACCAGGAAACCACTGATTTTTTCCGTTGGAAAGTTGAGTATTTACAACAGCAATTAAAAGGATTAATTTTCGAAAAAAGCGGTATTGATTTTGGTGATATTCTAGATTTGATTCCGATAGAACGCGGCTTCTCCTCAAGATTAATCAAATTAAAAATAGTCGGTTCAAAACGAACACTTGTCATCGGAAAAGAACTTGAGATAAGAAGAACATTGTCTAAATCGCATCTGTACAGCTCTGCTTTTGTAGTAGAAAAATCGGATATAAAAGATGGGGTACCGCAAAAATTTGTACTTTACGGTGCCGGGTGGGGACACGGAGTGGGATTTTGTCAAATAGGCGGTGCAGTTATGGCTGCAAAGGGCTACCAGTTTGATGAAATACTTTTACATTATTTTAATGGTGCCAAGTTGAAAAAGATTTACTGATTCTTAATATGAAAATTCTTTATTCTTGTTTGTCTAAAAGTTGGGGAGGAATGGAGATGTTTACCCTGACTGCGGTTAATCAGCTTCTTAAGCAAAACATCTCTGTCGAACTATTATGTATAGCTGAATCCCGGATTCATATGGAAGCAAATAACATCGGGTTGATTATTCATCCCATTAAAGCTTCCGGTTATCTCCATCCCTTCAGTACATTAAAAGCCGCCTCCATTATTAGAAGAGGAAATTACGATTTAATTCACACCCAGGCATCAAAGGATCTCTGGCTTCTTGTGCCTGCCTTGAAAATAATTAAGAATAAAAAACCGCTGATTCTTACAAAACAGGTTGGTTCCTTCATCGTCAAGAAAGATAAGCTGCATCAATTTTTATACAACAGGGTAACGTTCGCATTAGCTATCAGCAATGTCATTAAAAAGAACCTGCTCGATACTTGTCCTTTAACTGCCGATAAAATTTTACTACTTCACAACGGAGTTGATACCGGGAAATTTAACCCTTCCGAAATTGACGCGGAAAAATTGAGAAGCGAATATTCTATAAAGAAAGATGAATTGGTAATCGGAATGCTGGCAAGGTTAAGCCCGGGTAAAGGACACGAGGAATTTTTATCCGCAGCCATAAAACTTAACCAAACTCACGAGAATTTAAAATTTTTGATAGTCGGCGAAGCCAGCCGTGGAGAAGATAAATATGCAGAAAGCATAAAAACAAAAGCCTCGGATTACGGGTTGAACAATGTTATTTTTACGGGATTTCGATCGGATACCGCAGAAGTACTTGCATCAATGGATATATTTGTATTCCCTTCACACGCAGAAGCATTTGGTATAGCTTTAGTCGAAGCCATGTCGATGGGAAAGCCAACCGTTTGTGCCAGCGCTGACGGAATATTAGACATTGCTGTTGAAGGTGAAACTTCCTATTTATTCGAAAAACAAAATGCGGAAGATTTAACGGATAAATTAGAATTACTGATTTCATCACCGCATCAAAGAGAAAAATTCGGTGTCTCAGCCAGGAAAAGAGCAATTGAAAATTTTGATATTGAAATATTAACGCGCAAAGTTATTGAAATATATAACTCAGCCGTTAAATGATAAACAAAATGGATTATGCATATGAAATTCTCTCTCCCCTTTAATTAGGAGAGAGAGATTCTATTAAAGACATTACATTGCATGAGCCGCATGGTGTTCGTGGTTATCTGTAATATTCCAGATTGCAATGACACCAATTACAATTCCCGAAATAAAGAAATTCCAAGGTGCAGCCAATCCAAACCAAATACCGCTTAAGAATAACCACACACCGATTATTCCATTTATAGTCCCCTGCCAGCTTTTTTCTGCTGCGGACCAAAATCCGAATACGACCGCAACAATACTTGCAACTATCATACTTGCAGGTGTACGAATTGCACTAATAAAAGTTGAGAATATCAGCCAAGCTGCAACTGTTAAATTAAACCATCCTTGCCACATAGCGTCCTCCTTTCATAGAACATTTTATCATTTTGCAGGTTGAAAATTTTTTCATGGTTTTCAACCTGCTTTCTCTTCGTATCTTTGGTTTATTTTCTTATCTCTTATTACTATTAATTTAAACGAATAATTTTCAAACAAGTTTGTGATTGTTTTGACAAAACCATGACTTTACGATAATATGTGATTTAAGGATGTCCCAAATGGACTTGAATCATCAAAAATGTAAATGAGATTGTACAATCATAATCATGGAGAGCGTCAATCTTGCTAAAATTAAGCTAGATTGAGGTTGTAATTAGATATTTAAATTGTGCAAAGTGTGTTGTATTTAATATGCTTAGCAGGTAATAATTCCAATGTTTTTCGATTTTAATTTAAGATATCTAAATGTTTTAGTATTTTAGAATCACAATATTTTTTTAAGGAGGATTTATGAAAAATTTACTTTTACTTGCCCTTTTAGCTTTGACATTTTCAGCTTGCTCAGGCTCTAAAGCGATAGTATTTAATTCATTAGTTCAATCTCCGTGCAAGGAACAGACAAAATTAAACAATTCCTCCGAATTTACCGGGGAAACCGTAAGTAATCTGCTTGTATATCAACAAAGCGACATTTTATATGCATCGATGGATGTCCGCACATATTCCAATGCACGAATTACTTTTACAATTGAAAAGAAAGAAAATCAACTAAGAATGAAATTACAAAATGCTAATAATACCAAGGATAATTTCGTTTGTATTATTAATGTTGCAACTTCTCTAAAAAATGTTGCGCCGGGAAGTTATGAAATTATGATCTTGAACTCTACAGGCAATCAATTATTGGCAACAAAAAGAATCACGGTTAAATAAAATATCGGCCGGGTTGATAAAATTTATTATTGACATGGAATTTACTCAAAACACGTATATAAATATTTTGTAAGTTTTAGTTACTTTGTATAAAATTATTTTCTTTTTTAAATAAAAATAAAAGCAATATGATAACAGTATTTTTACCTTATAACGGTAGCGAACATACATTAGAAACTATTGAAAAATTAAAATTATCCGGACAAACTGAAAAAATATTTCTCTTCAATAAAGTTGATGTCTCATTGAATATTGACAAGTGTGAAGTACTTACATCCGAATTTCCTTTCGGCAGTGCGACTATGAAGCTAATTAATAATAATACAAAGACAGATTATGCCCTATTTTTGACACATGATACTCTTATCGATTTCGGTCAATATGCAATTGAAAGATTTATCGATGTCGGAAATTCTACCGGTGCTGGTTTGATTTATTCCGATTATTACGAGATAAGGGGAAGTAACAGAATTCAGCACCCGGTGATAGATTATCAAATTGGAAGTATAAGAGATGACTTTTCATTCGGGCCCATTTTGATATTAAAAAAGGAGGCATTGGAAAACGCAGTAAATCAGCAGCAGACTGATTACAACTATGCGGGTTTATATGATTTGCGGTTAAGCATATCAAGAAATTATCCTATTATTCGAATCCCGGAGTTCCTTTACAGTACAGTAGAAACTGATGTTCGCAAATCTGGCGAAAAACTTTTTGATTATGTTAATCCGAAAAACAGGGATGTTCAACTGGAAATGGAAAAGGCAGCAACTGAACATCTGATTAAAATAGGTGCATACATCGAACCAAAATTCGATTTAATTGAAGAAAAAGTCGAAGATTTCGAATTTGAAGCATCGGTAATTATCCCGGTTAAAAACAGAGTGAAAACAATAAGTGATGCAGTTAAATCCGTTTTAAGCCAGGTTACAAATTTCAAATTTAATTTGATTGTTGTTGATAATTATTCAGACGATGGAACAACGGAAATATTAGATCAATTTGCAGTCGAAGATGAAAGAATAATTCATTTAATCCCAAAAAGAAAAGATCTAAGTATTGGAGGTTGCTGGAATGAAGCGGTCCATCACGTTAACTGCGGGAAATATTCCGTTCAATTAGATAGCGATGATATTTACAAAAATGAAAATACGCTTCAGAAAATTGTGGACGTTTTCCATAATGAAAAATGTGCGGCAGTAATAGGTTCGTATCTATTAACAGATTTTAATTTAAATGAAATTCCGCCGGGAATTATTGACCACCGGGAATGGACACCGGAAAACGGTAGAAATAATGCTCTAAGAATAAATGGGTTAGGGGCACCGCGTGCATTTTACACCCCAATACTAAGAGAAATAAAATTACCGAATGTTAGTTACGGTGAAGATTACGCCCTCGGGTTAGCCATATCGCGAAAGTATCAAATCGGAAGGATATATGAACCGCTTTACATATGCCGGCGGTGGGAAGGGAATTCCGATTCAGCACTTTCCGTTGAGAAACAAAATGCAAACAATCTCTATAAGGATAGAATTAGAACTATTGAAATTCTCGCCAGGCAAAGGATTGATTCGCTGAAAAAATGAGAATATTATAATTTTATTATATGAATTTAAGAATAAACAAATTACCGAAAGATATATTTTTTAATAACTTAGATATAAAAGATTATGAAAAAACCGGTGCGTTTGCCAATGCGGCAAAAGCATTGTTGGAACAACAAAAGAGTAACTGGAAGCAGTTAGCTGCCGGTTATAAGTCGCTTCAGTCAGTAAAGCTGAAAACATTTGAGTTTGACGAATTTGAAATAAAAGTACAATTTAATCCAGGCAGAATTATTTCAAGTTCGGCAAAAGTTGATAATAAATCCATTAGGGAAAGAGTTTGTTTCCTCTGTTACGAAAATTTACCCAAAGAACAAAATGGGATTTTATACGGGGACCAATATTTAATTCTGTGCAACCCCTTCCCCATTTTTCCTGAACACTTCACAGTGCCGCATATTGATCATCTGCCTCAGTCGATAAAATTATCTTTCGATACATTATTAAACTTAGGTAAGGATTTATCAAAATATTATATCGTATTTTATAACGGGTCCAAATGCGGTGCATCCGCTCCCGATCATTTACATTTTCAAGCGGGCACAAAGTTTTTTATGCCTATTGACAATGAATTTTATTCCACTAAAAACCGGTACGCACAATTACTGATGGAAAATGAACATATTACTGTAACCGGTATTAACGACGGGTTGAGAAAATTCCTATCTATCGATGGGAAAGATAGAAAAATGATAAAAACTGTTTTCGAAAAATTTTATGATATATATGCCGGATTGAATAATAAGAATAACGAAGAACCAATGTTAAACATAATTGTTCAATATGAAAGTAAAACAGGCTGGCGCATATTGATTTTTTTACGTGAAAAGCACAGACCTTCGCATTACTATAAAGAGGGAAATGAAAAAATTCTTTTAAGCCCGGCTGCTGTTGATCTAGGTGGAGTATGCATAACTCCCAGGGAAAGGGATTTTGACAAAATCACCAGGGATGATATTGTTCATATTTTGCAGGAAGTTTCGTTAGGGAAGGAATATTTTGAATATATAAAAGCAAGACTTCAAAAAGAGATGAAAATTACAACCGGTACGAATTGAATCATAAAAACATTTACTATACACTTTTCCGTTTATCCGATTTTTAATTCCCTCTTAAATCTAACTCGGATTTCCCTACCATAAAAATTGTCAATGACTTATCAATTGTATGACGAATAATTTAGTTGTTACAACTGGGAACAAGATATCATATACTTTTATGTAATAACTTATTTAAGCAGCGACAATTCTGTTACGATCTATCCAATATCCCCACCCAACCAGCAGCCATTGCGATAATCCGACAACACTAAATGCTTCGACAGAAGGGGGAGGTGAGCCGAAACTATTCATCAAATAGATTATAGATAAAAAAATAATTAGACTCCAGAGAGTGTTTCTACCTGTGATATTCTTTGCTTTTGTGATGGTAATATAAAAATAAATCCCTGCAAAAAATATGGCTCCTTCCAGCAGAAATGATAATGCAAACGAGTTCCATAAGCCAAAACCAACTTTAATATCGCTTCCTGGTATCAACGGCAGATCGGGCTTGTGTACAATCAGATCGAGTATCCAATGGCTCAGTACCAGCAATCCAAGTATAATTGAAATTTTAAGATTTCTTTTTATTAAATAGTAAACTATTCCAAAGAGTAATCCCCACAAGAGTACAAACACAAGACTGTGGGAGTAAGGGTAATATGTAAAATCGAGAGGTGTCATTGAAGTATTACCCGGGTCTATTTTTACTTTTTCCAATCCAATTAATAAAAATAAAGGCAATATTAAATCAATAAATTGTGATGCAAAAAATAAAGTTCCTAATGAGGGTCTTCTTCCTATTTTTTTAGCTCCGAACGCAATGCCAAAGTGTCCGATAAACATAAATTACTCCCTTAAACTTTAAGCGGTTCTAAATCTTTTCCTCCGATAGAATATATTTGGATAAATAGAATTATATTTGCAAGCAATAATCCTGAATCCAACCATACATTTAATCTGAACATTCCGAACAGTCCGTAAAACGAACCGATAATTATCAGTATAATCGACCATCTTTTTGATAAAAAACCGGAGAAGAGGATTGCAAATCCTATTATCGTAGATAAGGTTGGGCAGGGAACTAAACCAAGCGGTGAAACAAAAATATAATGAAGAAAAGATGATTCTTGAAGAAAGTGAGGATAAATGAGTCCGTAAGTAATGATTAGAATGGCTAATATTTTGTAAGTTAAAGGAGGGAACTTAACTTTTTCAAACGAGTTTTTCAGACCGAGAATTATTAACAATAGTCCAAACATTCCAAAAACAATTCCGTTAAACGGATTTCCGGATACCCACGCTAAGATGCTCACGGAAAATAACGGTAAACTGATTAAAGATGAAAATAATCTATTCGTAGGTCTCCAGCCTAATGACAATACCAGGATTAATAAATAGAAAATGAAATGCCAAATTATAGCAATACCCATAAAAGCGTTAGCTATATTTGTAAGACCTTTTACTATCTCTTCAGGCTGCGGCATGAAGATCCCCTCTCGTAAATTTATATTTTAACTCTTCTGTATAAAGTTACTCAAGATGTTATCCAAAATCTATATTTTGATGTAATTTTACATCTCGTACAGTTTTTAATCGGGTAAACAAAATATTATTTTAACTGGTACGAAATTTTGAATTCAGAAGAGTTGACTAATTTCATATAAACCTCTCTATAACTATCAACGAGATGAATTAGACACTCCAGTTCTGCTTGAGTCGCACCTGTTTCTAGGGCAAATTGAAGATGTATATTGTGAAAGTTCGGATTGGTATCATTGCGAATAGAATAAGTCTCTATATATTTTATTTGACCTTCTGCAGTAATAGTTGCGTCCTTAAGTTCTACTCCCAGAGTATCGGCAGCAGCACTCAGCGTTACACCGGAACATACAACCAATGCTTCCAGGAGCATTTTTCCCGAACGTTCCAATTTTTCACTCACACTTTCCTTCAAATAAGGTGTTATTCCCGCAGCCCCACTTAATGTTTCCGTTTCACAAGTTATTCCCTCCCCGATTTTCTTTTTTGCCTTGAGAGTCCTAAATGCGTCATTGGACTGCAAATTCTCTCTTGCAGGCAAACAACTGGTTCCAGACGGTTTTAGATTCATTGTTCCAAAAGATTATTTTGATTATTTTTTAATACAATTGAGCCGAATTAAGAAGAATTTTAGATTTTCGATATCTGTAAACTTCTTACATCCAGCATATCCATACAGCAAGCTCAAAGTAAATAATCTTAGTAGTAAGTATTAAATACCGCTAAGCATTATTAATACAAAGAACCTTGTTTTTAGTATAGTCTTAGAAAAAAATTATCAATTTCCGCGGGAAGAAATTAGTAGAAAAATTTAATGCTTGGGTGACGCGGTCCGTAATGTTGTTTGATAAAATAGTAATAAATCAGAGGGCGGGATTTATTACGTAGTAATGATTAAATGAGATTATAATAAGAACGATCTTAAAAGATAAATTCAATATTTTAATTAATGATAATATTAAGTATCAATTTAATTAATTTCTCTTTAATAAAACAACCCAAACTTATATCATTTTTGTTTTTTTAACAAGACATTATTTGGTTTGTTGATCTTTAGCACAGTGGATTATTATTGAGTGTAGAATAGTAAAAATTTGACTGCCTGATAAACTTAATTCACCATGTTCCTTAGGGAGTAATATTGTGGAAAAACTTGATAGTTCATGAATAATCTTATAAGTTTATCTGCCTGAGTTAAATTAACTATTATCTTTGCTCATTAAATCACTTATAAACTGTAAATTTGTAGATTCGGAATTGGATATTATTATTTTTATTATTGCAGTTAGCGGTACCGACAGAAGCATTCCCACAATTCCCCAAATATAGCCCCAAACTAAAACCGAGAGAAGTATTAATAGAGGATTGAGATTTAATCGTTTGCCCATTATTGTAGTTTCAATCAAATTAAAGAATAAGGTTTGAACCCCTGCTAAAACAAGCGCAATTAATAATGCATAACTCAGCGATTCGAATTGAATTAAAGCCATTAGTGCAGGTAAAGCCAAAGCTATTGCCGAACCTATGGTAGGGATGAAATTAAAGAGGAAAGTAAATAACCCCCAGATTATTGGGAAGTCAACACCGAAAAGAGACAGTAAAATCCAAACAATAATACCGGCAGAAAGATTGACGGCTATCTTTACAATAATATAACGTTGAATTTGCTCGTTAATCGCTTTAAAGGTTAATGCTAACTTTTCTTCTTTTTCGTAAGATCCTTTATTCCCTTTATCGCCGCTCAACTTATCGAGATCGGAATCTTTCGATTCTTTATTGCGATTATAATTCTTATTTAATTCATGAAATTCGGGTTGGACTTTTTTATTGACATACCTTCTCTTAATTGATTCATAAACTGTTCTGTGACCTGTAACTACAAAAATGAAAAAGAACAAGACGAAGATAAAACTACCCAGGAAAGAAAACGTAGAAGTAAATATTCCGCCGGCTAAAATTTGGTAATCAATTTGGGAAAGTATTTTTTGAATTGAAAATTCTTTAAAAAACGGCTCATTAATTCCCAATGACATCGCCGAATCGATAACAATTTTATTTAACTTATCTTCATAAACCGGGAGCTGCGAAGAGAATTGAAGAAATGAATTTATAATAAAAGAAGAAATTCCCCCTATTATAATTGCAGTAATAATTATATCAATTAATACAATGGAAAACTGTGGAAATTTTTTCTTTTCCAAAAAGGAATTTAACGGGTTAAAAAGGAAATATAAAAAGTATGCGATGATAAAGGGAATAAATATGTAATTTAACTCTCGTAAGACCATCACTACAACCGTAAGTCCGATAACGGTTATAAAAAATTTTACGGAGGAGTCTAACTTAAATTTTTCTGTCATCTCTTTTTATTTTTTATGATAACATACTTTTTGACCACTATTAATGCAACCTAATTATTAACATTTTCCAACCCTGAAGGTGTTTGAGGAGTGGATAAAAGATACTTAAACACCTCCCACCTTTTCTCAGGATGATTCGCTGTTCCGCCTTCTTTGTTAATATAATTCTTGATAATATCCTGTCCAACATTGTAATTGATCACATAACTTCTATACTTTTCTATAAACTTCAATCTTTGATTTGCTCTTTCTGGCGACATTAAATTGTAATTCTCGAGCCATTCAATCGTCTGCTTCTTTTTCCACTTCCCGTCTAAATAATTTTTTGCAGCCTCGTTGCCGGCATAACTTAATTTTTCAGTGAGTTCGAGAACTTTATAAAATTCATTTGCTTTTGATGTATCAAGCCCCGCTAGAGGAAATAATACATTTTTCTCAAATTTTATTCGTGATTCCCCGGGGAAAACAACTTTTATCCCGAAGTTAGCCGTTCCCTCGGCAATGAGTGATTGGGGACTGAATAGAGGGTACACAGAAAATTCAACCCAACCGTGCTCCCTGACTAAATTTTTCTCAAGAAGTGTATTATAAACATGATGCCCGGGGTATCCTTCGTGAGCGGCTAGGTCAATCGCTCTATCGATATAGATAGGTAAATCGGTATTCACCTGAATTACACTAAAACTTTTGCCTTTGTACCAATTATACCCGCTCCACGGTTTGTCATGTACAAATTCCACTTTAAAATTTTCATCATTCGGCAAATTGATATGCTGTAAGGTAATTGTTCTGCATTCATCAATCGCAGCTTTGAATACTGTATCAAGTTTATTTTTCGGAATAATAAAGTTCCTTTTAAAGTGCGCAAGTCTCGTACTAATTTTCCCTTTCCCTGGTAATATTTTATCAAGTTGACTTATTATCTCCTGGAAATGCGCTCTGTTGAAAGTAGGCGAGACGGCATCATATAGGCTTTTGCTCTCTTCATCGAAATTAAATTTCCCGCCTGACAGCATAAATAGTTTTGCTTTTACGGCTAATAACTGTTTATATAAAAATCTATACCGAAGTGATTCAAGTTTATCCGCATTATAATTACTTAGAGAATCCAAGCCGTCAAGGAGATTATCGACTTCTTTGTTAAAACTTTTTATTGTAACAGAATCATTTTTTATTATCTCGTTACCGGCAGGCTCCAAATTTTTAGGACCGTAATAGGCATCTATATAATCAGGGTCTAGTTTACCGATTTTAAGTACAAGCTTTACATAATTAGCTGCAATATTATTCATTCTTATTCCCAGATCGTTTTTTACGTTAGTATTGTTAGAACATGAGCTAAAAATAAAACCCATTAGCAAAAGCAGAATTATTTTTTTAGGGACCATTTAATTTAAACACTTTCTGTATTAGGTATTGGAAGAATACTGTTATGTGATGATCCAAATTTAAGTATTTTTTACTATTTACACCTTTAAAAAGGGTGTAATTAAAATCATCTCTTAGGTTTTAATATTTGCTATTTTTTTTAGGATCAGCCCGTCCGATTTGAGTTAGACAATTTATTTAGACTTCACATGACGTACTTCATAGAATGATTTGACGGCTAACCCAATAAGAATCGCACATAAAATTGTCATAATAAGCTGGGAAATAAATGCCGATGAATTAATGGGTTTACTGCTATTCATAGCAGATAAAATCCGCATACCGGCACCTATGAATCCTAACAAAGCTAAGATTGCCGTAGCATGCAAAGCTTTTTTCAAATTTTCTTCTCTTAATGCGGTAATGCCTAACAGCAGTAAAGCTAATCCTAAAATTGCAGGTATAAGTGCAGTAACACTCGATTCGCCTGTGCCAAAATATCCCACAGCTCCTGTTATAATTAAAATAATACCAAACCAAATAGTTACTTTCGGCATAATTATTTCCTTTTCTTATTTATATTAACTTTAACATAATAAAATTAAACACAATTCATATGAAAGTGGTTCACTGAAGATTGGGGAAAAATTATTCCGTTAATTTTAATATTTGATAGCCAATCGGCGGTATTTTTATTGCAATTTTATCACTGTTTATTTTTAAGATCGAATTATTTATTAAGTTGAGCCCGTGTTTAATATCATAAAATTTTGGCAATTGAATTGTAACATTCTGTTCGGTTTCACTTTTATTTAAAGCGATTAGTATTCTCTCGTTCATATCTGAACGCAGGTAAACATAACAATTATTATCCGCAACAAATGATTGGAAACCTCCGTATCGAAGAGCAGAATGATTTTTTCTTAGATTAATTAATTCCTTGATTTTTGTTAAGTCCTCTTTTTCTAAAGATGCTAATTGATTTCCAAACCTCATCATTCGCCTGTTGTCGGGATCAGCAGCGCCCGTCATACCTATTTCATCGCCATAATCTATTACCGGTATACCGGGAATAGTTAATAAATATGCTAAGTATAATCTTTCTTTTTTATAGCTTGAAGGATAATTTACTTCAGGCGGATTTTCCCAGCCTATTTGAGCAGCATCTCCGCTATTGAGTGTAATATCACTATCGGCATACGCAAGGTATCGCACTTTATCGTGACTATCCATAATATTCCCCATCAAATTATTTACCCCGTAAACTTCAAACGATTTCTTTATCTCCCCATCAAGCGCCGCAAATGAGTTATTCTTTTCAAGAAAAGTTGGGAGTGCCACATCATATAAATTAAAATTGAACTGAGCACTCAACTGACCGTTATTTACATATGAGTTTACAAGATCGTAACTTCCGAAAGTTTCACCGATTTGATATATATTTCTATGTTCAGGGATCTCGATTTCTCTTTCAATTTTTTTTGTAAGCGTTCGCCAAAAAATGTTGGGAACATGTTTTACAGCATCGTGACGGAACCCGTCGGCACCGGTTTCTTTGAGCCACCATACTGCGTTATCAGTCATTAATTTTAGCGCATCTTTAGAAGCCGAATAATTAAATGTCGGCAAGTATGGTTCAAACCAGGTTGTTAAACGATGTTCATCCCAAAGTCGCAAATTTTTTCTTCCGTCGGGAAGGGTCAGTACTCCAAACCAATCAGGATGTTTTTGATAGATTGTATTATTAATAAAAACATGGTGCGCTACAAAATCCATTAAAATTTTTATATGATGTTTATGTGCTAAAGAGACTAATTTTTTAAGCAATGACATATTGCCGAAATGTTCTTCAACTTTATTTATCGATAAAGGCCAGTAGCCGTGATAGGCAGAATAATAGCGGTGAAGAGGAGGAGTTTCCCTATATGCACTGTTGGGGTTATCAACTACAGGAGAAATCCAAAGAGCGTTTACACCGAGAGAATCAAAATATCCTTCGTTCAATTTATCGATGATGCCTTGAAAATCACCCCCTTGGTAATTTGTCTTCAACGGAATTTCCGGAGAAATAACGGGTTTATTATTCCTTTTATCGCCATCGTAAAAACGGTCAATCATTATTGAATAAATAATATCGTCATGAAGAGAATAATTTTCCCGGGATCCGGCAGGGATTCCGTTGTATAAATAAACCGTTTGCAGGTTAGATGAAATTCCATCCTGGGTAACAGCAACTCTTATAATTTTTTCCCCTTGCAGAATTTGATCAAGAAAAGAAATCTTAACGGTGTCATTATTTACTGAAATATTCCCTGCAGATATTTTTTGATTATTAATTAGACCGATTACGTTTTCTGCAGTAATTAATTTGTGTATCCCGCTTCTATCAAAATAAAAAGAAAATTTTATTCTGGAATTCTCTTTCCGGTAACCGAGAATATGCAGATATGCCATCTCATTATGCCGGGGAGGAATTATTATCACAGAATTAAATCCACCGAAACCGTTTGGTACTTTTACCGGATTATAAGGGTCAAGTATTTCCTGACCATCCTCAAAAAATTTATACTCGTACCTCCCTGGATCAAGAGCAACATTTATTTCATAAATTCCGTTTTCGTTTTTATCAGCCAACGGAAGGTTATCTCTATTCCAGCTATTAAAACTTCCGAACAACGTAAGTTTTTTAGGTTTCTTCCGGGATTGAAATCTAAAAATATGTGTTTGCCTGATCTCTGATTTGACCGGTAGAAAATACATATTATCGTCAAGATTGAATTTGATCAAGGTGTATCCTTCAAAAGCGCTATCTGCTTGGAGAATCAGAATCTTTTTATTGAGAATGTATTTGGTTGAAATAACTCTGTTTGGACGAAAAGTTAAGTTATAATCTTTTGCATAAAAAAGATCGCTTATTAAAACGGTATCGGGTTTGCCGGCGTAAATTTTTAAAGGTTTAATAAGATCGGAAATATCCTGAGCATTTGTCGAGCTTAACATCATAATAGAGACAAAATAAGAGTAAATTAATTTTTTCACTGAGAGGTTGTATTTATTTTTCATACCTTTACCTGCTTCAATTATGAAAGACCTAATCTCTTTTTGAGTGAGATATTAAGATTTTATTATTCCAATAACTTAAGATTACTTACAAGACTACATTTCTTAAATATTTATAAACTAAAAGTAATGGATTCTAAGTAAAAAAAAGAGGGAGAGACTTAAAATATTTTTACTTACAGATCGATAGTTTTTCAAATTTTCAGGGAATTTTAATTTTTATATTACCACTTTAAGGTTTTTTCACTTCTCATTAGTGATAATCCCTAAAATAAATTTTCTAATAAATAAAAAACCCGGATTAAAATAGGATAAAATTTTCCGATTTATGGATATATTTTCTTTTAACAAAATGGCACAAAATGTGTCAGGTAGGGGGAAATTAGGCGCCCACTACTCAACTACCCGGGCTTAATAAGGCGGATATCAAAACTCAATTCCATTTATATATTATTTGAAAATTCATTTATTCATTCAGATAAATTAGTGAATAAAAAAATAATCTAAATGCCGGAACCTAAGGAAATACTAAAAGATATTACTTGTTTTCATTGCGGTGAAGTTTGCAAAGATAGAAGTATCGCCATTGGTGATAAGATTTTTTGCTGTTCAGGCTGCAAAACAGTTTATGAAATTTTAAATGAAAATAAATTATCTAATTATTATTCAATTGACAGCAAGCCGGGTATTTCCCCAATTTCTTCAAATGACGGCAAATTCGATTACCTCGATGAGATCCAGGTTTCCGAAAAATTAATTGACTTTAAGGATGCTGAGATAAGTTTGGTAACATTTTCAATTCCGCAGATGCACTGCAGTTCATGCATTTGGCTGCTTGAAAATTTATATAAGCTTAACTCCGGCGTAAATGCTTCCCAGGTTAACTTCCTTAAAAAACAGCTTACAATAAGATTTTCTCATAAAATAATATCACTGAAAGAACTTGTTATACTTCTTTCTTCCATCGGGTATGAACCTCAAATTCAACTCGACAGCTTGGAGAAAAAACAAACTGCTCACTCAAATAAAAAGCTATATTATAAGATAGGGATCGCCGGTTTCTGTTTCGGAAATATAATGCTTTTTAGCTTACCGGAGTATTTTTCATTAAATCTGAACAATATTTTCTTTAGAAATCTGTTCAATTACCTTAATCTGTTTCTTTCTCTTCCCGTTGTTTTTTATTCAGCTTCCGGATATTTCGACTCTGCATTAAAAGGATTAAAAAAGAGAATTATTAATATTGATGTCCCTATATCTTTAGGAATATTAGTCCTTTTTCTCAGAAGCATTGTGGAAGTATCATCGTACACGGGTGCAGGATATTTCGATTCGCTTACCGGTCTAATTTTCTTTTTACTTATAGGAAAATTATTCCAGGAAAAAACTTACGAATCGTTAAACTTCGAAAGAAATTATAAATCTTTTTTCCCGTTAGCTGTAACCGTCAAAGAAGAATCCGGTGAAAAATCAGTTCCGGTATCTAACTTAAAATTGGGCGATAGAATAATAATCCGTAACAAAGAGATAATCCCCGCCGACGCAATTCTATTCAGCGGCATCGGAAATATAGATTACAGCTTTGTAACCGGCGAATCACGTCCGTTATCAAAAGTGATGGGAGAATTAATTTACGCCGGTGGCAGACAGATTGGCGAAGCAATTGAACTTGAGGTAGTAAAAGAAGTCTCGCAAAGCTATTTAACCAGTCTCTGGAATAATGAATCATTTCAAAAGAAAGGAGAAAGCAGCTTCACCGCTTTTTCAAATGTGGTTAGTAAATATTTCACAATTGTGATACTCTTAATAGCTGTTACTGCATCACTGTTTTGGATTCCGGTAAATATTCACACTGCACTCAATGTATTAACCGCAGTATTAATAGTTGCATGTCCGTGCGCCCTGGCATTATCCATTCCTTTCACGATGGGAAATGTTCTCAGAATTTTTGGAAGAAATAAATTTTATTTGAAGAACACGAGCGTTGTTGAGGAACTTAAGAAGATTAATTCGATTATCTTCGATAAGACCGGTACGATAACGGATACGGGGAAAGCAGCAGTTGAATTTATAGGTAATCCTTTAAATCAATTTCAACAAGAGTTAATTAAATCGGTTGTAAAAAATTCTACTCATCCTTTAAGCAGACAAATATTTGAGTATTTAAAATCCGGACAATCATTCGATGTATCCGGATTTTCAGAAATTCACGGAAAAGGGATAGAAGGATTCGTTCTGGACATACACATAAAACTTGGCACCGGTTCGTTTGTTGTGAATAAAGCTGATGATCAAAAAAATGATAATGAGATAATTAATAACAGAATTGACACCCGTGTTTATCTTTCAATAAATGATGAAGTATTGGGATACTTTAACATTTCAAATTTTTACAGGGAAAACATCGATAGGCTAATAAATGATCTAAGTGTTCATTATGATATTTCACTGCTTTCGGGTGATAACGAAGGAGAAAAAGAAAATCTTCTGAATTTTTTTGAATATTCAAAACTTCGCTTCAGACAAACACCTACTGATAAACTGGAGTATGTGAAATCGTTACAAGAGAATGATCGGATGGTGCTTATGATAGGAGATGGTTTGAACGATGCCGGGGCGCTTTCTCAAAGTGATGTGGGAATTGCAATCACTGAAAATATCAGCAATTTTTCACCTGCTTGTGATGCAATCTTAGATGCTTCGATGTTAAAAAAGTTTTCCGGGTTTATTCGTTTTTCAAAAACCGGTGTTAATATTGTTTATGCAAGTTTCGTGATTTCCTTTTTGTATAATCTTGCAGGTTTAAGTTTTGCGGTTGAAGGGATGCTTTCTCCAATAGTAGCAGCAATACTAATGCCCCTAAGTTCTATTTCTGTTGTTGCGTTTGCAACACTTACTACCAACTTTATTGCAAAGCGGAGAGGACTGTAATGTCTGTAATTGCTTTATTAATTGCGGTTAGTTTGATAGTCGCCATAGGATTTTTAGCAGCATTCCTGTGGGCTGTAAAAACAGGACAGTATAACGATACATATACTCCATCAGTCAGAATTTTATTTGATGACGGTTCGATAGAAGAAAAGAATAAAAAAGATGAAAATAAAGGAAATAATATTGATAACAATTTGAACGGTTGATATTAAATAAGAATCAAATTCACCTGATATTAAAAACATATATTAATAAATATCATTATTCATTAAGAGGAGAACTCTATGGAGTTGGAACAGTTCAGTTACGATAATAAGATTGTGAAGTACTTTACTCTAGCGACTATGTTTTGGGGAGTAGTAGGCATGTTGGTTGGAGTTACTATCGCAACTCAACTATTCTACCCGGCGCTAAATCTTAACCTGCCGGCAACAACTTTCGGGCGAATTCGTCCATTACATACGAACGCTGTTATCTTTGCGTTTGTGGGTAATGCAATTTTTATGGGAGTTTACTATTCGCTGCAACGCTTGTGTAAAGCCCGCATGTATAGTGACCGGCTGAGCTGGCTTCATTTTTGGGGCTGGCAATTAATTATTGTTGCCGCGGTAATTACACTTACCATGGGATTTACCACAAGCAAGGAATATGCAGAGCTTGAGTGGCCTATCGATATAGCAATTGCGGTTGTATGGATTGCTTTCGGTATTAACATGTTCGGTACAATCTTCAAGAGAAGAGAAAAACATATGTATGTTGCTATTTGGTTTTATATAGCAACGTGGGTAACAGTAGCTGTGCTTCACATTGTTAACTCTATAGAGATACCCGTTTCATTCATGAAAAGTTACCCGGTTTATGCAGGTGTTCAGGACGCACTGGTTCAATGGTGGTACGGGCATAATGCGGTGGCTTTCTTTTTAACAACTCCTTACCTGGGTTTAATGTACTACTTTCTTCCCAAAGCGGCAAACAGACCTATTTATTCATACCGTCTTTCAATCGTGCATTTTTGGGCACTGATATTTATCTACATTTGGGCGGGTCCTCATCACTTACTTTATTCCGCTCTTCCTGATTGGGCACAATCTCTGGGTACTGCATTTTCCATTATGCTGATCGCCCCATCCTGGGGCGGAATGATAAACGGACTTTTAACCTTACGGGGCGCATGGGATAAAGTCCGCGAAGATCCTATATTAAAATTTATGGTCGTGGCTATCACAGCTTACGGTATGGCTACCTTTGAAGGTCCCATGCTCTCTCTTAAAAACGTTAATGCAATTGCACATTTCACCGATTGGGTGATTGCACATGTTCATGTAGGAGCGTTAGGCTGGAACGGATTTTTAACTTTCGGAATTTTGTACTGGATTGTTCCTAAAATATTCAAGACAAAACTTTATTCTAAAAAATTGGCAAACTTCCATTTCTGGATAGGGATGTTAGGCATTGTTACGTATGTATCGGCAATGTACTGGTCGGGTATTACACAATCATTAATGTGGAAGCAGTTCACGCCAAGCGGTATGCTACAGTATCCTAACTTTTTGGAAACCACGTTACAGATTATACCTATGTATATAATAAGAGCTGTCGGCGGTGCACTTTATTTGACCGGGGCAATTGTAATGGTTTATAACTTAGCAAAAACAATGAAACAGGGTTTCTTTGCCGATAATGAAGCTGCCGAAGCACCCGCACTTATGAAAAAGAAAGAACGAATGAGAAAAGGTATGCGTCATCGCTGGCTCGAAGGACGTCCGGTTTACTTTTTAGTTGCTGCTACAATAGTAGTATTAATCGGCGGAATAGTTGAGATCGTTCCGATGTTTTTGATAAAAACTAATATTCCCACAATCTCGAGTGTAAAACCATACACTCCTTTGGAACTGCAGGGACGCGATATTTATATCAGGGAAGGATGTGTAGGATGTCATTCACAATTAATAAGACCATTCAGATCCGAGACGGAGAGATACGGCGAGTATTCAAAAGCCGGAGAGTATGTTTACGATCATCCGTTCCTTTGGGGTTCAAAAAGAACAGGACCGGATTTACACCGCGAAGGCGGAAAATATCCGAACATGTGGCATTATCTTCACATGCAAAATCCCCGGTCGATGTCGCCGGGATCTATAATGCCCTCGTTCCCATGGCTGCTTACTGATGATTTAGACACAACTTCAACTTCGGTAAAAATTAGAGCCATGCAGGCAATAGGCGTGCCTTATCCGGCAGGTTATGATAAAATTGCAAATAATGATTTGCGCAAGCAGGAAGAAAATATTGCTCTTGATTTACAGAAGAATGGAATTCCTGCCCAGCCAAATAAGGAAATAGTAGCACTGATTGCATATTTGCAGAGGCTCGGAACGGATATAAAAGTAAATAATGCAACCGCTCAAAAATAAATGAGGAGAATATCATGTTCAGCAATTATATAAAAGATATTGAAGGAGTTGGAATTTATCCGATAATTTCACTCCTGGTATTCTTCATCTTCTTTGTAGGAATGTTAATATGGATGTTAAGGATAGATAAAAACTATGTTAAAGAGATGGAGCAATTACCGTTAGATTCACAAAATAACATGAACAATAATATTGAAGGTGAAAATAATGGCGAATAAAAAAAGTTTCTTAAATTCATTTTGGTTGTTTTTACTTTTATCGACAGGATTCTCTCAAATATTTGCGCAGACTGCAGGCGGAGAGTTCCCTCAAAGTTTTTATGATATTGAAGCTGTTGTATTCTTGCTGCTCGTATTTTTTGTATTTTTTATCGTAATGTTTTTCGGGTGGAAAAAAGATCCTCCCTTAGAAGAAAACCGGGTTACCGTCTGGCAGAAGTTTAAAAAATCCATGACCCGTGTGGTTCCGGTGGAAGAAGAAGATTCTATACTGATGGAAGATGATTACGACGGAATTAAAGAACTTGATAATAGAATTCCGCCCTGGTTCACATATTTATTTTATGCGACTATAATTTTTGCGATTGGATACCTGCTTACATTTCATGTTTTCAAAACAGGTAAACTTCAGGCACAGGAATACGCTGATGAAATGAAGGCAGCTCAATTACAAACAGAAGTAGTCATGAATTCTAGTACCGGTGTTAATGAACAAAATGTGACTTTAATGAATGATACCGGCTCATTGGATGCGGGAAAGACAATTTACAAATCGAATTGTGTACCGTGTCATGGTCCTGACGGCGGAGGCGTAGTAGGTCCTAATCTCACAGATGATTATTGGATTCACGGCGGAGGAATTAAAAACATATTCAAAACTATTTCAGACGGTGTTCCTGCCAAAGGAATGCCCACATGGTCGGCTCAATTGAAACCGAAACAGGTGCAGGAAGTAGCAAGCTACGTAATTAGTCTGCACGGAACACATCCTGCAAATGCTAAAGCTCCTCAGGGTCAAAAATGGGAAGGTGATAAAACATCTAATTAATAATTATTGCAAAATTTTTCTGAACATTAATTAAGCAAAATGGAAAAAATAGCAAAAGAAGATCAAACATTCAGAGATTCGCTATCGACAGTAAGTAAGGAAGGTAAGAGGAACTGGATTTTTCCGAAAAAGCCTTCCGGTAAATTTTATAATGCCAGGACATTAGTAAGTATTATTCTTTTGGCAATATTAATTGGCACACCATTCATTAAAATCAACGGGCATCCGTTTGTACTATTGGACGTCGTTAATAGAGATTTTATAATTTTCGGTATCCCGTTTGGTCCTCACGATTTTCACCTTTTTGTTTTATTAATGATAGCAACAATTGTATTTATCTTTTTGTTTACCGCAGTTTTCGGCAGGATATTTTGCGGATGGGCATGTCCTCAAACTATCTTTATGGAAATGGTTTTCAGAAAAATAGAATACTGGATTGAAGGCGATGCCCCGGCTCAGAGAAAATTAGAAAAAGAATCCTGGAATAAGAAAAAAATACTTAAAAAAGGATCTAAATATGCAATCTTTTTTGCAATTTCGTTTTTCATATCTAATATATTTCTTGCTTATATAATTGGGCCAGATCAGTTGCTGAAAATTGTTACCGATCCTCCTTTACAGCATTTAAACGGTTTGACTGCAATTCTCATTTTTTCCGGTGTATTTTACTGGGTGTTTGCTTACTTCAGGGAACAGGCTTGCACCATAGTGTGCCCTTATGGAAGACTGCAGGGAGTAATGCTGGACCAAAATTCCTTAGTGATTGCGTATGATAATGTTCGCGGTGAGCCGAGGGGAAAAATAAAAAAGAATGAACCGCAAAAGAATTTAGGAGACTGCATCGATTGTAAATTATGTGTTGATGTTTGCCCGACAGGGATCGATATAAGGGACGGGATACAGCTCGAGTGTGTGAATTGTACTGCTTGTATAGATGCATGTAATTATGTAATGGACAAAGTTAATCGACCTAAAAATTTAATAAGATATGATTCGCTTAACGGGATTGAAAAGAGAACTAAATTTAAGTTTACTTCAAGGATGATAACCTATTCTGTGATATTAGTATTGTTAATAGGGCTTTTGAGCTACCTGCTTGTAGTTAGGGAAGATTATAATATTAATGTTTTGAGAACACCGGGATTACTCTACCAGGAACAGCCCGGCAATTTGGTCAGCAACCTATATGATGTTAATATTGTAAACAAAACATTCGATAATCTTCCCGTTAATTTGAAGCTTGAAAATTTGGAAGGCAAGCTTGAGTTTATCGGTAATCAAAAAGTAATAAAATCACAAGGTATAATGGATGCTAAATTTTTAATCGTTCTTCCAAGAGATGAAATTCAGCAAATGAATACACCGATAACAATCGGAATATATTCTAACAATAAACTCTTGCAAAAAGTACAGACTTCCTTTTTAGGACCGGTAAAGGAGAAAGATAATGAGAATGAAAACAAAGATTAATTGGGGCTGGGGATTATTAATAGCAATTGTTTTTTTTATGAGCGTTACCGTTGCTATGGTTGTCGTATCAATGAATAAAGATGTTAATTTAGTAACCGATCATTATTATGAAAAAGAGCTCAAGTATCAAAGTCAAATTGATATGGAGAAACGAACGAATAAAATGGGTAAGCATGTATCTGTTAAATATTCCGGTAATTTGATAGCATTAACCTTTCCCGGTGCTACGGCAAAAGACAGTATTAACGGTGAAATATATTTCTATCGTCCGTCCGACGGCAAAAAAGATTTCAAAATTCCCGTTACAATTGATGAAAAAGGTGCTCAAATAATATCAGCCCGTAATATTCTTAAAGGCTACTGGAAATTGCAGATTAGCTGGCAGCAAAACAGCGACCACTTTTATACGGAAAAATCATTGATAATTAATTAGAGAATAAATAAATCTATGGAATTACTTACAGCAATAGCAATCGGATTTTTCGGGAGTTTTCATTGTGTGGGTATGTGCGGACCAATAGCGATTGCTTTACCCGTTCCAAATTCAAGAAATTTATCATTCTTCTACGGGAGAATCTTATACAATCTCGGCAGGGTAATTTCTTACTCAATGCTCGGTGCTACTTTTGGATTTTTAGGAAAAGGACTAAAGCTTTACGGTTATCAACAGGGGTTGTCAATATTCCTTGGAGTAATAATAATCTTAATCATAGTCACTCCATTAAAATATAAAAATAGAGTTTATAGTAATTCCACTTTTCAAAAAATGTCATTACCTGTCAAATCCTCGATAAGCAGTTTGTTTAAAAAAGGAACACTTCCATCTTTGCTGCTTATAGGAATATTGAACGGTTTTCTACCCTGCGGATTCGTTTACATGGGATTGGCGGGCTCGCTTGCAAGTGGCAGCATTACAAATGGAATAATGTTCATGTTGTTTTTCGGATTAGGAACCATCCCCGCTATGCTTACTATTTCGCTCTTCGGCAAGTTTATTACATTAAACCAACGAAAAAGAATTCGCAAATTAACCCCAATACTTGCCCTTTTGCTTGCCCTTATTTTTATTCTCAGGGGATTAAATTTGGGTATTCCTTATCTAAGTCCGAAATTTGAAAAATCCATTCAACATAGCAGAATGCTAAATACAAATTTAAAATATCTGAATTTTAAATAATCGATTGATTTTAAATTTCAGTACACTAATATAATATTTGAAAGAAAAGTTTTAACCCGGTATGATAATAAGTGTGAATTGAAAAAGGAAAAGCCCATCATTTTTAGATGGGCTTTATAACTTTTACTATTTTTTTGGAGGTAAAACAGCGTCTTTTGCTGCTTTGGCAATTCTAAACTTCAATACTTTTTTCGCCGGAATGACCATTGCTTCACCTGTAGCAGGATTTCTGCCTTTTCTTCTTTTCCTGCTTACAACAACCAATTTGCCTAATCCGGGAAGGGTGAAAGATTTTTTAGCTTCTTTGTAAGCTAATGAAATTAATTCATCTAAAAATTGACCGGCAAATTTTTTAGTTGTCCCGGTCTTCTTGGAAAGATGATCAAGAATTTGTGATTTCGTCATTGGTTTTGCGGCTGCCATAGGGTTTACCTCGTTTTTATTAATGAATAATCATCACAAACATATGTATAATATATGAATTATCAAACGCTTACAAAATTAATAAGTATTTTTTTTGCATAATTATTTTTAACCTTGCGTGAATAACACTGTGAAATTGGATATTGACCATTAAATATAAGCAAGCTGAATTATAATTTATATAAATCTTAATACAGCTTATCAGTATATTAGTATTTACGTAAGCATCCCATAATTATTCAATTTAAGATTTCAAAATATATTTAGCTGTAATTATGATTGAGAACCTGAAGATAAATAATAATCATTTTACCAATAATATATAATTTGATATTTCGCTTTTGCCTGATTCCAAAGTTTTGTTCATTAATCAAATTAAAAATCTAATTTTGTAGCTTTTGCTTTTATTATTTATTTTCAGAATGGATTTTAAAAAAATAACGTCCACTTTTAAACTTATTATATGAAATTACTTCCGTTATTAATTCTTATTATTACAGTAAATTTATTCCCGCAGAATAAGGATTCTGTTAATATTTCGAAGGGGCTCTTTCATTCCGATTCTCTGAAAAAAGCCTTCAACGATTCTCTTTCAGTAAATGATACTACCAGGAAACAAGTAATTATCGATACTTTGCATTACTATTATCAAAAACCTCTTTGTGAGAATGATAAGTTCATAGATCATAAAACCATTATACGACTGAATTACAGAAACACCGGAGATATACTCAAACTCAATCCATTCACGTTTGTCCGGGATTACGGTTCAATAGGCCACCCGGATGAAGTAATGTTTTACGGTACAGGTTACAATAGTATTAGCTATTTACAAGACGGCATACTTTTTAATAATAGATTAACCAATTCCCTGGATGTAAATTTTCTTCAGTCTGAATCCGTCGATTCGATTGAAATTATTCCGGTACCCAGGGGATTTCTATATGGTCCGTACACTAACTTTTCTGCCGTTAATTTAATTACTCAAGATTTTTTAAGTAAAAAGCCCTACACAAGGATTAAATATTACCAGGGCGCTTACGGTGAAGCCTTTGTTGACGGAAATTTTAATGCCCGAATATTAAAAAGATTAAATGCATCTTTCGACATCTCAAACAAAATAACCGGCAAACGGTATATTAATTCCGCTTACAGCTTATGGCAGGCGAATGTAAAGCTGAAATATTTTCTTTCTTCTAAATTTAATCTGCTTACAAGCTATTCTTTCGTCCATTCGAAAGTTGGATTAAACGGCGGTGTTGATATAGATAGCATATTAGCTTCCACTTCGAATATTGACAGTGTAATGTATGATGAGATTTTAGCACCTGTGAAATATCCAAACCGGGATGAGAATTTTAAAAGGCACTTTTTTAATATAAGATTGCTGGGAAGTTTTATAAATAACACTAATACAAGTATTGATATTTATTATAAATTTTTCCGTGAAGACATCACAAATAACGACCTTACTTCTCCGAAGGTCATAAACAAAAATAAAGTGTACGGATTTTCACTAAGGCAAAATTATACGAGAAGATTTTTTCATTTTAATCTGAATGCAAATTATGAATATGCAGATCTTAATTTTTTTAATTACCCTGTTCAAAACAGCTCAGTCACCAGGTATGTAGGAATGGACAGAGTATTTTCACTATCCGCAGCCGCCTCGGCAACCTTACTCGATAGCAATTTAACCCCGTCTATTTTTTATAAATTCTCGGATGAATCAACTGATAAATACTTAAATCTTAAAAGAAACGTCTACCAGGGTATAGGATTCGATTTAAACTATAATTTATTAAATTTTTTCAGATTATATGCGGGGTATTCTGTCTTTCAAACCGCCGTTTCTTCAAGCAGCATAAGTAACTGGCAAATTGGTACATATGCTGATTTCAACTTTATTAATTTGGGAGTTAGTCTATTCAGCCGCGATAATTTTGTTTATCCTCAATTGGTTGGTAGTGTTGAACATGAAAATTATTTACCTAATATGACCGGGATTGGAGGAAATCTAAAACTTAAATTTTGGGAATTTGATCTTGATACGAAAGCGGCATATTACAAACAGCATGGTTCATCCGCTTACTTCGTTGAATTCCCTAAAATAAGCGGTACTTCCGGACTTTACTATGAAGATATATTGTTTAATTCAAATCTAAATCTTAAAACAGGTTTCATTCTACGCTATACCGGGAAAATGCGAATGCCTGCACTCTATTCTACCAATCAATATATCGCTCCTTCTCTCACGGTTGATTTTTCTTTAAGCGGGGTAATTCAAAATGTGGCAATCGTATATTTTACTTGGGAAAATTTATTTAACAAACAATATTATTTAATTCCTTACTACCCGATGCCGCTAAGGAATTTAAGATTTGGTATTGCCTGGGAGTTATTTGATTAACGAATGGTAATTTTATCAATTATTCCATTTTAGATTTTCTTTAAGAAAAAGTAAAAAAAACAATTCTATTGTAATCCATTCTTGCCGTTTAAATGTTTTGCCAGAAAAGTTTCCATTGTTTCGAAAAATTCGAATTTATTTTCTTCATTGTGAAATCCGTGCCCTTCATTTTCTTTCACGATATAAGGTACATCAATACCGCGTTTCTTTAGAGCCTCAACCATTTGATCGGATTCGGCTTTGTTTACACGTGGATCATTTGCGCCCTGTGCAATTAAAAGCGGTGCTTTAATTTTATCCACATGAAAAATCGGAGATATTTCTTTAATCAACTCATAATCTTTTTCCGGATCTCCTACCATCTCATAAAACATTTTTAAATAGGGTTCCCAATAAGGAGGAATAGATTTCATAAGTGTAAAGAGATTAGAAACCCCTACATAATCCACCCCGCATGCGTACAAATCAGAGGTAAAAGCTAAACCGGCAAGCGTAGCATAACCGCCATATGACCCTCCGTAAATTCCTATTCTTTCAGGATCTGCAATTCCCTCATCAATTAGCCACTTCACTCCGTCGGTGATGTCGTTTTGCATTTCCTTTCCCCATTTCTTAAATCCTGCTTCCCAGAATTTCCTGCCGTAACCGGTAGAACTTCTAAAATTTACCTGCAGAACTGCATACCCCCGATTGGCTAGAAATTGAACTTCGGGATTGAATCCCCAGGTATCTCTTGCCCAAGGACCACCGTGCGGATTCACTACTACAGGAAGATTTTCCGGTTTAACGTTTTTTGGTAATGTTAAATAAGCATGAATCGTTAAGCCGTCGCGTGAATTAAATTTTACCGGCTTCATATCACAGAGTTCTTCTTCTTTCAACCACGGACTGACATCCGCAAGTTTAATCAATTCTTTTTCATTTAAATTATAAAAATAATAAGAACCCCCTGATTTATCGCTGTAAGTTCTGATCAATAATTTATCTTCATCTTTATTCATATCAACTACTGCAACTTCGTAACCGGGCAGCAGCTTTTCTAATTCTTTTTGAAGTTCTTCTCTTTGCTTATCAAAAAAATAATATCCTCTTTTTTCTGTTGTAAATGAAATCCCAGTGATAATCTTTCTTTTTTTAGAGATGGTTAAATCTGTTACATCAACTTCAGGATGTTCGTATATTAGCTCAAGTTCCCGGTTATTTTCAGGATCATATTTAACAACAGCCAGTTTATCCCGTCCCAGATTCGATAAAGCGTAAACAAATTTGTTATCGAAAGTAAACATCAACGGTAGGAGAGATTCTTTAAAATTTGTAGTGGTGATAATTTTAAAGTCATCAGATTCTTTCACGCGATAAAGTAAACTTGAATTCACACCATCTGTTGTTGTTGCAATTCGCAATTTACCTTTATGATCCGTAAGCCACCCGGTAATATTACCCGGATTTTCCGCAATCAACTGCATCTCTCCGTTATTAATATTAATCCTGAAAACATCGAAAAACCTGGGATCCCGTTTGTTCATTGCAATGATCATTTCATCATCAACTTCTTCCAGGTCATCAATAATCTCTACCCTTACTTTTTCAAACGGTGTAAGATCTATTTTATTAGTTCCGTCGAAGTTTACGGCGTTCAACCTAAAATTTTCATCTCCACCTTTATCTTGAATATAAACCAATCTATTGTTGTTTACCCAAAAATATCCTGATATATCCCTTTCTGCAGCGCTTGTCACCCTAATAATTTTATTGGATCCGATTTTTTGAACATGTACGTTCAGCCGGTTTTTCCAGGGCATCAAAAAAGCAAGGTATTCTCCGTTTGGTGATATTTTAAATGATGTTTTTTCTGGATTTCTAAAAAAGTCTTTTAGAGTTATCAATTTTTCTCCACTGATTAAAAGTCACACGAAAATAGAAATAGCAACTTGTAAAATAATGAAATTGAAAGAATTAAGGAAATTTAATTATAATAAAGTTTTAATTTAATCATTTCGGAAAATTTTATATCTAAATATCAGCGTCGATATTTATAGTTCTTTTATAACCGAAAATGTGCTTATTTTTTGTTTGAGATGTTTGCTAATTTATTTCAATATAATTATTATTGTTTTTAGATGATAAACCGGAGTAATACTACCCGAGGAGAATCCGGGGAATTATACAACTGAAAATCAAGAATAGGGGGAATAATGAAATTCGATATTATTAATATCATCACTTTAATAATTGTTATACTCTTTACTATTCATTGGATTCTAACTATTATTCTATGCCTCCAAGAACAAAAAACAAACAAAGTATTTTGGGCGTTCATAATTTTTTTAGCTTTTCCTGTAGGACAGTTTTATTTTAGATTAAAAAATGGTATTCCCATTATATAGTATTTAACTATAGAAAAAAACTTATCTAAACAACTTAATATTGCTCTCCGGCGCAATATATGATCTGCGAATATTCACTTTGCACAAAAATTCGTCTTCATCTACTTTAAAATCTTCCGGATCGAGATTCGTTAGTTTCATAGTTTGCCATTTTGTGGTAGGATAAATAAATGCATAGTTTCCTTTTGATGTTGTTACCATTAAAGGCATTTTAAAATCATCCACATCGGCATTCCATTTATAATGAAGTGCAGTTTCATTTCCCTTTTGAACCACGTAAGCCGTGAACACAGGCAATTTCGGATATCTCAGAAATTGATCAAAGAAATAATTATAGTTATTCCCCGTTCTCTCGTTAATATAATTTGTAATATCGTCGGCATCCACCGTTTGCAGTGCAAATTTGTGCTGGAGCCCTCTCAAAATAGAAAACCAGAGTGAGTCATTATTGATGACGTCCCGGAGCGTATTGAGCACAAGCTGTCCCTTATCGTACATATCGCCTGCACCTTCGTGGTTAACATTATACGGACCAATGATCGGTTCATTGTTTCTTACATTTTGTTTTTTTGCATTAATATAATCAAGTGCGGCTTTATGTCCCCAGTAATATTCAACAAAAAGAGCCTCGGCATAAGCACCGAAACTTTCATGTATCCACATATCCGCGATATCTTTTGAAGTGATATTATTTCCCCACCATTCGTGGGCGCTTTCATGAACAATGATAAAATCAAATTTTAATCCCTCACGGGAACTTGATCTCCCCACGTAACCATTCCAATAATGATTGCCGTATGCAACTGCTGTTTGATGCTCCATCCCGTTATGCGGAGCATCTATTAATTTATACCCGTCGCGGTAGAAAGGGTACTTTCCGAAATAATGTTCAAAAGCTTTCAGCATTAATTTTGCCTGCTTGAATTGCTTCTTTGCCTTTTCGAGATTTTCGGGTAACACATAATAATCCAGTGTTAGTTTGCTCCCGTCGCTGCTGGTATAAGTATCACCGAAATGATCGAATTTGCAGACATTAATTGTAACATTATAATTATTTATCGGATAACTTATAAACCAATTATATTTTGTCATTCCGCCGGGTAAATACTGCTTGCTTCTTAATCTGCCGTTGGAAATATCTTCCAGTCCTTTCGGAACAGACACACTTAACATCATGCTGTCGGGTTCATCCGATTGATGATCTTTGTTTGGCCACCAAAGACTAGCGCCGGTGCCTTGGCAGGTAACAGCAATCCAGAGAACGCCTTCTTTATCTCTTCTCCAGATAAAACCGCCGTCCCAGGGGGGATTTTTTGCAATTTGCGGTTTACCTGAATAATAAAATTTAATTTGATGTTCGGTATTTTTCTTCAGTTCTTCCGGCATGGTTATAAACACCGCTCCGTATTCACGTGAATATTTCAACTGAGTACCGTCTTCAAATTCAATCTTATCAACCTGCATATTAGGAAAAAGATCGACCTGCATTTTATCAAATGAATTAACTACCTTGAATCTTATCAGATTGTATCCTTTTATTGAACGGGCAGCCGTATCTATTGCAATATCCAGATCGTAATATGTTACATCATAGCAGGAACGAAGAGGAGATAAATACCCGCGCAACGAATCCGCTTTTGTAAACTTCCCCCAATCGTAATGTGAAGGTTCCTGTGCAAAATCAATTTGCACAAGAATGAAAACCATTAATGTGAAGAGACATAGTATCTTTTTCATGATGACGCTCAGACTAAGAATATTTGCTTTATTTAAATCGAATATTAATTTTTTCTCTAATGTTAACCGGCTTAAACATTATATTTAAGATCGATTTTTCTTTATCCCATTTCCAATAGCTTGAATCGTTATTATTTTCATTGAGCATTTTTCCGTTAAATTGCAAGGTGTATGGTTTGTTTATTCCGTGAATTTTTATTGTATACGTTCTTGTTCTAACCTGTCCTTTATAATTGCCTTTGGTAGGACCAATATTAACTTCGGGTTGAGCATCATTAACATTTGAATATGAGATCGGAGTCCTCGCAAATTTACCGGAATTATATGATAGAGATATTCCATCGTCATTATAGAGATCAAACTTACCGGATTTTGATCCATAAATATTAACAGTTAATGAATCAAGTGGTTTTTCGTTTATGTATGCGCGTACCGGTTGTGTCGGGATAACCGAACCTGCTTTTACAAACATAGGGATCTCATCTACCGCGTAGTTTTTATGCAAGACTTCATCACCGTTATATTTTTCGCCGGTAAAATAATCATACCACTCACCCGGCGGAAGATAAATTTCGGTTTTGCTGCCGGGTTTCGTAACAGGAGCAACTAGAATTTCTTTTCCGAAGAAATATTCACCGGGATAATTATAAGCTTTATCCAGAGATGGGTATTCCAGGTATAACGGACGAACTATCGGAAGAGAATTATCGTGGGCAATTCTGCAATAAGTATATATATAAGGAATCAAACTATATCTAAGTCGGAAGTATTTTTTTACTACATCGATTCCTTTTTGCCCGTAAGTCCAGGGCATACGTAAATTACCGTCCTCCGGATTTTCGAATGCGCTGTGCAATCTTAAAATAGGGCTTAATGCACCGAACTCAACCCAACGGGCATAAAGATCAAAATCGATTTTCTTTCCTAAAAAGCCGCCGATATCATGAGTAATATACGGCATCAAAACATTACCGCCGCGTGCGGTAAAAGGCACTTCATAATTTAGGACAGTCCATTGCGAGTGAGTATCACCCGTGAACATTCCGGGATATCTATTATTTCCCCAGCCGCCGTAACGGCTAAATACAAATGCCCGCTTTTTTGTATCTTTTTGTGTAAAATCATAATAAACGCGGTTAGTCCACATCTGCGGGTTCAATCCGTTCATATTGCACGAACCGCTACCGCCGTCGATCCACCAGAAATCTACTCCTTCATTAATTAAGGGATCATGAAGCACTCTCATAAACACTTCCGCTTGATGCTTGTCGGCAAGGTTGAACCGGATTCCTCCTTCAGGGATTTTATCCGATATTTCTACAGGATTACCATAAATTCCTCCGTAACCACCCCAATCATGAACGCGAACTGCAATTAAATTTTTTTCTCCGAATTTTACGTACGGTAATATATTTGTGTACGTAAGTGTATTATATACGCTGCTGCCGGGACTTCCGAAATGAGCTGCTTTCCGGCCATTAATATAAAGAACATAAGCATCGTCAACTCCGCCAAAAATTATTTTTAAAGAATCGTTTTTAGCAGCAGCCGGTATCCGCACCAATTTCCGATACCAGGCATAGCCGTCATATTTGGGATATCCTTGATTTTCCCAGGCATTATCTGCAGATATAGTTTTCCATTCGTTATCATTTATCTCCGGTGAATACCACTTTTGTAATTCCCCTAGATTTTCCGGATCGGTTTTAAATTTCCAATCTTTTTTTATATCAAGTTTAAACTTTGGTTTCGGCGGATTTTTTTTGTTCAGTTCTTTTCTTACTTCTGCTGCATGACTGTCTGCCTCGGAAAGAACGCTTTCGTGTCCGTAACCGGGATGATCATTTAAAGTAACTTTAATCCCGTTTTCATGTGCCCAATCTAAAAATTGCTTTGGATGCGGAAAAATCGGGCTCCAATCATATCCGCCTTTCCAGCCGTAATTATGCCAGGCAAAATCAAGAACCATAATATCAAGTGGGATGCCTTCCTTTCTGAATTTCATTATTTCATTTTTTATATTTTTATCTGAGTAATCATAATTTTTAACCATATCTGAATTCTTAAGATATTCGTAATTCAAATCGGTAATCCAGCCTCCTAGAATATATTTCGGTACCATCGGGATTTTCCCGCATAATTCTGCATACTCCTTGAGTACATGTTGGTAATCCCTGCCGTAGACAAAGAAATACCAATCTTGATCGTCTTTTTGATTGCGAGGAACTATCCATGATGATTTTTTATCCCACACCGGAGTATTACTGTCATCAAGCAGAAAATAACCGCTTTTACTGAGTATGCCTGGTGTAAATTTCGGCAGCCTGTCTTTCCTTATTCCGTCCAGGGACCGGGCTAATCCGCCGAGATTCCCTTTATCCGAATCCCCAGGAGCCCAGGACATTTCTTTACCTGCATTGTTCCAGGCAATTTTTAAATTATCTTTTGTAAACTTTCCCTTTCCGGGTTGATATCGTAATGTAATTTTTTGAGTCGATAAAATAATCCAGCCATTCTTTTTTTCAACGGATATTTTAACCGGTTTCCAATCCCGCTTTAGTACTACTGCAGTCGGTGCGTTTATAAATTTATTCGATGATGAATATTCCAGCCTCACTAAAGTGGGTGAAAGAAATTGTATCCGTACATTCTTTGATGTAAACGTATTGCCGGTCTGCATAAAATCATTAGAATTTTTGTTCTGCGAATAATTTGAACTTACAGCTAGACAAGCAAAAAGGGATAGTAAAAGTAAATTACGCAACATATTAATTCTCCGTGCTTAATTAAAAGAACCCTGACTACAAATTATTTAATTTTTCTTAAAACGACATATGATTCCAATATAGTTTTCAAATTTAAGTTATATTTTTTTTAATCTAAAAATTAAAAACTCTGCAGATATTAAAACTATTGAAAGGTTTTCGTTGCAATTAGATTTTATTAAATATGTTAACGTTAACATATTTAATAATTTATTGACCCGTACCTCAATACTAAGTAAATATTGAATGCATTTAATTCATTTCAACCTTAAAGGATCATACATTAATAGTCTAATTTACACTGACCTCATCGACAAATAACCACGCTTTTTTACCTGCTGCTGAATGCCATGGCGGACAATTACCGATGCTTTTGGCATATACTTTTATATATCTAGCTTTAGTATCTTTTAATTTTGCATCAAAGGATTTTGTAAACGCACCTTCTTTCTTTTCGGAGATGCTGTTTTTTAATACTGAAACCATATGAAAATCTTTGCCGTTTGATGATACCGAGTAAGTTATTGAGTCGGGCAGGAAAATCCAGCTGCCGATATTTTGAAGAAATCCGGTGCTGATTTCACGGACACTGGTATTTTTTCCTAAATCAATTATCGCTCCAAAATCATTACCTTCAAAACCAAGCCATTTCCCGTCATTAAAGTTGAGACTCCCGTTTACTCCGTCTGTTAATAAAACTGCACTCTTATCTTTATATTTAGGGCTCACATTCGTAATTAATTTAACAGACGCACCATACGATAAGCTGTATGTCCGATATATCAGATCCCCAAATTTTTTATTGTCTTTATAGGTAACAGCTTTTATTTCAACCGGCAGTTCTACGTTGAAAGGCTTTGAATAAAAATTCGAATTTATCGAAGGTTCGGAACCATCCATAGTGTAATATATTTTTAAACCGGATTTCTTCGGCTCTAAAGAACATATTTCTTCATCGTGTTGGTTCCGGGTAAGCTTTATTGTTACTTGTTCCGAAAATTTGTTACAATCTTTAATAGATTTCGAAATTAATTGTTTAGCATATTCTATCGAGTCATTTAATTTCTTATTACTCAAACCTTTTACGGGGGTGGTGATCCATTTTTCTTCCCAAGAGTAAATATTATAATTTGTCCCGGTTTCCAAACTGTCTGCAAACCTTTTCCATCGTTGCAAATAATAATCCTTAATTAGACCGCCCCATTCTTTAGCCGCATATTCTGAAAGATAAGGACCACCCCAGGTTGTTATCTGACGTTTCGCATTCGATTCATAAAAATCTTTTTCTTGAGGCGAAGTTCCCCAACTTCTGGCAAGGCGAACCCATCTTTGCAATCGATAAAGCGGATGGTTATTAAGTAATTCATCAACTTTTTTCAGCAATACAAATGCAGAATTGAATGCATTCTTCATTTGTGCTTTATTACGTTTACCATACCAATAAATTGCCCGGTTCAATAAAAAATCAACTTTATTACTAACAAACTGAGCGGCAATTTGGATAGCATCTGCATTATAGAGATCACTCTCTTTCAAGGAATCGGAACAGGAAAGAAAAAGTTCAGCAGCTTTATCAAAATTATTTGATGACAGCCATCCGTGATATTCGGCAGAACGCGGACGTTCCTGGTAAAAATACAGCGGGAAATTATTCCCGGTAGAATAAACCGATTTGATTAAATATACCCAGGCTTCTTTCATTGCGGAAGGATATGCACCATAGCGAGCCATGCAATATTGTGCAATCCAATTATTTAAATCCAAGGACTTATTCTGCCAAGCCATATCAGTTAAAAGTTCATATACGACTTCATTATTATCAATACCCTCCGGCGATACTCCAAATCCCAATAAATTTCCGTGAGCCGTATCCGAAAGCATGTTGATAGGATCTTTAGAATATAAAGGAAGATTGCCGAACCATTGATTGTGACCGCCGAAATTATGAATTATACTGTAAATCCATTGTTTACCGAAAAATCCGTCCAGTTTTTTCCAGCCATGAAAAAGTTCGTCAGCCAAATCGATGATTATCATCCGTTTATCAGGTACATCTTTAAGCAATGCTTTGACGGAAGGTTTATCCCAAAAGCCTGAATCATTAAAGAATAACCAGCCTTGCATTACCCAAATACCTTTGGAATCGCCGGCATTAATTGAATTGAAAATAGCTTTACCGAAAGCAGCCAGTTCTTTATATCTTCCTTTTTTTGTAACGGGCACGGTCATTTCATTAAAAGCATCTGCAAGATAAAAATGATTACGACCGTAGATTTTTTGATATTCTTGAATGAATTTTTTACCGATTTGTACAAAATGTTTTGAAAGTGGAGAAAGCATGAATGTTCCATTCGATGGCGGAAAACCCGCCCAGGGTTTCATTGTAATTATATTGGCATCCGGATAAATACGTTTGAATGCGTTTGGTACGTAGCCCGAAAACGCCGGTACAATAGGATTCATTCCCAATTCCCGCATTCTTGTTAGAATTTTCTTTTGTAGTTCCTCACTTTTTTTGAAGTAACTTTTAGGAAGCGGACCTCCGTGCTTGTTAACATTGCCCATCCGGTGCCACGGCAAAAAAGCCGGTCCTGTAAAGTAGTCAGCTAATTCGCTATCCTTTATTCCCATTTCCTTCCAGACTTTCTGCCAAACTGCTTCCTGACCAATCATAGCTAAAGGCATATTTATGCCGTGAAGCGCCATCCAATCAATTTCTTTCTGCCACTGCTCCCAATTCCAAAATGCAGTTGTATATCCAAACGTGCAGACATTATAATACAATCGATATTTATATGGTGTAACAATTTTGGTTCTCGGATAATCAGGAAGGACTTTAGGAAGATTTCTATGGCTGCCGTTCCACGTAATCATACTGTTGTCTGCATGTCTGAGATAATAATATATTCCCCTAGTTAATGCAATTGAACTGTTTCCTTTCACCGTAACTATTCCGTTTGAAGCTTCTACCTCAAATTCATCATTCGCTTTATTGTTCTCAATTAGCATTAGACGGAAATTTTTGGCTTCTTGCGGAACGGTTCGGTTCAGTACACCGTATGCTGCTGTAACCGCTTCAGGCTGGTTACCTCCGGTTTTTGTTTGTGAAAGGATTGTACATTGCAGAAAGAGAAGCAAGAAAAAGAAAGAAACGATTTTTAATTTATTATTCATCCGTAAATACCCGATTAATTTTACGATTTAATTGATATGGAAAAATTACTCTATTCAGAAATTATTTTAAAAATTATTAAATAATCTTTGAACTATTGTTAAACATAATAACTGATTATTTTATCTTATTCATTAGTCTTCATTTACTGTTTATTGATGGTGATTTAAATAATCCAAAATTAGATAGAGTTGGACTAGTGCGTGATTGTTGTATTATTAACTTAACTTTGTGTGTCGATACTTCCGGGAATTTAAGTAAACTATTATAACCTACCATAGTATCTTCCGCAAATTTTTTCCATTTGTTTCCTGTCCAGCTTTCCAGACTGAATTTTTCAATATGCTTACCGCTCAGAATATGCTATTGCAGCTGTACCACGTTAAAAGTTTGTTTATCCGGAAGAATAAAAATTAACGAAGTGGTATCAATTCCGCTTTGAGTCGTCCAATAAGTATTTTCATTTTGATCGAGAATATTTGAAGCAGAATTGTCATTTTTTTCATTGGTTGCCGAAACTGTTGCTCCGGATACTAAATTATTTTTGAAAGTGTCATCTAGGATTTGCTTCATTCCCTTTAGACTCCATTTGTGGGATTTTCTATCCTTTATAATTCAAGATTATTAGATTTATTCCATATCAATTATAAATAAATTCTATCTCACAATGCATGCCTAAGTATTTTTCTTTATTCCCTCTTGTTACAGACTCAACTTAAAGGAAATAGTGTAGTGGTAATTATTTTTATCTAAATAATTTTAACAGCAAATACAATGTCCTGAGATTTACTTTTCTGTCCTTTATATTTATTTCCCTAAAATTATTTTTGGGGAGTCACACTTATAAGAACTACACCGTGATAAGGGACTTCCGCTTCAAATTTATTTTGGAATATTCCAAGATCCTTTTGCCGCCACAAATCTCTGACTTTAAATTTTCCGGTAATACCGATTTCCGATGCAGTTAATACAATCTTAGTTTCTTTATGACCGTTTCCCCATTGGAAATAGTCAGCCGGATTTTTACGCTGACCGCCGACATAGAAAAGTCCAACCGCTTTTGAACCGGTTGCTAAATCTTTAACCCAAATTTGCTTACCGTCTTCTTTGTAAACTCTGTGTGCCTGATGTCCTAGAGGATCTTGATCGACAGCAAGTACTTCATCATTTGTTAAAAGATTTAAGGTAAAGTTATCCAGTCTGTTTAAGTCGCATCCCAAAAGAAGCGGAGCGGAAAGCAAGCTCCATAAACTAATATGAGTGTATTCTTCATTCGGTGTCAGTCTAGTTGCATGCAAAGCAGGGCCCCAGCCAACCATTCCAACCACCAGCATATCCGGATCATTCCAATGTCCCGGTCCGGCATATTTTTCATGTCCTGCCTGGTTAAACCCGATACCCGCCATACTCGACCAATTGTCGGTTATGTCTCCGGTAGTTCTCCACAAATTTCCTCCTACTTTGGCACCCCATTTCCAAACATCTCCCATACCATACTGGCAAAGACTAAAAACAATATCACGGTCAACTTTATTCAAAGCATTCCTCATTACAATGTAAGGTTTTTGCAATTCCGGCAGACTATCATTCTTAGCAATTTTTCCGTATGAGCACCAATCGTATTTTAAGTAATCAATTCCCCATTCGGCAAATCTTTCAGCATCTTCCTGTTCATGTTTATAACTAGCGGTAAACCCGGCACAGGTTAAAGGACCGGGGGAAGAATAAATACCCATTTTCAAACCGTCTTTATGAACGTAACCGCTTAAGGCTTTCATATCCGGGAATTTTTTATTTGCATTTATCATCCCGTTTTTATCCCGGGGAATCCCGGCTGTCAAAGAATCTTTACTGCCCGGTTCAATTGCCCAGCAATCATCAATATTGATATAACTCCAGCCGTGATTAATTAAACCTGTTTTTATCATTGCATCGGCAGCAACTTTAACTTTGGATGCATCAACAGAAGAAGCCCAGCAGTTCCAGCTATTCCAGCCCATCGGGGGTGTTAAACAAATTTTATCACCGACGGATATTTTAAAATTACTTTTTGTAGTACCTAGTTTATTAGCAGCAGTTAATGTAACATTATATTTTCCTTCTTTTTGAATCGAACCGGTGATTATTCCAGTTTTGGGATCTAACGATAAATCTTTTGGTAAATTTTCAGCGGAAAAAGACATAGGGCGTTTACCCGTTGCTGCAATCCTGTACAAAAAAGGATGCACCGGTCGGACGCCGTAAACTTTTGCACCGTTTATTCTGGGAACATCAGGTGCTTTAGGAGTCAGGATATAGCGTTTCTGATTACCCTTCGCAACAATTTCGTTGACGGGAACATTTCCTGAAAATTCAATTCTCGCATCACACCAATCTGCATGATCCCAGCCGTTACCGTCACCTGCATCTGTCACCAATAACCCAAGCTGCTTCATACCTTTCAAGTCTACACTAATTTTCTTTGGTAAGTCACCCTTTTTCATCACTCCGCTTTTCCAAAGAATTTCCTTATCACCAAGTACATAAAATTCTATCGAACCTTGTTTATTTGATTCATCATCCAGTCCTACCACAGCGATGAATGTTTTTCCTTTTCCCTGGAGATTTAGTAGATAAGTACTGACAGCATGAGTTCCAACTCCACATTTAAATTTTTGTCCCGCTATTGTTAGTGTATTTCCGGCAACTGATTTATCGGCTTGCGGTGTTCCCCACCCGGATTCCATTTCAGAAAGATCAAGCTTGTCGAGCCAGATCGTTTGAGCATTAATGTTTGGGGAGATATATAAACATAACAGAAGAGCAGTAAAGAATATTTTTTTCATAGATGTTTCCTCGAAGATATATCGAAATGTGATGTATGAAAGAATTTATTATTTGAGAGAACATTAGAATTAAAATCGAAATAAATTTAATTAAAAAATTACTAAATTGATTTATATTATATATAAAAAAATAAATTAAAAATCGGAATTTCGTTATGCCAATACTTATTGAAAGTCCTTCAATTATCCGGGCAGAAGGTAACAAACCTAAAATTATCGAAGAATATATCGGCAGGGTCAACTCTAACACTGAACCGGTAAGCATTGCCCAAATGCAAAGCCCAGGTGGATGGATAGAACCGGGTCAAACTCCCGAATTTGATGAATACACAGTTGTGCTTAAAGGGACATTAAGAGTAACTCACAAAGATGGATTTATTGATATTCATGAAAAGCAGGCAGTTTTGGTTCCTAAAGGTGAATGGGTGCAGTACAGTTCTCCCGGTGAATCTGGAGCTGAATATATTGCAGTCTGTCTTCCTGCTTTTTCTCCGGGTACTGTTCACCGCGATGAATAAAACACTAAACGATAAAACAAATAATTTACAGGTATACTCAAATGCAGTTCAGAATAAATACAATTCTTTTTACGATATTTTTGTTGATCGCATCGAATCTTTACTCTCAGAATAACAATATTGTTGTTTTAGACAATGGACTCGCCGTAAAAACCTCAGATTCTTTTACAAGGAATATATTTGCTAAAGATCCAATTGAATACATGATTGTAACCGGCAAGTGGAAAACCCCGCATGAAGGAGATATCGTTCAGCTTGCGGATTCCCAGGAGACATGGAAAAATATCAAGGCTGATACAAACGGCTGGTTTAAAGATAAATCCCTCGAAGGCGGTTATGCTTACGTTGAATATGAATCGGACAAAAATGAAATTGCCTTACTTGAAGGAATGGCATACAGCATGGTTTATGTAAACGGTGTTCCCAGGATGGGAAATAAATATCAAACCAGCGATAAGAATCAATCTTGGGAGCCTTCTTATAACTATTCCGTATTACCCATAAAACTAAAAAAAGGGATAAATACATTTCTGTTCCGATGTACCAGGGGTAAATTAAAAGCAAGACTAATTTTAAACAAGGAAGGAATCTTTCTAAATACTAAGGATCCGACCTTCCCCGATCTTTTAGTTGGTAAAAAGCCTAATTATTTTGGTGCTGTAATAGTGATAAATGCTTCAGCTAAACCATTAAAGGATGGCTATATTTATGCGGCTGGTCTGTTAGGTATATCCACCAAAACCAAGATACCTATCATTGAGCCCATGAGCATAAGAAAAATTGGTTTTAAAATTGAAGGCAGGGCTCCGGTTAAAAAAGGAAATGTTGAAATTAAATTAAGCATTAGAACGGGGAACTCTGCAGCAAACTTGGCTGAAACTAAGATAAAACTGCGGGTGCTTAATCCGTTAGAAAATCACAAATGTACTTTTATCAGCAGCATTGACGGAAGCGTTCAATATTATTCCATAAACCCGGCAAGCGATACAAGTAAAAGTCCAAAAGCACTTTTTCTCTCACTGCATGGTGCAGGTGTTGAAGCCATAAATCAATCGGGTTCATATTATCCTAAAACCTGGGGAGATATTGTGTGTCCTACTAATAGAAGACCGTATGGCTTCGATTGGGAAGATTGGGGCAGGCTTGATGCAATGGAAGTTTATAATATTGCACTAAAAACTTTAAATATAGATCCTAGCAGAATCTATTTGGCAGGCCATTCTATGGGAGGACACGGCACATGGCAAATAGGTGCCACTTACCCGGATAAATTCGGTGCACTCGGTCCAAGTGCCGGCTGGATAAGTTTTTGGACTTACTACGGTATTGTACCGAGAATTAAAAATCCGACTCCTATGCAAAATATGGTGATGCGGGCATATCAACCTATGCGCACTTACTCACTTCTTGATAATTACAAACAGGAAGGGATCTATATTATTCAGGGAAGCAAGGATGATAATGTACCGCCCGCGCAGGCACGCAACATGGTGGACAGCTTAAAAAAATTTCATCATGATTTTATGTACCACGAACAGCCCGGAGTAGGACATTGGTGGGACATTTCGAAGGAACCGGGTGCAGATTGCATTGATTGGTACCCGCTCTTTGATTTTTTTGCCAGACATGCGAGGGCAACCGAAAAAAGACTTCTTCATGTTGAATTTGTAACCGCTTGTCCCGGAGTTTCGGCACAAGATTACTGGTTAACGATTGAACAGCAAAAAAAACAATTAGAAATTAGTAAGGTAAATGTACATCTTGATCCGGGATTGAATAGAATTAGGGGCACTACGGATAATGTTGAAATGCTTTCTTTCGATACTGAAGTATTAAACATAAACAAACCGGTTATGATTAATCTTGATGATCAAAATCTTGATTCGCTCGTAATTGCAAAAACTCAAAAGAAAATATTTCTGAAGAATGAAAATGGGAAATGGAAGGTTTCAAGTCCACCGGCTCTTAATGAAAAAAATCCACTTAGATACGGATTGTTCAAGGATGCTTTCCGGCATCACATGATTTTTGTTTACGGCACTCATGGTACGCCCAAAGAAAATGCATGGGCTTTTGACAAAGCAAGGTTCGATGCCGAACAATTTTGGTATCAAGGCAATGGTTCAATCGATATTGTTCCCGACGTTAATTTTAAGCCGTCGCAGATGCCGGATAGAAGTGTTATAATTTATGGCAACTCAAAAACAAATTCGGCATGGAGTAAATTACTCGGCAGCAGCCCAGTTCAAGTGTCCGAAGGAAGTATGAAAATAGGCAGCAAAGAATTTAAAGGTAATGATCTCGGATGTTTATTCATACGCCCAAGAAAAGGAAGTAAAATAGCCAGCGTGGGAGTGGTTTCAGGAAGCGGCATCGAAGGAATGAAACTAACGGATAGACGACCCTACTTATATTCGGGTTATGCATTTCCCGATCTTATGCTTTTCAATAAAGGATTTCCGCTTAAGGGTGCGGACGGAGTTTTGGCGGCAGGGTTCTTCGGTTTGGACTGGTCGGTAAAACACGGAGAATTTGTTTTTAAGAATTGAGCATTATATCTAAAATTTTTGTGTAAAATTTGCAAAAAAACAGTAAGGAAATAATTTAATACTTAAGAAAGATATTAATATGAATGATGAACTCAACCAAAAATTGAATCAAAGCGAACCATTCGAAAAAAGAGCCCGTACCGCCGTATTTGGTTACGATTCATTTTTCAATATGGTACTCGCCTTAATTTCGGAAGGCAATAGTGAATCAGCAAACATCTTAGTGGCAGGGTGCGGCAGCGGGACGGAATTAAAAACCTTCGGCTACCGCATGCCGGAATGGCACTTTACTGGTGTCGATCCTTCAGCAGAAATGATTAAGCTTTCACAAATTGCTGTTGAAAATAAGAGCTTAAAAGACCGGATCATTCTTTACCATGGATATGTAAATGAACTGCCCGAAGAAAAAACGTTCGACGCAGCTACTTTAATATTTGTATTACATTTCATTCCGGATGACGGTTCCAAACTTGACTTACTTAAAGACATCTCAAAAAGAATGAGACCGGGTGCAAAATTTATCATGGCTGATCAGTACGGGAATCCTGCTTCTCCGGAGTTCCGGGAGTTATTATCCGGCTGGGAAAATTATATGCAGTTAAACGGTATTCCGTCAAGTAAAACAGGTATGATGGTAAGACAGATTTTGGAAACTCATCACTTTGTACCGGAATCAAGAATTTTGGAATTATTGACTGAAGCAGGATTTGATAATATAAGTCAATTTTACCGCGCATTTCTGCACGGAGGCTGGATTGCAACAAAAAAATAATATACCAAATGCCATATTTCCGTCAGAAAATAAAATTACAAATATTATTCAAGTTTAAACAGGCAATGCACCAATGAGACGGTTAACATTTCTAATATTTGCATTATTTTTTATTCAATGTTCAAGTGCAAGGCTTTCGGATTTATATCAAAAGTACAATAGAAATGACTACTTATATTGGTCGATCGATAGGCAATTAACATGGGATGATTTCCAGGGTACGCCAACCGAAGCGTCAGGCGGTGCAGCAAGTGAAATTAATATTTATAATCCAGCTACCATTGAAAGACCTAATATTTTCAGCTCACCAAAATTGACAGCCATCTGTGTATTCGATAAAAAAACTTCATGGGTTAAAAAAAATCTTAAGACTAATAATCTCCTGTTATATAATCAGGTAATTTTTAATATCTATGAACTTTATACAAGAAAGTTAAGACAAAATTTTATTCAAACGGACTTTAGCGGTGAGGGTTATATAAAAAAGTTTCACAAATTAGCACAACGGATGAATCAGCATATCATAAACGAAGTGCAAACTTTCAGGGTAAAAAGTAAGTATGGTGAAAATGCGGAAGAAGTGCTGAAATGGAATAAACATATCAATTCGGAACTGGAAAAATTTAAAGATTATAAAGTAAATTATAACAGTATTAATTAGTTCATTGGTTAAAAATTAAATTTGTTAATTTCAGCAGTATTTAAATAAATTATCAAACTTGATACGGTTTGAAATTTTCAACGCTTGAAACATTACCTCTGCCGCTACCATTGATCGGCATCCAATTCATTTTTAAATTCCTGTACAAACTATATTTGAACCGAAAGTGTTCTTAATTTGCGACTCTCACTATAAAGAATAGTTGAAAAGTTCTGAATATCCATTTTAATTATTCCAATAGAATTTTTTATCATAAATATCTTTTAGTACGGAGAATTTTTTTACTACAGTAGTTTATATGTTTGATCCTCATAATTATTTCATTAAATTTTTATCCTAATACTATAGCAAATTATTTATACTAAACCGGGATTAGAAATGCCGACTAAAATTACTTCAATCTTAACCTTTTGTTGCATTTTAATTGCTTACAGCTCAACCATATACTGCCAGGAGAAGCTTTCTAAAACCCAGGCAGATTCTTTGCTGAAATTAGGTAAATCTCATTTGGACAAAGAAGAATGGACAAGTTCCTTAGGTTGTTTTGGAGATGTTTTAGATGATTACCCGGATTATATTGCTGCAAATTATTATTACGGAATCACTCAAAGGGAAGCCGGTAAATTCAGATTTCCGGTAGAGAGAATATTAAGATGGAACAGCGCGGAAAAGCATTTTAAGCATGTAATTAAATTAGACTCCGCTTTTAAAGATGTGTATTATCAATATGCACTTCTTGAATTATACCGCGAGAATTATTTCGAATCTATATTGTTAGCTCAAAGACAGCTCGCAATTAACCGTGCACAGGATAATGTTTTAAAGGGTATTTTTCACCTTTACGATGTAATGCTTCATCATGAGGATAGTAAAGAAGCAGGGAAATGGCTAAATTCCAGGCATACTGTCTACGACCTGTATTTTTTGGGCGAACTCTATCGC
The DNA here is from genome assembly GCA_963751355.1 of uncultured Ignavibacteriales bacterium. GTDB lineage: Bacteria > Bacteroidota > Ignavibacteria > Ignavibacteriales > Ignavibacteriaceae > CAVVVS01. The sequence goes on along the minus strand of CAVVVS010000111.1, from coordinate 117,078 downwards.
AGAAACGGAAAATTTAATAAAGCAGACTCAATTTACCAATCCGTGATTAACAGCCCTGAAAAAATTTCTCTAATTCCCGTGTATTTATCCCTCGTAAGATTGTATGTACAAACCAACCAACCGGAAAAGGCTTATAAAATATATTGGAAAGCAGTTAATTCTATTTCAAGTTTCCTGGATGGTAATCTTTTATTAAACGATTACACCTACATCATGAATAAAAGAGAGTACCGGATATTAGAAAATCCGATATCATTAAATAAATTCAAAAAGTCTATGAAAATCTTTTGGCTGTCACGCAATCCCCTTCCATCCCTTCCTTATAATATGGCTTTAATTGAACATTATCGCAGACTTATATATGCTGAAAAAAATTTTTGGTATGATGGATTCAGACATGTTGAATATAGGGATAATAATTTGGATGTAATAAAATTTCCTGCCTGGTATTACAAAAATAATAAGTTTAATGATAAGGGAATAATCTATATCCGTTTTGGTGAGCCGGATGACAAATCAGTTACCATGCCTAGCCTCGATATGAGCAAATTCGGTGGTGGTGATGTCGTAACCAATGAATCGTGGCTGTATAAGCAAACCAGCCGCTCTCCGCAAAGAATATTTTTCTTCACGGTTAACAAAAATGCTCCGCCAAATTATTGGACACTTGTTCCGGGTTTTACCGATTCGAGAATTTTACATAATCTGGTTATTTGGGATCAGAGATTCTTCCAGCTTTCTCAAAACGGAAATACTTTTTCCGATCTCATGAAAGAAGGGGTGGAAACAGTTGAAACCGGGCTTAATTCTGATCGATTTATTTGGCCGAAAGAGTTAAAACCATTGAATGCATTTTATTCAATTTCACATTTCAAGCAGAATAAAAACCAAGATTTGATGAATCTTGCATTTGCCGTTTCCACAGATGAATTATTTAAAGGATTAAATGACGGCAATACTTTATCTTTCGATGCTTCCATAACTATATTCGACAGTTTAATGCAGCCCGTTTTTAAGAAAAATAGGAACTATACTATAGTTGGCAAAGCAGATCCAAAAATTTACAGGGATCTGTTTATTGATAAATTTGAATTCCCTTTAAGTTTTCACCGATACAATATTTCATTCGACATTAATATTCCCAAAGAGAAAAGGTTGTTCGGAGCGAGATTCGTTCAGACGGTCCCGGATTTATATAATGATACTTTAGCATGCAGTTCATTAGAACAAGCCTTCAATATAACTCGGGAAAGTAAGCCGGGGCTTAGAGATAGACATCATATTAAAATAATTCAAAATCCGACTTTAGAGTTTGATAAAACCGATAATGTTTTCTCTTACTATGAGATCTACAATTTAGCGCTAAACAAAAACAAGCAGGCTCATTATACCGTTAATTTTAACTTACAAAGGGAAAGTAAAAGCAAAGACGTTTGGGATTTTCTAAGCGGCTTATTCGGCACAGCAGCAAAATATAATATTACAATAAAAAGTTCATATACCGATACCACTAAAAATGTTAATAATTATATTGCATTTGATATAAGCAAGCTTAAGAGTGGTCCGTATCAACTAAGATTAAATATCAAAGATAATGTTAGCGGAAAAGAGACATCAACGACTTCGGACTTGATCATAAAATAGACACATCAATTACGACTACTCCGATCAATAATAAGTTACTGAGCCTTTATCGGTTACGCTAAACTGTTATTTGTTTAAAGAATTTAAGTTAACTATTAGAGCATTTTATTAATGCACATATTTTCATTTTAAAAGGGAGTGAGCTTAATATTCAAACCTTCTTTTTGTCACCTTGTCTGCCCGCTTCCTAAGGAACGAATCCCTTATAGAGAATAAATCCGGCCAGACACCGGATTTATAAAAATCAAGATTTGCTTATTTAAATAAAATTAATCTTCATCCTTAGCAATCGTAGTGTCCATTTTAACCCACTGATCATGAGTCATAGACGGAAGCTGTTTTAAGAATGCGACAATATCCCAAATTTTATCATCCGAGTGAGTAGGCCCGAATGCAGGCATGCCGGACATTTTGATGCCGTACTTCGTAATCCAGAACAACTCGCCCGGCGACCAATCATTAACAGCTCTGACAAGTTTAGGCGGATGGGGATACAAGCCTTTGCCGATTTCCGATCTCTCAACTCCGGGAGCTGCATGACAACCGGCACACATTTCCCTATAATGTTGAAATCCTATTTTAATCATCGAAGAATCGTTTAGGTTGGGCGGTTTTATGTCTTCCGCATGATGATGAACCGAATTATCCATTGTAGTGCTTACAACCCATAAAGTTAATCCGTTATGAGGAACCGTTGCACTGATGTTATAAAATCCGGAATATATGTACAAAATAAATACTGCTGCTGCAATAATGAAAATAATGATCAATGAAAACAATACCTTCATCCCTGTGCGCTGTTTTTTCATCTTAGCCTCTTCTTTTATTATGGTGAGCTTAAATTCACATGTTAATATTACAAATGATTTTTTAAATATGCTTTAACTATATCACATTAATAAAAAGGTTCAAATTATTATAAGTATATTTTGCGGAAATTGCTGAGGGAATTAGATGAAAGTGAATATGTGTGAAGAAATATTAAGTCGGGTTTTATATAAAAAAACTACTGCGGATAATAAATTTCATATTATATGAAAATTATTCCGCAGCAGCTCGATTGTACAATTAATAACTATCATTTGACTGATGCATTATAGTTTTCATTTGACAGAGTTTTGTAAAAAATATCACAAAGCTTTCTTACTCTTTCACTTCCGTCGAATTGAGCAGCTTGTTTAACAGCATAGGCAGCTTTATCACTATCCATTTTAATAAGTGAAAGCGCAGCAATAATTCTTCCCCCTTCGGTCTTTTCATTATGTAACATTTTCATCAAAGGAATAACGGCTTCTGAAATATTGTACTCGCCAACAAAATATGCACAACTAAAACGAATACCGTCATTATCCGAATTAAGCCCAGCTAAATAATTTGTTATAGCCTCTTGATCGACAACAGCATCGGATTTTTTTGCAGGTTCACCTGCAAATGCTGAAACAACGGATATCAATAATAAGGAAACTGCAAGAATTATAGTTTGTTTTTTCATGACAGCGCCTCTCTTTTATAAATTATATAAATATAAGCTTCACTTACAAAACTAATCTTAAAAATTTTTTATCAAAGCTATATGTGATGAAAGGAAATAATGATTGATTAGGCAGCGGGTTAATTAGATAATAGGGAAAGAGATAATGGATGATATCAGGATAAAAAATAAAAAAGCCGGTAAATTACCGGCTTTTTTTTATTAAGGATTTAAACAGATAGAAGTGATAATATCATACTCCCTGGTACAAACCGATAATGTTTCCGTCTGCATCATTAATTAAGGCGTATGCACCCATAGCAGGGATAATTGTTTTACCCCTGAATACACTACCACCCAGTTCCTGGGCTTTTTTTATATAATCTTCCACCGTATTTACTCGTACATGGAAAATAGTTGTATCACCTTTGTTTACGGTATCAACTTTTCTTAATCCAACGGTAAAACTTTTATGTGTATTAAATAAAAGATAGCCATTACCGAAAGGTCTGAATTCCCATCCGAACATTTTTAATAAAAATTCCTTGGTTCTTTCAAGGTCGGTTGAGGGTATTTCAACGTGTGCTATTATATCTGAAGCCATTTTATATCCCCCTTATATATACCGGAGTTATTAATTATTGACATACTAAAATCTTATTTTAGCTTATTTTTACAAGCCGTAAAATAATAATATCTGCATAAATAAAAAATTAAATAACTAATCTCCAACCTGATAAATTTTTAACAGTTATTATAATATTTATGGAACGCAACAAATGAGTCCTAAATATAGCCGAACCTTCTTTTGCCCTTCTTTATGAGCAAACAGAGTTTCACTCAAACGGCCCTTAAATACTCAAATCCGCCACACACGTTAAGATTGGAGAAAATTTTATAATCCATTCAGAACAAAATATTATTCTTAAAAAAATTATCTGCTTATTCCGGAAAATGTAGTTTTTGCTCCTCCGTTTGGTCCGTCAGTAAGAATCTTTATCGTCACCGGACTAGCTGTATTAACAGTATCAACATTGTCATAAACAACGAAACTGAATTTTGTCCAAGCTTTATCTTGGGTATCAGGTAATTTTACGCTCAAATCACCTTGTGAGCCCACAGTAGTGCCATCCACAGTTACCGTTATACTTGTCTGCTTAGCTAAAGGATTACCGTTTTGATCCGACACAGTATAATTAAAAATTTGTGAACCACCGTTAGGGATATCAAAAGTTGTTGGCGTAACCGAAATTTGAGGAGTACCTGAAAATAGGACTACAACTTGCTTTTGTATTGTTTGTAAATTCTCGTTTGCGGTTGAAGCGGTTATTCGAGCAAACCCGGCTCCGAATACAGCATCGTTGGGTTTCGGATCCGCCCCTATTAAATTAACCGAGCCTGAACCTTGATCATTGGTAACAGCAGACCCTTCAATAATTCCGCCGGTAGTTGTGAAATAAACAGCTGTTTGTGGTCGTACCGGGTTACCATATTTATCACCGACAATTACTTTTATTTGATCGGTTTGACCATACAAATCATATCCCGGGAAATTAATATTTGAAGCGGTAAGACTAAAATGATCCAGATCCGGTAATCCGCCGTGGATTGTAATACTTACGGGTGTGGAAACAATTGTTTTGTTAGCTAAAATAATCTTCGCAATAATTTGTACCACTCCTGCCTTAGTACCGCTGGTTAAATTAACGTCCGCCTGACCGGAAGTATTTGTTTTAACCTCCGAAGGGCTAATCACTTCCCCACCGCCAGGGGCAGCTCCAAGCAAGAAGTGAACATCAACGGAATGGTCAAGGTCTATGGGAACACCGGAAGAATCCTGTACTTCAAATGTTAAACGTGCTGTTTCAACGGAGCCACTTTCTTTCACGCCAATAGATCCACTGCTTTGATTAGCAAGATATATACTCACCGGATCACCGGATGTTGTAGTTTGGCCGGAGGTTTTTGATAATTTTATTAGAGAGACAGAATAATCATTTCCATATGTAACCGTTATGTAAGTCGTATCCAGAATGTAGCCGGTTTTGCTAGTAAATATTGAAAAATCTGTATTGTCTGTAAGTTCAACATAGGTTGAAAATTTACCCTGTGAAGTCGTATAAACTGTTTTGCTTATCGAAGAACTTTGAATAATTATCGTGGCACTGTCAATAGGGATGCCTGTGGATTCGTAAACAACCTGACCGCTAATAGTAGATTTTTTTGCAGTATTAGTCGAGGCGCCGTTCGTACTCCCGACTATTGAGGTGTTATCTTTACAGCTTTGAATAAAAACTGCAATAATAACGAACAGTAAAAGTCCAAAGTAAATTTTAATTTTGGATGATTTAGACATTTTAGCCATCTTTAAAATAATTAAAAAACAATCTTATCTTAAAAGTACTTTTAAGGATATATAATGTCAAGCATTTTATATTTATGCGCTAATTACCGGGATGAGGAATTATTACACAGCTTTTGTATCACCCTTGATCATTTGCCAGATCGTTATTAAGATAATCTGAATATCCAGCCAAATAGACCAATTTTCGATATACCATAAATCGAATTCAATTCTTTTTTGCATTAATATTTTTTCCCTTGTTTCTCCTCTAAAACCATTCGTTTGTGCCCATCCTGTAATTCCCGGTTTTACAAAATGCCTTAACATATAAATTTCTATCTTATCTTTATACTCAAGGTTTAAAGGAGTTGGGTGCGGCCGTGGCCCGACGACGCTCATTTCTCCTTTCAACACATTTATAAATTGAGGGAGTTCATCCAAACTACTCTTTCTTAAAAATCTTCCAAATTTAGTTACCCTTGGATCATTAGAACTGGCCTGCTGATAATTACCGTTTTCATCAACATCTTTGCTTTCAGCAACCATTGAACGAAATTTTAGAGCAATAAAATTCATGTTGTCTTTTCCCCATCTTTCCTGCTTAAAAAGAACCGGACCATGCGAAGTCAATTTTATTATTATTCCAATCAACGGGAAAAGCCAAGAAAGGATAAAGACAATAACAAAAAGTGAAAATAAAATATCAAAAGTACGTTTAATAAAATTCCAATGTGATTCTGCCAGCGGTTCACTCCTAACTGAAATAATCGGGATATTACCGATAACTCCCATCTGAAATTTTGCTGATAGAAATTTGAAATAATCTGGAACGATATGAGTTCTGACGGAATTAACATTACATATTCTGATTATATCATTAATCCGGTCAGCCGACTTAAAATCCACGGCAATTATAACTTCCTCAATTTTATTTCGGATTAAAATAGTTTCAAGCTCTTTTATGCTGCCTAATTGATTAGAATTGCTTCTGCCCGGTTCGACGTTTACAAAGCCAATAAAATTATAACCCAACTCATGGTGTTTTTGAATTATTTCATGAAGATTGTTGCCGGATTCAGTATTGCCGATTATAATTATATTCCTGGCGTTTTTAACATTACCTATAACCTTGCTTAGAAATTTCTTTAGTAATTGTGTACGCAGACTTACAAATAAAATTAAAAGTACAGTATAAATAAGAGTAAAATTACGGTTAAATAAATTTTCTTTAGTTACAAATACGAATATGATACTGGTTAAAGTCTGAACTGAGATGTTTTTAATTATATTTATAAACTGTGAGGGAAAGCTTCTTATCTCAAAATCTTCATAAAAATTTATAATATTAGAAACGATGTACCATATAAAATTCATTAACAACATAAGGATGAACATATAGTTTCGTTTCAGCAATACATTGAACGAAATAGCTAATGTTGCTGCTATTATGAACGACATATTAAGCAGGATAAGGTCGAGGAAAAGTCTTAAATAATAATTTGATTTTCTATTTAATAGCATTTTTATACTGATAATCGTTTAGATTCTAAATCCAAGTTCATTTAGTTTAAGTTCAACAAATTTTTTAATTTTTTCTTCAAAAATTTCTTTGCTGTATTTATTAGCTTCTGCACTTAAAAAATTAGGATCAAATTTATATTTTCCTGATTCAAATTCATTAATTGCGTCAATTATATGTCCCTTATCCTGTCTATTGAAAAGCACACCTGTCTGTCCGTTCGAAATTGTTTCTGCAGCACCACCTTTATTAAAAGCAATAACAGGCGTACCGCAAGAAAGTGCCTCAATTATACTGATCCCAAAATCTTCTTCGGCAGCAAAAATAAACGCTTTAGCTTTTTGCAAGAATAGTTTAAGCTTATCTTGATGTTGGTAATTTAAAATTTCCACATTTTTCTTTGCATGATTTCTCAATTTTTTTTCATCGGGCCCCTCGCCAATAATAATAAGTTTTTTATCAGGCATTTCATTAAATGCTTCAATCAAAATATCAATTTTTTTATACGGCACGAACCGGGAAACGGTAATAAAATAATCATCTTTATTCGTTTCGGAAGTATAAAAAGAAGTATCTACCGGAGGACAAATAACTTCGGAATTTCTCCTATAAATTTTATTAATCCTTTTGGAAATATTCTTAGAATTAGCAATAAAATAATCAACCCGGTTGGAAGAAGTTACGTCCCACATACGTAAATAGTGAAGAACTATTTTTGCAAAGAGTCCTTCAATTCCTTTCGTTAAGCCGGCTTCTTTCAAATACTGAAATGAAAGATCCCATGCATATCTCATTGGAGTGTGACAGTAGCAAATATGAAGCTGATTGGCATTTGTAATCACTCCTTTCGCAACAGCGGAAGAACTGGAAATTATCAGATCGTAATTCGATAAATCAAATCGTTCAATTGCGTATGGGAATAAAAGCAGGAATTTTCTGTAATTCTTTTTTACCCAATTATTTTTCTGAAGAAAAGATGTTTTAGGCTCTCGTTTGTTAAAAACCTCAAATCTTTTATTATCCTCATAAAGATTAACAAGCGTAAAAAGATCAGCATCTTTCCAAATGTTTAGGAACGATTCGACACACTTTTCTCCGCCGGTATAACTTGCAATCCAATCATGAACAATTGCAACTTTAAGATTATTCATAGATTATACTCTTAAATTTCTCATGTAAAGCTGTTTGGTTTTCTTCGCCATTTTATCTACACTGAAATCCTCTTTTATTTTTGATGAAGAAGCATTGGAAAATGTTCGCCATAAATTTTTATTGTTTGAAAGTTGTATTATAAAACCTGCAGCTTCTTCAGGCTTATCAATCGCGTACAGAAAGCCGTTTATATTATTTTCGACAATATCTTTATTCCCTGTAACGTTTGTGGCTATTGCGGGGACACCATATGCCATTGCTTCCAAAATTCCTAAAGGTAAACCTTCCCAGCGGGATGTCGAAATATAACAAAATGCATCCAATAAATAGTCAGCCGTATTTTCAACGAAGCCTAAAACCTTAACTTGAGACGATAAATTGGTTTGTTCAAGCTTTTGCTTAAAAATTTGTTCATCTTCACCGCTTCCCAAAATAGTTGTTTCAAAAAGATCAATTTTACCCAGTTTTTTAAGCGCGTTCAAAATATCAATAAGAAGTAAAGTGTTTTTTGAGTAATCAAAACGGCTGAATGTAATTATTTTAAATTTTTTACGTTCTAAAACTTTTTCATCAACTCTTTTAAACGGAATAATAACCCCGTTATTTATAATATTTATTTTATTAGTTCGTACAATTTTTAACTTTTTAACCAATTCAAATTCGCTTTTAGAAACCGCAATAAATGTTTTTGTAAATTTAGACATTATTCTTTCAAGCAGAATATATGTACTTTTTTGAAAGTTATTGTATTCACCAATATGAATTCCGTGAAAAGTGTGAATGCAGGGAATGCCGGTGAATAATGTTAAAGTTCTACTGTAAATTCCTGCACCTTTACCATGGGAATGAATTTGATGAATTTGATTTTTATGAAGAAACCGTATTAAACTTGAAACAGCATTTGCTTTAAATTTTCTGTGAGGAATTTTAACCATCCTGCCGTTCCCTATTAAACTTGCATATCGGTTCCAATAAGGATAATCATCCGGGCAGGCAACAAAAAAATTGATTTCATTTTTAAGTGCTTGTATTAGCCGGTATATATGTTCAGGACCGCCCCCGAAATCGGCGCGGGATGAAATTATTAATATTTTTGGTTTACCTGTCCTTTTCATTTCAATAACTTTTCTGAAACCTTCTGCACCAGCCGAGAAATTTAATCAATAAGAAAGTGACAATATGAATTGTATTTCTAATAAGTAAATACCCACCCCCTTTATTTCGAAAATACTTGTATTGTGGAAGATCCCAATTCCTTTTTTTAGCTAAATAATTAACGCGTTCTTGTTTAATCTTCCAATCAGAAGAAAATTGTGATGAGTGAATTCTATAATAACAATGAATGTAGTTTATAAAAAGAAACGAAAATTTTTGACTCAACCGAATCCATAAATCATAATCTTCTACTTTTAACTCAGGATCTTCATCAAATCCGTTCACTTCTTCTAACGCTATTTTTTTAGCAAGAACTGTCGAACATGTTACCGAGTTTCCTTTTGTAATAAGATCATTATAACTTTTTGCCGCTTTATTTAAAAGAGGAAGGACTTCATATTTCGGTGAGAAAATAGAAACTCCCATTGTAACACTCATAGAATAAAGAAATGCTACATCAGGATTTTTGAGAATGTATTTAACCTGTGTTTCAAGCTTATCCGGGGTCCAAAGATCATCACCATCTAAAAACGCAATTAAAGAACCGGAAGCTTTTTTTATTCCAAAATTTCTGGGTACTGAAGGACGACCGGTGTGTTCAATTCTATAAATATTAATTTTAGCATATAATTTGGACAATTGTTCTACAATTTGATAAGTGTCATCAGTTGAAGAATCATCTATCACAATAATTTCATAATTAGCGTAAGTCTGCTTTAAAACTGAAGATATTGTATCTTCAATATACTTTCCATTATTAAACGCAGGTATTACAACTGAAACAAGGGGCAAACTGTCCATTTATTTTTTTACTAGTTCAAAAATTCCGCAACCGAAACTGCAATTAAAATTATTTATTATGTTTCGTGAGTCCATTTCCACATTAGTAAATAATTCTTCATCATCATTTATATATGAAAACGATTTTATTTGATAACTATCCTTAAATATATCCAATAAATATTGAATGGAAAAAACCCTGTGAGCATCGTACTCGATTCTTTGTTTTCCGATTGGTGCAGAGAAGTAAAATATCCCGTTAGGTTTAAGCATCTTATAAATATTTGTCAACCCTTTAATATGTCCGGTTATATCAATGTTGTCTCCATATCTTCCTAAACCAAAATGCTCTATCGCATGAAGACAGGATACGGAATCACAATAATCGAGGATGTTAAATTCACTTTCCATTAAATCGGCTTTAACAAATTTTACGTTTGGAATTTTATAATCAAAATCACGAATATCAAAAACTTCAATTTCCCTAAAACAAGCAACATGTGCAACAAAACCATCAATACGCGATCCTATATCAACATGCTTTTTAGGATTAGCTTCATAAATTTTATTTGCAATAATAAGGTCCTGATAAAAATAATGTTTTGGAATTGTACCGGCTTTTTCATACCTGTCGTCTAGACATGGATATAATGTAGATATATCAAAATTAGCATCTCCTTTTAATTGATATTTAATTTGCGAGAGATTCCTTAAGTAGGGTAAAAGTCCTTTTAATGAATGGAACGATTTTTTTGGGTAAAATCCAAATAAATTTAAGTAATAATTAATTTTTGATCGATTCATTACAAAATTACATTTAATTATTAATAACTTGTTCAACAAGATTCTTTAAATAGTTTTGCGATTTATGATCTTTAATTGATCTCTCATAGCCATTACGCGCAATACTCTCTCTTAACTTATCATCTTTTAGAAAGTATTTTATTTCCTCACTCAAGTTATTTATGTCTTCATAAACAACAATTTCCTTATCAATTTCATATGCAAGATTTAAACCGGGGACAAAATAACTCATTTGAAATCCTCCGCATCCGTTTATTTCATAATGTCTTCCTTTTACCTGTTCTTTATCTTTTTTTAGCAGCAGTAATTGTTTCAGAGCCTTCGGTGATTTAACTGCCCTGAAAAGAAAATCAATATCTTTATTTTTGGAATTAGAGAGGTTTAGATTAATTTTGGACTGATTAAAAATCTTAACCATATCCTCGTGAGAAAGCCATCGGTTGCTTTCCTTCCATCCACGCCCAAAAACTGTAACCTGTATCCCCTCTTTAATTAAGCGATAAATGAGCCATTCTCGATATGCGCTGTAATTACCCACAAAAGTGACATCGTATATTTTCTCTAAATGTAATTTTTTATAGACAGAATAATTAAAACCGAATGGTGAATATAAAGCATTTTTAAGACCTTCTAGTTTGTATTTCTTGAACATGTAATAGTCAGGTGTAGAAAAACAATCAAAGAATTTAATCCAGTGTCTAACATAATTTTGTCTCCAGGGATCATCGAAAAAATAAACAATTGTTTTTGTAAACTCCCTTAGGTTGTTCACTAAATCTTCATCAAGCTCATTTTCAAAAAGACAAAAAATAGTGATATCAGGTTTTTCACTTTTTATAAAATCATGAAGTTTCTTATTCATCTCATTCTTACCCCATTTTTTGAATAAAGAATAAAAATCAAAATTAGTAACATTTTCCCTTCCGTAAACATCAACTAAAGGGAGGTATACATTGTAATATTCATAAGAAAAACCGCGTTCCTCAACACCATAGTCATATTTCATAATAACCGCAACTATTTTCATATTGATGAGTACCTTTTATCGATAATATACTTTATTTATTATTAGCCGGTAATAATTTTTTGTTAATCGAAGCTATTCCTAAAACGTAAAGCAGCCCAATAATTAGCATACTATAAGCGACACCGTTTATGCCAAAATATTCAATTAAGAACAAATTTAATCCTACCGAAACAAAGCCTACCAAAACTTTTGGAATCAAATATTTCCTAGGAACATTCAAAGCTAATCCATGCAGAGTGAGTGCCTGTCCGGTAAGAAATAAACCTACTCCAAAACACAACATTGGCAACAGATACCAATAAGGTGTATAGATAGAATTACTAATTAAAATTATAAGTTCCTTACCGTAAAAATACGTAATTAACGTAGAAAATATCGTAATTGAAATTATTATAAGGATATTAATATAAATATATTGTTGACCCACATGAGTTTGTTGCCTATCGCTCAGATTAGAATATTGTTTAAAGATTATCGGTGTAGAAAAATCGGATATAATATTATTAGGTACAATAATTAAAGCATTAACTAGTGCCATCATGACAGAATATATACCTACATCACGTGTCGATAGGACACCGTTGATGATCCATTTTTCACCGTTGAGCTGCAGCCATCCGCTTAATCCCCAGAGAAGGAAGGGGGTCATATAAGAGATTAGGTTTGATTTCATTTCCGTTCGTAAGTTTTTTTTTGCCGCGTTATCTATCTCATCTTCTTTAGGCAAAATTTTTTGAAATATGGATATTTTCAGAATTGATGAAATGAGCGGTACGAGAGCAAGAATAATGAACACTTGTATAAGAGCAAGATTTTGGGACATTATTAACACGAACAAAAAGATAATGATTATGGCTTTTTCACTTCCCTGAAGAATGGAATTTTCCTTCCTTTTCCTAATTAGGTTAAGTACTGAGTTAAAAAATTCATTTATTTTTGAGGTTATAATATAAAAACCAACCAAAAGGATAAATATCCCGGTGTGATATGTACGAATAAATGAAGAAGCAACAGAGGTGATAGAACATATTATAAAAAGAATTAAAACGGATATAATGAGAATTTTATATATTAATTTGGAAAAACTAATTACAAGTTTTTGATCAAAGTAGTGATAATAAAAACGGATAAAGCCCTGAGCCAGCGGCCCATAGAAAATCATGCTTATAAAAACAGCTATGGTAACGACTAAAGCATAAATTCCATAGTCTTCCGGACCCATTTTAGAAAGAAGCTTTATAATAATAAAACTAAAAATTATATTTGCTCCCTGCCCGGCAATAATCCAGCTCATTTCTTTCACCGAAGTAAAGCTAAATTTGGATTTTATCAATTTGTAAAAACTACTAAATTGATTCATAGGTTATTAAGAAGCATCCCTTTCGCTCGATTAAAAAATACCAGCAATTAATTACCTTACAATTGTACGGAAAAAGAACTATTTGTAAAAATATTTTAGCGCCAATTTCTTTGTGATATTATCATTGCTTTTAGCCGAATATTCGCTGTGTACAAATTTTCAAGATAAAATTTTCCTGTGATCCCCACTGAACAAAGCTTGTGAGACAATAGTTCAAATTACTTATTTCCGAATGAATATTTTAAAAATAACTATTATTTTATACATTTAGATTCGTGGAATACATATATTTTAGATTATATTTCATCTATAAAATAATATTAGTTTTAACATATATTAAGCCGGCAACCACTGATTAAATTTTTGTTCACATAAAATTTTATTTAATTTCTTAACCGGGAAAAACTTTGACTGGACAATTAAAAGTATCATCTATAATTATAGCAAAAAATGAAGAGTATAACATCCCCAAATGTATCGAAAGCCAGTTGCTCTGCATAGATGAAATTATCGTTCTAATCGACGTGACCACGACCGACAACACTATCGAAAAAGTAAAAGCCTTTCCGTCAATAAAATATGAAATCGTAGAATGGCAGGGCTATACGAAAACAAAAGAATATGCAATCTCTCTAACCCATAACGAATGGATACTTTGGGTTGACGCCGATGAAATTTTGACTTCGGAACTAGTTCAGGAAATAAATTATTTTAAGACTCAAGTGCCCCGATATTCTGCCTATTCGGTAGCAAGAAGAGCTTACTTCCTCGGGAAATGGATACGACACAGCGGTTGGTATCCAGGACGAGTCATCCGCTTATTTAATAAAAATAAAGCTAAGTTTGTAAATAAAGATGTTCATGAACATCTTGAAATAGATGGTCAAGTGGGAGAATTAAAAAATGACCTGAATCATTTTACCGATCCATCGATAAAACATTACTTCAATAAGTTCAACCGCTATACAACCCTTGCAGCAAATGAGCTTGATAAAAATGGAAAAGGTTTTTCATTATCCGACATAATTCTACGACCGGCTGTTATATTTATAAAAATGTACTTTATAAAATTGGGATTTCTGGATGGAATTCAAGGTTTTATTCTGGCTGTATTTTCTTCGGCATACGTGTTTACAAAGTATAGTAAATTTTGGGAAATAAAAATGAATAAGCGTAGAAATTCCGGGGAAGAATAATTTAAACTGGATTTTTAATACAACTCAATTATTTTTCAGATGAAAATTAGAGAGTAGATATTCTATAAAATTATGAGATTTTTTTTTCAGTTGAAATGATAATAGAGTAAAATATTTATTTTAATGAAATTCTAGTAATTATTAATGCAGATTCCACAACAACATAACGAAGATTCATCTTTTTCATCTCTTTACAAATGTGTGCGCTGTCAATTAGAGGACACATTTTATATTGAGTTATGGTCAATATGAATTAAATTTATAAGTCTTATTTAAATACTTTGGGGAAAGAGAGCACTGATGACAATTGGCATAATTGCAAATACTACTAAAGAAGATGTCAATATGATATTAGCAAAATTTATTAATAAGCTAAATTCACTCGGCATAGATTATTTGCTAAGCAGTTCACTGCTGGATATGCGGCACAACATTTCCGTGAAGACAAAAAAAACTAGTTTTATCGAAAATAAAAAATTATGTCAAAAGAGTGACATCATACTTTCAATAGGCGGTGACGGGACTATGCTGGCAACAGCTTACCATGCACAATTTTACAGTAAACCGGTATTGGGAGTTAATTTCGGAAAGCTGGGCTTTTTAGCCGAAGTTAATGTGAACCAGATGGATTTAGTACTTGATGATTTACGTAATGGGAAATATACAGTTGAAGAAAGACTCGTGGTTCAGGGTGAATGTTTAGGACATAAGGTGGAAAAACTCTACGGAATAAATGATATCGTTATAGATAAAGGCGGCTGGCCTAAAATGATTGAGCTGACAATTACGGTTGACGGCGATTATGTAACTACTTTCGTAGCCGATGGTATTATAGTTTCTACTCCCACAGGTTCAACCGGGTATTCTATTTCTACAGGCGGACCAATCGTTAGTCCGAAAACAGATGTAATAACTCTTTGCCCTATTTCACCCCACAGCCTGAGCGTCCGCCCAATTGTCTTACCGGGAAATTCGGAAATTATTATTAAAGCAGATTCTTTGCACAAAGAAATTCATGTGAACTGCGATGGACAGAGAGTTTTTGCTCTGCCCCCAACGCTGAACTTAAAAATAACGAAAAGCGATAGAGCATTTAAAATAATTCATACCTCATTAACAAATTATTTTGAAACTTTGAGAAATAAATTATTATGGGGAATTGATCTTCGTACAAACTCACTGAACAATAATCATTAGGACTTACAATGAAAGGACTTTATCTTATTACGCTCATATTAATCATGGGAACTATTACCTATGCTCAGGATACAAACCTACAAGCAGATTCCACCTTTAACAAAACAATAACCGATACTGTTTCAGGCAAACCTATGTTAACCGGTTATTGTAACAGGCAGGCCTTTGCCGATACCAATTTTTCCTGGTGGTTCGATCCAACATATCAAATATATACCGTAGATACCACTGCATTGAAAGATGCCCCGGCACTTTTAAATAATGTCGATATAACAATAATCATGGGCACCTGGTGCAGCGACAGCAAAATGGAAGTACCTCATTTTTACAAAATTTTAGATTATTTAAAGTACCCCACAGACAAAGTAAAACTGATAATGGTTGATAGAGATATAAATGCCCCCGGTACAAATGTTAAAGATCTAGAAGTTGATAGAGTTCCTACAATAATTTTTTCAAGAAATAACAAAGAGATAGGAAGAATAATTGAATTCCCGCGCGAAAGCTTTGAAATTGATATGATGCGGATTTTAAAGATGAAATAAAATTATTTTAAGAGGTTGTCCCAAAAGTCACTTTCAAATTAAAAATTCTTGGTAATTAGTTAAATAGGAGTCATCTATATCCTATTTTACAGGAAAGTATTATTTTAGGGACAGCTTTAATTTACTTTTTCACATAAAAGATTAGAATAAAAGCTATTATTTAAAAAGCCCTAAGACTTAACTTTTTACTTCCTCCGTCACAGGGAATGAAAATTTTGTAAACTCAATTTCCTTAACCCTGGTTCTTTGACTTCTTCTCGTTCTTTTACCAAGTTTTTTATTCTTTTTCCCCGGATTGTTTTTATCTTTATAATTTTTATATGAGTAGACTTTTTGCCTGTAATTACGCAGCACAATTTTATCTTCATCCTGATGTAAAACATAATTGGGCAATAAAGGTATTTTCCCTCCGCCTCCGGGAGCATCAATTACGAAATGAGGAATTGCCAAACCGCTTGTATGACCGCGTAAATTCTCAATAATTTCGAGTCCTGTTTCTATTGAAGTACGGAAATGATTTGCGCCTTTTGTTTCATCAGCCATATACATGTAATAAGGTCTGACTCTTATTCTCAAAAGTTTCTGCATTAATTCTTTTACAGTTGCCGGCTCATCGTTCACACCTTTCATAAGCACCATTTGGTTGCCGACGGGAACACCGGCATTCGCCAGCATTTCGCATGCTTTACTGCTTTCGGGTGTTATTTCCCATGGATGATTAAAATGTGTATTAACATAAACCGGGTGATATTTTTTTAACATATCACACAATTGCGTCGTAATACGCTGAGGCAGTACACATGGCATTTTTGTACCCAACCTTATTATCTCAATATGAGGTATTGTCCTAAGCCGCTGCAATATTTTCTCAAGCATTGTGTCGGTAAGCATTAAAGGATCACCTCCGGACATAATAACATCTCTTATTTCGGTGTGCTCTTCAAGATACTTAAAGGCGCTTTCCAGTCCTTTCATCGATATTTTTTCATAATCACCGACTTTTCTTTTCCTGGTACAGAAGCGGCAATAAAGACCGCATTGACTTGTGACAAGAAATAATGCTCTATCAGGATAGCGGTGAGTTATGTTCGGAACCGGGCTCATTGCGTCTTCCATTAAAGGATCTTCTTCAGCATCGAAATCATCCAGTTCAGCCTTATCCGGCACGCACTGACGCCATATTGGATCGCCGGGATACCTAATTAAACTGAGATAATAAGGATTAATTCTAGCCTGAAAAAATTCATCGAGATCTTCTGCAACTTTTCTATCTATATTAAATTTTTCAACTAGTTCATCGACAGTGTGAATACTGTCGCGAATCATTTGCTGCCACAGTTCCATGACTTAGCCTCTGTTTATTTTTGTTTACTTATAATACTTACCAAACACTACCAGGTTGTCGCCAACTCTATAAAAATCATTAATCTCCGCAACTATGGAAAATTTATTTCTCAAATAGAAATTCCTTGTTTTCGAATAACTTCCTTTAGAAGATGTCTCGGCAATAAGCCATCTTCCCTTATTTTCTTGAACAAATGCCTCAGCATGCTTAAGTAATTTCTTCCCGATTCCCTTTTTCGGTGAATCAGGATCGGCAACAATCCAGTACAGATCGTAAACGGCATCGGTAAGAGGACGCCTGCCTATACAATAATATCCCAAAATTAGTTTATTGTCCTCACAAACAAATAAGTAATAATCTGTCTGATACGGATTAGATGCTGCAATGTTGACTAATTCCATAGCGACATCTACTTCCTCATTAGTAAACAAAGTAATCTTGTTTAAAATTTCTTCTATTTTAACTGCGTCAGCTTGCTTTGCTTTGCGTATCATTTTTCATTCTTTCCAACGCAAAATTTGCAATTGTGTTTAACAATTGGGAATAAGAAATACCTGCCGCTGCTGCCGCCCTTGCAAATCCCGAGTCGGTCGATATATCAGGATTCGGATTAACTTCAATAACGTACGGCTCTTTATTTTTATCCAGCCGAATATCTACCCGCGCATAATCCCTGCATCCCATAGCTCGAAAAGTTAAAAGTGCTATCTCTTCCACTTTCTTCTTTGTCCTTTTATCAAGCCTTGTAGGGCATTTGGGTTTAGTGTTTTCGTAATAGCTGCTGGCGGCTATCCATTTCCCCTCATATGTTACTATTTTCGGTAGATGATCCGGAAGACCATTAAATTTTATCTCGGATACCGGCAAAACATTATTGCCTAATACCGCAACATTTAATTCCCTTCCCTCAATATACTCTTCAACTATTACTTCCTGGTTATAAGTTTTTCTTAAAAATCTTAATTGTTTTTTTAATTCAGTATAGTTGTTAACAACCGAGAGTTCGGATATTCCGATGCTGGCATCCTCGTTTGCCAATTTCAAAATCAAAGGATATTTTAGTTTAAGATTTTCCTCCGTCACAACATCTTTTTTTGATAATGTTAACGAACGAGGTGAATTTATACCGTATGATTTTAAAATTAGTTTTGTTCTGGTTTTATTCAGACAATTTCCGAGAGATGAGGGTGTATTCCCTGTAAAATTTACTCCAAGCAACTGGTAAACACCTGCCATACAATATTCATAAGAAGCTATACCTTCTACGGCTTCAACAAAGTTGTAAATGATATCCGGAGAATATTTGGTTATCTCTTTCATAGTCCGTTCAACATCAAGATCCACGGCGAGAGAATGAACCGTGGTGAATTGTTCTTCAAGATATCCCTTTATTAATTCTACTTCGTGGGATAAACCGCTTTCCGAGAGGTCATTTAGTAGAACACCTTCGTGTGAAGGTTTACCGCTGTAAACGGAAAAAATACTCACAGGCGAGTTGTAACATATTAATATTTTCGAATCTGTTTTCATATTAGCTTATGTCTTTTTGCCGCTGAATAAAGAACTCTGTTTATCATATCATTATAACTTATGCCAGCCGTTCTTGCCGCCTTGGGAAAACATGAGTTTTCTTCAGGATTGGGTAATATACCGGGTAACGGATTCACTTCAATAATATGCGGTATGTTGTTTTCATCCAGTCTTACGTCGATCCTGCTCCAATCTTTACACCTAAGAATATTGTAGGTGTCCAGAACTACTTTTTTAATACTAGACTCTAATCCGGAATTAAGGTTTGCCGGACATGAAAACACATCAAGCGGATTTTCTTTTGTATCTAAAATCCATTTAGCTTCATAAGAATAAATCGGTGTAACATCATCCGGGAACTCATTATAATTTATTTCAACAATAGGAAGTACTACCGTATCGCCGCCGTTACCGATTACGGCAACAGTAAACTCTCTGCCTGGTAAAAATTCTTCTATCAAAGCTGCCTGATGATATTCTACCAATATTCTCTCTACTTCCTTCATAAGTTCAGTTTTGTTTTTTACAAATGAAGAAGAGAAAATGCCTTTACTCGAACCTTCAGAAATCGGTTTTACTATCAATGGATATTTTAAATCGCACTTTACTGCCTGCTCTAGGTTTCCGGCAAGCAAAAATTTTGCATTGGGAATTTTGTAATATGATAAAACTTCTTTAGTACGGGCTTTATCAAGACATGTGGCTAAAGTCAAAGGATCGGATCCGGTGTAAGGAATTTGAAGAAGTTCGAGCATAGCAGGTACCTGAGCTTCCCTGCTTACACCGTTAAACCCTTCAGTTATGTTAAAAACTATATCGGGTTTGGTTTCTTTAAATTTTATATAGGCGGAATCATCAGCTTCAATCATTATAATGTTGTGATAGCGTTCTATTGCTTCCTTCACTGCATTGATTGTATCCCACGTATCCCACTCGGCATATGTATCGACCGACTTTTCGGTTTGAGTTGGGGCTTCATTTAAAATTGGGGATAGTTCTTCGAGGAAAGTTTCACTTTCTGGTTTGACATTGAAGGTTAATGCAACATTCAATCTTACATCAAAGAAAGAAGATAAAATAATTTCTCCTTTATAAAAATTTTTTAAGCAAATATAACTATTATAAATTCTAAGTCAATAACTTTTAAAAAATTTTTATCAACTTTTTTCCGAGAAAATTTTTTATAAAAATATTTTTCTCTGCTAACTTTTAAAAAATAAAAAATATTTTTTTTCTACTGATTAAATTTATAACAAAAAAAATTAATAAATCAAAATTTCTTTTACAATGTTGAAAAAAAATTTGTAACTCAGTAAAGTTTTAGGAAGGATTTTAATTCTTAAGCGATCTGTGTGTACTTCAGATTATTTGAATATTGTTTAACGAGGTTGTTCTTTATGATATTGTTTGATTTTTTTTCAAGGTGTGGATCGCCTGCTATAATTTTGAATGCGGATGTTTTTGCCTTCATAATTAATTCGGTGTCTTCGATAAGATTTATATGTTTCAATTCAGGAAACCCGCTTTGTTCCGTTCCGAAAATATTTCCCGGTCCTCTCAATTTTAAATCAACATCCGCTACCTTAAAGCCGTCGAGATGCGTAACCATAGTTTGCAGCCTTACAGACGCTTTATATTTTTCCAATTGCAACGATGAGAGATAGTCTAAATTGAGTCGGTTACTCGAATTGAATGCGGCATACTCGTCTTTAGTTACAAGAATACAGTAAGCCTGCTTGGCAGCTCTCCCCACTCTTCCTCTTAATTGGTGAAGCTGGGATAAGCCGAAGCGATGGGCATCGTTTATTAATATAATGTTTGCATCCGGTATATCAATTCCTACTTCAATTACAGTGGTTGCAATAAGAACATCAAATTTCTTTGCAAGATACGACAGCATTACTTCTTCTTTTTCCTGCCATGACATTCTTCCGTGTAATAAGCCTAATCTTAATTCTTTAAAATATGTATCCTTAAGTTCATTGTAAAAAGTCTGAGCGGCTTTCAGTTCAAGCTTTTCCGATTCTTCCACTAGGGGATAAACTACAAAGGCTTGGTAACCTTCCTTTTTATTCTTATCAACAATAAATTTATAGATAGCAGGCAATTTATTTTCGCCTCTTAAAATTGTTTTTATTGCTTTCCTGTTTTTGGGCATTTCATCAATTACTGAAACATCCAGATCACCATAGACCGTCATAGATAAAGTGCGGGGAATTGGAGTTGCACTCATAACAATTACATCAGGCGTTTTACCTTTGCTCTGCAATTTTGCTCTTTGTGCAACACCAAACCTGTGCTGTTCGTCTACTATAACCAATCCGAGATTACTAAAAATTACATTCTCTTCAAACAAAGCATGTGTTCCTATTATTATATCTGTTTCCTTAAGTTCAATATCACTCAAATTCTTTTGCTTAACTGATTTCTTCTGCCCCCCCAGTAATAGACTTAATTTGATAGTTCTGTCTTTATGAACTTCGGAAAGTTTATTGAGCAGCTTGGAAATATTTTTAGCATGCTGATCGGCTAAAATTTCAGTCGGCGCCATCATTACCGCTTGGTAACCGTTATCCAGAGCTATCAACATGGCAATTAATGCAACAATCGTTTTTCCGCTTCCTACATCACCTTGTAACAGCCTGTTCATAGGAGTATCCGCCTGCATATCAAGTTTTATTTCATGCATAACTTTCAACTGTGCTCCCGTTAGATTAAAAGGTAGTATCTTTAAAAAATCGGGAACCAAGCTTGTCCTAATCTGCATCGAAAGCCCTGAAAGCCTTGTCACGTAATTATGCTTTCTTAACGCTACCAATATTTCAAGGTAAAATATTTCTTCAAATTTAAACCTGCGAATGGATGCTCTAAGTTTAGATTTGTTTTCAGGGAAATGATAATTTTTAACGGACTCAATAATACCGGATAAGTTGTGTTCAACTATAATTTCCCCGGGAAGTGATTCGTTTAAATGATCTGCATGGTTTTCTACAGCATAATTTAATATCCTTCTCAGACTTAAATCTCCGATGTTTGTAGTTTTTAGTTCCTTAGGAATCCTATAAAACGGAATGATTTTACCTGTATTTAAAAAACTTTTTGACTCATCCTCCGTTATTCTGTCAAAGTCCGGATGTGTAAATTGCATATTATTAAATTTTGATAGAACTGGTTTACCCGAGATTGCATATATATCTCCCACTTCAAAAAGGTTATAAAAATATTTTATTCCCTGGAACCAAACACATTCAAAAAAACCTGTAGAATCCCGGAATTGAACTTTTAAAATTTCCTTTTTCCCAAATCGATGTTTCTCTTTATCGGCAACATTTGCTATTACTGTCAACTCACCATCGAAGCCGTTCATTAAATAGCCGTACGCCTTTGCTGCATTCAGTGTAGTTGTTCTATCAAGATGCCTAGTGGGGAAATAAAACAATAAATCCCTAATAGTATTTATACCTATTTTGCTGAAAGATTCGGCGCGTTTCGGCCCTACCGATTTGATGTATTGTACCGAGCTATCGAGTATGTTGTTTTTGTTCTCATTCATTATAAGGTAAAATAAAACAAGTGGGGGGTAATTACAATAAATTTAGTACTTCAAATTATTCTTTGTTAAATTATAATTACAATTTTCTATATAAAAAATAAAGGCTGCCAATTGGATTGGAAGAAACTTTTATCGAAAAAATTATTAGGCGAAAGTAAAACATCACCGGCAACTTCGGATGGAAGAAGCCAATTTCAAAGAGATTTTGACAGAATCGTTTTTTCATCTGCGTTCCGGAGAATGCAGGATAAAACTCAGGTATTTCCTATGCCAGAAAGCGATTTTGTTCATAACCGACTGACACATAGTTTGGAAGTTTCGTGTGTAGGAAGATCTCTTGGAAATCTCGTGGGTAAAAAAATTTTAGACAGAAATAAAAAATTGCAGAACGAATTTACACAGTTTCATTTCGGTGAAATTGTAGCATCAGCCTGTTTGGCACACGACATCGGTAACCCGCCGTTCGGACATTCGGGAGAAGATGCAATTTCAGAATATTTCAAAAGGGGAAACGGTAAAATATTTGAACTCGAATTAAATAAGAAACAATGGACGGACTTTATTAAATTCGAAGGGAATGCCCAGGGCTTTAGAATAATTACCAAATTACAAAATCCTAACTTAAGAGGTGGATTGAGGCTTACCGGCGCAACACTGGCTGCTTTTACTAAATACCCCAAAGAGTCTTTAACCGTAGATTTTACTCATGAGGATATAAAAAAGAAAAAATTATATAATAAATTTGGTTTC
Source organism: uncultured Ignavibacteriales bacterium (assembly GCA_963751355.1). GTDB lineage: Bacteria > Bacteroidota > Ignavibacteria > Ignavibacteriales > Ignavibacteriaceae > CAVVVS01. The sequence goes on along the minus strand of CAVVVS010000111.1, from coordinate 93,706 downwards.
TTTCAGGCAGAAAAAGACCTTTTTACGGAAGTAGCAGATGAAGTCGGACTGGAAATGAGAAAGGGCAGTAATAAAAATAATTTGTGGTGGAACCGTCATCCGATGGCTTTCCTCGTAGAAGCTGCAGATGATATATGTTACCGGATAATGGATCTCGAAGATGGATTTAGACTCGGACTGTTATCATTTAATGAAACGGAAGAGCTTTTAATGCCCTTCACTTCCGGCATAAAATTGAAATCTTATTCAGGCAGGGATGAAAATGATAAAATAGGTTATCTAAGGGCAAAAACTATTTCGAGACTCGTTAATGATTTGTCGGATGTATTTCTCGATGAAGAAAAAAATATCTTAAACGGGAAATTAAATGTTGATTTAATTTCTTTGATTGAAACCGGGAATACACTGGAGGAAATAAAAAGCATCTCGATTAACAAAATATATTCTTACCGAAGTGTTGTTGAAAGAGAAATGGCAGGTTATGAAGTGCTTGGAGGACTGCTGGATATATTTATTAAGGCTGTAAATGAGGCGGCGAATGAAAAAATTTCGCCGAAAAATAGAAATATTTTGAAGCTATTGCCTGTACAGTTTTTATCATCTAACGGCAAGCCTGATCGTGATTTATATACACGACTTTTGAAAGTTACCGATTTTGTTTCCGGTATGACGGATTCATATGCTGTTTCTCTTTATCGAAAAATTAAAGGAATTTCACTGCCGAGAAATTAAAAATTATTGAGACGCTAATCTCTTTGTAATTATTTGTTATAAGTAAATTTGTGGGAAGTATATTTTTTAAGTAATAAGATGAATAAAATTTAACTGAAGACAAAAAAGTATTGGCCTTCTACATTTTAACTTGTAAGCATATTGTCTGTTACTCACCTTCCATTTTCATATCGCGGGTCATAAGATCTGTTGTTGCTTTGACGGGATCTTTATCCTCAAATAAAATTTGATAAACTTCGGTAGTAATCGGAGTTTCAACATCTTGATTTTTAGCGAGTTTCGAAGCGGAGCGACTGGTTTCCACACCCTCGGCAATCATACTCATCGATTTTAAAACCTCCTTTAACTTCTTACCCGCACCTATCTGTTCACCTACATAACGGTTACGGCTATGCTTGCTCATGCAAGTAACAATCAAATCGCCCATGCCGGATAATCCTGCAAAAGTCTCCGGCTGCGCTCCCAAAGCCGTACCAAGCCTGGCAATTTCGGCAACACCGCGCGTCATTATTGCCGCTTTTGTGTTATCACCGAATTTTGCACCGTCTATTATTCCGGCACCTATAGCAATAACATTTTTAAATGCGCCGCCCAACTCAACCCCAAGTACATCCGTTGAACCGTATACCCGAAAATAAGAAGTAATGAAAGCTGCTTGAACCGACTTAGTGGTATTTAGATTATATGATGCCGCAACCACAGCGGTTGGAATTCGCCGGCTTACTTCTTCGGCATGACTCGGACCGGAAAGTACGCTTATCTGCGAGTCATCAAGGAAACTTAATTCATCCTTAAGCATTTGAGACATCGTCATCAAAGATTTATTTTCTATTCCCTTAGCTACGCTTACAAGAATAGAATTTTTTACACCCGACGGGCTCACACCTTTCATCACACTTCTTAAAAACTGTGAAGGCACCGCAAGAACAATAATGTTCTGACCGGTAGTCGCTTCTTCCAGATTGTGAGTTATATTAATTTCATCCGGAATTTTTAACCCGGGTAAATAAATATTATTCAACCGGGTGTTTTGAAGTACCTTTGCGTAATTCTTTTCGTATTCCCAGAGGGTAACTTTGTGACCATTATAATGAAGCAGAACAGCCAGGGTTGTTCCCCAACCACCGGCTCCAAGAATGGAAATTTTCATTTAAATAAATTATTATTTTTTCTTTTTAGAAAAGTTTAATTTACTCTCGTTGCCGTTGATTAAACGAACAACATTTTTCCTATGCGTGAATATCACCAGCAAAGAAACGAAGATAACGAACGGCAGAATTGTATTATAGCCTTGTATGTTAACATTAAAAATATTTTCTCTGATAACAAGAGTAAGCGGGACAGCAATTGCGCCTAATAGTGAACCGAGTGAAACATATTTCGAAATAGAAACGACAACAATAAAAATTCCAATTGCGACTAACATATCAACCGTTGTAATCATCAATAACATCCCTAAAGCAGTTGCTATTCCTTTACCACCTCGGAAACCGGCAAATACAGTCCAGATATGCCCGATAACAGCAGCTATTCCAGCAAAAATTTGTATTAATGTAAAATCATCAAAAGGGGTCATATTATGAAATGGCATTGCGCCATAATGCAGCCTTGCAATAACTACTACGGCCAAAACTCCTTTAAGAGCATCTAAGATTATTACGGAAAGACCCAATTTCCAGCCGAGTACCCGCATCACATTTGTGCCACCTGCATTGCCGCTACCGTAATCACGTATATCTATTCCCCTAACAGCTTTACTTACAATTATGCTCGTCGGAATGGAGCCAACTAAGTACGAAAGGGCGATTATTGTTGCTAGAAGAAACATTCTCTTTCACCATTATAAAAAGTATAGGTAACTAAACTAATCATATCACGGGTAAGTTTCAATATAATTTTTTAAGCGGAACTGATGTTTTTTAATTTGAGCGTAAATTAGATATCACTCCCTCTGAATTAAAATCTCTCAATTAACTTCATCTAGGTGTAATTCACTAATAAATAAACGATTATCAGAAAAATTTTAATTTTGATCACCTGATGATTAAAACAAGAAATATGTTCTTGTTTTCCTAAAAAAGGATAGGAAATAATTTAACTTTTAAGTAACTTCCACACCCCACTATTTCCGTTAATATTAATTTACCCTCAATTTCCGAGCGCAATCTTGTAAAGTGCATTAACACTTTTCCAGTTACGTGCCGTAGCGGGAATGCCTAATTTTTTTTCAAAAAAGTTTGCATTAAGTTTGGATCTGCCATACCCTTTAGGCAGATAAAGATATACCTCTGCTCCAAGACAAACAAATTCTCCATTTTCACCATTCGGAATCCCTATGTTTTTAATCATTAAATCCGGAGGTTTGTTTTTGAGTAAAATAACATATGGAAGAACCGGGTCTTTTAAGCTTTCATCTGGAAAAGGATTATTTTCAATTACTTGCTTGAAGTAAGCGGCATCCCTGACAATTGTACTAACCTCATATCCGAAACTATCCAGGATGCCTTTCTCTATTTTCTCTTCTAATGTTTTGGAATTCCGGCTGATGGTATTGAAGATTACATTACCGCTTTGTAAATAGGTCATTACATCTTCAAAGCCTAAAAATTCATATAATTTACGAAGCTCCGCCATGAGAATTTTCTTTTGACCGCCTACATTAATTCCTCTTAAGATTGAGATGTACGTCTCCATTCAGATTAGCCCTCACAGGTTGTTGGAATCATTTTGCCTATAAAAAGACTTGATTATAATTCAGAATTAATTTTTTAGCAGTATTTAGAACTGCCTTTAAAAAATACATTTCAGGTGTAGTGCTTTCAACTTCCACGCAGGAAAGGGAAAATTTTTTCCGTTAAATATTTTATTATTTCAGCCGGTAAGTCTCGGATATTTCATCGAGACTTGTAATACAGACATTCAAATCTTTTAATACTCCATCTTCAATATTGTAAATCCAGCCGTGGATCGCCAATTCTTGTCCAGAATTCCATGCATTTTGAACAATTGTTGTATGACATACATTTGCTACCTGTTCAATTATATTAAGTTCACACAATAAATCGATTTTTCCTTTTTCATTTTCAAGTGCGTCAAATTTGCTTTTATGATAACGGTACACATCCTTAATATTCCTCAGCCAGTTATCAATTAGCCCGTGTTCTTTATTTTCAATTGCTGCCTTAACTCCGCCGCAGCCATAATGCCCGCAGACTATAATATGTTTTACCTTTAATACCTCAACCGCATATTGAATAACCGATAAACAGTTGAGATCCGTATGAACTACTAAATTGGCAATATTCCGGTGAACAAATATCTGTCCGGGAAGCAGATCGACAATTTGATTTGCCGGAACTCTGCTATCCGAACAACCGATCCATAAATATTCAGGCGTTTGCTGCCTGGATAAATTCAAAAAGAAATTCTCATCTGATTCTTTTACTCTTTCAGCCCATTTTTTATTATTTTCAAAAAGATCTTTTAATACTCTCATATGTTTGGTATCCTAAATTCTAATGAATAAAAAAATAAAATATTTATGACAAAATTACTGCGATTTATATCATAACATTATTTATGATTAGTTGTAGAATTCATATTAATGAACTGTTCGGGAAGAGAATATCATAATTTAATTTCAGTTGTTTCTTAAAGAGCAGATCTACGTCTCACCTTCACTTAAAGTATTACTTCTGAAGTGTCTGTCTACTCTTTATGATCTAATCCTTGCACTATTTTGAATAACTCTGCCGAAAATTTGTGTGGTTCTTCATAAAAAGGGAAATGTGCCGAATTATCGAACCAAATATTTTTTTTAACAGGAGCCTTTAATTCGTTAAAATATTTTTGAGCTAATTGATACGGAGTAGTAAAATCATGTTTACCAAGGAAAAAGGATATAGGGACTTCTACTGCTTTTATATTTTCGGGTAAAGATCTGTTTATCCTACCGTAACTAAAATATTCCGAATAAAGGTTCAATCCTTTCATCATTTTATAGAAATCATAAAAAGTATATTCTGAAGACATTAAACCAACCAGCATCAAGGGCAACCAGCTTTTTTCATGATATAATTCGCCTCCATATTTGAAAAGTAAATCTTCCCGTACTTTCGATCCCAGTTTTTTCAATTCCTTAATATCATTAAAATCCTTTTTTTGCGCAGCATGACGAATTATAAAATCATCTTGATAATATTTTATACTGTCTCTTTCGCCAAGTTGACCAGTTCCAAAGTAGGCATAAAAGTACTGGAGATATCTTTTTACAAGGTGCATTCCTAAAAACGTTCCCCATGAATGCCCACAAGATAAATTTTCTCTTTACTAAAACGTTTCCTTAAATAAAGGATCAATTCTTTCGCATCCGAAATAAGTTGTTCTGGATTTAACGATGCTTTTGGAATTTCGCTGCTGTATGACTTACCTACACCCCGGCGATCCCATTGAACTACTACAAATTTTTTTTCTGAATTTCCCTGAAATTTATAAGCAAGATACATTGCTGGCATAGCAGGTCCGCCATGTAAAAACAATAATACGGTATTATTTTTATTATCGCCGCGAATTAAAATATATTGATTTACTCCGCCAAGTTTAATCTCTTCAAGTGAACTGATACTATTGACAATTTTATTCCCGTTGCTGTCAACAATTTCCGGGGATATGCCATGAGTTAAAGAGTTATATATAACGAAAAGGATTATAAGAAGAATAAATATTACAACAACCCTTAGAAAAAACTTTAAAGTTTTTCTTAAGTTCATCAATATTACCCCTATAAGTTTAAATTATGTGAAAACTCTTTAACCGATAAATCACCGGATGGAGTTTTCAATAATCATTAAATATAAATTAATAAGAAACTATTTCAATTTTAAAATTATTTCACTTTGCTGCAAAAAATAATTATTCGGTAAATATTAAGCGAAGTATATGTTGAATCGGAATTGTTTCCGCCATCCCGTTGAACATATACCGCAAATCATATTTTATTTTTAGAAATAGGAAATACAGTCCCTACGGGTCTATAGGAAAGAGATTGAATTTGTTTTTCCCATCAATTTTGAGGAAGTAACTTATAGATTTCATTCCACGGATTTTCATTGTTGTTTAATTCATTCTGTTTACCTGAAATGCCCATTTTGTTCCCTTTAATCTATTTATGGATTTAGACTATCGTAAAAATCACCTTTATGTTTATTTACAAAAGTGTAGGCAGTGTTTTTAATAATTGAATAAATAATATCTGTTACTTAAAAAACAAATGTTGACAAAGTATCTGACGAAATTTTTTTAAGGGAAATAGTTTTATCTTGAACTGATATTATGAAGTTCTGGAATGTTCTAAAAAGGGAATTTTGCTGCTCTCCATTATTTGAGCTGCATGACTGCTCTACAAAAAAGTACACAAATTATACACACAATAATTTTACTTTGCATGTTCATTTCTTTAAAAGTTTCCTGACCAATTCTATATCTGATTTTGTAGTTACTTTGAAATTAATAAGAGAGCCTTCAACAATGTGGATTTTTTTACCGGTCTGTTTAACAAGCATTGATTCGTCTGTTCCATAATAATTATTTCTGTTTGCTTTCTTTGCAGCAATTAACAAATCGGAATAGTTAAAAATTTGAGGAGTTTGGACATAATAGATCTCTTCTCTTTCCAAGTAGGAATTTACTGTATTTTTTCCTTTTACTAACGTATCTCTTGCTTTTATGCAGACTACCGCATTTCCTTTTTCTTTTGCGGTGTCAATAGCATTACTCAAAATTTTTTGAGGTAAAAACGGCCTTGCTGCATCATGAACAGCAACAAGGTCATTTTTATCTGCTTTTATTGATATAAGCGCATTATAAACAGAATCCTGTCTTGTTGCTCCTCCCTCCACAATACCGGTTATTTTAGTAAGCCGGTAGTTTTTTTTTATCTCTTTAATGTGACTAAAATGTAAAGGATCAACAGCAATAATAATTTCATCAATATTTTTATTCTTTTGAAATATTAGCAGTGTATAAACAATTAACTCTATCTTGTTGAATTTTAAATATTGTTTAGGAGCGGTAAACCCGCTCCTAGTACCTTTACCTCCTGCTGGTATAATGGCAAACGTTCTCATAAAATAAGCATTGCATCGCCATAACTTAAGAACCTGTAGCCTTCCTTTAAAGCTTTTTTATAGGCTTTAGTTATAAAATCTGCTCCGGCAAGTGCGCTTACGAGCATCAAAAGAGTTGATTCGGGCATGTGAAAATTGGTGATGAGTTTATCCGTTATTTTAAAATCATACGAAGGATAAATGAATTTATCAGTCCACCCCCGGTTGGGTTTAACGAGCCCGCCTGCTGTTACACTAGTTTCCAGGGCACGGCATGTACTGGTACCAACTACGAAAACATTATGATTCGTTGTTTTGGATTTGTTTATTGTTTCTGCCGATTTAAGCGGTATTTCGTAATATTCCGAATCCATTTTGTGCTTGGTAAGATCTTCGACTTCAACAGGGCGAAACGTCCCCAAACCTATATGAAGAACGATAGGAACGATTGAAACACCTTTTTTTTCAATTTTCTTCAGAAGCTTATCTGTAAAATGAAGTCCTGCGGTAGGAGCAGCAACCGCACCGTCAACTTTAGCATATACGGTTTGGTAGTTTTCTTTATCTCCCGGTTCCGGTTCTCTTTTAATATACGGTGGAAGCGGAGTTAATCCTATTTTTTCAACTGCTTTAAATACATTACCCGGCTGATTAAAACGTACGGTTCTTCCCCTGGAAGTAGTATTATCGATTACTTCACACCATAGTTTATCGTTAAAATAAATCTTATTCCCGATCCGCACTTTTCTTGCAGGATCGACTATGACATCCCAAATACATTCCTCTGCATTTAGTTCTCTCAACAAAAAGACTTCAATTTTAGCGTTTGTTTTTTCTTTTTTTCCGAATAATCTTGCCTGGAATACTCTTGTTTCGTTAACGACCAGAGTATCACCTTTTTCCATATATTGCACAATATCGGTAAAAACTTTATTTTCTATTTCCTGTGTTTCCTTGTTTAGTACCATTAGTTTTGATTTATCCCGTGTAGAAACCGGATGTTTGGCAATTGCAGTTTTTGGCAAATTATACTTGAAGTCTGATAATTTCATTCTTCATTACCTCATATATTTTATCTAATTATTAAATGAAGGGAGAAAATTTTCTCCCTTCAATCTTATTTCATTAATTAATTATTTCTTTTTCTTAGCCGCTGCTTTTTTCTTTGAACTTCTTGCAGCAGGTTTGGTATTCTTATTTGAAGCTGCCATTTCCTTTACGACTGCCCTTGCGGCTGCAAGCCTTGCAATCGGTACTCTGAACGGTGAACAGCTAACATAATTCAACCCGGTACGATGACAGAATTCTACCGAAGAAGGTTCGCCTCCGTGTTCACCGCAAATACCGACTTTGAGATCAGGCCTGGTTGAACGACCTTTATCGGTACCCATTTTTACCAACTGACCTACACCATTTTGATCAAGCACTTCAAACGGATCCGACGGCAATATTTCCTTCTCTACGTAAAGGGGAAGGAACTTACCGGCATCATCTCTCGAAAGACCAAATGTTGTTTGCGTGAGGTCATTAGTACCAAAGCTGAAGAATTCGGCTCCTTGAGCAATTTGATCTGCAGTAAGAGCAGCACGGGGTAATTCAATCATAGTTCCGACCATGAAATTTACCTTTTTACCTTTTTCTTTTATTACCTCGGCAGCGACCCTCCTAACAATCGATTCTTGCATTCTGAATTCCTTCAAATCGCCGACAAGAGGAATCATGATTTCGGGTTTTACCTTGATACCTTTCTTTGCGGTGTTGCAAGCTGCTTCCATAATTGCTCTGACTTGCATCTCGGTAATTTCAGGATAAACTACGCCTAAACGACATCCTCTAAAACCGAGCATCGGATTAAACTCATGCAGACTTTCAATTTTTTCTTTAATTTTAGCTGCACTTACTCCCAATGCTTTTGCCAATTCATTTATATCCTTATCCTCATGAGGAAGGAATTCATGCAGGGGAGGGTCAAGCGTTCTGATAGTTGTAGGATTTCCTTTCATTGTTTCAAATATACCTGCAAAATCTTCTCTTTGCAGAGGAAGAAGTTCGGCTAACGCTGCTTTTCTTTCTTCAACCGTATCAGAAACAATCATTTTTCTTACCGCCATTATTCTATCTCCGCCGAAGAACATATGCTCTGTACGGCAAAGCCCGATACCCTCGGCACCGAATGCCATAGCATTAGCAGCTTGATCAGGCTGATCGGCATTAGTTCTAATCTTAAGTCTTCTAACTTTGTCCGCCCAAGTCATCAAGCTCTGATAGGTTTGAAAGACGGGTGAATCCTTCGGTTCCATCGTTTTATTTATCAACACTTGAATAACTTCGGATGGTTTTGTCTCCAACTTGCCCATTATAACTTCACCGGTTGTTCCGTCAATAGAAATATAATCACCTTCTTTTACAAGTACATCTTTTCCTTCAACACCTATCGTTCTTTTACGGTAGTTTACTTTTAACGAACCGCAGCCCGCAACACATACTTTACCCATTTGACGGGCAACTAGTGCTGCATGTGAAGTCATTCCGCCGCGAGCAGTTAATATACCTTCCGCAGCATTCATACCTTTGATGTCTTCGGGAGATGTTTCTATTCTTACCAATATTACTTTATCGCCTTTTGCTGCCATTTCATATGCATCTTCAGCGCTTAGAGCGACTTTACCGGAAGCAGCTCCGGGGCCTGCATTTAATCCTTTGGCAATTAATTTCCCTTCGTCCACTGCTTTACGTTTTTGTTCAAGGTCGAAAATAGGGCGGAGTAATTGGTTTAATTGATTCGGTTCAATTCTTTCAATTGCAGTTTCTTTTTGAATCAGTTTCTGTTTAACCATATCTACAGCCATTTTAATTGCCGCAAATCCGGTTCTTTTACCAACACGGCATTGCAGCATATAAAGATTGCCCTGCTGAATGGTAAACTCGATATCCATCATATCTTTGTAATGTGTCTCAAGAGTATTTCTGATATCATCCAGTTGCTTGTAAATCTTCGGATCGTCTTCTTTCAATTTTGCAATCGGTAAAGGAGTCCTGGTTCCGGCAACAACATCTTCACCTTGTGCATTGAATAAATACTCTCCGTAGAACTTATTTTCACCGGTAGCGGGATCTCTTGTGAATGCTACTCCGGTTCCGGAATCTTCACCCATATTACCGAATACCATCGACTGTACGTTAACGGCAGTTCCCCATTCTCCGGGAATGTTGTTCAATTTTCTGTAGACAATAGCTCTGTCGTTATTCCAGGAACCAAAAACAGCACCGATAGCACCCCAAAGTTGTTTCATAGGATCTTCAGGAAAATTATTCCCTGTTTTTTCCTTAATAGCTTTTTTGAATTCATGAACAAGTTCTTTAAGATCGTCGGCATCGAGTTCGGTATCTAATTTTACACCTTTCGCTTGTTTTTTCCTTTCAAGAATTACTTCAAAAGGATCCTCATCATGCTTATCGACAGGTTTTAATCCGAGAACAACATCGCCATACATTTGAACGAATCTTCTGTACGAATCATAAGCGAAACGGGCATTCCCGGATTTCTCAATTAAAGACTGGACAGTTTTATCATTGAGCCCAAGATTAAGAATAGTGTCCATCATACCCGGCATAGAAGCCCTTGCACCGCTTCTTACCGAAACTAAAAGCGGATTTTTTGAATCTCCGAATTTAGCTTTCATGATTTTTTCTACTTTTGAAAGAGCGGTAGTTACTTGCTGCTTTAATTCCTTGGGATATTTTTTCTTATTATCATAGTAATAAGTACATACTTCCGTAGTTATTGTAAATCCTGCGGGAACGGGGAGACCTATATTTACCATTTCTGCTAAGTTAGCGCCTTTACCGCCGAGTAAGTTTTTCATCTCAGTTTTACCGTCAGCTTTATTTCCGCCAAAAAAGTATACGTATTTTTTTGTTTTAGCCATTTTTTCTTTTCCTCCATAATTGGTATTCATAAATAATGTAATATTTGAATGCAGTTAGCATATCATATTGTTCATAATATTATAAAAAATTTTCGGTGCCTTTTCTTTCTCCTCCTTATCGGTTTATACTTGATAAAATAAAATTTCTAAACAATTCTGTATCGTCCATTCTTAATTCTATTTTTAAATAGAAGATATCTATATCATCAAGCTCTTTTGAATACTTAATTAATTTTACCGCATCTTTCTGTGTGGTTACCACAGAATGCGAATTTGTTAAATAAAATTCCTTTCTAATCTGTTCCACATCTTTAAGAGTATAATCTTTATGATCCCTGAATATTAACTGGTTTTGAGTATCAACATTCGATTTTTTAAGCGCATTTATAAAAGAATAGGGGTTGGCTATTCCCGATACTACCAGGCTTTTCTGCCCTTCAAATTCTTTGAGGTTATAGCTATGCTGCTTTTTAACGTCTACAAAACCAATCGTTTTATAATAACATGTAAAAACCTTTTTGTTTTTAAAATATCCCGTAATATTTCCGGGAAGCTGCTGGGGATTGGAAAATTTTCTGTTCACTATTATTGCATCAGCTCTTTTTAGGGAACTGAGCGGTTCCCGCATTATTCCCGTCGGTAATAAATTATTCGTAAACAAATTATTCTCGGTTAAAAAACTTTGCTCGAACATTAACAAATTTAAGTCTCTTTTAATCCATCTGTGTTGAAATGCATCATCCAGAACTATAGTATCAATATTTGTCTGCTTAATCAAATTTTCTGCACCTTCTACTCGATTTTCGGATACAGCCGCCGGAATCTTACATTCACTTGCCGTATGATAGATTTCATCACCGCATACATCAACTGTTACAAGCATTTTGGAGCCATCCGATACAAGATAATACCCTTTCGATTTTCTTCCATAACCCCGGCTTAAAACAGCGACTTTTTTACCCTCATTCTTCAACAGTTCCGTTAAAAACATTACGGTGGGTGTTTTGCCGGAACCTCCAATGGTAATATTACCGACAGATATTATCTTGGCATCAACACCCTTGCTTTTAAATATATTTTTATCAAAGAACCAATTTCTTATGGAAATAATTACCGCATAAATAGGTACTAAAGGATATAATATTAATCTTAAGAAATTCATTAATAGTTTTTCTCAAAATTTTGAAGCCAGTGCTTGAAGTTCATTTAACTCAGCTTCACATTTTCCGATTGCTTGTGATGTTTCATCGTAATTCAGTTCCTTTTCAATATAAATAGGATTAGAATATACAACATTAGCACGTGAAAAAAAGCGCGGGATTTCAAATTTATCCCAGCTCTTTAAGACTCTCTTATTTTTGAATCCAATCCCCATCAAAACCAGCGGCAAGCCGCTTTTTTTAGCCGTAATAACAGCCCCCGCTTTCATCGCATGTAAAGGTCCTCTCGGACCATCGGGTGTTACGGCAATTGAATGTTTGTTTTTAGCATAATCTATCATAATTCCTAAAGCAACTTCACCGCCTACACTGCTCGACCCGCGAATTACCCGGTATCTCCAGCGTTTTAATATTTTTGCAAGAAGATCTCCGTCCTTGCTTTTACTTGTTAAAGCAACAAAACCTTTATTCCGATTAAGATACCACGGAAGAAGCATCGTTCCGTGCCAGAATGCAAGCACGTAATTTTTATTTTCCGATTCCAATTTCTTCAGATCTTCATCATTCACATAATTTATCTTTAATGTTCTGCATAGAACATTCACAGCAAGGAAGAGGGAGAAATTTCCTAATACTCTTAAAAATTCTTGTTTTAGGTACTTAAATTTCATTCAAATAATCATAAATTATTTTAGCTGCTCTTTCCGATGCACCTTTAACTCCCAGCTTATCCTTTATTGCCTTCAATTTATTTTTAATCGAGAAATAAATTTTTTCATCCGACAGAATCGTTTTACACTCTTTATAAATAGATTCTGCCGAAACTTCATTTTGAATTAATTCCGGGACAACCTTTTCTCCCGAAATAATATTAGCCATCCCGATATTATCAACTTTTATAAGATTCTTCCCAATTACATAAGTCAAGTAATTGGTTTTGTAAACAATAACCATCGGCAACTCAAATAAACCGGCTTCCAGGGTAGAAGTACCGGATTTTATTATTCCTAATTTCGAGTATTTGAATAAATCGTAAGTATGACCTTTAATAACCTTATAATTACTCATCCGGGACAAATTTTTGAATACCGATTCATCAATATTTGAGGAACAAGCAACCACTATCTGCATTCCGAACTCATCAGCAACTTTGGACGCAGCCTTAACTGATTCGGGAAAAATTTTTGCCACTTCATTCTCCCTGCTTCCCGGTAAAATTAAAAGTATCTCTTTTTTACTGTCCAGTTCCAGCTGCCGTATTAATTCATCCCTGGATGGGAAATTAAATTCTTCAATTCTCTCAAGCAGCGGATGACCTACAAATTCAACATCTATTCCCGATTTTTTATAAAGCTCTTCCTCGAAAGGAAAAACTACCAGCATTTTATTTACGAGTCTTTTGATTTTTTTTAATCTCCCCGAACCCCACGCCCAAATTTGGGGAGAAATATAATAAATAATTTTTACATCCAAAGCTTTCAACTTTTTAGCTAGACTCAGGTTGAAGCCGGGATAGTCGATTAAAATAACATTTTTAATATTTTTATCTTTAACAACCGAAATCAAATCACGTTGAACCCTTTTAATAAAAGGTAAATGACGAACCACCTCAATGAATCCCAAAAACGCCATTTTATTAATATGGTGAACCAGCTGCATGCCTGCAGATTTCATACGATCGCCGCCGATGCCGAAGAAGGAAATACTTCCGTCAATTTTCTTTAATTCTACAATTAAAGCCGCACCGTGCAAATCACCGGAATCTTCTCCGGCTACAACTAGTAGGTTAGTCATTGAGATTTTTTACATCCTCCTGAAAAACCAGATTAAGAGTATGGTTATTGTGACAAATGCGAACGCCTGTAAGGTTCGTTTCTCCGATCTCAGGCCTGCTTTCAGATTGAAAGGCGGTTGTTCCACATTGTCTGCTTTATAAGGAGTTAACCGGGGAAAAAACCTGGGAACATTATTAACATAATTTTTATAATCTTCACCGTAAGCCTTTCTCAAATAGTTTTCTTCTTCTTTTACAATAAAATGATATTGTATTAAGAAAAAAAGCAAAGCTACTATCTGCAGATACGGAAAAATTGCAAAAGACATAATCCCGAGTCCGACATACATTAAAATATTACCGACATACAGCGGGTTACGTGTATGAGCGAAAGGACCGCTTATAATTAAAAAAGTTGCTCCCACAGCTCCTGTCGTACGGGTTTCACTCCCCGCCCAGCTAACACCCATCAAACGTATATACTCACCGGACAGCGCTAAAACAAATCCTATAATTAAGCTCCATACGTTTGCGTCTTCATAAAAGAACATTAATAACAAGAACGGGATGGGAGTATAACTTCTGTACTTGAAAAATTTTTCTGCGATAGTTCTTTTTCCGGATTTCGTTGTATTTTGTTTTTTGTTCATTATTTGTTTTCTGTTGTACTTTGTTTCGTGTATTCCGGTAGTTGTAATCCGATTTTTGTTTGTTGGTTTTCGAGCACCGTTTTGGTATCAAAAAGGAAATAATTACCCGCAGGCTCATTCCATCATATATGCTTCTTTTCTTTTTAGTTCGGCTTGATGTCTTTTTTTTAACCTTTTTTTAGACAGCATACTCTCAAGCCGGATAATTACGTCATTGAAATTTTCAAAAGGGAAATATGTTATCCTTTCCTTTTCACAATACTTTAAAAGCCCGTCCTTGGCAAAAATAAAATCACAATATTGAGCGGTGTACTTATCCGAATTTCCGTCTCCGATATAAACGGTATAATCATCATCGCTGCTGTGAGTAATTATATGATTCCGTTTACAATTGGCTGACGTAGTACAGCTTTCATCCTGGTACGGAAATGAAGGTACCAGCTTATTACTTTCCGAAAAAGTAAGTTTGTTGGAATAAACCTTAACATGCCCAAGATTTTCCCGTTGAAAAATTCTTTTAATGTAATAGTCAAAACCGTCGCTAAGAACAAAATATTCTATATTATTTTCAGCACAAAACACATTGAAATCATGAAAAGACGGATCGATTTTGCAGTGATGAATAAAATTATTTAATGACTCCGGATCTATATTTTCTATGGTATCGCACAAAGAAAGCCAGCATTGCTTTGCACTTATTTCGTCATTCAGAAGCTTTTCTGTAATTTGATTTACTTCCTTTTCGCCGCCGAATTCACGAAAGATAGCTTCGCCAACATCCCTCGTGGAGATCGTACCATCAAAGTCCACAAATATCTTTAATTTTTTCATTAATTCGTTGTTTAGCATACACTCTTCAATTCGTGATTACCATTTTCTTTACATCGACGAAATTTTTTGTTTTGAAACGGTAAAAATATATTCCTGGTGACAGTCCATTTGCCGAAAAAATTATCGCGTTTTGACCTTCGGGAAATTTTTTATTTTTAATTTCTGTAATTTTATTCACATGATTATCAAAAAACTCAATAGTTACCAGCGAGGGCGATGGTAAATAAAAATTAATTTTTGTTGAATCCGAAAAGGGATTTGGATTATTCTGCGCAATAATTATATTCGAAGATGCTTTAAGATAATCCACTCTTGCAACATTTGATACCTGAATATTACCTTTCCCATCCTTCTGAACTACTCTGTAATAAATTGTTCCCGATACATCCGGTACATCATAATATTGATAAAAATTATTTTTCCCTTTACCGGAAGATTCAATATTCTTCACAGGAATCCAATAGGTACTGCCGGTATCCGTTTGGGTTGTTCTTTCAATTTCGTATGAAGAACTGTTCACTTCATTAGCGGCATACCATGAAATCTTTACGGAATCTCCTTCCATCCGGGTTTGAAAACCTATTATTTGCGAAACATAGGTACCGGAATTAAAAATCTTTTGCCCATAAATGGCGTAATTATTGTCTCGTTTATTTTTAAAAATTACAATGCTGCCGCCTCTTAAATCGGAAACTATTGACAAATAACTTTTCAGGGTATTTTTATTAGAGGCAACTGCAATGCCGGTTGAATCCCAAACCGGCTTACCTTGAGAATTTATTCTTTGTGCATAAATATTAGCAAGTAAGGTATCAACCCTGCGATCTATCCACGAAACAATTACGCCTTGCTTACCGTCTCCGGTAATTTTTTGTCCGAATTGTTCTCCGTTAATTTTTATGACGGGAACACCTCCGACTCTCCAAAGTGGTTTTCCCTGGTTATCAAATTTCTGCACAATAATGTTATCATCATTTTTCAACTCGTTTGTCCAGCTAAGTATAGCATAAGAGCCGGTACAAAACACTTCAGGATTGAATTGATTTCCTTTTCTGCTTGTTACTATTCTTCCACCCGGTTTCCAGAGAAATTTGCCTTTTGTACTTATTAATTGATGGTAAATATGTTTTTCGCTGTCCTGCTGAATTTGCCATGCAATATAGATATTACCTTCACCTGTTCTTTGTGCTTTGTAACCAATTACATTTTGATTTTCACCTGAAACTTTCAAAGGCTGTTTCGCCCAGGTATTATGATCAGTCGAATCAATATGCCGGACATATACCGATGAATTATCATCCTGGTTTTCCAGCCAAAATATAACTGCTCCTCCCTGGTTATCTGCAATAATCGATGTTTTGCTTTTCCGGTTCCTTGAAGAATAAACAGTTGAACTATCATTATTAAATAACAAATTTCCATTTGTTCCGATCTTTTGAACCTTGATCGAATAATTGCCGGTTATTGACGGTTCCTTTGCAACGAATGAGACAAAACAATTTCCCGTATTACTGCAATCCACCGAGTAACCGCTGAATAAATTATTACTCTGAGTTATTCTAATACCATCCTCGGACCAAAGTAGAGAACCGTTGTTAAGCACTTTTTGAGCAACAAGCTGCCCCGTCCGCGAATTTGAATAATCGTTCCAAACTATAACAGCCCTATTGGCTTGTGCAGTTGATATAACCGGTTCCTCCTGACGCCCCGTAAGATCACAAACTTTCTTCCCGTCAGCCCGAAAAGTTATTCTGCCGTTTCCATCAGCATGCATAAAAAATACGGCATCATGAGAATTGTTTTTGTGGTCCTGCCAAACAATAAAAGCACCGCCTTTACCGTCGTTCACTCCGGATATATTAATCGGATCCGATGAATTAATAACAAGCTTGGTATTTATTGAAGGATCGTTTGTCCATTGCGCTATTAACCGGGGGCTAGTTGAAAGGAACAGAAACATTAATAATATCGCTACAGATAATTTATTCAATACGTAAAATATTTGAAAGAACAATAATTTAGAAAAAACGTTTATTTTAAGATACAAAGTCCAAATCCTCATTAAATCGCACACTGACAAGTTTTGATATACCTTCATCCTGCATGGTAACGCCGTAAAGAGTGTCCGCCGCTTCCATAGTTCTTTTATTATGCGTAACAACGATAAACTGAGTGCTGTTGCTGAAATCCTTTATGATTTTAGAAAACCGGTCGATATTTGCATCATCAAGTGGTGCATCAACTTCATCGAGTATACAGAACGGGCTCGGCTTAACTAAATATATTGCAAACAATAATGCAATTGCGGTTAATGTTTTTTCTCCGCCTGAAAGCAATTCTATGGAAGTCGGTCTTTTTCCCTTGGGTTTTGCTACAATCTCAATTTTTCCTTCGAGGGGATCGGTTTCTTCTTCCAGTTTTAGATCGGCTTCATCGCCAGGATTAAAAAGACCGCGAAAAATATTTATAAAGTTCTCTCTAATTTTTCCGAAAGTCTCCATAAACTGATGTTGTGCGGTTGTATTAATCTCTTCAATAGTTTGAATAATATCCTTCTCCGAGTTCAGCAAATCATTTCTTTGTCCGGTTAAAAACTCCAGCCTTTCCCTTTCTTCTTCGAATTCGGAATAGGCTAAAAGATTTATTGGGCCTAAATTTTTTACTTGCTGCTTTAACGCATGAACTTCTTCCGTCCTTTGTTTAAAATCAAATTCCTCCAGATCATCAAAAGTTTTGGATTCAAGTGTTAATGAATAATTTTCCTTAATATTTTCCAGTAAATTTGATGTCTTAATGCCTAGTTCTCTTAAAGACATATCGGAATTGTGAATTTCATCTGACACGGCTTCTCTTTCATTTCGGAAACCGTTCTGTTTATTTTCCATTTCGGAGATCTGAGAACGCACCGCTTTATATTTTAAGTCAATTTCATTTTCTTCTTTTTGAAGTACATTTTTATCCCGTTCAAGCTCTTCAAGGTCAAGCTGTTTCTCTTCAATAATATTTTTTAATGATTCAAATTCCTCGGCAGAATCAGTAATATCAGATTGCCGTTTGGAGATAGATTTATTGATATTTTCAATCGAATCATGCGCGCGGTTTATCGAATTTTCCGTGTTTTTTTGTTCACCTTTTAATCGTTCCAGGTCGAGATTTAATTTATTTTGATTTGAAACGACGGTATTAAATTCTTGTTCGAATTTTTTAAATTCAGCTTCTAATTTTTCTTTTTCTGCATCAACTTTAAGTTTTTCCTCTTTTTCTGCGTCCAGGGAAGTCCTGAGTTCATTTATCTGATTATCGAGTTTATTCGATTCAACAGCCAGATCGTGAACCTCTGATCTAGCTTTTTCGATATCGTCGGTTGCTTTCTTTTTTTCAAACTCGAATTGGGCAACTTGCTTATCGACATTAGCCAAATCATTGACGAGCAATCTACCTCGTTCAGAAAGCACTTTCAGATCTATATTGTTTATTTCTTCTTCTTTGGCTTCAATCTTTTTCCTTAAGTTCTGCAGTTCCTCTTCCCTTTTGGGAAATTCGTTTTTCAATTCTTCCAGCAACTGCTTTCTGCCGAAAAGAGAATCATCCAGTTTTGGTTCGGAACCGCCGATTACGTTTCCGGCATTATCCAAATAATCACCGTTGAGCGTAGCAAAGTTAAAATCATAATACTTTTCCGATAATAACATGGCGGTATCCAGAGATTCGACTATCGCGGTTTTAAAAAGTAATTTTTCAAAAAACTGTTTCCATTTATCTTCCGTTTGCACAAAATCTTTAGCCCAGCCGATAAACCCGTTCTCTTCCCGGAGTTTTTTAATTTTTCTTCTTAACGAAAATTGCTGAAGTTTATCCAGCAGACTTTTATTATTGTTATTTTCGAACCTCGTTACATAAAATGCAGCTTTTCCGATATTATTAGTCTTTAAATACTCGATCCCGCTTTTCAAATCATTTAAGGTTTCAACAAGGATATTATTCAAATTATTCTTGAGAGATGCTTCTACCGCAAATCGATATTCTTCCTCCGAATTTCCTATATGAGCTAACAAAGAAGTATCACCCGAGGACCAGACATTATTTTCAAGCAGTGCTTTTGCACCGTTTGAAACACCTTCAAGGTTGTCGATTAATCCCTGAATAAATCCTATTTTATCTTTAATATTATTTATTATGCCTTTATCTTCCAGTTCCTTCTCTTTTAAGAAATTTAATTCCTTCTCCAGTTCTTCTTTTTCTTTCTGTTTAAGGGTATAAATTTCTTCGGCCTCCGTTAACTTGTTTTCAATTTCCGATTTTTCAGTGTTCAGTTCTTCTATAAAGCCGACGGTTTTTGCAATGTTATTTGTTAGTGATTGAATCCTATCATTTACCTTGCTGATTGCTTTGTTTTTCGATTCGAGTGATTTTTCAAGGTTCGAAAAGTCGTTTTCCCTGTTTGTGATTTCTTTAAATTTATCTAATATGATCTCAGATTGTGTTTTAAGATAATTTCTTTTTTCTTCCAGTTGTGTACGGTATTTAGTAACCGTATCAAGGTTCTTTTGTTTATCGTCTTCTTTTGTAGAAATATTCTCTTTAATTTCATTTATCGTTAGTTCACTTTCCTGAACAAACTCCTTTGTTTCAGATAATTGATAATTTAATTCCTCAAGTTCTTGTTTAAATCTTTCAATATTTTTCTCCAGCGAACTCTTTCGCACTTCCGCCACCGATATATTTCGCTGAACTCCGAATACCTTTTCCGTTACCGTAGTAACCTGACTGCGTTTTGATTTTAGTTCTGCTTCTATTTCGGTTAGTTGAACTTTAACTGTTTGTAATTCATCTTCAATTTTGGATAGCTCCGATTCAATTTGAATCTTCTTCTGAAAATTTTCTTCTTTATTTTTTTTTGCTTCCTCTTTCTGCAAATTAAACAGAGCCATTTCCCTTTCGGCAAGGTCAAGTTCCAATTCTCTTAAAGTTGACGAAATTTTGTTGTACTTGTCGGCTCTTTTTGCCTGCCGTTCCAAAGAATTAACTTTCTTCTCAACTTCGGTAACAATATCGTTCACCCTCACCAGGTCGGATTTTACTTCTTCCAATTTTCTTAACGCAAGCCTTCTTCTCAGCTTATACTTATTAACGCCTGCAGCTTCCTCAAACATCGTACGGCGTTCATCCGCTTTGTTGCTTAAAATTGTTTCAATCATTTTAAGTTCTATAACGGAATACGCATTGGAACCCATTCCGGTATCCATAAAAAGATTTGTAATATCTTTAAGCCGGCAGATATTTTTATTCATCAAATATTCACTTTCACCGGAGCGAAATATCCGCCGGGTGATAGTTATTTCGGAATATTCGGTAGGTAAAATCCCTTTGTTATTTTGAATGGTTAATGATACTTCAGCCATCCCCATCGGTTTTTTACTATTAGTACCGTTGAAGATAACGTTTTCCATTTTATCGCTTCGTAAAGCACCGCTTCTCTGTTCGCCTAAGCACCACCGTATCGCATCCACAATATTTGTCTTCCCGCATCCGTTGGGACCAACTATAGAGGTAACGCCCTGGTTAAAGGCAACATTCGTCTTCTGCGCAAAAGATTTAAATCCTATTATTTCAAGCTTCGATAAATACAATTTTGGCGATTATCCTAATATGTTATATTGTTTTAGTGTGAACCTAATATAGTCGATTGTGGAATTTTTAATCTGGAAATAGAGCATAATAATAATGAATATTAACAGGACAGTAATTATGCTGTAGAAATAAACACTGCCTGGATTAACATCAAAAATAACATATATACCCTTTAGTAATCTATGAAATGCCCACAAACCGAATAATACCAATCCTAAATAAATGTAGAAATTTGCTGCATCGGTATTCAGAATTCTATACAAAATAATTCCAACCGGAATTAACAACAACATGGGCAGGAATGACCAAATAACGGTGAAGTACACACTTGAATAAAAAACCCTGTTTCTAACAAAAAACGCAGCAGATTTAATAACAGCAGTAATAAGTAATAGTATAATAATAAATGAAATTGTCAACCATAGGAGTGAAAAAACGGGATGCCAAGACAGAAAAGTTGCAATCTTCATTAAATCCTTATTTCCGAATGCAAGCAGTATTTTATCAACAACAATATCTGTTCTAAAATAAAAAAGTAGATTGGCAACAATTAAACCGGAAACGGCTGCTATTATTAAACCTAAAATAGTTGAATGGAAGCCGGACATTATTCTCTGATCTCTTACATCGGCGAAAAAGTTGTACGGTCTCAGTAATGCACGTGAAGTATCTTCCCTGAATTTTTTACCCGAATTTACCAGCACACCCAAAAGCAAAGCGAGCAAAAGACCGAATATAATAAATGACATAGGAGCATCATCATGCTTGCTGCCGATTGGAATAGTAACCTTTTCTGTGTTATGAAGCTCTGAAAAAATAACTTTATATGAAAGCCTGGATATATCCCTGTCGGCTCCGCAAATCCCGAATCGATATAAATTACTCTTACTATAGCCGTTGATTAAGGAGGCATAATTCCCCTTGTAATCGAACATCGTGTTGATAAAATATCCGCTTATAAAATTGTCATTGGAATAATTGATAAGATCATCAATATATTTTGCCTGTGCTTCAAAAGAATGCTTATTTACATATCCGTTAGTATTACCTGCATATACCGTGTAAGTGTCGGAGCTTATAAATACTCTCCCCTTGCCCAATTTCTGTTGTAACGATTTTAAATTACCCGAAATCTTAACGATGGGAGTGTTGATAAGTTCCACTCCGTACATATCCAGCCCTGTTATTTCCGGTATATTAAGGTTCGAAAAAGATGCATAGGTCAGGTCTCCGGTTTCTTTTTTAGTCAGGGCAGCAAGATTTTTTATCAGCGCAATGTGTGAAGGATATTCAGGCAGATAAGAACTTCCCAACCCTATGGCTGCTACCGCGGAATATTTTTTATACGCTTTAATAAAATTTGATAAATAATTTCTGCTTCTCGAAATAAAATTTGGATCTTCTGCAAGACTTTCAGGGATGTTATTTAAAGGTAATCCGATAAATGCAATCAACCCGTATTTTTCACATAATTTAAGATAGTAAGGATGAGGAATTGACTTAGTAAACCTAACGCTGTTGAAGCCCAGGTCTTTGATCATTTTTATATCTTTTTCCATTTGATCATAGGAAGCCATACTGCCGTAATCATCAAATGAAGGAACATAGGTAACACCGGAAAGCTCGATTGATGAGCCGTTTAATGAAAGCGATTCTTTTCCGGGAACAAGGGAATAAATTGCAAGCTGTCTGCTGGTTTTATCTAATAGTGTTTCCCCCTCCCACAATTCAACTTGTATAATATATGACTTCGGATCTGAAGGTGACCAAAGATCGGGCGAATTTATTTCAACGGACTGAGAAATAGTCTTCTCTTTATTCTGTTTTACTGTGAAAGGATAATCAGCTGAAGTATAAACATCTTCACCGGATGGAGATTTTAACTTTATTTGCAGAGAAAGGTCCGTCGGTATTGATGAAGAATCCTGGGAGATTTTAATATATTTATTATCAATTCTTGAGGTAATTGAGATTTTTGCTTTTTTAGCTGAAGGATCATATTTATCGGAAACATTAAGGGTAGAAATAGAGATGTCCGGAATTAGATGGATATAAACGTCTCTAAAAATTCCGCCAAAGCTTTTGGGAAACAAAAAACTTTGTTTTACCGGGATAGTGTTTTCCGCATCCAATGTGTAATGCAGTTTAACAGATAGGACATTATCTTTACCCGAATGCAAAATATCCCTGGGCAATTCAACTTCAAAGGGAAATTCGCCGCCTGACTGCCTGTAAATAATAAAATTGTTAACTGAAATATCGGCAACATAATTCAATCCGAGGAAAACAATCCTCATTCTATAATTATTTATTTCACTTTGGGTAAGAGAAAACTTTTTCTCAAAAATAAAGTCTCCCTCGCCTTTAAATATGGATGGGATGCCGATACTAACTTTGTTCTTATCTTTATCACCCGCGTTGTAAACTTGCCATTCCCCATTTAATGAAATAATTTTTCGAAAGTTGTTTATTCCAAAAAAGGTAGAATCAGTGGATTTCATCCGGTAATTAGGCAACTCTCTAAATGTAACCTGCGCATTAGTCGCCGGAATAATAAAAGCAAAAAAAATAAGAAGTGTAAGAGAGATATATTTGGGGAAGCCCATCCGTATAATTCATCCTTAATTATAATAATTAAACCGAGAAATATACTAAACAAAGCAGGGGAAAGCAATGTAAAAAGTTTAAGGCGGCATATAATATTTTCCTAATAGCCGCCTCTTATAATATATTGAGATATAATAAATTAAGCTGATTTAATTATGCCGATAAACGACTCAGCCTTTAAACAAGCACCGCCGACAAGCGCACCATCTATATCATTTTGAGACAACAGCTCGGTGGCGTTTTCCGGTTTTACGCTGCCGCCATATTGAATGATCAGATTTTCCGCCGCTTCGGGAGTATATTCCTCTGAAATTAAACCGCGGATGAACTCATGAACTTCCTGGGCTTGTGCCGGAGATGCAGTTTTTCCGGTTCCTATAGCCCAAACAGGCTCATATGCAATTATTATACTGCTTAGTTCACCGAGAGAAATTTGTTCCAATCCGCCTATCACCTGTTTTTTTACAACATCTTTCATAATGCCCGATTCTCTTTGTTCCAGAGTTTCACCTACGCAGAAGATCGGTTTTAATCCGCTTTGAAGAGCTTTTTTAATTTTCTTATTTATTACTTCATCGGTTTCTCCGAAAATTGCCCTTCGCTCGGAATGCCCCAAAATTACGTACTCACAACCGGCTCCTTTAAGCATGGAAGGTGATATTTCACCGGTGAAAGCGCCGCCGTCTTCAAAATACATATTTTGCGCACCCAATTTTATTTTAGTTCCTTTTAACAGGGAGTGCGCCTCCTGTAAAGAAGTAAAAGGCGGACAGATAATTACATCGCAATTAAGTTCGTCCTTTCCGAGTCCGGCAGTCAATTTTGTTATAAGATTCTGTGAAGCGGTAATATCATTATTCATTTTCCAATTACCGGCTATTACTTTTCTACGCATATTTTCCTCAGAGTTTAATGAAAAATTATT
This sequence comes from uncultured Ignavibacteriales bacterium, assembly GCA_963751355.1. Lineage (GTDB taxonomy): Bacteria > Bacteroidota > Ignavibacteria > Ignavibacteriales > Ignavibacteriaceae > CAVVVS01. Next base: position 69,363 of record CAVVVS010000111.1, on the reverse strand, counting down.
TTCAAATATTCAGCAGTTAAAGTTACTAAAGCACGGGGTCTACTTCAATTGTTCTATTAAGATTATATGGATTGTTGTTACTAAAATCAGATCTTGTATTTATTATAAATTACAAAGGAGGGTATGAAAATTCATTAGATATTGTTAGCCAAATATTTTAAGAGAAAATTAATTTCTTCAATTATTGTTTATCTATCCGCATTTTGGTTTAAAATGAATTATAAGCAATTAAAGGGCAAATTGTAATCCGAGAGCCGGAACAAAGAGAACCTTGCCTTTATCTGGAATAATAAAATTTATTTCTGGAAGTAATCTGACATTTGTCCCTATAATCCCGCCAACTACAACATTAGTACTAATCCAGCCAGAATCATTGTATTTATAAAGCCCAAAAACATTAATTTCTCCTTGGGTAGTAAAATAAACTTCTTTTACAGCAGCGTACCAATGGTCTTGTCCAACAATTATCATTGGATACCAGCCCGTAAATGTTCCTTTCGAATCACCAATCCCGCCGGAATAAGAATAATATGACCATCCTAAATCAGCCGAAAGATAAAATGGTTTTTCTATAATTTGGTACTTCCCATCCAGGAAAATCAGTGAGGGAACTGAGTATTTTACACCTATATCCATATGATTAAATATACCAACCCGGGCGTTTAGCTCTGGATAGAATTGAGCCTCATTATTAGAAATTGGAATAGCAGCCCCACCTCCAAGGATAACCTTGCCAGGTTTCAATGTTTTTGCACTTTGCAAAGTAGTGTATGACATGCAGCCATTAATAAAGGTTGCAATACCAAGAAATAAGATATAAAAATATTTATAAGACTTCATACCCAAATCCCCTATTTTAATGAAAGTGATAGAATGATACTATCGTTTAACGGCGTTGCCGATAAGCCACCGCCCGGAACAACAAAGCCGAAACGGAATTACAAACTTTTAAACTGCACAAATGCCAAGTGCGAAAACACTGTCGCCTTGAACCACTTTTTAGGCTGATATTTTTAAGTACAAAGTTGATTTATTTAATCTATTGTCGTTCGATTATATTTCTGATTTTCAAGTTTATTAAAAAGAATAATATTCTAAATTTATTTAAAGTTTAAAATGAAATCCAATACCGGGTCTTTACAATTCACAAAATCATTAAAAGATATTTCCACATCATAATCAGGGAATAACGATGCGGGATCATTATTAATTGTGTTAATATATTTGGTGCAGTATTGTACAACAATCCCGGAGTAAGGCAGTGAAAAAGTAAAAACCTCTCCGTATGAATTTGGTTTTCCACCTGTTGGCTCACCTACAAGAATACAATTGGTGGTTTGCTTAAATGAAATTGAATTCAACAAAGCAGAAGAGAATGTACCTCTATTAGTTACAACAAATAATTTCCCCCTTTGATTAATTGAGGAACCCTGCAAATAATTCAACAGCGGATTTATTATTGATGAATTGCCTCCCCCGTTATTTCTAAGATCAACGATTACTTTATCAACTTGATGTGAGGAAATAAAATTTATTATGCCGTTAGTAAAAACGTCAAAGGAACTAGTAGTTGAGTTTGCACATTTATTATACTTTATATAGAGCGTAATATTAGCTGCTATAAATGAAGACCAATAATAACTTGATTGATTTTGTAAATATAAAGGCACGGTTTTCCCATCCAGGACATTATTCATTCCGGATGTAATATCGTTAGGGTATTTTTCCGCAGAAGTTACAGTCAATTTTCCCACGCCCTCAACCTCTAAATCTACGCTTGAAAGAGTACCGGTAAAACCATAATATTTTAAAATCTCTACACAGCATAGTGCCTGCGGAACTTGATCTTCAAACCAATAATCATTCTCATATGAAATTATTTTTTTTAGCGAATCTTCTACAGTCTGAATTGTTATGCCGCCGATACTAATTATTTTTTTACCTAATAACCCGGAATTATTTTGATCCGCCATTATTATATAAACACCATCAGGGAAAATGTAAGTAAAAAAAGGAAGGAAATGTAACTTCCGGGTTGAGGAAGGATAGCATATAAGATGCGCAACTTTAAGCGAGGCAATTGATTGTTGAAGCCTTAAATAGATTTCATAATCTTGAAGTGATTCAATTGAACTTTTAAGATTGCCTAAAATATTATCAAAACTTTCTTCAGAGATAAGCGATGAAAATCCGTATTGTTTAGCCTTTAATTGTGAACTAAAATAATCAATATCTTTTTCCCATGAAGCGGATCTGGGATTTTGTGTTACTGGTTCGGTTGGTGATTTTTCTTTACAGGAAGTTAATTGGAAGACTATATATGTATAAACTAATATTAAACTTAAATATTTTATAGTTGTTTTCATTTTCATCACTCCATATTTAAGCAGGCTAAAGGCTAAACCGCCGCCCGGAATAGCAATACAGATTAAAAAAATAACGCCAAGGATATAGTCCCGACTTGTCGGGATGCTTATCTTTCTTCGCAAGCACTGTTTGCAAGTTTATTAATTAGTACAACTACTTTGAACAAGTTTGCCGAAACAGCCTGCCCCGACTTGTCGGGGGAACAACTAACATTAAAATTTATAAATTGCCGAAAGCGAAAACGGCGTCCGTTTGATTGGCTTGTATGTTCAAATTAATATTTAAGATAATAACCGCTTGATCTGATTGAACCATCTTGACTTCTTGAGACATAGCTCATTTTATTGTTGCGCTCTAATGTGAAAGTAACAAAACCTTGTTGGTTGACATTCTTGTATCTGAATATTGCAATAATATTATTCTCGTTCTGATAACCAATGCCTTCCCACCTAAAATCCCCATTTTCAAATTTCAGCAAATAAATATGATTTTCCTTTGGATATATTCGAAGTGTAGCGTCTTTAATATTACTAACATGCCAAACTCCGACGAATTCGTCTTTGATACTAAATGATGAATAATTGTAATTGGGACAACATCCAATAATAAAAAAAGAAAGAAGAATAGAAATTATTTTGATCATTGTTTTAACCCTTAAATATTATGCATTAACAATTTTAAAGATTTATACTGCCCTAACGGCGTTGTGCCTAAACTGAAGCCCAGAACAAGAATGCCAAATAGAACCACTACTGCCGAAGATTTAGTCCCGACTTGTCGGGATGCTTATCTTTCTTCGCAAGCACTGTTTGCAAGTTATTTAAATTAGTACAACTACTTTGAACAAGTTAGCCGAAACGGAACGACTAATTCTAAAATTTATAAATTATCGAATGCGAAAATGGCGTCCGCTTGATTGGCTTGTTAGCCCAACATTTTGAAGATAACTTAGTTCCTCCATCGTTATAATTCTGGTATTATTGTGCTGCTATTTTCTTTAATTTGATCCTTAGCTAGTCTAATTATAGGCCAGCTAAGAACTTCATCATTCCTTGATTTAATACAATCACGCAACATCGTGTTTGATGCTGATCCTAAAAGTAAATTACAACAGAACTTAAAGTCAGCCCGATTTTCATTTCTGGACAAAATGCTTTTAATATGGGACTTCTCCGTTTCTGAAATGCCTTTCCCAGAATGAATTTTAACCTGATAATAATTTACCCAAGCAATGTCTTCTGGCTCTTGCTTTTGAACTTTATCAACATTACGCTTAGCTATTTTTTCTATTACACCCCAGGAAATCTTGCCCTCTATTCCTTGATGAATTAAATCAAGAAACTTCTTTTTGCTTTCTACATTGCCATCCATCATCTGATTGGTTAATATTTCCCGATAACTACTAACGTTTTCTTGGGCAAATAAAGAGACTAAATTCAGTTCCTTAACTAATTTTGATTCTCTAAAAGCATCAATATCTCTTCTTAGCTGATAAATCCATGCAAAAAAGTTTTTTGAAAGCTGAGAGTTTTTTGTCCATTTATCAGCGAAATTTTCATTACCGTTGGTGGGATTCCTAACAACCCATTTGTTGTCTATATAATCTAATACATTATCAATGGGTAATGACTGTCCGCTCATTAATAATTCTAGTCTATTTGCAACATAGTCCCCAAAACTTTTAACAGTAGCTAGAACGCCTTTCTTTTGATATTTATGAGCACAAATTGTAGTTATAATTATTGATATTGGCTTGTATTCATTTAAGTCAAAAAATACATCTCTATGTCGCTTTAATAATTGAATTGAGCGTTGAAGGGAAGTTCGAATTAATTGCTTAGGAACATCATTAACTGATTCATATAGTTCCATATTTCCTGAGTAAATTGCCTTCCTCTGTTCTTCAAATAAAAGGCTCTCAAAAGTATTTATATTTTTGAACCAGTTATAATATCCCTTTGGATTGCTCGAGCGCCACGCATAATTTTTTTCAACTTTATGAGTGATACTTATTTTAGGAGATAGCTCGTTTTCAAGGCGTGCAGGTAATATATCAAGATGGAATCCTGGACGACCATCAGATGACGCATACTTTAAAGTCCAACACCGGCGACCTTCCTCATCTAACATACTTTTATAGTTCTCATTCTCATTAAGCCAATCTCCAACATCATGTTTTAACTGACTCGGAGTTGTATCATTCCCATTAATTTCACAAACCTGATCTATATCATAATCTGCATTTTGTTTATTCCGATAAGGTCTAATCACAGTACCAAGTCTAAATGATCCTTGCAAATAAATATCAATATTACTTCCAGATTCGTAGTTGCCACTTTCGAGATATTGCGCAATGGATAAATAACGTTTTCTAGCTAATTCAAAATCAGTCGGAGATATATCTAGATTCGATAAAGCAGATTCAAGGATTTTTTCTTCGTTCAATTTATCCATTTTCCATAGCCTCCTTACTTGGTATGTATTCTGTTGCACTATGATCGAAATAATTACTAACACTATTTTTTGCTAGTTCTCCTGCACTTTTCCCACGAGTGTAGAATTCGTCATAATTAATATCGTCAAGCGCTGCATGTCCCAAATTAATATGATCATCGATAACTGCTAAATTACCTTCTGAAAGCATTTGGCGCAAATACATATTTGTTGTTGAATAACTATTAGCTTGCATCATTATTGTTAAAATTTTAGTAGCCCAGGGAAGTTTTCCAAGACGTCCATAAGAGGCCTTAAATGGTAATAAAGGGAAATTGAAAACTAAGCAATCCGAATTAGAGGATGTTGTAGAAATATTTAGTACACGAATATTTTCAATTTTTGCACCCATTTCTAATGCCTCAATTACACCCACAAGTGATGGATTATTAGCCCATAGTCCGCCATCAAGATATGTATTTCCATTGAATCTAAAACTGGGAAGATATGTCGGTGCTGCTGAAGTAGCCATCGCAACGGCCCACATTGGTAATTTCCAATCACTTCGATACCTTTTGTCATGAGGTGTTTTTAGCAACCGGGGTTGAGAAGAAGCTGCATAAAAGGTCGGGATTATTAATCGCTTTAGACTATCTCCTAATATTGGTTCTTTAGTTTTCCCTTCTATTGAAAAAAGTTTATGTAATGTTTCCTCAAGATAGTGATTAGAATATTTATTGAAAAACCAACCTCTGAAAAAACGTATAAATCTCTGAATCCCTTTATTAGGAAAGATTTTAGGGCCATGATTTTGGTAAAATTTAACGATTTCATTACCTGATTTTCCTATCCCTAAACCAAGTGCGATAAGTCCTCCAGTAGACGTACCTGTTATGATATCAAAATGCTTTGATATTGAATGACCTAATTGTTCTTCCAATGTTTCAATTACGGCAGCTGAAAAAAGACCTTTAAGGCCACCACCATCAAGTGAAAGAATTTGGACTATTTTATCTGGAGAAAAAGATTTTTCAGAGACACTTTTTTGATGATTTGTAATTAATCCCATTTAAATACCTTAGTATTTTATGATAGGCTTCTATGCTTGGGCTAATATATTATTAACCTATTAGATTTCTTCCTTATATAAGAAATTTTCTTCTTCAATTCTTAATGGCTTTAATTATTCTTATTTTATGTTTTCTCCGGTTATACTGCTGCGCATAGTCAGTCACAAAAAAAAGCCGATTAATTAAAGTTGAATTTATTTTTTGTGCTCTAATTACTTTTTTAGATTGGATATCGCCCTTTATGAGTGGTAAGCAATCTATTTAACTGAATAACTAATAACTATGTTATCTCTTATGCTAAATAAATTATACGTACGTCTTAGTGCGGTTAATATTATTGCTGTTCCCTTTTATCAAAACCCAGGTAAACTTATGCAAATTAAATAATTATAGCAAACAAAAGGTTAATAATTTTCGTCCCGTGAATATCTGTTCAAAATAAAAAAAAGGAATTCTGTCAGTATAGATTGTAAAAAAGTGCTGCAAAAAAATTCAAACAAAAATATAGAGTTATTTTAGGGAGGGATTAAATTTGAAACTAAAACAAATATGTCCAATTTGTATTTTATACCAGGTTTTTTCTCAATTCTAAAATTATTTTGAACTACAGTAAAATAAATACTTTTATAATTTTTACTTTTTAATTATTGTTATGTCACTAAAAAAAATTCCGCGGCAGGTAATAATACTGGGATTAATTAGCTTGTTTACCGACATGGCGAGTGAAATGCTTTACCCGGTAACTCCTCTTTTCCTTACATCTGTATTAGGCGCCTCAATGGCAATGGTTGGAATAATTGAGGGAATTGCAGAATTTATTTCGGGATTTTTGAAAGGATATTTCGGTCGACTTTCCGATAAATTAGGTAAAAGATCAATCTTTGTTACTATAGGCTACACACTCTCTGCGCTCTCAAAACCTCTGCCGGGTATTTTTCCCAACATTTCGGCAGTACTATTCTCCAGGGTCAGCGACAGAGTGGGGAAAGGAGTTAGAACCGCACCTCGTGATGCTCTGCTTGCCGGTTATTCCCAAAATAATTCAGGGGAAATCTTCGGATTTCACAGGGGAATGGATACATTGGGTGCCGTACTTGGCCCTGCCGCCGCATTAGTTTTTTTGCATTTTCATCCCGGCGATTATATACTGATTTTCCTGCTTGCATTTTTTCCATCAGCCGTTGCCGTAACGTTTACACTTTTTATTAAGGATAAAGCGGTAACGCATGAAGAAAGGACTAAATCTAAATATATTAATTTTTGGACGGAAGCTCCTTCTTCATATAAATCAGTATTAGTGTTGTTTACACTTTTTTCACTGGTCAACAGCAGTGATGTTTTCTTAATATTAAAATCTCAAAACATCTCACACTCCGCCCCGCTTGCTATCGGCGGTTATATTTTATACAACATTGTTTATGCCGGATCATCTTATCCGCTTGGTAAGCTATCGGATACACTTAGTAAAAAGAAAGTTTTTACCGCCGGACTTTTTATTTTTTCTTTAGTATATCTCGGCTTTGCTCTTTTGCAGAACTTAATTTTTATTTACGGGTTGTTCATCCTTTACGGTATTTACGCCGCATCAACCGAGGGAATAGCCAAAGCATGGGTATCCGATCTTATTCCGGATAGAAACCGCGGTACGGCGATAGGACTTTTAACAATGCTTTCAAGTTTTGCAATTATGATCGGTTCATTTCTTACCGGAGTTTTATGGGATTCGTTTGGTTCGGAGATCCCATTTCTTGTTTCTTGTGTTGTCAGTTTGATTATAGGTGTCCTTTTATTATTAAACAAAATCCGGTAGGAAATTCTGCTTAAGGGAATAGTAGAAATGAGCAGTTATCCGGTTGTCACTAATTTTGCCGAATTTCAGCCCGGGTGAAAGAATCCGGTCGGCTCTCGAGTTCACTCTAAAAAGAATATTAATGTCATTCTGAAAGAGCGGGGCGGCTGAAGAATTTTTCTTATTGTGATTAGTTAAGGATTTCCCCCCGATTAAAATCGGGATTAGAATGAAGTGTCTGAGTTTTCTAGAATGGACTAATAAAATGTAAATTATTTTTGGACGGAAGTACTATGAGTCTATTCTTTATCACTTCCTTGTAAGTATCTATTTTATTATCTTTACACTCCCAAAATCATGCTGAGTATTTTAATGAATAATAAGAAATTAGCAGTTGTCGCAGTAAGCGGAGGGATGGATAGTTGTGTAACAGCCGCAATTGCCGCAGAAAATTATGATCTCGCTTTTGCTCATATTAATTACGGACAAAGAACCGAGCGGAGAGAGCTTAAAGCATTTAATGATATAGCTTCTTTTTATGGTGTTGAAAAAAAGCTTATAATTGATTTTACTCATTTTTCAAATATTGGCGGTTCTTCGTTGACCGATAAAAATATTGAAGTTAGTAATGCCGACTTAAACAATAAGGAAATTCCGGCTTCGTATGTACCTTTTAGGAATGCAAATATTTTATCGGCTTGTGTTAGTTGGGCTGAAGTCCTAAATGCCGGGGCTGTGTTCATAGGCGCCGTTTACGAAGACTCATCCGGTTATCCCGATTGCCGGCCCAAATTCTTCGAGGCATTCGAAAAAATGGCAGCCGAAGGAACAAAACCGGAAACAAACATTATAATAGAAACACCGATAATAAATTTGTCCAAAGCTGATATCGTTAAAAAAGGTATTGAACTGAATGCTCCTTTACACCTAACCTGGTCTTGCTACCAATCCGAAGATGAAGCATGCGGTGTTTGCGATAGCTGTGCATTAAGGTTAAGGGGATTCCGGCAGGCAGGTATTGAGGATCCGATCACTTATAAAGTTAGACCTGATTATTAGTAAAAAATTGAATTTGATTTTTTGCTGCTTTTAACCGTAAGTAAAAATTTTTAACTGCAGGCTTATTAGTTTATTATAAAAAGATAAAATTTTAGATTGAATTAAATCGCAAAAGAGGTTTAAATGAGTGAAAAAATAAAAATTTTGGAAGTATTCGATAATGCTTACCCTGAGAGAGATTATAAGATTGTTCATACGGCAACCGAATTCACATCTGTTTGTCCGAAAACAGGACAGCCTGACTTTGCTACAATGATCTTAGAGTACATACCTGATAAATTGTGTATTGAACTCAAGTCATTAAAGTTCTATTTTCAATCATATAGAAATGACGGAATATATTTTGAGAGCGTAACCAACAAAATTTTGGATGATTTAGCGGAAGTGTGCAAGCCGCGCTATATGAAACTCACCGCAAATTTTAGTGTCCGCGGTGGTATTTCATCTGTTATTGAGGCGGAATTTAAAAAAGATTAAACAATTATTAGATTTATTTGGGATTTGATACGTCTAAAAGGAAAGCAGACATTATTTAATATGAGTAATTAATGAAAACACCGGTAATTACTAAAAAGGAATTTATATTAAGAAGGGAAAAGCTTTTCAGCGAAAATTCGAAGCAACGCGATTCCCTAGGCTTCAGCCTGAAATACAGTCTGCTGGTTGAAGAATTTATACATTCTCTTGCCGGTGATAAGAAGTACAATTTTGTAATTGCCTCTGCAGGCAGTTTCAGCAGGCGCGAACTCTCTCCGTACTCCGATATCGATTTGATGTTTATCGCAGAAAATGTCGATGAGAACAAGGATGAAATAGCTTCTTTCATCACCGTATTCTGGGACAACGGTATTGAAGTCTCCCACACAATAAGAGATTTTCCCGACATTCAAAAATATTTGCACACAGACCTGCACACTTTCACACAATTTTTTGAAACCCGCCTTCTCTTAGGTTCCGAAAAAATTTACAGGCAATGGAACGAACAAATTTTTGCCGCCCTGGATGATCAAACAACAGTTGAACTTCTCGAAGAACTGTTCCGGGATATAAATAACCGCTATGAAAAGTATGGCGATTCTCCCAAAGTGCTGGAGCCGAACGTTAAACTGTCCGCAGGAGGATTGCGCGACTTTCAGGCAATTGAGTGGATGTATATACTCAAAAACAAAACTCTTCTCGACAAACAGATAGAAGCTTCGCAAGCCGAGATATTCATTGATTTGTTAAAGAAAAATGACTACACAACATCTAATGAATGCATGCGCCTGCTCACAAGTTATAAACTGGTACTTAGGGTGAGAAATTTGCTTCATCTTTTCTCAAACCAGTTAAATGATCGATTTGAGTTTAATGCACAAAAAAGAATTGCCGCCATCGATGGTCATAATCAAAATGCCCTGGCTGATTTTATGCGGGAATATTTTACCGCTACTAACATTATCAACCGTTTCTCTAAATCGATGGTTAAAAAATTCCAGGAAGATATTTCAAATCCGATCCCGGATTCACTGGGATTTCAACTCGATGATGATTTCGTATTAAAAGGTAAAACTATTTACCTGATCAATAATAAAAAACTAAGCCTTTCGGATATTTTGAGAGTATTTTATTATAGGGGTTTGCACAATGCTCATTTCGATGAAAGCCTGCGCTCAGCGATAGTTGAGGTGGTTGAAGATTATAATAGCGGAGAAGAAAAAGGCTCCGACTCATCCGTGTTTTTTAGGGAAATTTTGAAGCTCCCTAAAAATGTGGGACAAACGCTTTCGGTAATGAACGAACTCGGAGTTCTTAAGGCTTTTATGCCTGAATTCAGCGATATGATTGGTTTTCTTCAGCACGGTGTTTATCACTGCTACACAACCGACGAGCATACGCTGCAGACTATTCAAAATCTCGAAAAGCTTGAAAAAGATGTTTCGCCGCTCGGCAAAATATATAATAATCTAAAAGACAGGGAAATATTACATCTCGGTTTGCTGTTTCATGATATCGCCAAACCTATCAATATCCCCGGACATGAGATCATCGGAGCTGAAATGGCTTCTTCAATAATGCAAAGATTGGGTTACAGCGAAGAAGAAATTGACCCTGTCACTTTCCTCGTAAAAAATCATTTGATAATGGAGCAGGTGGCTTTCAGAAGAAATTTAAATGATCCCGAAACATTGAATAATTTCACTTCAAGATTCAATTCAATTGAAGATCTGAATTTACTCTACCTGGTAACATATGCGGATCTTTCAGCTGTTAATCCTGCTGTTTGGACTTCATGGAAAAGCGACCTGCTGGCTGAGCTTTATACTAAAACGAAATCGATGCTGGAAGAACAAATAACCGGTGAAGAATTATTAATTTCCAGCATTTATGTGGAACCGAAAGAAATAAGTAAGCACTCGACCCTAATATCCGAATCACACGTTCAGGAACATATTGATTCAATTAATGATATCGGCTACGCGCATCAATTTTCGGATAAAGAAATAGCCATGCATGTCGAGGAAATTCAAAAAGGAATAAGTATTTCTGTTCTATTTAAAGCATTATCTGATTTTACAAACATTACAATAATTACAAAAGATTTTCCGGCACTGCTTTCCAAAATATGCGGCGTTCTTTCTATTAATGATGCGAATATCCATGATGCGAAAATATTTACCCGGAAGGACGGGATAGTAATCGATACCTTTAATGTAACGGATTTTAGGACGCATCAAAAAATCGGTAAGGATAGGCATTCAAAAATAAGGAGAGATTTACGGGCTGTGGTAGGTGGACTCCTTCAGTTAACCCAGGAAATTGCCCAAATGAAATCCAGGTGGTGGAGGATAGAAAGTAAATTTTTCAAAAGAACGGGAAAAGTTAAAATAGTTTTTGAACGGCATGAAAAATTTACAATTATAGATGTATTCTCGCCTGACCGGCTCGGTTTTCTCTACCAGGTTACTTCTAAAATGAATGAAATGGGAATGAATATTTATTTCGCAAAAATCTCGACTAAGGGAGATGATATTGTCGATTCCTTTTATGTCCTGGATAGAACCGGTAAGAAAATCTCTCCAAATGATTTTGAATTTATAAAATCCGAACTCACCGAAACTATTTCACAAATGTTATAAGGAAATAATTTGAACTTTATGGAAAAAGAGAAACCGATCGGAGTATTCGACTCAGGCATCGGAGGATTAACGGTTGTAAAAAGAATAGCCTCTACTTTACCGGAAGAGGATATAATTTATTTCGGAGATACGGCACGGGTACCCTACGGGTCAAAATCAAATGCAACCATAATCGAGTATGCGCTGCAGGATGCTAAATTTCTGATGACTAAAAATGTAAAAGCAATAGTTGTAGCATGTAATACAGTATCCTCTATTGCAATGGATGAGTTAAGGAAAAATTTCGATGTCCCCTTTATCGGAATGATAAATCCGGGTGCCCGGGCAGCAGTAAAAAACAGTCGAAACGGTAGAATCGGGGTAATCGGCACAAGGTCCACAATTAGTAATAAAGCATACTCACAGGAAATAAAAAATATATCTGCTGATGTAGAAGTAATTGAAAAAGCATGTCCGCTTTTCGTACCGTTGGCTGAGGAAGGTTGGATAAAACATAAAGCAACCTACGAAATAGCAGAAGATTATTTGAAAGAATTACGCGAATTAAATATCGATACGCTGGTTCTCGGATGCACACACTATCCGATACTCGCTGAGGTGATACAGGACGTCATCGGTGATAGTGTTGTCTTAATTGATTCGGGCATTGCATCGGCCGAACTGGTAAGAGAGGAATTGAACAGGATTGATCTCCGCACAAATAAATTTTCAATGGGAAATCAAAGTTTTTATGTAAGCGATATCCCGGCAAAATTCAAGGAAGTAGCGGAATTATTTATTGGAAGAGAGGTTAATAATATCCAAAAAGTTGATCCCGAAGTTTTGACTGAATAATACTATAAAAAAAATTGCTCAAAAAGTATTCATTTTTAAGTTTATTCCTTAAAGATACTCAGAAAACCTCGTCCGGAGATATAATTTTATTTTTTAATAATTCTCTAATTACTACCTCAGTCATATTGCTTTTAAGTATGAATTCAAAACGAATATCAAGCACATAAGCTTTTAATCTCATTTTCAGGTAAGATCTTCGTTCTTTCACTTCATTTACAAATAGCACCGATATTGGTTTACCCAGGTAAATATAACTTGATGTTTGTGCGGCTTCAATTGCAATTTGCCGGACTTCTTCGGTGTTTACTGTAATGGGCAAATAAATTTCAGCAACAACCTGACAGTCAGGTTCGCCGGAATTTGAATTTGAAACAGATTGATTCATTATATTACCGTTCGGAATACTCACTTTTGAATCGTCGGCAGTTACTATTTTTGTTGAGCCTAATCCGATTTTAATAACCTCACCGTAGTAAGTTCCTATTTCAATTTTATCACCTACCTGAAACGGGCGGTCGAATAAAATCATTATTCCGCCGAAAATATTTTTAAAGATATCCTGTGCGGCAAATCCCACGGCAATACCAACGGAAGCAGTAACAGCAATTAACGTTGAAACCGGCGGCTTAAATATTCCTGCTATAATTATGTACAGGACGATAATCCAGCCAAAAATTCTTAAAACAGGAATTAATCCTTTGACGGTAATACGGTACCTTGTACTTTTTTCGGCAAATAGTTCAAATATTTTAGTCAATATTTTGATGAAGTAAAACCCCACCACAAAAAATACAATAGCCCAAAATATTTTACCGAAAGAAATAAATTCTGTTATTGAAGGAGGCTCTAAACCTTTCACAATTTTTTTCGTCAGTGAATCAGATGAGGAGTTTGTTGAAAATTGAGCATTAACAAATTTTACACTACCGGTTTCGATAGTAATCACGGAGGCAGAATCTTTTGTATTTGCAGTATCATATTTAGTTTGTGCTGCCAGTCCGGCAGAGAAAAATAAATATATAATAAAAAATAAGTTTAATAAATGCTTAAACATATCTTGTCTCTCCTAAAATATGTTCCCGGGTGATTCTGAAGAACCGGGAAAGGAAATTAAAACTAAAATTTGTTCGCTAACATTCCATAGCCGGATGTTTATAATATATAACGGATCCTTTTTGAAATACTGCACAATATTAATGCAAGATATTTTTGGATTTCAATAAATTAACCGCCTGTCTATATAGCTGCGGATTTATTGTGTAAACTTCTTTCTTTTTGATAAGTACACCATCATTGAAAAGGACCGATAACATTCTCCGGCTTTGCGAAAAGGTTGCTCCAAAGATAGCTTTGTGGGAGTCCTCGGTTAATCCGTCATGCAAAACAATAGCTTTTAAAGTGAACAGTTTCTCAAACGATAACGATTCAAGAAATGAATAATCAGCATTAACCTGGGATTTGATAATAATAGTATCCTGGGTGACTTCTGTGGTGGATCTCAGCCAGTATAGTAAAGCGAGGCTGATATTGCTTCCGGCAAATTTATTAAGGTTTGAAAAATATTGTTTCTTTAAATATGCTTGTCTCTCCGGTCCATCCAATTTTTTAAATGCTTTAGTTTGAAACTCTTCCGGATATTCTTCAAAAACAATTTTGTACCCGCTTACACGATGACGTTTATTTATTATTTCTACCATTTCGTCATCTTTGAGATTTTGTAATTTTATAATATACCCGTGCTGATCTGCAATGTTAATAGTCTTATCCAGGTATGTCCAACCATAATAAGTCGTACTGGTAATCCAAAATACATTTTGATTTGTCCTGGATATCAGTTCGAGCAGCATTTCCAGACTCCTGAACCCGTCGACTTTCATTAAGAACATTTGCTGAAGGTTTTCAATTATCACTATTTGCTTGGCAGGAAGATTATTCAGATGGTTTATTATCGCCTCCAAATCAATGAAAGTATCGTTTTCAAGCAGCGCATTCATAAATGAAAGGAAGTCTTTTGCGCTGTGAATGTTATTATTTAAAACCGTCCTTCTGATTTGCAAATTAGTAACTAATTTTTTCAGGAAAATGTTAAGAAAGGTCGTTATACCACTGCCTTTTTCGCCTACAATTGCTACCGGGGCAAAAAAACCTTTTTGCCACTTAATAAAATAATTGTTTAATCTTCCTAGTTCATCCTCTCTGCCGTAAAAAAATCTTTCTTCATCTAAAGCTTCAACCTGGAAAAGGCGTTGATATACAAAAGGAAGCATCTGTATTGCAGCTTGAGTTTCGGTTAAATAATCCGAGATGTCAGATGATATATATTCTTTGGGCTTTGTAAGGCCTAAGCGTTTTTTATTGATATCAATAATAGTTTTCGATTTATTAATTATTTTATTTACCCGGATGGATAATAAAGGAAGGGTGCTTTTAAGTCTGTCAATAATATTTTTTCTGAGGGTCTTAGCTTTGTTAACAGCTTTAGCTTTGGCAAGTTTTATTTTAATATTAAATATTTTTTCATTAATTGTCAGTTCAAAGATATCTTCTTTAAAACTTATTAAGGCTTTGTTTAAATCTTTTTCAACAAAATTTATAATACTAAGCATGCCGGATTTAATCTCGTCGATTTTACTAAACGCCCGGTTAATGCCCTCAATTGCTATCTTCCGGGCTTTATACTCTAAATCACCCGTTTGTTCTTCAAAAACAGCAATAGCCGATTCTAAATTGAAATCTGCAACTTCATTTATTCCTCTAATTAGGTTTTGAATTTGTTCCAGTTCAACAACTATTTTGTTCTTAATTAGAAGAATCTCAGTCAAAAAATTTGGCAGTTTATCAAAGATGATAAGTTCTTTTGGTGAGATAAAATCAAGCTCAGAATCTTTTAATCCTTTATTATACTCACTATCCTGTGTTATAGCTCGTTTTTTTGAAATATCATCTATTCTGTTTCGAACCGATATCTCAAATTCGTCAACTATTGTGGGAATGTTCTGCGAAAATATTGTTTCAATTGTAATGGGAATTATTTCATTAATTAGTTTTTCTCTCAAAGTTACTCTCTTATTTTCAAGGTAATTAATAAAGTTTGGTGGTGTGCCGGTGTAACCCTCAATCCCGGTTTCTATTTTTTCAAGCTGTGCACCTATCTGATTTACCTTTGGTAAAATAAGATCATTTACTGCTTTGTTGATTGTTCCAATTAAAGTTAGATGAATTTGTGAATAATTTACAACACTACTATATACTTCCTTATTTAATCTCCAATCCTCGAACATTGCGAAGAAAGTATTATTCCATGCATGGTTTTCTTTATAAAATATTTCGTTTAGATATTTGTGCTTTTTATTAATTTTTTTACTGCTGAATAATCTCCGTGGCAGTTCAATGGTTCCTGCCAGTTGAAATGATTCCTGGAAAGAAAGATAAACTTCATTTAATGCAGTAAATATTTCATCAATAAAGAATTGATTATGCTCATTTAGTGTTTTTTCAAGACGGATTAGATCCTCTTCAATATTACTAAATTCTAATGCACCGGCAGATTCCTCTTCAAATTGATGATTAAAAAATTGATGATTAAAAAATTCATGAACTAACTTTTCGTCTAATTTCCAAACACCTAAATAAATTTCACATTCTTTTGCATAATAAGCATTGAGTATTGGAAGAATTTTTTCGGTAAAGCCATCACGCAAGAAAAATAATGTTAATTGTTTTAAGGGCACTATTTGATGCCATACTCTTTCGGTTTTGATTTCCTTTTTAATCAACTTTCGGAACAGATTCCCTAACCAAATCGGTGTTTGAGATAAGATTAAAAATACTCTCTTTATTTTTTTCAGAAATCTGATTAATAAAGGGTCATTCTTTAATGAAGAAAATCTATCTAGATTTTGAGAAAGTCTTACGCTATTCTCCAGGGAATCGATGAAAGAATTAACCGCCTGAGTGTAGCCGGGAAATTTTTCATCAAAGTTGACGGAAATAGAAGTTTGATATTTATGCTGAATTATATTGTACAAATTCAAATTATATTGATGAACCGAATCTATAAGCTCAGGCGTTAGCTTTTCTAAGGGGGAATTCAAATTCTCCCGAAAATCGGTATAAGTTTGCTTAATTTTATCGATAAATTCTTTATGAGCTGTAAACTCATTATTTATCGTTTGAACAATAAACTCCCGAGTATATTTTTCGATTTCCTGCCGTATTGCCTTTAATTCATCATTCATAAGTTTTAATAATGTTTTTGAAGCTATAAATAAAAGAGTGAAGTGACGCCATCCCCCATTGTATCAGTGTAAAAATACGTGTATAAAGTTCTATATGCAAAAAAATTCGTTTGATAAAGAAACAACATTCAGGAGAGTAATTTTTAGATAAAAAATCTGTTTACCCCGTAAAATGGTGCTAAATTATTTATACTTCAATAACTAAAATAATACTATTCCAAGGGGTAAATCCGCGCCTGCCCGGCTATGTACGTGGCTGTCAGTGTTCTATTCTCCAAAACAATATTACTTTTGAACATCCCCTTGAATTTGCAGTATTTTATTTTTCCAAAATAATTATAATCACCAACAATTGCATAGAATTTATAACTACCCAACATTTATACTTTTTCTGTATTAATGGAATAGTCAAATTAGATAATATTGATAGTATTTATTATTTTAATGTACTTTATTTTGAATATATTATACTAAGGGGTATTATGTTTGAAAAACTTCAACCAAAAGAAGAAAAATATTTTGAAGATTTCCGCGAAATGATCTCTCACATCGTGCAGATGGCAAACTATTCGCATGAATTGTTTTCAAAAAAAGAAATTGACAAAGACCTTCTGTTAAAGATTAAGCCGCTTGAAAATCGCTGCGACGAAGTTGAAAATAAGATAATCAAAAGGCTAAATAAAACGTTCATTACACCGTTTGACAGGGAAGATATTTTCGCACTTGTAAAAAAATTAGATGACATCAGCGATATGCTTCTAGCGGCTGCATGGAGAACGGATATCTTTAATATACAATACAAAATCAAATATGCTGATAAACTTTCTGCAATAATTCTTCAGCAGATTAAAGAACTGGACAGGGCAGTTAGCGATCTAAGGACAAAGCATATAAATGAATGTAAAGCAGTGAAAGATCTGGAGGCGGAAGCCGACGGTATTTATAGACAAGCAATTAAGGAATTATTTGCCGAAGCAAAAGATGCAATAAATATTATTAAGGAAAAAGAAATTCTCGACCTGCTGGAGAAAACTTCCGATAAATGTCAGACAGTCGCTAACGTAATTATTGCCATTTTTATTAAAAATAACTAATCGATATGCATTTTGCAATTCTAATCATTTTTCTTGCGCTTATTTTCGATTTCTATAATGGAATGAATGATGCCGCTAATTCTATTGCAACGATAGTATCCACACGTGTTTTAACACCGATTCAAGCCGTCATCTGGGCGGCAGCGTTTAATTTTTTAGCAGCGTTTATTTTTGGGGTAAGTGTTGCGGCTACTATCGGTAAAGGATTAGTTGACGTTTCTGCTGTTAATAACTTAGTTATTTTCTCCGGATTGGTTGGCGCTATTATTTTCACCGCAACTACCACACATTTTGGAATGCCCATAAGTGTTTCTCATGCTATTATCGGCGGTTATGGTGGAGCAGGATTGGTAAAAGCCGGTTTCGGGGCACTAATTTATTCCGGATTTCTGAAAATTATAATATTCATTTTCCTCGCTCCAATATTAGGCTTTGGCATAGCATTGTTTTTTTCAATCATAACACTATGGATTGTCCGGAAAATGTCTCCCAGGAAAGTTGATAAACAATTCAGAAAATTACAATTGATTTCCTCGGCTCTCTTCAGCTTAAGTCACGGTTCCAACGATGCACAAAAAACGATGGGGATAATTTCAATAGTTTTATTCACTAACGGATTAATCGGAAAAACATTTTATGTGCCGTTTTGGGTGGAAATGTCCAGCTATACGGTAATTGCCCTTGGTACACTCATTGGCGGATGGAAAGTTATCAGGACATTGGGGATGCGCGTTACAAAGTTAACACCTTTCGGAGGGTTCAGTGCGGAAACCTCGGCAGGATTAACAATAATTTTTGCTACTCTGCTCGGCATTCCCGTTAGCACAACTCATACGATCACCGGTTCGATTATCGGAGTTGGTTCAGTAAAAGGATTCTCCGCGGTAAGATGGGGTGTTGCCCGTAATATCATCTGGGCGTGGGTATTGACCATTCCATTATCGGCAATATTTTCTATGTTAACTTATTTTATTGCCACAAACGTTGTGAAATTATTCTGATCCATAATTTCATATTTCCAAACTCTCATTCCCTACTTAATGACCGCATTACTGATTAGGAATATTAAAATTGAAATCTTAAAACCTCATTAAATTTTAAATAATTTTTTAGTATTAATTTATTCAGCGCTTGTCAAAATTTCTTTCTTAAAAGCGGTAATTTCTATAATGCTTTTTAAATATAATATTTGTAATATATAGAAATCATTCCAGGCTCATATAATACTTATTTTTTAAGTAAAAATTATACTTACTTCAAATTACTTTAATTAAATAAATAAAGGAGAAGATATAATGAACAAAATTTATTTCCCTTTAGTAATTTTTATTACTTTTTTATTGGCAGATACAAACTACGCTCAAATAAATCATGTAGTACAGGTTTCTAATTTTATATTTACTCCTTCTTCACTTACGATAACATTAGGAGATACGGTAACCTGGAAATGGGTTTCGGGTACACACACAACTACATCAGATAGTACTTCCGGCGTTGATTCATGGGATGCACCGATAAATAGCAGTCAACAAACATTCAAATTTGTAATTAAACATCCGGGAATGCATAAGTATTATTGCAAGTTTCATGGTACTCCGCAAGGAACCGGAATGGCTGGTTCAATAAATGCAACAAAAGCAACAGGTATTACCGAAAATAGGTCTATACCGAATAATTATATTTTGTTTCAAAATTACCCCAATCCATTTAATCCTACAACCGGGATTAAATACGCCATACCTACGCAAAGTATAGTTACTATTGAAGTATTTGATGTTGTCGGTAACAAGGTTGAAACTTTATTGCATAAAGGACAAGGCGCCGGATATTATAACATTCAATTTAACGGGTCTGACCTGCCGAGTGGGATTTATTTTTTGCAGTTAAAGGCAAATAATTTTTTTAAAGTTAAAAAAATGGTTCTGCTCAAATAATTTTTAAATAAAAACAACCGCTTTGTTTAAAAAAGTTTTTAACTAAGTCTAAAAATTTGTTTCGTGTAATGTAACTATTGGAATTAAGCTCAGTGTAATTATTTCCAGTTTGTTAAGGCTGCGAACGCTCCGTAAAATGAATATTGTTTCACTTTCTCAATGCTGTTTGCTGAAAGACAAATAATAATTCGTCAGCTATTTATTAGAGGGGAAAGCACATTGAAAAGTGTAACGGGATTAATAATTTGTTTAAAAAAATTCATGAGTGATATACCTTAACAAAAGGAACTAAGGAAGACCTAGCCAAAATAAATATTGCACTCCCCTGTCCTCACAGAGAATTAGTAAATCGACCTATACTCAGCACAATTTGTATTATTAGAAAACCGTATTAGAAATACAAATCCTGAACCTGAATTTCGCCTGCCTCTTCATCATGCTTTTTCACAAAATTTATAAAATCTTTGGCGATAATCTCTTTTTGCTCGGTTCTGAATTGTTCTGCTAATTTTTCAAGCTCCTCATGATTGAGTAAGCTGATTAAATAATGTTTTTCTTCATTGTCATCGTAAAGGCGGTATATAGTGGTTCCTTTATTCATTATTTTGCCCCTGTATTGAAATTAGATTAATATTGAATCGGCATGAAGTATATCTGAATATAATTCATTTTTAATTGCTTCGGAATTTTTACGTGCTTTTGTTAATGCATCAAGTATATATCTTCTAGCAGTAAATATTTTACGCTGATCTTCATTTGCTTCGTTTAACACCAAATAACCTATATAAAGATAAGTGTACAATTCTACTAAATCTTTCGCTGCAACATCCTGTAAATTAGAATCTTTTTTATCCTTAATATACTTGAGGCATTCTTTGAACTTCTCACGTATTTCTATTAAAACCGATAATAAATTAGCAAGACTTCCTTTATATTCTTTCTTTTCCCACTTATCAAAATAATCACCTAAAATATCATTAACAACACCGCCGGAAGCAGCCACAATCTGCATTTGAGAAGTGCCTTCGTAAATGTTTGTAATCCTTGCATCACGGGAGAGTCTTTCGACCATAAATTCTTTCATATAACCTGTACCTCCGTGAATTTGTAAAGCGTCATAACTTATTTTGTTGGCTGCTTCACTCAATGTATATTTTGTTATAGGCGTTAACAGATTTACTATTTTATTAGCTTCTTTGAATTCTTCATTTACTTCAACGAACGGTTTTTTCTCCGCTTTCAGTTTTTCAACTAGTTCTTCAAGCTTTTCTTTTTTATCAAGCCAGATTAATGATGAATAAAATAATGATCTGTCAGCCTCAAGCGTTACACGCATATCAATCAACATGTTTGCAATTACCGGCAGGTTATAAATAGGTTTGCCGAACTGCTCTCTTGCCTTTGCATACTTAAGCGCTTCTTCGTATGCCTGCTGAGCTATTCCCAAAGATTGCGCCCCGATGCCGACCCTTGCTCTATTCATCAAATAAATTACATACTTTAATAGACCGAATCTTCTTGTTCCTATTAACTGTGCAGGGGTATCATTAAATTGCAGCTCGCAGGTAGGGGAACCATGAATTCCCAGTTTATGTTCTATTCTTCTTACTTTTACGGTTTCATCCCCGTAGCAGACAAACATACTTAAACCTCGTGCGTCCTTTGTACCTGCTTCGGTTCGTGCAAGAACGAGAAGAACCTGTCCGTTTCCGTTGGTGATGAATCGTTTTACACCTCTTAAAAACCAGTTCCCTTTTTCGTCCTGGTGTGCCTGAAGCTTTACCGCCTGCAGATCTGAACCTGCATCGGGTTCCGTTAAAGCCATTGCACCGGTGTATTCACCGGTTGAAAATTTTGGCAGGAATTCTTCTTTTTGCAAATCATTTGCAAACTGTGCAATGGTTTTTCCTATATCCTGAAGACCGAATAAATTCATAAGTGAGGCATCGGCACGCGAGATAATTTCGACAGCCATCATATAAATAGTGGTAGGAAAATTTAATCCCCCGTATTCGCGCGGTAATATCATCCCCATTAATTCAGCATCGGAAAGCATATCTAACGCTTCTTTAGTTCCTTTAGCATAGCTGACCTTACCGTCTTTAAATACCGCACCTTCTTCATCTATTTGAGCCGACCGGGGTGCGATGAAGTTTGCAGCAATGTCCCCCACTACTTCCATTACCTTTTTATAATTTTCTTTGGCATCTTCATAATTAACGGGTGCGTAATTATATTTTTCAGATTGTGTATAATTATCTTCAGTCAGATCGACAATTTGTTTCAAATCATTTCTTTCAAAATGAAAGAGCAAATCGGCATTATCTGTAAAATAATTTGCCATTGTATTATCTCAATTTCTTTTTAAAAACATTTATAAACATTGGAATTATCTGCATCGCATCTCCTACTATTCCGTAGTGTGAAACTCCGAAGATAGGTGCATCAGGATCCGTGTTAATTGCAATTATTTTATTTGATTCCTGCATCCCGGCTCTATGTTGAATTGCTCCCGAAATACCGCATGCTATGTACAATTTCGGTCTGACTGTTACACCGGTCTGCCCTACCTGTCTTTCAGAAGGTACAAATCCTGCGTCAACAGCAGCGCGCGATCCCGCAACTTCACCTCCGATTACTGCGGCTAATTCATGAATTAACCGAAAATTATCCGTAGTACCCAATCCGTATCCGCCGGCAACGATAATCGGTGCTGCTTTAAGATTTACTTTGTTTTCTTTCCTGTGCTGTTCAATTAATTGTATAACCGAATCAATATCACTTTGTACATAAGGAATTTCAGTGATTTTTCCGGTCACAGAGTTGTCGAGCGGTTCCATTCTCATCACACCTTCGCGAACGGTAGCCATTTGAGTCTGAACGTCCGGCGAAATAATAGTTGCAATAATATTACCCCCGAAAGCCGGACGTATTTGCAGAAGCAAGTCATCGTAATTTTTCTTAAGATAAGTGACATTTGAAATTTGGAGGTCAGTACAATCAGCGGTGAGCCCGCTTTTCGTGTGCGAAGCGACCCGCGGTGCTAAATCACGACCGATAACAGTAGCACCGAACAATACAATTCTCGGGTTATGCAGCTCAACCAGTTCCGTTATTATTCTGCTGTACGGCATTGTTAAATAATGCTCTAGGTTGGGATGGTCAACAACAAGAACTTCTTTTGCCCCAAAACTGAAAGTCTCTTTTGCCAATTCTTTAACATTTCTTCCGATTACGACAGCTTTCAGCGTTCCCTTTAAGCTTTCGGCTAATTTTCTTCCCTTTGATAAAAGCTCAAAACCAACATCCGCCGGCTTTCCGTTTCGTTGTTCGATATAAACCCAGACGTCTCGATTTGTATTCCCCATTGTGTTTATCCTAGAATGTGATCTTCCATTAATTTGTCAATTAAATATCCGACTCCGGTTTTTGTCGGCTCAATAATTTGGTGATTACCGCCAGCAAGTACAACAGATTCAACTTTATGTACTTTGGTGGGCGAGCCATGAACTCCGCATCTTTTAGGGTCTAACTGCAGATCATCCATGGTCAATGTTCTTATGTACAGTCCTTTGGATATATATTCTTCTTTTAATTGGTCTATGTAAACAAGTGAATTTCCTTCGGTTATTTTTTCAAGTTCCATCAAAGTTTTTGCATTTTTATATGCCATAATCCTTTTTGCTTTGAAAGGGCGTGGAAAACTTGCATCTTTTAAAACAGTGATAAGAACAGGCAAAGCCGATTCTAGTATTTCAAAACCGCCTTCAATTTTACGCCGGACTTTTGCTTTTTTATTTTTGATCTCAAGTATCTCTTCTGTGTAGGTTATCTGCGGTATGTTCAATTTTTCTGCGGTTTGCGGACCGACCTGGGCAGTATCGCCGTCTATTGCCTGCCGACCTGCAAAGATTAAATCGTAATCACCTATTTTTTTAATCGCTTCCGATAAGACATAAGATGTTGCAAGGGTATCAGCACCGGCAAATTTTCTGTCGCTGATTAAAACTGCTTCATCTGCACCCATGTAGAGGCATTCGCGCAATACATCGGATGCCCGCGGAGGTCCCATTGTAATAACGGTTACCTTTCCGCCTTCACGGTCTTTGACCCGTAAAGCTAATTCTAATGCAACTCTATCTTCATGATTAAAAATAGCAGGAAGTTTCGCCCTATTAACCGTGCCGTCGTCTTTCATAACCTGTCCCGAAATATTAGCGGTATCCGGAACCTGTTTGACCATTACTATACTATGTATTCCCATAATGCCCCTGTATTTTGACCTTCAAAATTACAAAAAATCTTTGATGTTTAACAAATGTTTGAATAATAAATTTTTAAAATATTCTTTAATTTTTATTTTTAGATTTTTCTCATGGTTATTGCATACATGTAATTAGAAACTTATATCCGTTTACCCGATGCGGGAAGTAATTATTTTAGTTACACTTGACTGTTATTTAATTAAATTTGGGAAAACCAAATAAAACCTAATCCCAGAAATCCACACTTATAGTTCATATAGTAAAATTACCTAATAGTTATATCGTTTTTTAACAATCAACAAGTTTGGCAATTAAACAATTCATTTTCTACTGAATTTAGAATAAAATGAATGCATACAGCTTGAACTTACTAAATGATGCTTGTTTCCGGATGATCACTGAACAGATTTAATCCTAATTTCCGTAATAAATATACCAATCACTCCATTAAATACTCTGTTGACAATGACTCCGAATAAATATATTTTTGTTATGAGCATATGCTCATAATTATAAAATAATGGCACGACCAAAAAAACATAGAAAAATTACCTGCAACCCTGCTTGTTATTATTTCAAGCCGAGGGGAATTCCAATGCACGAGCTGGAAGAAATTTTACTCGAAGAAGATGAGCTTGAGGCTATTCGTCTGGGAGATTTCCTCAATCTCTCACAAGAGGATGCAGCCGCGAAAATGAAAATTTCCAGGCAAACATTCGGAAGAATTGTTAACCGGGCTCACGAAAAAATAGCAGACGGGATACTCAACGGTAAAGCAATTAGAATATCCGATGATATAAGCAGCGAAATGAAAAACGCTTTCTGGTTTATCTGTTCGAAGTGCGGTTTCAGAAAGCGAATTAGAAATCGCAGGGAAACGGTCGATTGCCCGCATTGTAAAAATTAACAGGGAGATATAAAATGAAAATTGCAGTAGCAAGTAATAACAAAACATCAGTATCTGGTCATATAGGAAGGTGTAAAGGATTTTTAATTTATGAAACTGATGAGAATAGCATAATAAGCAAATCTTATCTTGAAAATACTTTTACCCATCATAGGATGCATCAGCAGGAAGAGGGTCAGCATGAACATCATCACGGAGAAGGTCATGGACACGGTCATCAAAATCTTATTGATGCATTAAACGGATGCAGTGCGTTAATATTCCAAAGCGGCGGCTGGCGTTTAATCGAAGAGCTGGAAGCAAACGGAATTAAACCAGTTCTTACAGATGAAAGAATTGCCGATGATGCCGTTACGAAATACTTAAATGGTGAATTGGAAATCAAGGAAGAAAATAGCTGTCATCATTGAATTGATTTGCTAAATTTACCTTATGAATTTTAAATCTGTTATATTTCAAAAAAGGTATATAAGTATTAGGAATAAAGGTATAACGGCTGGTTAAAAAAATATCTTAGACTGCCCGTATACCTTCAGCCTTCAAATAGTTAAGAAACTTTAGAAGATTAATTTAGCCGGAAGATAAATATGCTGAATGCAACATTAGATGTGTTTTTTGAAAGTCTGCAGATAACTTTATTTGTACTTCTAATGATGATTGCCGTTGATTTATTAAATGTATGGACCAGAGGGAAATTATCAAATATACTTCGCGTTCAATCAAAATGGAAACAATACATAGTAACTTCCTTCATCGGTTCCATGCCCGGCTGTGTCGGAGCATTTGCCGGAGTCAGTTTATATATGCACGGAATGATAGGGTTCGGCGCTATCAGCGGGGCAATGCTTGCTGCTTCCGGAGACGAAGCTTTCGTTATGCTCGCTATGTTTCCTAAAACAGCGATCTTATTATTTGCAATATTATTCATTATAGGAATCTTTGCAGGTAAGATGACTGATTACATGGTGAGGAAATTTCATATCCAGGTTTCCCAAGACTGTGAAGTCAGGCAGTATCATAAAGATCGTGAAAAAAACTATAAACATTATCTAAAAGAACACATCTGGGCTCACATTGTTAGAAAGCACATCTGGAAAACGTTTCTTTGGACATTCGGCGCTTTATTTCTTCTTAACATCGGACTCTCCCATTGGCACATACAAAGATTAGCTTCGGAATACACTTTGCTTCTGCTGCTGGTGGGAGCTTTAATAGGGCTTATCCCGGAATCGGGACCAAACTTGATAATTGTTACTATGTTTGCAAACGGTTTGATTCCATTTTCCGTCCTACTTACTAATTCTATGGTGCAGGACGGTCACGGGCTGTTACCGATGTTATCCTATTCAGTAAAAGATTCGGTATTAATTAAGATATTTAATTTCTTCTTCGGAATTACGCTGGGATTAATAATTTACTTTATTGGTTTTTAGAAATCATATTTTTAAAGTCAGGCAAAAACAGAAAGGAAAAACATGGCTACTAGAAAAGCATTTATAAAACAATTAAGAGGGATTACGTTTGTTGGTAAAACAGACTCAAATCATTGGATAACAATGGATGGTACTGAAAAATTTGGCGGAAGCGATGCCGGGATCAGACCTAAAGAATTATTATTACTCGGGCTCGGTGGATGCACGGGAAGCGATGTTGCTTCGATACTCACAAAGAAACGAGTAAATTTGGACGGGTTTGAAATGAATATTGAAACAGAAGTCTCCGAAGAACATCCGCAGGTTTTTACCAAGCTTCATATCGAATATGTATTCTATGGTGATAATATAAATACAAAAGATGTGGAAAGAGCTATCGAACTTTCACAAACAAAATATTGCGGCGTGACAAGGATGTTTGAAAAAGCCATGGAAATCACTCATTCGTATAGAATAGAGACAAAGAAAAACAATGAATAAGAAAACAATTATAGATTCAATTCCGGCTTCGGATACAGATAAACTGCTTTCCGAACGAGGATACAATTTATTGGATGAATATATTGAAATGATTTATGCACTAGATCTGAAGCCGGAAGAAACTATATTTGATTTCGCTACAGGTACAGGCAGAATGACCTCACTTTTAACGAGATTTAATCTGAATGTAATAACCGCTGACTTATCCGATGAAGATAGAGAGAAAGCTATAACAAGGATTACGGAAAATTATATTAGTAAAGTAAAATTTATTTTGCTAAATCTTGAGTCGCTTCCGTTCAACAATAATTCTTTGTTAAATATTGAAACGGTAAATACAATTCATCATCTGGATAATCCCCGCAAATGCATTAAGGAATTAATCAGGGTACATTCATCGTCAGGAATATTATTAATAGCTGATTTTAATCAAAAGGGATTTGATGTGATGGATGAAGTTCATCTGCACAAGTATGGAGAACCTCATACCCGCGGGAATTTTTCATGGGAAGAAACGAAAGAAATAATTAAAAGTTCATACAAAAATGTTGATGAGATTGAGACTACATTAAACCATGCCTTGATTGCTTCGAATAAGAAAAAAGACGTGTAACTATTATATAAAAAAACACCACAATAAATTAAATCTCAAAGGATGATATTATTTATATACTAAAATTCACATCTTCAAATTACTAATGGAAAAAATAGTTAATTTAGTCATCCAACCAATAACGTGCATTCATACAAGCCTTCGTCTACACTGTTAAATATTTAGTGAGTATCAAAAATAGAATAATTTGTTATAGTATTTCCTTTTTCAAACTGTCTTCAGCTTTCTGCTATCGTTTTGAAACCTTTCATCATCCATTTTTTTGCTAGGATTAGTCCGATCGGTGTGATAAGCGCAATTAGTCCATAATAGAACCACATAATACCCGAATTCATTTCCTCAGGTGGTGTATTCAGCGGTACGTACTTCATTAAAAACCAACCGGAATAGAAACCCGTAATAACTTTAGTTAAAAACCAGGGAAACTGACCGACCCCCATGTAAAGCCCCGTCATCCCTTTAGGAGCCACTTCCGCAACCCACTGTAAAAATCGCGGCGACCACATTGCTTCGCCAATCGTCATTAAAAGCACGTACAAAAGGAATAAGTAAGTATTAGGTCCAATCGTTAATAAGAATGTGGGAAGAGCCATTATTATTGTTCCGTATATCATCATTTTATAAACATCGGCTTTCGCGGTTAAGCCGGCTACAAAGGGAGCAAGTAAAAAAATTAAAATTGGATTAATATTAGAAAATATTTCAAAATAATTACTGATAACCGAACCGGCAAAAGCCCGATCCAGATAATAAGGAATCGTAAGCCAGTTATGTGCAAATAAGGTTTGTACCGGGACTAATATGAAAATAAAAAATGCAAATCTTTTATCTCTGAAAGGATGCCGAGGTCTGCGTCTTAAAAATTCATACACCGAAACAATAAACGCCAGGATAAAAAGAGTAAAAAAGAAATCAATAGTAACTGGTAAACCAAGAATTGAAAATTTAATTTCAAAATCCAGCGGAACCTTAAAAGCAAGATCGGACATTAGGAAAAAAGTAACTGCTAACGTGCTGTACAAAATAAGGGGAATATTATTAATCCTTTCTTTTGTTTTAGATGTCTCCTCTTCGTCACTTTCGGCCTCACCCTCTTTTTTATTGTAAGCTTTAACTTTTGCAACCGCATCACGATCACTTTTTTTACTTAACAGAATGACCGTTAGGATAAGGGATAAAAATGTTATTCCCACATAAACCCAAAATACAGCTGTTAACCCGTTTGGAGGGAAAGTTTTCTCGAAACTTTGCCGGGTAAAAGATGAGATAAATCCGGAAAAGAATGCTCCAAGATTCATAAAACCGTAAATTACGGCATAACCCATTGCGGCGGTTTGCGGAGTGGTGTATCGTTTTACGCCGGCGTAAGCAGCAGGCTGATATAACCCATAAGAAATTACCATAAGTAATAAACCGCTGCTCATCGTAAAAAACATAGGCGACCAAATTCCGTTTGCAAGACCTAAAGAACCGGAGAACCCAATCAGAACTCTTCCCAATAACATTCCAAGAAAAGCAATTGCCAATGATTTTCTTACACCCAATTTATCGGTAAAGCCTCCGAGTATAAGCATTGAAAATGTTATTCCGCCTGTAACAAAGCTATAAACCAATCCTGATTGATAATCTTGAAGCGCAACATTTTCCGAAGAATATTTCCCAAGTATTGTTAATATACCAAAATAGACCAGCCCTTCGAGAATATAAGGAAGATTTATACCCCACAGTGCTTTCGGCGCTTTTAAAAATGCTCTAAACGTCTCGTTCAATTCTTTAAAAGCATCATGAACCACTTTCGATAATTTTTTTTCTATTACTTCTGCTTTATTCTCCAGGTCGTCTTTCTGCATTTTATTTCCCCTTTTAGCTTTTAAGATTAAATGGTTATTCCATTAATAAAATGTGAGAAGTGGAAGGATTATTCCGAATTTCTTGAAGTACTTTAAAATTATTTTCGGAAGCCAGAGAAGGTAATCCGCCGTGCTGAACAAATAATTTAAAGTTTTTATAATGATCACTGCCTGCACTGAATTCGACAGCTTCGTTTAATAAGTTCCAAAATCCATGAGGGCGCGGCACCAGATAGTCCCCAATAATTATTTTTGAAGCAATTTCTCTTGCGGAACTTAAAAATTTCTCTCTTTCATTTAGCGGAACTTCATGAATTACATATGTGATAATTGCATAATCAAACTTTTCTTTTATTTGACCGGATAGTGCCAAAGTGTTCCCGTGAATGAATTCAACATTAGGGAAATTGTTCCTATCGAGATAAGTTTGAGCTGTTTTTATATTTTTAGATGAAAGGTCAATCCCTGTTACTTTATTACATTTAGAAGAAAGTTGAAATGCCAACCGCCCTGTTCCGCAGCCAATGTCAATTATTGAACTATCTCTTTCAATTAGAGATGATATAGTTTTAAACATTTTATCCTGGTTCGGTGCAATAAATCTATCGTAGAACCAGCCGTCATACCAGTGTTTTTTATCCTGCTGCAATATTTTCAATATAATAATTATAAATAATTTAAAACATAAGTTATTTTATAATTAAATGATAACTAAACATTACCTTTACTAGAAATATTACAGATTATAATTTGCATAACTAATTTGTTTTTCATAATTTAAAAATGCGGACCAAACCTAATAAATTTTTTGATTGAATTTATTTTATACACATCCTAAACATTAAATACGATAGTTGGAGAATATTTATTCTCTTCTCTAAAAGAGGAAGTAATTATTTGCAAGTCTAATAAATAAATTACATTTATATAAATAGGAGAATAAAATGAATTGGTACATTGAAGTTCTCAAGAACTACGCAGTATTTTCCGGAAGGGCAAGAAGAAGAGAGTATTGGTTTTTTATTCTGTTTAATATAATTATCAGTATTATTCTTTATTTCGTAGATTATTCAACAGGTAGTCTGGGTATGATACCTGGCTTTGGATTGCTAGGTTCAATTTATTCTTTAGCGGTATTCATTCCAGGCCTTGCCGTCTCCGTGCGCCGTTTACATGATACAAATAAGAGCGGCTGGTGGATTCTGATTGCTTTCATACCAATTTTAGGTGCTCTTGTTTTGTTGGTGTTTTTTTTCCAGGACGGATCAGCACGCGATAACCGGTATGGTCCAAATCCCCAGGTAGGAATCACTTATTGAGAGCAGGATGTTATGATTAAATCCCCGCTAGTGCTTCTTTAAGATCATCAATTAAATCTTCCGGATGTTCAAGTCCAATTGATAGACGCAACAGCGTACCGGGAGTTTTGGTATCCGGTCCTTCCATGGAAGCGCGGTGCTCAATCAGGCTCTCCAGTCCGCCCAGGCTTGTTGCGCGAGTAAATATTTTTGTCCTTGCCGCAACCTGCATCGCATCTTTGTCCGTTCCATTAACTTCAATTGATATCATTCCCCCGTACAATTTCATTTGAACTGAAGCGAGCGGATGACCAGGATGTGTTGCTAAACCGGGATAATAGACTTTTGAGACATTCTTTTGCTTGTGTAAAAATTCGGCTAATTGAAAAGCACTTTCGGATTGTGCTCGAATCCGCAGCGGTAAAGTTTGGACCCCTCTTAAAACAAGCCAGCATTCAAAAGGTGAAGGAACCGCGCCGCCTGACTTTTGAATTTCTTTAATACTCTGGAATAATTCATTGTCTTCTTTCGTCACAACAATTCCTCCAAGAACATCACTATGCCCGCCGATATATTTCGTAGTCGCATGCAATATCAGATCGATGCCAAACTCAAAAGGCTGCTGCAGTATAGGCGTTCCCCATGTATTATCACAGACAGAAACTGCTCCGCATGAACGAGCAATTTTTGATACCGCTTCCATATCGGTAATCTTTAATAAAGGGTTAGACGGTGTTTCGACCCAAATCAATTTAGTGTTTTCTTGGACAGCATCTTTAATATTCTTTGTATTCGACATATCAACAAAGGTAGACGTTATTCCCCATTTGGAAAACTGCTTCATTAATTTTCTATTTCCGTGATAAAGATCGTCGGGTGCAACAATATTATCCCCCGACGATAAAGTTTGGAAAATACTCATAGCAGCGGCGGAGCCGGATGAGAATGCCGCTGAATTAAATCCTCCTTCAAGTTCGGTTATGCATTTTTCTAGGGATTCCCTATTGGGATTGTTGCTGCGCGAATAATGGTAGCCCTTTGGATATTCTCCGCTGGTTTCTCTTTCAAATGTAGTTGATAAATAAATTGGCGGGGTAACTGCTTTTGTTGCAGGGTCAACGGATCTTCCTGCATGAACCGATTTTGTTTCTATTCTCATAACTACGCTTGCCCAAGTTAAGTTAGCGAATAAGGTGATATGCTAAAATAAGAAATGAATCGTTTAAATGCGGCAGTGTGGTATGCGGAAATAATTGAGGATACGTCCTTATTGAATATAAAAATCCCCTCTTGTTGAGGGGATAATTGGAGTGTGTTAAAAAATAATTTGTAATCGTTTATTTATTCCACATCATAACTAAATTTTCAGTCATTCCCACATCTGTTCAACACGTGAAAGGATTTCCAAAAATTCGCTTTCAATATTTTTACCTCGATTCCTGCCGTACCAAAGATGCAGTTTCTCG
The DNA here is from genome assembly GCA_963751355.1 of uncultured Ignavibacteriales bacterium. Lineage (GTDB taxonomy): Bacteria > Bacteroidota > Ignavibacteria > Ignavibacteriales > Ignavibacteriaceae > CAVVVS01. Next base: position 37,114 of record CAVVVS010000111.1, on the reverse strand, counting down.
TAAAGTTCGGGTTTAACAACTCCCTCATCCTTCCATTGTGTAATTAATTGTTGTGCTTCTTTAGGTCTGGGTCCCCAGTTAAATAGCTCGTTTCCTTCGGAATCAAAAGCAACTATTTTAGGAATGCTTCTGGTACCTTTTGTTTGATACTCATCCATAATATCCAAATTCGAATCTCTCAAAAGAATTCTCAAATCAATGTTCGGATTTAATCCGGCAATCTTGGCTATGTATGGTAAATTTTGTGCTGAATCTCCGCACCAGCCTTCTGTTAATACCATCCAGAGTTGTTTGTCATTTAATTCTTTCACGATGTCACTTAACTCAGTTGAAACGGAGTAAGTCTTATCAATTCTGCTGCTTCGTTGATAATTCAATTTTTTGTAATCGAATAATTTTTTCTCCTTATCATCTAATTTATCGATATCCGTTGATTCGATTTCATTTTTAAACATTTCCATATATTCGTTATAGGTCATGCCGTTATGGGGTCTTTTATCTTCAAAGAACTGTTTTGCCATAATAACTCCTTAATTAGAACAATTTCCGTATACAAAGATAGATAAAAATCACATCTAAATTTGTCTTTTAGTTTACAAATAATACCTAAAAACAGGCTTTTCCATTAGAGAAAAAATCGAAGTTGACAAGATCTAAAGTCCTAATAATTTAAGTAAAACTTCTCACCTGCACCGTATACATATTAGAAACAGAAAGATTGAAATGGTTTCAAACATTTCTTCAAAAAATTTGCATATATTCTTGTAAAACATTAAAAAGAGCCGTGATGAGAGATATTGAATAATTATTGAACTTTTTTTAATGTAATTATGTCTTAACTTTGTAAGGAAGATATTTTTCGAAATGAATTAAAATGAATCTATATGATTACCGAAACCAAATATTTTACTCCGGCAAGCGCAAGTAATACATTACCGCTTGTAAAGAAAATCGTTAAGGATATACTTGATACCACTCGCGAAATTCGTTTGATTGCGGATGATTTGGGTGGCGAGATAGAAGATAATCCACAGATAAAAAAAATGGTTCAGGATATAAATGGCTTTATGAAAGAGTTGGAAGAAATCGGGTGTTATTATAAAGATTGGAATTTTACCATCGGTTTAGTAGATTTCCCTGCAATAATCGAAGGTAAAGAAGTGCTTCTTTGCTGGCGGAGTGATGAAGATGCAATAAAATACTATCATGATTCAGACACCGGTTATGACGGCAGAAAACTCATACCCGAAGAATATCTTAATGACCCGAGTAATAATTAATAAGAGATAATAATATATTAAATCTTAATTTTTATATCTTATCTTCTAACTTACCTCTTGTCCAGCTTACTTTTCTAATTTAAACTTTGCCGTCGTACTGCCTGTTTTCTCCGATCTTGCATCCTTTACCCGGAATATCAACTGGTACTGTCCTTGTACATAAGTCGAATCCAGGTCGAATTGCGCCTCAATTGCAACATCTGTTAACTTTTCTTTTTGGGATTTATCAACAACTTTGCTGATTAACGATTTTAATGTGTCAGCTTCGGGAGTTACTATGTCAATGTCGTATGCTAAAGTTGCGGTGTACGTATCGTTTTTCTCATCCTGAGTAAATCCTTTCACTCTGGCTGTTGCGTTAACTTCGGAACTGTCGCCCAAATCGTATGCAAAAGCTTCGGCATTATAAACTTCAAGTTTTGATTCTTCCTTTTTCGAACATGCCGGAAGAAGAAGAATAACGAGAATTAAAGAGGATATGATATATTTCATATTGTTCAATCTTATTTTTAAATAATAGGGCTGTCCTCGACGGACAGCCCATAGAGCAAAAAGCAATTAACCGTTTTTGCTTTGGAAATCTTTTAAGAAACTAACAAGATCATTTACTCCTTTTTCAGGAAAAGCATTATAAATTGATGCTCTCAGCCCGCCTACGGAACGGTGACCTTTTAAACCGTTAAATCCAGCAGCCGTTGCTTCGGATATCAGTTTCTTTTCCAATTCTTCGGAAGACATTCTAAATGTTACATTCATTAATGAACGGCTGTCCGGCTTTGCATGACCTTTATAATATCCTTTACTTTCATCGATACATTTATATAAAACACCAGCTTTAGCTTTGTTTACATTATACATTTCATCGAGCCCACCCTTTTTGAGAAGCCATTTAGCAACCAGCCCGATAATATAAATTCCAAATACATTAGGAGTATTATAAAGCGATTGCTTCCCGGAATGAGTTTTGTAATTTAACATCGTCGGAAGCGAATCCTGGCTTCTCTCAAGAAGATCTTTCCTCATAATAACCAGGGTAACACCGGCAGGACCCATATTTTTCTGTGCACCTGCATAGATAATTCCGTATTTATTTACGTCTATTTTTTTATGTAGAATATCGGAGGATGCATCACAAACCAAAGTAACCTTTCCGGTTTCCGGTTCCGATTCCCATTGTGTTCCAAAAATTGTATTGTTGGAAGTAAAATGAACATAAGAAGCATCCGGATCCAATTTTATTTCATCTTTTGCGGGAATGCGGTTAAAATTATCGCTTTCCGTCGATGCTGCAATATTTACTAATCCGACCCTTTTCGCTTCTTTAATCGCTTTCTGAGACCAGCTTCCGGTGACAATGTAATCTGCTTTGTTTTGGGGAGGCATTATATTCATCGGCATCATAGAAAACTGCAAACTGGCGCCGCCCTGTAAAAACAAAACATCATAGTTATCGTTAATATCAAGGAGTTTTCTTAAATCAGCCACGGCTTCGTGTATAATATTATCAAATGATTTAGAACGGTGACTAATTTCTAAAATTGACATTCCCACTCCGGGAAGTGAAAATAAATTTTCCTGGGCTTCTTTCAACACCTCTTCCGGTAATATCGCCGGACCAGCACTAAAGTTATATACTCTTTCGTTCATATTTATTATCCTCATTTATAATTATGTTAAAAATTGAAATTTATCAGTCCCCTTTGTATATAGGATTTAAGTCACAACAATATTTTTAATTTTACACCAACTTGCAACTTTGTGACTTAAAATTAAATTTTTAATCTCCGGATAAATTATTCTTATCCAAAAGATAATATATCCGGAAAATTATCTTTAAATTAAATGAACAAGCAATCCGTCTCTCAATTTAGGCTCAAACCAAGTTGATTTTGGAGGCATAATTTCACCTGCATCGGAAATTTTCATTAAATCATCTACCGAAACAGGATATAGTGAAAAAGCTACCTGCGCTTTACCTGCATCTACTAACTTTTCCAGTTCTTTCGTTCCGCGGATTCCTCCTATAAAATCGATTCGTTTGTTTGTCCGTGGATCATCTATTCCCAATATAGGATTCAAGAGAAAATCTTGTAATATACTCACATCCAGAGTCTCTGCAACCGAATGCGATAAGCTGCTGCTTGCCGAAATCGAATCTCTAGCTTTCAAAGTATACCATTCCCCGTCAAGATACATGCAGAACGTTTTTCTTTGAACCGGTTCTTTACCACCGTTTTTTTCGATTGAAAACTTTTCACTTACTTCATTTAAAAATTCATCTTTACTTGTACCGTTTAAATCTGTCACCACTCTATTGTACGGCAATATCTTTAATTGCTCTGCGGGGAACAGCACAGCAATAAAATAATTATATTCCTCATCTCCGTTATGATCCGGGTTGGCATTCTGTTTAACTTTCCTGGCTCGACTTGCGCTAGCGGCTCTATGATGCCCATCTGCTATATACAAGTTTTTTACTTTCCCAATCTCATCGATTAGCATTTGGTTTTGTTCATCCGGTAAAACCCAAACATTATGTTTAATCCCATCTTCTGAAGTAAAATTATATAAAGGTTCTTCTTTTAATAAAACTGAATTCACGATATTATTTATCGAGTTTACCCCTTTATAAGTTAAAAAGACCGCACCGGTCTGAGCCCCTGTTGTAGTAATATGATTTGTTCTGTCATCTTCCTTAACTTTACGTGTTTTTTCATGCTTTAAAATTACGTCATTATCGTAATCATCCACAGAAAAAGTCGCAGCTATACCGGTTTGGACTCTTCCATTCATTTCCAAACTGTATAAATAAAAATGAGGGCTATCATCCAATTGAAGAAGTTCTTTGTTCCTCATTTCTTCAAGATTTAATTCTGCTTTTTTATAAACTTCCGGATCATATGCATCAACATCATTTTTCAGTTCAACTTCCGACCGGGTGATTCGTAAAAAACTTAAGGAATTATTTTTTGTTAACTCTTTTGCTTCATCCCGGTCAACTACATCGTAAGGTACGCTTGCTATTGAGGCGGCTGAATCTTTGGAAGGTCTTAATGCTTTGAAAGGTTTGATAATCGCCATATCCTAAGGGTCTCCTAAATAATTATAAAACAACATATTTAAAATCTGCAAAATATCGACAATAATCCATGCATAATTAATATTTTACCTATTAAAATTGAAATAAGTACATAATAAGTAAGATTGAATTTTGTATCTGCTTTAATTGGTAGGATCATTATAGTCTACAAAATTTTTAGGAGCAAATTTCATTATAGATAAAAGTCTATTCATTTAAAGATATCACTTGAAAATATTCATTTATTAATTCTTATAACTTCTTTCATTTTTCAAATTAAACAATTGATTTAATTATTCTTTTTTTTATCTTTCATATATAAATAACAATAGGGGTTGAATATTTCATGAAAACCGTAAAATTCTTCAATAGTTATCTTATCCTTTTAGTTGCAGTAATACTGTTTCAATCGTGCGCAACAGTTCCGGTTAATCTTGCAACCGTAAAGGAACAACTGATTAAATACCATAATTCAGGAGAATATGATAAAGCTTTGAATGGGGTAATTAAAGATGCGGAAGATGAATTTAATTTACTATTCGATAAGCAAGCAGTAAAAAGCAACGATGCCGTTGTTTTTGATATAGATGAGACTGCTTTATCCAACTATGAATTCAATAAAGAAATCGGGTTCGGTTATTCAAAAACTCTTTGGGATGAATGGATCGACAGTGCAAAAGCACCTGCTATTCAGCAAGTAAAAAATTTGTACGACTATCTGTTGAAAAATAATGTAAAAATAATTTTTATTACCGGTAGAAAAAAACACCAATATAATTCAACTTATAAGAACTTAAAATCCGTCGGCTATACTTCATTTGACACTTTGATAACCCGGCAGCCATCTGAATTTGGGATGACGGCTATTGATTATAAATCGAGAGTGCGAGTTGAACTTGCTCATTCTGGTTATAATATAATAGGGGATGTTGGAGACCAATGGAGCGATTTGAGGGGTCCCTATCACGGGATACAAGTAAAAATTCCTAATTATCAGTATATAATTAACTGAAGTTACTTAATGTACGCAGTATTGGAATATGGGAAGTCTTAAAAACATAATTCCAGCGCTCCATTGTTACAGTAAAAGATATTTATAATTTTTAATATTATAACTTAATTATTATTTATAAATTCTGTAATTTTTTTACACAGCACTTTTGAAAGCGACAAATCCGGATTACTATAACTTTGAAAATTTTTCATCCGGTTTTTTGTTGGCACATTTTTTAATATATGGTTCATGTTTTTAATGATTACCAATTTTGCGTTCTTATTAGCATGGGCAAGTAAGTCTGCATCTTTTATATCTACTTGAAGATCAGTTGTTCCCTCCACAATCAAAATTGGTATTGACAATTTTGATATTTCTTTAACCGGATTATATTTAAACCATGATATTATATACGGCTGAACGCTTGGTCGAAATAAAATTCTTAAAGAAGGATTTACATGTTTTACAGTGTAACCTTGTTTTAAACTATCAATAATGTCCTTACTTTCGTTTAATAATTTTTCAGGCAATCTATTATTATTCTTTAATTGTTCTTCAATCAAAGAAAAAGTCGGTCTCCCTGCACCGCATAGCGATATAAACATATCCGCATTCGCCCGCCTGGCTGCTATCATTCCGATCAATGAACCTTCGCTGTGCCCTGCTATAATTATCTTTGAAAAGTGTTTGTCATTTCTTAAAAATTTAACCCACTCTCCGGCATCGTGTACAAACATATCAAAAGTCAAATTCAATTCGTTAACTTTTTCGTTTGCGCCCACATCTCTTTTATCATAACGGAGTGATGCAATGCCGTTGTTATAAAGCGTATCTGCAAGCATTTTTAATGAATTATTTTTCCCCGTAAGCAAAGTTGAATTACCGTTTCTATCAGTAGGACCTGATCCTGCAATTATCAAGACAACATTTACCCGTTTATTTGATTTTGGTACTTCCAGAGTTCCGTTGAGTTTATAGCCGTTGACGGTTATAGAAACATCTTTGGTCTTATATGGAGAAGACGGACTAGTGGTCTGAGGTTCCCTGACTTCTTCAACTTTGTTCACTTTCTTTAGGACTAAGGGTAAAGAATGTCCGCCTTGATGCCAGTTCCCGGTAATAGTTAAATTATCGGAACTAAATTTACCCTCAAAATAAACATGAATTATTTTTACATTCAGATTAATATTACCATTATTGTATATAACGGTATCTACCGGGATTGCTCTAGGGCTTTGATCGGGACTTTTCATTGTAGCAAATAAATTTCCGCTTTTGCTTTCTTTTATATTAAAAACAATTCTAAGTTCTTGACCGGGTAATTCTAATTTGCCTAACCATGTTCCTTTTAGTTTATCATTTGAATTTAAAATATTTTTTGCAAAAGATTGAAATGAAAATGAGATTAAAATAATAATTAAAACTGCATAAATCTTTTTCATTGTTTTTCCACATTATTTAACTATTTATACATTTAAGATTATTTAAAACTTTGCATGAATTCATTTTTTTAAGAGAAAATGTATGATTACAATAAAAACAACTAGTAGAATTGCTAGGGCCATCGCCCAGGTGTGACCGAAATTAATTGTCCATCCGACGCCGAATCTTTTCTCCACGAAAATAGACGGATCGGCCCGATTGTAATAAAACATTCCGAATTTCCAGAATTTGTCATCATCTACATTTTCCAGGTTCGATTCCGAAGTTCCTGCTTCAAATTTTAATCTGCTGCCCGATTGTCCCGTTTTTATTGCCAGTATAATGGAGCCTAACAAAATCAAGAAAGTAATTACCATGTTGATTACTTCAAAAGTACTTCCCGAAATTGGAATTAATTTATTGCTGGTAAGCGACATAAAGAAGGACCAGGTTACGAGCATAAATAAAACTAGGGCTAAGTATCCGGACCAAATATACCGAAACCGCCTGTCTTTAAGTTTTGATATTTCAGGTGAACCGGAGTCAATTTCTTGTCTTGATCTTCTTATTAAAAAATGAATTCCTAAAAATATAAGTAAGGTTATAATAGAACTGATTGGAATAATCATAACATGCAAATATGATTTTTGTGCCAATTGTGTTACGGTTCCGTTTATATCATAATGCATCGCAATTGTATTGGGTATTTTATCATATAATAATAATAAAATTATAGTGTTCAGAATTATGATTATTAATGAGGGCAAAAACCACCACAATGAAACAAGTAATTTACCTTCCCGGAATTTTGTATCAATAACAATTGACTCTTTTTGCAAATGTATATCTTCATGGGCGAGTAAGCGTTTTTTTATTTCCTTTGTTCTGCTGTTAAAAACAGCATATAGTATGAACAATAAGATTACTTGAAAAAATAAAGCTGCTGTATATATTCCGTATTGAGGAGAATTATAAAACAGAAATCCGACTGCAATTAAAAAAGGAATATTTATTATTAAGTAGGCTTGTTTGTAATGATTTTTAAGATTCTTAAACTCACTGTTATTTATTATTTCGCCGGGAATCCTTGACCCGAACAAAATACCGCTTTTCAAAAGGAACGGGATTATAAATCCGATAAAAGCTATTAAAACAAGAATTGCATAATTAAACCAGAACATATATTCCTTAACTGCCATTGTTATGTCCCTTTTTATATTTATTGAATAAACTTTTACAAACGTCCAGAAATTCTTCTTTGGTCACTCCTTTACAATATACTTCCGCTATCATCGGCTGCAAAGTTTCTGCAATTGTGCTCAGAAAATTTTTATCATGCATCTTCGATAACTCATTAATAACAACACCTTTTCTTTTATGCACGAGAACATATCCATCATTTTTTAATAATGAGTACGATTTATTTACAGTATGCATATTTACTCCGATATCTTCAGCAAGCTGTCGTACGGATGGTAATGATTCACCCTCAACTAATTCTCCCGAAGCTATGCCTTTTACAATTTGGTTTTTAATTTGTGCATATATCGGTACTTCTGATTTTAAATCTATTTTAATTAACACAATCACCTCGAAACTGTTATATTCAATATATAACAAGTATAACAAAAAGTCAATTATAAAAATCCTACTCAACTAAATTCTACTTCTTCTTTTTACGGAACCGTTAATATTGCTGTAATGCATTGCAATACTTAATGTGGTAGAACGTATCAACTTAACTCATCACTTAATTTTTATTATATTTGTTTTTTATATTATGTAAAACAAGAGAATTAACGATGTCTGAACAAAAAATTTCCGAAATACCTAAAGCATATGATCCGGCAAATGTTGAGGATAAATGGTATAAAGTCTGGCTGGATAGCAATATATTTCATTCTGAAGTAGATAAGAATAAAGAGCCTTACACAATCGTCATTCCGCCGCCTAATATTACGGGAATGCTTACAATGGGACATATCTTAAACAATACTATTCAGGATATTTTTATCCGCACAAAAAGAATGCAGGGATATAATGCCTGCTGGGTACCGGGAACAGATCATGCATCGATTGCAACAGAAACAAAAGTCGTAAATTATTTAAAAGAACAGGGTATTGATAAAAATAAAATAGGCAGAGAAGAATTTTTAAAACACTGCTGGGAATGGAAAGATAAGTACGGCGGAATAATTATTCAGCAGCTTAAAAAGCTAGGTGTAAGCTGCGATTGGGAACGCGAACGTTTTACGATGGACGATGATTATTATAAAAAAGTAATTGAAACTTTTGTTGCGCTTTACCGGGAGGGAAAAATTTATCGCGGATACAGAATGGTGAATTGGTGCCCGGCTTCCAAATCCGCTATCTCGGATGAAGAAGTAATCTACAAAACACAAAACGGAAAGATCTGGTATTTAAAATACCCCGTTAAAGGAAGCGATAAGTTTGTAATTGTTGCTACAACGCGACCGGAAACAATGCTCGGCGATACCGGTGTAGCGGTTAATCCATCTGATGAAAGATATAAAGATCTTATCGGTTCAAAAATTATACTTCCCATAGTTAACCGTGAGGTACCCATCTTTGCCGATGATTATGTTGATATGGAATTCGGAACAGGTGCAGTAAAAGTAACTCCAGCCCATGATATAAATGATTATGAAATGGGCAAACGGCATAATCTTGAAATGATAAATATCTTTAATGAAGATGCATCAACAAACGATAATGTCCCCGAAAAATACAGAGGTTTGGATCGTTTTGATGCCCGTAAAAAAGTTGTTAAAGAATTTGAGGAACTAGGACTGCTTGAAAAAGCCGAAGACTATCAAAATAAAGTCGGTTATTCAGAAAGAGGCGGTGTACCGATTGAGCCTTATTTATCGGAGCAATGGTTCATGAAAATGACTGATGAAAGCAGTTCGTCTTCCGGAGAAGACGGACTTGCAATGCCTGCACTTGAAGCTGTTAAAGAGGGTAGAATTAAATTCTATCCGGATCACTGGACTAAGACTTACGAACACTGGATGAATAATATTAAAGATTGGTGCATTTCGCGCCAGCTTTGGTGGGGACACAGAATACCTGTTTGGTATCACAAAAAGACTAAAGAAATTTATTGCGATGTTAAACCGCCCGATGATATTGAAAATTGGAAACAGGATGATGACGTACTCGACACCTGGGCATCAAGCTGGTTGTGGGCTTATGATGTTTTCAAATCCGAGGAAGAACAAGATTACTATTATCCCACCAATACACTGGTAACCGCACCGGATATAATCTTTTTCTGGGTAGCACGGATGATTATGGCAGGACTGCATTTTAAGAAGGACATCCCGTTTAAGCATGTTTATTTTACAAGCATTATCAGGGATGTACAAGGAAGAAAAATGAGTAAATCTCTCGGCAACTCTCCCAATCCGCTAAACGTAATTTCAGAGTATGGTGCCGATGCTCTAAGGTTTACCGTAATTTATCTCGCACCTCTCGGGCAGGATGTAATGTTCAGTACCGAAAAATGTGAAATAGGAAGAAACTTTGCTAATAAGATCTGGAATGCAGGCAGGTTTTTACTAATGAATGCAGAAAAAATAGAAATTAATTATGAGTTAGCCGATAAGCATCTTGATTTTTCCGATCATTGGATCAGTTCGCGTTTTAATAAAACTTTATCCGGTCTCAACAATGCAATGAAGAGTTTCGAAATCAACAATGCATCGAAATTAGTTTATTCATTTGTATGGAATGATTTCTGCGATTGGTATATCGAACTTGCTAAGAACAGACTTTATTCCGGAGATGAAGAAGTAAAATCGGCGGTTCTTACCAGAGCATTTGGGATTTTTGAAAACCTATTAAAAATTGTACATCCTTTTATGCCGTTTATTACAGAAGAGCTCTGGCAATTAATAGAAACCCGAAAGGAATTAGAAAGCATTTCCACATCCGAATATCCTGTACCTGACAATTCACTTATTAAAACGGAAGCGGAAAAGGAAATGGAATTTGTCCAGGATATTATTACCGCCATTAGAAATATTCGCGGTGAAATGAACATTCCCCCATCAAAATTTGTGAATATTTTCATTAAATCATCACACGTAAAAGAATACCAGCTGGACTATATTAAAAAGCTCGCAAGAGCAGAAGAAATTACCATTGATGAAAATTTAGAGAAACCGAAAGCAAGTGCATCCGCAATAATCAGGGAATGCGAAATTTACATTCCGCTCACCGGCTTAATTGATCTTGATGTGGAAAGGAAACGTTTGCAAAAAGAGATTACCCGCTTAGAAGGTTCTTTGAAAGGAATTGAGAAAAAACTTTCCAACGAAAAATTTGTTAATAATGCTGCACCGGATGTTGTTGAAAGAGAAAGGGCAAAACAGCAGGATTGGACAAACAGTCTTAAAAAATTAAATGAAATATTGGCAAATTTAGAGTAGCATATTTTTATTGCTTCAAAATTTATTGAAGCCCTAATTTCCACCGGAAATATTTTAATATCGATCGATAATTTGTCTTAAATTAATCTCACAGTGTTGTAACTATTATTATTAAATTTCCATTTTAAATATCTATAGGATTTTTATGAAAAATATATACTTAACTTTCATCATTATAACAGCTATATTTTTATCCGGCTGCGGACACACAAATGAGCTGGCTAAATATAACCTTTCAGGACAGGGATTTATGTTCACAAATTATGTAAACGCGGAAGCAAAAACCATTCAAGTTACTACCGAAAAATCTTATAACGGCAACAAAAAGAAAAATGATATAATTTCCGTGTTAACTGAAATAGGCTCGAATATTGTGACGGCAGATGTAAAAAATAAACTGCAGAATTCTATTAGTACGGATACCTTGAATTCCTATATTTCCAGCGGACTTGAAAAAGCATTAGTTACATACCTGAACATAAATCCTGTCGGTTCTCTAAAAGATGATCCGCAGTTCATTGTAGAAACCGATCTTAATAAATGCGAATTGGTATCGACTAAGCGGGGCGTATTCGTAAGGGTAAATGCTGAATCAAGAATAATTGACCGCCATAGCGGAAAAATTATTTGGGTGAACAGCGAATCAGAATCTGCTCCTGTAGGGAATAATGGTTATTCCGAAGATGGGAATACCGATCCAAATATGAACAAGGCTATAAATGCAATTCAACTTGCTGCATTGTCGAAAGAAGAAATTCAAAATGTAATTAACCAAGCTGCGATAACGGCTGGCAAAATGATGGGTGACACTTTAAGAGAAGATGTAGCTGAATCTAAAGAAAAGCCCTATTAATTAAATTTGGATTAATCTAAGATCATTTGTTCCAATAAAACGGCGAATCTTTTTTAACTTAATAAAGGAATTATTGCGTCGAAAAAACCACTAATCAATATTTTTCCTAATTTTTATAAAAGGACTTCATGGGTAAAAATCATAACATGAAAAGCAAACTGGACATTGCTAAAAATTGGCTTCCCCGATACACCGGTACTCAAGTTGATGAGTTCGGTGATTATCTCCTTTTAACAAATTTCCAAAATTATGTAGAACAATTTGCAGAGAGATTTAATTGTGAAATAAAAGGGCATGATAAACCGATGCAAACCGCAACAAATAATGACGGTTTAAGCATAATAAATTTTGGAATTGGTTCTGCTAATGCCGCTACTATAATGGACCTTTTAGTTGCGCGCAAGCCTAAAGGAATTTTATTTTTAGGAAAATGCGGAGGATTAAAAAAGTCCACTGAAATTGGACATTTTATTTTACCGATTGCCGCAATTCGCGGTGAGGGCACAAGCGATGATTATATGCCTAGAGAAGTTCCCGCATTACCTTCGTTCAAATTGCATAAGTTTGTATCGGACAAAATTATTGAACATAATCACGATTATAGAACAGGTGTAATCTACACTACAAACCGGAGAGTTTGGGAGTGGGATAATGGTTTTAAAAAGTACCTTAAAAAACTATCCACAATCGGTATTGATATGGAAACAGCTACTTTGTTTATTGTTGGATTGGTTAACGAAATTCCCAGGGGTGCTTTATTACTAGTATCCGACATGCCACTAGTACCTGAAGGAATAAAAACAGAGAAGTCGGATAAAATGGTAACGGCTAATTACTCAGATCTTCATCTACAAATTGGTATCGAAGCCATGACGGAAATAGGGGAAAAAGGCGAACATATAAAGCATTTCAAATATTGATAATTAATACGGCTTGAATAATATCGTATTGCACTGCAGGGTTGAAGGTTTTAAAAATCACATGCCATTGTTTTTTAAAACTTAAGCGAGAGGTATTATTAATTTATTGGAGGTTCACGGTCGTAAGAGATTTCGAGGTTAACATTCTCATCAATTTCTTCATCTTCCCAATCATATTTTTTATACGGATCCGATTTCCTAAAAACGAATGCACAAGCAATGCCCGTCAGTGAGCCGAATAAGTGATACTCCCATGAAATCCCGTCATTTTGAGGGAGTATACCGACCACTAAACCTCCGTACAAAAAAGTCACTACCAACGCCAAAGCTATTGACCTGGTATCTCTCCTAATTATTCCGCTAAAAAAAACAAAAGTAACAAACCCATAAACCATTCCGCTCGCCCCGATATGAAAAGCTGATCTTGCGGTTAACCACACAAAAATTCCTGGTATTAAATAGACGGACCAAAATACCTTAAACGCTGCATGCCTGTAAAAATAAAAAATCCCGGTTCCTAAAAAAATTAAAGGCAAAGAGTTTGAAAAAAGATGTCCCACACCGGCATGAATCAACGGCGCGGTAACTATTCCGATTAACCCGCTTAATCTCCTGGGATATAATCCGAAAAAATATAAATTTAGGTGAAATATTATCCCAGTCAAAAGAATAATCCACAGCATGATTACAAATCCTGCGGATATGGCTAAACTAAAAATAAATTTCTTTTTATCATCATTCACGAAGTTTCCTGATCACCGTTGATATTAAATTCACGAATACATGAAAGATTAATTTTCATATTTTGTCACTGTTACTAATTAACAATATCCCCGTATTAATTTTTCGGCTAATATATAAGCTAAAATAAAATTGTTAAGGGACAGGACAGTTCCCTTGTGCAATTTGCCAGATGAAAGCACTAACAATTAAGAATATAATAAGTATCTGTATTAACTTTCTAAAATTAATAGTCATAGATCACCCCGGTAATGAAGTATCTAAATTTATTTTTGGTAAAACATCCAACGCGTTTTCCCGGTTGACGCAATGTATCTTGTTTAAGATCAACTTTCTTTTTCCCGGCTCATCAACTTCGCCATTAATTATTAAAGTTCCTCTTTCTTCTTTCACTTCTTTATTCTTAACTTTCAGTTCATTCATTAAATCGATGACAGGTTGATATTTATCTTTTAACGACATCATCTTCCTCCTTTTTTTATTCATCTTGTCTAAACTAATTATTAAATCAAGCAGTGCATTTTGTTTAACCCACACTTTCGGGCACAGACTGATAGTCTGTACTACTATCTAAAAATGAGCCATTAATTTTCATACATCTTTTACTTATTTACAATATAAATAATTCCTCATTAAATGTTATAATAAACGTCACTCATGCAGTAGACAGCCTCCGTGATTATTTTCATTACATTAAGTTAAGAATTTATTCATTATTATTTAAACATCGAAGGATGCTTTAATTGAAAACCGGTAGCATCCTGGTATGCTCTTGCCGCTGCAAGAATCCTGCCTTCATTAAATAACTGTCCCACAAAAGTAATGCTGGCGGGATGTCCGTTTTTTGTAAATCCGTTGGGAACTACAACAAGCGGATGCCCGGTTAAATTTGTCACCAAAGAATTATCACCTTCCTGTGAGGGAGCTAAATACATATCAATCTTATTATTCTTGAACATTTTGTTCATTCGCTGAATTAAAAGATATCGTATCCTGTTTGCATTTAAATATTCAACGGCAGGAATAAATCTTGCAGCCCGAAAAATGTTAGGCCAGGCATATTTATTTTGCCGTACAAGCAGTTCATCGCGGTTGCTTCTTGTTAACTCATCGAAAGCGGCTGCAGCTTCGGCATCAAGCACAAACGAAATATCATTAACCGGAAGATTAGGTAATTTTATGGGAATTAAGGATACCCCAAGCTTTTTCAGCTCTTCAATTGTAAGCGAATCCTGAGTTTTAAATCTATAGTTTTTATTAAAATCATCCGCAAGATATCCGATTTTTAATCCTTTCAAATTTATGCCTGGTTTATAATTAAAAGGTAGATCATAAAGAGTCTGATCAACCCCGTCCGGTCCGTAAATTGAATTGAAAACAATTGCACAATCTTCAACATCCCTGCAGATTGGTCCAATTTTGTCCATTGACCAGCTAAGTGTCATTGCTCCCGTTCTGCTCACTCTTCCGTAAGTCGGCCGCAGACCGGTATCTCCGCACCTTGTGGAAGGAGAGACAATGGAACCCCAAGTTTCGGTGCCAATTGCATATGGAACCAGGCCCGCCGAAACAGCCGCGGCTGGTCCTGCCGATGAACCGCTTGAGCCTTGTGTTGTATCCCAGGGATTTCTTGTTTTTCCGCCGAACCACACATCGCCCATAGCCAAAGCTCCCATGCTCAACTTTGCAACAAGAACACCTCCTGCATTTTCTAACCTTTTTACTACGGTTGCATTCTCGTCAATCGTTTGATTTTTATAAGCACCTGCGCCCCAAGTAGTTTTGTATCCCTGTGTTGCCAACAAGTCTTTCACTCCAAAAGGAATTCCCTGCAGCGGTCCACTGTATTTGCCATCCGCTATTTCTCTGTCCGCTTCTTTAGCTTCTTTCATTGCGAGATCTTGTGTAAGTGTGATAGTGCAATGCAATTCAGGACTATATTTTTTCAGTCTTTTTATAAATAATTTTGTTAATTCTACCGATGTTACCTGGCGGGTTTTAAGCAGATATGCTAATTGTCCTATGGTAAAATAGGCTAAATCATTTATGTTCTGCGGCATCTTTGTTTTTGAATAATCACTCATCTGAAATGAAGATTTACCTCTGGGCAGATTAAAATCCTCAGGTATTGGATTAAAAAGAATTGCCGGCGGAACATTATTATTAAGATGTATTTTCCGAATCGTTTGATAACTCTCAAGACGATCATTTAACGCATTCAGCATGGAATCCTGTTCGGCGGATGTAAAATTCAGTCCCATTATTTTTTCTGCATTGGCAACTACCTGCTGTGTAATAATTTTATCCTTGCTCTGTGAGATAACAAATGCACCGAACAAAAATGATACAATGGAAACAATAACAAGCAAAAATAACTTAGACAAACGTGATTTCATGGTACGCTCCTTGAGTAAATAAAATTTAATGCGAGTTCTATAGGGGATTGTGAATAAATTAAAAAGTTCAATTGCTAATTAACTTTAATTAAACAATTGATTTTAATTGTGCCTCTCCGAATCCGTAATTTATATGAATACAATCCACTTTGTAAAAAACAACTTTTTAATGGCTGAAATATTTAAATACTGCTTTCATTATTTCATCCCGGTTTTTCTGTCCCTCAATAGTTTCAAAGGGGAAACCAAAAACTATGACACCATAATTATCTTTATATGCAATACCGGCGCCGAAACTGTTCTCCGAATAGCGTAATATTGTTTTACTGGATTTAGTATTTGAGATCGCATCAGGGGCTTTTACGGCATAAACCTTATCATTAAAAAAGGTATTAAACCTGAATGGAAACATTTTAGGAAGGAAGGTTGAATCGGAAGAAAAAATATTTCCGGCTAAGGAGGCATTACCGGAATCCCATTTAAATTTAAGTACTTCATTTGCAAACTGAATATTACTTCTGTCATGAGGCATATATTTAAACAAATCACTTGCCACATATGAACCTGAAATGAATAAGTTGCCTCCTGTTTTGCAATATTCACCCAATAATTTCTGCAGATTTTTAGGAAATGATTCGTATTTCAATCCCTTTAAAGAGTCTTCTATTTCAGTTTGCCAATGGGTGGTTTTCTGTTCGCCTAAAATAAGATCTATAAACTTATAATCGGAAAGGTTAACGGAACCTTCTATAACGGATTGTACGCTAGCAGAAACAAATGGATATCCCGCGGCTTTAATAGATCTCCCGTGTATATATGGGAAATCAAATGTGTTGCCTGCAATTACTTTGGCTTCATAGTCTGCATGACTGTCACCCCAACCGGAATTATCATTTGATTTCCATCCATTCTTAGGATTAAAATTAAATTGAGTTCCTGTAAAAGCTATATCATATTTATACGGAACTCCTGCATCAGGCATGTTTAAAAATCCTTGATAATTTGCTGAATTAACAATTCCGGGACCAGAGACCCTGGTAAATCCGTTAATTATAAGAACAGGCTGTTCAGTATTTTCACTACTGCAGACAGAAAGTATTTCCGAAGGAAAACTTTCACCACCGCTGTTTACAGCCGTTACCTTGAAACTATAGATAACACCGGGTTTCAAATGCTTAATTTCAATTGAAGTATCTTCCGCTAATTGCCCATTGTCAAAATCACCGTCATTTATTCTTGTATACACTATATAACCGGTTGGCTTTGCAGTGGGCTCAAGTTTGTCCATCGTTGGTTTCCAATCTAAAACAGCATCCCCCTTTTCATCCAATTTTGCCGCAAATGAGTTTACCGGCAGAGGCTGAACAACATACTTAAAATTATCCTGAACCGATAAGAATTTTAAAAATCCGATATAAATAGCACGGGAAGCATCGAAACGAAATTGGGGATCGTTTGCAAATTTCATATCCGTAAAATTTTGATGGGATAAAAGTTCAATTAGTACAGAAGGTACATTCGGACGATACACTTCGCTATATTGCTGGGGGTACGCATCATTTGCAGGCTGCTCATTCATGAGCTGCCTTCTTGTCCAGTTTGGATCATATTTTTTACCAATTTCATTGGTAATTTCCGACTGCACGATATCAGCTAAATCACGATTTGCAAGTCTTGAAACATCATTAGGAAAATCATTCTCAGAGTGCTCTCCTTTGTCGCCGTATAGAGCCAGAGTCCCGATTATTTTATTTTTATGCGAAACTCCTGCATCGGTATGTAAAGCCAATGAAATGTCGATAGGAATACCGAGACCTTCTCCTTTTTTATCATTTACGGAAGATCCGTTAAGATAATTTACATATTTACTTCTGTCCTGTTTGTCATCATTATAATCATCCTTATCATTATTAAAATTATAAACCAAAGAGTCCGGCATTCCGGCAAACTGCAGATAGTACCTGCTGGCTTCAATAAATTTTGGTCTTCCGCTTGTTCTTCCCCCGCGGCTTATAACTCCCATGCCGCCTCCGAATCTTACAGCATCTGCTGAGACAAGTTTATCTGTCTCTTTACTGTCATTTAACAAAACAACTTTATTGCTGTCGGGATGAAATCCTTTACTGAATTTAAACCTGCCTAAATACTGCCAGGTGTTTCCCCCGATTTGCTGATTCACCCTAAACTCAGTTTTTATACCCGAATGGTAGACGATGTAGTGCGCATCATCTATATTTTCTTTCGATGCATGATACGAAATGTAGACTCCATAATCGCCGGATTCCGGGATGTCAGGATTCCAACTTATTTTACTTGTTGCCAGCGTATCCGAACGAATAATTTTATACGTTCCTTTTATGAAAGGATTATAATCAACTTTATACGGAACAATTCCCCGTGCAAAACCTTTATGCTTACCTTCTTCCCATTTATTTTCTTTGTTTATATTTTCTTCTTGATAGTAACCTTCGGAAACATCTTTTTTATCATCATTATCAACAATGACCTCATGTGTCTGGACATCCCGTTCTCTCGGATCGAAAACAACAGCGCCGGCATTTTCGAGCATCGGGATTAAATAAGGTATACAAAATGAATTTGCTAATAGATCCTCCACCGACTGAAAAAGCCGTGGTCGCTGCCACTCCCAGCGATCTGTTTTTGCATTATAATACCACCCGTGGCTTGGCGCTATCACAATATTCTTATTAAATAATCCATTTATGGGAATGTAAGGTTTGCTTACATTTTCGGTTACCGATTTCGGGCGAACTATCCTATGGGGGATTCTTTTTAAATCCAATGAATAAGGAGCTTTCCTGTAAAAATTAGGTATAAGATCTTCTACAGGAAATCCGATTGTACCAATTATAAATTGATAATCTTTAAAGTCCGGCAGCCAGAAATCCTTAACAGAATTATATATCTGTCCAACATTTTTTATCCTAAAAGGCTGATAAGAAAACGCTCTGCTCAATTTAATTTTTACAATTTTATGAACCGAATCAATTATGATCGATTCCAATTTTGTTCCGGAAGGAATCGGAAAAGATAAGCTTCTATTTTTTATCCCCGATTCAAATTCGATTTTCTTTTCATTAAATGAGAGTGGTTTTTCAGCTACCCGCTCACTTGAGGCCTGCCTGGATGTGCATCCATAAATAAAGAATATAAACGGCAATAAATATTTTAGGATTTGTTTCATTTGGGAATTGCTTCTATTATTTGGATATACGTTATAAGAATCAAATTAAGAAATATTAAAATTTATGTACACCATATATCATATATGTAAGATATTTTCACCGGTAATTCTTTATTTGCGGAGAATGCATTAATAACTCATGTTTAACAAATTACAAAGATATTTCACTTTGTTCATGCAATAATTATGTGTTAGACTTTTTGGAAAAGCTGTAATGAGTAAATATTTTATTTACAATTTAAAATAAGATAATACTGCCTTCATTATGGCGTCCCTTTCGGATTGTTCTATGATTGTCTCAAACGGGAAACCAAACACAATTACACCATACTTCCCTTTGTATGCAGTGCCAGCGCTGAATTGATTTTCCGTGTATCGAAGTATTGTTTCGCTATCTTTCACATTAGTAATGGCATCCGGTGCAGTTACAGCATAAATTTTATCGTTAAATTGACTATTGAAACGGAATGCATCGAATTTGTGCAAAAAATTGGAATCGGCTGAGAACACATTTCCGGTAACGGCAGCGTGATCGGTATCCCAGTTAAACTTCAATACATCACGGGCAAATTGAATATTAGAATTTGCTTCCGGCATGTATTTATACAAATCGCTTCCTACATAAGAACCGGAAACAAATAGATTCCCTCCCGATTCACAATATTTGGTTATCATTAACTGAAGTTTTTTAGGAAATGTTTCAAATCTTAATCCTCTAATAGAATCTTCCACTGCTCTTTCCCAATGCGTGGTTTTTTGTTCTCCTAAGATCAGGTCTACAAATTTGTATTGGGAGAGATCCAGTGAATCTTCAATCACCGCTTTTACACTTGTCGAAACGAACGGGTAACCGCAAGCTTTGATCGACTTACCGTGTATATAAGGATAATCAAAAGTGTTTCCGGCTATCACTTTTGTTTCGTAGTTTGCATGACTAGCACCCCATCCCGGGTTGTCGTTATTCTTGTATTGTGAAGCAGAATCAAAATTATACTGAGCGCCGGTAAAGCTAACATCATATTTATAAGGCATACCGGGATCGATGTTAT
Source organism: uncultured Ignavibacteriales bacterium (assembly GCA_963751355.1). Taxonomy (GTDB): domain Bacteria; phylum Bacteroidota; class Ignavibacteria; order Ignavibacteriales; family Ignavibacteriaceae; genus CAVVVS01. The sequence continues at coordinate 16,721 of CAVVVS010000111.1, read as the reverse complement.
TAACAAAACCTGTAAATTTATCACTGACTACCTTTGCGGGAGGGGCTATTCGTGTGAAGTCGTTTATAATCAAAACAGGCTTTCTATCATCTTTCATTCTGCAAACCGATAGAACCTCCGACGGAAAACTTTCACCGCCGCCATTCACCGCAGTGACCTTGTAACTATAAATTATTCCCGGTTTAACATTTTTAAAAACTACGTCCGGCTGATCAACCAAGACTCCGTTATCAAAATCGCCGCCATTCTTTCTCGTATAAAGAATGTATTTATCCGGCACGGCTGTGGGCTCAAGGGAATCTATGGTTGGTTTCCATCTCAAGGTTACATCGCCTAAACCATTCATGCTTGAATTAAAATTAGTGACTGGTAAAGGTTCAACAATGTATTTAAATCTGTATTGTATGGATAGAAATCTCAACATTCCTTTATAAATTGCCCGTGAAACTAAAAATCTGAACCGGGGATCTTGCATGAAGGTCATATCGAGAAAATTCTGATGTGACAACAGTTCAATCAGAACTGCAGGAACATTAGGTCGAAATGATTCGCTGTAATCTCCGTCCCGAAGTGATCGTCTGTTCCATGTAGAATCATACTTAGCTCTTATATCCTTAACAATTTGTGTCTGCATGATATCAGCTAAATCACGGTTAGCCATGCGTGACACTCCGTCGGGATAAACATAATCTGTATCCGCCCCGGCTAAACTGTATATAGATAATGTACCTACCGTTGTATCATTATGCGTAATCCCGGCATCCGTATGAAAAGCCATAGAAAGATCGATAGGGATTCCCAGTCCTTTTACTTTGCGGTCTTTATTGGGGCCGAAAGGATCGCCGTAAAGATAGTTTACATATTCGGGACGTGATTGATAATCATCTACATAATCATTTTTATCCTTATGTAAATCATAAACGAGTGTGTCAGGCATTCCCATATACTGCAGATAATACCTGCTGCCTTCTACAAATTTAGGCCTTCCGCTCGTATGCCCGTTTCGCATAACCACACCCATTCCACCGCCGAATCTAACAGCATCGGCAGAAATAATTCTTCCCGGCTGGCTGCTTTCATTCACCAGAATAACTTTATCGCTGTCAGGATTATAACCTTTTTTAAATTTATATTTTCCCAAAAATTCCCAAGTACTTCCTCCGATTTGCTGATTTACTCTAAAATCTGTTTTTATGCCGTCATGATAAACTATGTAGTGTGCATCGTCAACATTTGCTCCAGAAGCTTTGTATGAAATGTAAACCGCATATTCACCGGCTTCAGGTATATTCGGGATCCATATAGCGGTGGCGGTTATCATTGTATCGGCAAGCGTAATTCTGTGAGTTCCGTGGAGGAAAGGATTATAATCTACCGGGTATGGAGTATTTCCAATTTCAAATGCGCTTCCTATACCGTTTTTCCATTGATGTTTTTTGTTGTAACTATGCTCTATGTAATTACCGGATGTACTGCCGGCAGGAGTATCATTATCGACAACAACTTCGTTAGTTTGCACATCTCTTTCACGAGGGACAAAAACATTTGCCCCTGCATTCTCCAGCATCGGAACCAGGTAAGGTATCGTAAATGAGTATGGGATTAAATCTTCAACCGATTGAAATAGTCTTGGTCTTTGCCATTCCCATCTATCTTGTCTATTATTGTAATACCAACCATGACTCGGCCAAACCACTATGTTTCTATTATATAGTCCATTAGACGGGACTATTTTTTTACTCACGTTCCAGATAACAGGAGCAGATCTTTTTTTTGTTATTAACGGAATTCTACTGTAATCATATTGAGTTGAATTTTTGCGGTAATAATTAGGAATTAAATCTTCTATTGGATGATTTAATGTTTTTAAGGTAATATCATAATTTTCGAATAAGGCTCCGAAATAATTTTTAACTGCCGCATAAATTTCACGAACCGTTTGAGGTCTGTAAGGATAATACGAGAACTGTTTGTTCAGATTGATTGTAATAGATTTCCTGGTTGTGTCAATCTTAAGGGAGTCAACTCTTGACCCCGGCGGGCTGGAAAACTTTAAATGCCCGGAATCAAAATCAGTGATAAAATTGTTTGACTTTTCAAAAATTGTCGGGATTGGTTTTTCTTTAACCACTGTCTTAGAAGCACAGCCTGTTATCAATAGAGCAATCGATATAACAGATAAAAAGGGAATGAATAACTTTTGCATATTAAAATTCTATTAAATTTATAGAAGAGTTAATTAATAATATCAATAATACAAAAATAAAAGTACTAGAGTCTCTGTAAAACAAGTATTTTACTTAATTTTCATTTCGACCAAATGTAGAAATTTCACAATTCTAAAAAAATTACATCATATGTGCACAGATCTCAGCCAATGACTCATTCGATATAATAAATAAACTATTTTGCAGAAAATCTATCTTACAAGGTTTACACCAAAACTTGAGACAAAATAAATCTACATTAATAATATTTTACACAATTTCCCTTGGAATTCGAGAAGGCAGCCTGGTGAGCAGTTCATAATTTACCTGTTCACTTAATTCACTAAAAGAAGAAACCGAAATACTTAAATCCCCCTGATCTCCGATAAGTACTACTTCATCCCCTTTTTTTGCATCGGTCAAATGCGTGATATCAACAGTTAACAAATTCATATTAACGATACCGATTACATTTAAACGGTGACCGTGAATCAGAACCCTCCCCTGATTACTGAGCGAACGGCTAAATCCCTGTGCATATCCAACAGGAACTACGGCAATTCTCATTTTTTTTAATGCTAAATAAGTTGTTCCGTATCCTATGAATTCACCTGTTTCCACTTCTTTTATACTCATTATTTTTGTTTTCCAGGTAATTACTCTTTTCAACGGATCAATTTTTTCTTTTTTGTCTGAGAGATAATCAATAAGAGTTTCCTTACTGGGCCAATATCCGTATTGAAGAATCCCGATACGTACCATATCCATTCGCGTTTGAGGATATGACATTGCTGCAGCAGAACAAGCTGTGTGTTTTCTTTTTGGCACTATACCCCTGTTAACAATCCACTTATATTTATTGTTGAAAAGCCTTATTTGTTTTTTAATTCTAACAAAATTCGCAATACTTTCCGCGCCTGCATAATGAGTGCAAAAACCCTCTATAATAAAGTGTTGTTGATTTTTATCAATAATGTTAACAACTTGTTCTAATTGTTCTTTATTGAAACCGGTTCTATTCATTCCCGTTTCTGCTTCAATATGTATTCTGGCAGGCTTTTTTATTTTTCTTGCCGCTTTTAGTGCAGCTTTGAGTCTGTCTAATTCAAAAACAAAAAACTCTATATTATTTTTAATCGCCCATTCTAGCTCATCATTATCAATCATTCCCATAATCATTATGCCGGAACCGTTTTTAATTACCATTTTTGCTCTTAACGCTTCCGATGCGTTAAAAACTGAAAAATGATCAATATTGCATTCTTCAATTATAGAAATAAATTCTTCCATCCCGTGTCCATATGCATTCCCTTTCACTACCGATGAAATTCTTACATCTTTACCAAACTGTTTCTTTAAAAAGTTTATATTGTTTTTAACAGCGGACTTATTTATCTCGATCAAAGAAGTATCGAACATTATTATACCTAGTTAAGTAGTATTCTGACAATTGAACTAAACATTTTCACACCGGTTTCTATAATTTCATCCGGAAAATCAAAGTTTGGGTTATGAAGATCGGGATGACCAGAACCACTGCCTAAACCGAATAGTGCGCCGTGGAAACTATTAGTGAAGTGTCCGAAATCTTCCGACCATCGAAAAGGATTTGATACTTCTTCTATTTCAAAATTATTTTCTTCGGCGGATTTTCTAATTACTTCAACGTATTCTTGTGAATTTATTGTAGCAGGGAATTCTTCCGTCCAATTTATATCGACGTTTAATTTTTCTTCCGTCGCAATATTTTTAGCTGTCTTAACCGCCTCAGCAGTTAATAAACCCATATCCTCATTTTCATAAGCTCTCAGTGTTGCTAACACCTCGGCTTCTCCAGGAGTAGTACCGAATGCACGTTCGCCAACTTTTACATGAATAATTGTTAAAAGGGTAAAATCTTTTAATTCTTTTAATTTTAAAGGTAATTCATTTAATTGCTGAATTAATTTAGCAACAGCAATTGCAGGACTTATACCTCGTTCAGGTTCCGCGGCATGAGATGTTTTACCGTGAAGTTTGATTATCATTCCCTTTGAAGCAGCGGCAAAAATTCCTTTTTTTATCAAAATTTTGTGTAAAGGAAATCCGGGTAGATTGTGTAATGCAAAAATATAATCCGGTTTAATCTGCTCAAATTTTTTATCATTTATTACTCTTTCGGCACCTTCGCCTGTTTCCTCTGCGGGCTGAAAGAGTAAAACAACTCTTCCTTTAGCTGGTTTATTATGCGATAAATAATCAGCAATCCCGGCAAGGATAACCATATGTCCGTCATGCCCGCATTTATGGGACACATTTTCCGAATTTGAACGATACTCAATATTATTAACTTCTTCGATAGGAAGTGCATCAAGTTCACAACGAAACATCACCGTTTTTCCCGGTTCTTTTCCCTTAAATATAAATGCGAGTCCGAAGCCGCCTAAATTTTCAATTATTTCCTGCGGATTAAATTTAGAAAGATAATCTTTTATTAGTCTTGATGTATTGTGTTCATGGTTAGATAGTTCGGGATATTGGTGTATAGCATGTCTTAGTTTTATGAGTTCTTGAAGAGAAATATTATTTGGCATAATGGTCTTTTTAATTTAATTGCTGCATAATTAATGAGAATCGCATGATATTTGTTTTGAAAATATGCACCATGGCATAAAGTATTGTAAAGACAAATACATTATACTAAAAAATCAGATAAACTTTTAACTCATGTTATGCAATTGATATGCTTAAGTTGCATACCCTTTTTAGAAGGGATTCAGTATCTCTAAGACAAATAAAGAATGAGATTCCGATTTCCTCAAGCGGTTTTTTGAGCAAAGTTAGGAACGATATAAATGAGTCATTTCCCTTTCCTTGCGTAACATGACCTCTTAATTTAATTTTAACAAAATTGTAACTTCAACAAACAAATTAGGGACTATTTTATTGAGCAAGTTAGCTATTTACGTTATTTCAATAAACACAAAAGTTTATAAATTGAGTATTTAAACAATTTTAAAAAGGTTTATTTAACAGCTCCGATTTTGTATTAGCAACATGTAATTTATCCTACTCAATTTGTATTTACAATCTCATATTCTTCCAAATCCTTAACCGGTTCCTTGTTCGGATATAAATACGTCAGGACAAGGAATGTAACTGCGGACGCCGTTATACCGAAAATATTAGCATCTAGTTTCAACGGAAGCTGAATACCGGATGCTATTAAAGTTATAGTCGTTCCGCCGCCGATAATCATTGCCCACATTGCGGCAATTGAACTACTGCGTTTCCAAAGAAATGCCCCTATAACGGGGACAAAAAGTCCGGAGACCATAAATGCATAGGAGTATAACATCAGTTGAAGTACATTTTGCATGGAACTTGCCAGCCAGAGAGCCAGGACACCCAGAATTAAAGTTAACCATTGCGATAACTTTAAAAATCTTTTTTCATTGCTGCTAACTTTAAAGAAAAAATCAATTATATCCGTCGCTACGTTACCGGAGGCAGCCATTAAACAACTATCGGCAGTTGACATAATAGCCGAGAAATATGATGACATAATTATCCCCATTAATCCAACTGGAATAATAGAACGAAGTAATAAAGGTAAACCCATTTCCGGATCGAGGCTGGAAATATTAGCATATCCGAGATGTTGAAATAATCCCTGATCTGCCCCAACACGACCGAACATTCCAAGTGTAACGCCCATTAAAGCCATGATTGGCCACTCAAATAGTCCGGCAATATACCATGCTTTTTTAGCAACCTTTTCTGTCTCACAAGCATAAATCCTCTGATAGAGAGTCATCCCAACAAACCAAATGGGAACAATAGTAACGCCCCAATTAACAAGTGTTTGCCAGCTTACATTGGTAAATGATAAAAATTCCGGTGTTATTGATTTTACAATCGCATCATAACCTCCCAAAGCAAAATATGATACCGGGATGCCGATAAAAATTAGTCCTACCATCAGCACTATCCATTGTACCGTATCGGTATAAATTACGGCTTTTATACCACCGAGCGCAGTGTAAATAATGACTATTGCCCCCATTATAATTAGTGCGGTTTCCATATCCAATCCGACAAATGAAGCAGCTGCTAACTTTGCGCCCGCTAATATCTGGGAACTTGTGAAACCGATATAACCAACGGCAGAAATAATACCCGCAATTAATGCAACTTTATTATTATAAAAATGTTCGAGGATTTGAGGAAAAGTGTAAAGTTTTTTAAACCTGGCAATTTTACTCACCCGTGGAATTAAAAAGACGGCACTTAACCAGGCACCAAGCAATCCGGAAAACAACATCCATGAACCCGACAATCCCATTATAAAACCAAGACCACCTAATCCGATTGAAAATCCTCCACCTACATCAGTAGCAACTACGGATAATCCTACATGCAAACTTCCCATACTTCTACCACCGACAAAATAATCCTCAGCATCTTTATTTTTTTTCAAAAAGAAAAAACCTATCCCCAGCATTACCAACATGTAAATGACAAATTCGAGTATATCAATTAAATGCATTTAACTTTCCATTTTTATGAATAATAATTTTTACATTTCCCCCTTATAATTAATTTATTAAAAATATTATTCCCAAAATCCGGGTAACAATAAAATATCCCTAATTGATCGGGATATTAACTTTATACGAGCTAAACTAGTAAAGTAATTTTGATTGAGATTTTCAGATTTCATGTAATTCGAGTTATATAATTTTTTTACTCATATAACGAGAATTCATAATTCTGGCTACCGACATATAATTCGGGAAAAAATGCATCTGCTGGTGTACATGATATCCACCGCCTTGTTCACCAATATCGTAAACCGTCATATCCGATGTTGTACCTACAAATTTAACCCGGCTGTCCTTCGGAATCAGGTTTGAGGCGTCAACATCCAGTTCACCGAAATCTACAATACATCTATAGGATTCTTTATGATCATTTGTACCTTCTGAAAGCTCTGCAATATGTCCAACGGCAGCTTCGCCCATTATACCATCGGGTACAACTTCTTTTTTATATAATTCCAATATATCTCCGGAGAAGTTTATTGCCGAAGTCGAGAGATTTCTAAATTTTTTATTATCAAGCGGAGAAGTACCTAACAGAGCCGCCTCACCAATTCTAAAATGGTTTACTCCTTTTGGTACTTTTTGTTTTGAGATTAACGGTAAAGTAATTGAACTGCCCCCCGATACTAGTTCCAGCTTATGATCAAATTTGGCTTCCACTAAATTCTTATATAGACTTAGTTGAATTAATTTATCATATGTAGGTTCTATTCCGTACATGCAGCCTAAATTTGTACCTATACCGTTTATTTCTATATTTTTGAGGTTAAATACTTTTTCATAAAAATTTAATATATCGTCTCTTAATACTCCCTCTCTTAGCTCACCCATTTCTATCATAACAATAATCCGGTGAATTTTCCCCTGCCTTTCGGCTTCTCTATTTAGGGCCTCAATTGTTTTATATGATGTATTCAGTGATATATTTGCATACTTGACAACATTTTTTACCTGGTTTAAAGCCGGTGGTTTGATGTACATTGTAACTACATCAGGTTTGATTTCCTTAATTATGCGTAGATTAGTTATCCTGGAATCTCCGACTGAATGAAGATTTTTAATACAAACAGCCGGAATGATCTTTTCTAATGAAGCTTTATCCCCGCACAACATTTTTGTAACCAACGTCCATGTTATTCCGTTTTTTGAAAGATAGTTTTGAAGTTTAATTATATTACTACATATTTTATCCGTATCAATTGTTAACGTAGCCATTATTTATTCTCCCCTGATTAATCGCATTTCTGCATATTTGGATTTAAAGCCGATCCTTTCGTATAAACGCTTTGCAGGATTATTGTACTCAACATGCAAAGCAACATTTCCTTCGGAAAGTTCTGCAGATTTCTCAACAATCTGCCTTCCAATTCCTTTATTTCTAAATTTACCGTCCACTGCAACATAAACGAGAATGTTCTCCGGTATGTATTCGTCCATTCCAGTTTTATTCATAACCAGTTCGCCGGCTAATTCATTGTCATAGTATGCCGCCAGCAGAAATCCGCCTTTACCCGGTTCTGTTGAAAAAGCATAATCTACAGATTTTGAAATAGCTGAGATCGAATCACCGAACTGGTCTAAATGTTCATGTAAAAATTTTATGAATCTTTCTCTGGTAATTTCTTGTGTGAAGTCTCTATCTGATTTTAATTGTTTTATTTCAAGCATTTCTTTTCTCATTATTTGTTTTTTAAATAATTTTTTAATTAATATATATACATACCAACATCGCTTTTGGCTAATCGGTAAACTAGTTTATTCTTTTTAAATTTGTTTTTTAATATTAAAATAACTGAGACAGGATTTTTAACGATCAATTGTTGTTGAGTAATTATTATTGTTTGTATGGACTGGTTTATCACGAATGATTTTTCATTTATGACTCAATTTTTATAAAATAAGATAATTATTCAATTATTCAAGTTATTCGTTTGATTATATTTCGATAATTTTTACTAACTATTTGTAACTTATTATATAAATCTAATTATAAAATATTTATTATCTAAAATTGAGCATTATTTTCCCCATAGCTATCATTTTCGAATCTAAATCACATAAATTGTTTGGTATCTTTTTATAATACATATTTATACAGAATATTTGGAATATATAGATTATAACTTTGATCATTATGATATTAAAATTAAATATCGATTTACTGGGGCTAACTCAATTTTTATTGCCATTGAATTGATAATTTAAATGCATCATCTAAGAAGATGTTCAGTTTGTAGCTTTTTATTTTCTTATAATAACCAACCGCCTAAAGCGGTATTATAAAGTTTGTTTTGCCATTTCACAAAGTGATACCCACATCAAAAACGGGCACACTTTAGCAGTAGAAGTCAAATTATTGTAGAATAAACTCGTCTATAGCACCAAATCCTTGGAGATGATTCATTGCATTTTCGTACTCATTCATTACGGTGTTATGCAAATAATAATAAAAATCTACATTATAAAATGCACTATTTTATTTACAATAAGTTATATTTAAAATAATTATCATTCTAAATTTTTATACAAAATCAGGCAAGGATCTATAAATGAGCAAACGTTCTTTAAAATTGTTAGAAGATTCGGAACAGGATGCACCGCTTAAAAAGGATATCAAGGAACTCGGTATAATATTAGGGAATGTCTTGAAGGAACAAGAAGGGTTGAAATTATACGAAATAGAGGAAAAACTTAGGGCATTGACCAAAGAGCTGCGCACTGATTACAAGGAAAGTACCCGTAAAAAAATAAAACGTTTAATTGCTTCCTTATCGCTTGAAGATTCCCATAAAGTTGTTAGAGCTTTTTCAACCTATTTTATTCTTGTAAATGCCGCAGATGAGATCCACAGGATAAGACAAACTAGAATATCTAACATAAATAAAAATGCAGCCGGATTAAGGTCCTTTGATAATGTATTTGAAAAATTAAGAGAGTTGAAACTTTCAAAACAAGACGTAATAAATATTTTAAATTCTATAGAAATACTTCCCGTATTTACCGCACATCCTACAGAGGCTACGCGACAGACAATATTAAGAAAAATATTAAAAATCAGCCAGTTACTTTTACAACGCGAGATAAAAAAAAATACTGTTGAAGAAGAAAATGAAATTAAAAGTCTTCTTCAAACTGAAGTTACATTATTATGGCAATCAAATGAAATAAGATTTCATAAAGTTACGGTTCAGGATGAAATTCAGCGTGGACTTTTCTTTTTCAAAGATGTTTTATATGATATTATTCCTGAATTCTATTTAATCCTTAATAATAAAATACAGGAATACTTCGGAGTTGATCAACCCGTTCCGCCCTTAATTAAATTTGGCTCATGGATGGGTGGAGACAGGGACGGTCATCCGTTCGTATCAGTTCAAATTACCAAATCAACATTACAAAATAATAGAAACCAAATTATTAATTTGTATCTACGCGACCTTGAAAACCTATACGCAACCTTAAGTCCTTCAATAAATTTAGTTAAAGTTAGTAAAGCGCTGCATAATTCAGTAGAGAGAGAACGAAAACAATATGCTGTTGAAAACACCGACGGTTTGGTCAGGGATCCTTCAGAAATATATAGAACAAAGTTGTTCCTTATTTCACTTAAATTGCGCAATATATTAAACTGTAAAGAGAATGGTTATGCTAACCCAAAGGAATTATTAGCGGATCTGAAATTAATGTACAATAGTTTAATACTAAATAAAGGAATAACTATAGCAAATTCTGTTTTATTACCTTTCATTTATAAAGTCCAAACATACGGATTTAGATTTGTATCATTAGATATACGGCAGAATTCATCCATGCTTCGTGCGTCAATTGACGATCTATTTTCTTTGACTGAACTTCAATCTGAATTTAATCTTCTCGATGAAACTCACAAAATTGAATTATTAACTAATGAACTTTCATCTTCGAGACCTCTTAAGAATACATTCAGCAAAATTAAAACTACAACCAGGCAGGTATTGAATGAAATATCAATTATAAAATGGGGTAAAATCAATATTTCTCCCGATTCATGCAACGATTATATTATCAGCAATTGTTCTTCGGTTAGTGACGTTTTAAGCTCTTTGCTGCTTGCTAAAGAAGCAGGATTACTTGAAGTAGATAAAGGCAAAATCGTTTCTTCAGATTTAGATATTCTACCCCTCTTTGAAACAATAGAAGATTTACGCAATTGTACTGGAATTATGGAATCATTATTCCGTAATAAATTATATTCCATGCATTTACGCTTACGAAATTCAACTCAAAAGATAATGATTGGTTACTCAGACAGTAATAAAGACGGAGGGATTGTTACTTCCAATTATGAACTATACAAAGCGCAAATAAATTTAAAACAACTTTGCGATAAACATAAAATTAAATTAGTTCTTTTCCACGGTAGAGGCGGCAGTGTTTCTAGAGGAGGCGGTCCCGTATTCCCTTCTATAATGGCACAACCTAGAGGTACAATCGAAGGGAAAATAAAAATCACAGAACAAGGAGAAATGATATCTTCAAAATACCTTATCCCGGATATTGCAAAAACCAGTCTAGAATTAATTACATCAGCAGTAATTTTATCATCTTCTTATTCAATTTATAAAAAGGATAGCGATGTTCTTGGTAGGTATGAAAATATTTTTGATGAAATTTCGGAATCTGCCTTAATTGCATATAGAAAATTAATTACTCATTCATCATTCATAGAATATTTTAGAAAAGTCACTCCGATCGATATAATAGAAAAAATAGAAATTGGCTCAAGACCTGCATCCCGTAAAAAAACGAATGATATAAGGTCATTGCGTGCAATTCCATGGGTATTCTCTTGGACTCAAAACAGGCAGACTATTTCCGGTTGGTATGGATTCGGATCTTCAATTAATAATTACATTAACAATAAAAATATTAATTGGGATATAATTAGAGTTATGTACGATGAGTGGGATTTCTTCAAAATACTCGTTGATAACATCGAAATGGTTTTAATGAAGACTGACATGGTTATCGGGAAAGAATATCTTTCACTATGTGAAAATAGTCCGGAATGTAAAAAAATATTTAAGATGATTAACCATGAATATGATTTATCCTGCGATGCAGTTTTAAAAATAACCAGGAAAGAAAATTTATTAGACACCAATAAATCTCTGCAAAGATCACTTCTTCTCAGAAATCCTTATATCGATCCTTTAAGTTTTATTCAAGTGAAATATATAAAAGCTTTCAGAAATAAGAATTTATCAAGTAAGAAAAAGAAGGAACTTTTGCATCTTTTAAGATCAACTGTGAATGGAATTGCAGGAGGTATTAGAAATACAGGATAATTTATTATTAATATTATATACTGCAAATGATGCAAATTTAAGCGGGATAAAAAAACCTATAATATTATAGTAAAGGTTACAAAAAATAATTTACTTTATAACCGCTCATTTAAGGAGTATTGGATACTATTTTTTTAATAGGTGTCCATTTCGGGACTCCCATTTTTTATATATAATTTACATCAAACTTTTCGGGTAAAATTTTTATCGCAATTAATTAACTACTTACACTAAGTAGAAGATTTCCACTGATAATAATTCGTCTTTTTAATTCATACTTACTATTAGCCATAACTCGATTCGTTTCATATTTATTTATATGCTACCTGTTTGCCCTTTTCAGCAGCCAGTTCCTTTTTTATCCAATCTCCTATTATTACTAATACTTTCGGAGAGAATGTCTCGGTAATCTGTGAATATTCTTGCGGTAACCCGGTTTGACAATCTTGGAACAAGTGATTTACATTTGGTATGACCTCGGATTTTACGTTATTATTTCCTCCATCCGCCAATGCATTTTTTATCGCTGCAAGGTTTTCATCAGGCTGTACTTGAATGTCTTTATCCCCATATAAATTTAATACAGGGCATTTAACTTTTTCAAAATTAACCTTTGGATCATAAGTTAAATAATACCTGAACCAGGGAGTTGACATAAAACCTATTTGTCTTAAAATTACATTCTTTGAATATTTTTTCTGATATTTTTCTTTCGTACTTAAAGATGCAATCATATCTTTGTAAGCCTGCACTAATTCATCATGAATTGTAGAAGAATCCTTTCTGCTTGCTATTATATTAAATACTTTTTTATTGAAATTATAATTTTTAGTTAACTCAGCCTTTGGTACTTTTTCCTTTTTTTGAATGTTTAATGTTTGTGCCAATAGAATTTTTTCCCCCGTCAACCCAGGGGTTGATAAAAGGACAATAAATTTAATGTTTCGATTCCGCGATGCTACCATTGAAGCGATTAAACCACCTTCATTAAAACCTATTAAACCTATTTGGGTTGAATCGACCATTTGCTGCTTTTTTAGGAATTCAATACTTGCCGCAGCATCGCCGGCAAAATCGTTTGTTGTTGAATTATAATAATTCCCGGTCGATTTACCCATACCTCTGTCATCCACTCTTAAAACAGCGAATCCTTTCTTAGTCAAATAATCCGCTACAATCACAAATGGCTTATGTCCGTACATAGTTTCATCTCTATCTTGCGGACCCATGCCTGAAAGCAATAATACAGCCGGATATTTTCCTTTATGATTCGGATAAGTTAAGGTACCTGCTAATTTTATATTCTCTTTATAATTATCAAATGCTACGGAATCCGAATTATATGGATAGGGTTTCATTGGATATTGCGGTCTGTTAAATCTTGCCAGTTCACCTTCCCTGAAAAATATTAAATGAAGATGATATTTAGTCTGCTTCCATGTACCCGCAATTTTATTACTGTCAACATTAAATATTCCAGAAAAGTGAACTTGATATTTTTTTACACTAAAACTTATCTTGTTGCCAATAATTTCTAAACTATCAACAGTTAAATTAAAAGATTTTTGCTTGGGACTAGATAATTTCATTCTAATATTATTACTAGAGTCTTTTTCAAAATCTGCAACTAGTTTGTATTTGACATTTGGATATACTAAAATAGCTTCCCATTTCCCCATTAATTTATTTTTTATTTTTTTCTCATTTTGTTTTGATGAGCATCCTATTATTGAGATAGATACTAAAAGTATTATAACGAGTGATTCTATTTTATATTTCATAAACATTATTTTGTTTTGTATTTAGTGTTAATTGTATATCGAATAACTAATTGATTCTTTTGAATAATTCTTCATTTCCATGTTCAAGATTTTTTAAGCTCAATAATTTCCCTTTAGTCCAATAAGTATAAATTATTTTTGCTTTATTTTTATTTAAAACAATTTTTATGGTATCATTATTAACCGAATAGTGTCCTTCATATTTATCTCTCGGAACGGCTAAATGCATAGTACCATTTTTTCTATATATAGATTTTGCTGTATGTCCTGCAGGGTAATCCCAAAGCCATGTTCCGATTAAAGGATCCTTACCGGAATCTCTTTCGGAATTTTTAGCTCTTACCATCGTAACTGTATTAGTCCAGTTTCCTTTCCCATACTTTCTTATGATAGTGTCAGGCTTAAAGATTAAATAACTTGTATCGATAATTGTTTTTTTAATTGGGTATGTTTTATGGAAAAAACGTAAAAGCAAATTCCCCTTGATTTTATATTTGTAGTCTGCAACAATTACCGGCTGCATTGTGAATTCATTTTTAGTAGTAAATACTAATAACGTAATTTTTTCATTACGTTTTTCAACTGATTTCCATTTACCAATTAAATCTGATTTTTTTTCTTGCCCAATAATTGAACAATAAGTAAATAATATTATGATATACACTAAATATTTAGAATATGATTTCATATGAATTTTAAAGTTGTGCTAATTTTTTATTGAGATTACCGTAATTTTAGAAGTAACCCTTTAATTGAAATATTTTATAGTAAAGATAAAATAACAAAAGTTATACATTGAACTTTATAAATAATATAAAACGATAGCGGCATTTTATATTTTTTGCGGTCTGAAAATTATTTTATTGTTTATTTTAGGAAATATCTTAGAATAAATCACACCAAAAATAATTGTGGTATTAATTTTCAACAACTTGTCTTTACTTAAGGCATTCCATTTAGAACAGGGAATTAATACCAATTCGAATTAATCTTGTTCCCGGCATATTATTCGGAACTCAATATTACACTGTTTACTCTGATGAATAAAAAAAAACGGTTTACTCTTATTCAGAGGAAACCGTTTTGTTTTAATCAAATAATTTAACAGCTCAAATTAGAAACCGATTCTAATTGAAAAAACATTGTTTGCAGAAAAATACTTCACAGGAACGTAAGCGTAATCTACTGAAAGATCAATACCGCTATATTTCATCAAGTTTACACCGGCACCAAGAGAATAATTTTGGAAAATATCCGGTGTAGCGGAAGTGGCTTGAGGAGTAAAAAGATATCCGCCGCGTAAATAAAAAGTATTTTCAAAAGAATACTCTAATCCAATTTTATAATTATCATATGTGTAATTATTATTTTGAAATGTTCCCGAAACCGAAAGAGAATTCTGCTCGTCGAATCTCTTTAAGTATGAAACACCTATAGCAATTTCAGATGGTAACTGGGCAGATGCGGCATCTATTTGATAATATGTAGGTCCTCTTGAAGAAGTAGGATCTTCAGCCATTTTGAATAAAGCATTTCCGCTATATTTCATGGAAGAGCCTAAATTTTTAACAACAACACCTACAGCCAGACCTGAAACCGAGAATAAATCTCTATATTCAACACCGGCATCAAAACTAAAGCTAGAACCGCTAACACGACCGAAGCTTTCATTTATTATATTAAAGTTGGCTCCTATTGCGACTCTATCGGTAAGCTGTTTTGAATATGTCAAGCCGAGAACAAAATAATTTGGGGATAATATTTCCCCGGTACCATCCGGCTGATCCATAGTGGTCACATTTATATTACCGATGTTTAATGACCTAAAAGATAAGCCTAACGTACCAACACTGCCTAATCTTCCGCTAACGGCGACGAAATCCATATTCATATCAGCAATATATTGCCGGTATGAAAACATGGCATTTGCATTTGTTGTGCTGAGATCTAGTCCAGCTGGATTCCAATATATTGCTTCCAAACCTGAAACAGTCGCAATTGGTGCACCAACCAT
The DNA here is from genome assembly GCA_963751355.1 of uncultured Ignavibacteriales bacterium. Classification (GTDB taxonomy): domain Bacteria; phylum Bacteroidota; class Ignavibacteria; order Ignavibacteriales; family Ignavibacteriaceae; genus CAVVVS01. Next base: position 809 of record CAVVVS010000111.1, on the reverse strand, counting down.
TGCCAAATACCTTGCGCCAACCGGAATTCTTAATTCCGGTGCAGCGGCGGTACCCGCCCTGTCCTGACCGCTTCCAAAAGTTTCGACTGCCGCGAAGCTTAATATTAGAAGGATAAATAATAGTCTTTTCAAACGAAACATAATTTCCTCCGATTAATATTTAAATTTTTATAGAGATATCCCGGTATGTACCGGGATATCCCTTGGAATATCAATATACTTTCAATATTTGCTGTTCCTGAACTATAGCTAATTTAAGTACTTTAGTGGTACCCAAACCCGGCATATCTATGTATGCTACATAAATACCGCTAGCTACCGGATAACCGGAATCATTTTGCAGATTCCAGGTTTCAAATTGCTTACCATTAATATGATTTATAGTTTTAACAAGAACACCTGATAAATCAAATATTCTAATCGTAACGTTTGTTCCGGGCAAATGACTGAAAGTTACATAATGGTCGTCTCTAGATGTTTCCCTATATTGGTAACCATAATAAGGGTTAGGGAATACATTTATTTTATTGACATCCGTTTTTTCTAAGGCAGTACTTTTGTCAACCGTCGGTGCCGTAAACGTAAATGCATCCGTTTCAATATTAGGATAATTTGGTATTATCGTCATAGTAAATGGTGCTTGTAAATATGGATGATCTGCAGCCGAAGTTCTAACACCTGGCCAGAAATCATACATGTTATCATTATCCAAACCAACATTTGTATCATTGTAATGATTTGGATCGTACGGAGTACTATTTATGAATGTATATTCTCTTCCGCCATCTGCTGCGAAATCTGTGCCGTTC
>CAVVVS010000110.1:0-14106 GCA_963751355.1 uncultured Ignavibacteriales bacterium | reverse complement strand
CCGAAAGATTACTTATTATTACAAAACTATCCGAACCCGTTTAATCCGACAACAACGATTAAATATGTTCTTCCTTCTGAGAGTAAAGTAAATCTTATAATTTACGATATGCTCGGTCAGGATATCAAAAGTTTAATAAATACAACAGAATCAGCCGGTTATCATGAAGTTAATTTTAATGCCGGTTCGTTAGCATCGGGAATTTATTTTTACAGAATTTATGCTAAATCAATTGACGGTAAGAATGAATTTAGTGAGGTGAGAAAGCTTATATTGGTGAAATAATTTTGAACTATAATGATATAATCTTAAAAAGTAGTTCTCATTTTTTCAAGCGATTGTACTGTTTCATATTTAAAAAAATAAAATCATTTCTAGAAATGTTTGCGTCTAATCTGACGGCAAAATAGAAACTGTCCCGAAAATTTATGATTAGGTGGAAAGAATAACCTATTCTCAGGACAGTTTACACATGTTAAGACTTATATAAATTTAATTAGCGGCAAGACCAACTGTTCCGGTCCAAAGCCCGGTAATAGTTCCTTCATGAGTTAACCCTCCATGTCCGTTGTCTATTCTGAAAATACTTATCGTATTAGTCCCTCCGCTAAGAGCATATAAGTACCGTGAGTTATTACTTATCGCCATATCAATCGGGCTTGAGCCTGCTCCCGTGGAAGCGGTATTGCCTCCGTCATTAAAAAGTTTCAGACTGCCGTTATGCTCAATTTTATAGCCTGAAATATTACTGGTCCCGGTATTGGTTGTATAAGCAAATTTTCCGTTCTTTGTTATTGCTACCCAGCAGGGTGCGGTTTGCTTATTAAAAACCGGTCCGGTAATTAAGCTGACTCCGCTTGTACTAACATTATAGGAAGACATTGCGCCCGCAAGCGCTCCGCCCCCGAATGCATCCGAAACAATTAAATGACCTTTCTTATCAAATTCAAATCCAAACGGTGTAGCTCCGGCGGAAGCCTGTGTAATCGGTCCATTTGCCATTCCGTTATTACTTATTACATAAGTGTCTATTGAATTTGTAGCCTTTTCAGTTACAATAAGTACTCTGCCATTCGGACTAAATTCAATCTGCGCAGGTCCCGCTGAACCACTGCTTAATGGTTTTGTTGAACCTGCAATTTGTGATATGCTGCCGTTTTTCTTAATTCTGAATCCGGTAATATTCCCGGTTCCGCCGGCATTCAAAACATATAACAAATTACCGTGAGTAGTCAGGCTAACCGGCTGCATACCACCGGAAGGTTTTTTATCAACCAGGGATAATCCGTTTGCTCCTACGGATAAGACGGATACTTCATCGCTGCCGGCATTAACAGCGAAGATGAAATTACCATCAAGAACCAATGCTCCCTGCGAACCAAGCCCGGTGCCGGTACCGGTTCCTCCTGTTGAAAAAGATCCCGCATTTGTTAATGTTCCGCTGCCTGATCTTTTATACACAATAACTTTATTGCCCGCTGAGGAATTTGAAAGGGTATAAACGGCATGAACATTACTGCTTTGTTTGGAGAGCGGCTGTAAGTTATCTCCGTCTGCTGGGCTATTAATGGAAAGGGTATTATTTTTTTCACACCCGGCGAATGTAATTAACAGAAATAGAGAAAGGACAGAAAAAATTTTTAGGTATCTCATACGACCCCCTAATTTGGTTTTTATTTATGTTATGTACAAGGTGAAATTGCAATTAGAAGGTCACAAAATTGTCACGATATTATAAAGTTTCTGTAAAATATTCGAGTTCGATTCTAATAATTAATCTAAATTAAAAAGTTCCAGTTGCGAAAGGCAAATTCCCTGGATTAGTAACTTTATAAATATCATAAAATAGAATGTAAACAAAGTTTATATCCAGCTGCCCAAAAATATGAATAGGTAAAAAAATTATTGTTTTTCCCTTAAAAGTATGTACCTCCAAAATACCTACTCTCGCGGAGAGAATAATGCCTCTGAGTTTTATTAAGTAAGTAGAATTCCGTAATACTCCCGAATTGTTATTATTCAATAATATCTACTAATATTCTTCCGGCTTTAATACATAGAAATAATTATAAATAGAGCGGCTTATTTGAAATCGACGCTTAGATACTTAAAATGTTTTCTTTATAACTAATTTACTTCCGCAATACAATCTGCCTTTCAGTTGGCTAAATCCCAAACATCCGGGGAATCAGCTACTCAATTTCTATTAACTTCCACAGCGGGGTTATTGTTGGAACTCACGGGGGGGGGCGCTAATTTGTACCGATAAGCAAGCAAAGAAGTATTTAAAAAAAATTTACCTCAAGAGATAATTTCTGCGGCTATCGATAAAGCTATCGTTAAAACCTTCGATAAGTATACAAAAAAATATTACGTATTTTTATGGTGTCCGGATTATCCATGGAATATACGCAGAATAATAGTTATTATTCTTGCGAGAATTTTATTCCCAATACATTCATTAATTTTTTATAGTGTCTAATTGACAATTTCCGTGTGTTTATAACCTGTTGGTAGTTTCCCGTATAAGGCATGAAAAATATCTTAAAACAATTTTACCGTCTAATTATGAAGGGAAATTTAGTTAAACTCGAAGATATCAGTAGACAGCTAGTCTCGTTCCTAAACGACTCCTATTCCCAGGAAATAAATTAATTTTAATTAGTCAATTTATCTAAGAGTTTTTCAATTTTTAAATGAACAATTAAAATTATAGATTAATTTCCGATGAATCTAAATGAATTAAATAAAATAACCGAACCATTTAACCGAACCGGAAAAATGCCGGTGCTTTTTATCGGTCACGGCAGCCCGATGAACGGTATTGAAGAAAATGAATTTGTAAAAGGCTGGAGAAAGATCGGTAAAACTTTACCCGAACCAAATGCAATTTTATGTATTTCGGCTCATTGGGAAACTAGGGGGACTTTCGTAACGGCAGTGGAAAAGCCAATCACTATTCACGACTTTGGCGGATTTCCCCAAGCATTGTACGATGTGCAATATCCTACGCCCGGCAGCCCTGAACTTGCAAAAGAAACGAAAGCTATAGTAAAGAAAACTGATGTGGGATTAGATAAAAAATGGGGACTTGATCACGGCGCTTGGAGTGTGATAAAACCAATGTTCCCAAATGCAGATATCCCTGTTATTCAAATGAGTCTGGATTATAATCAACCGGCAGAATATCATTATGAACTGGCGAAAGAACTTGTGCCGCTGCGTGGTAAAGGGGTGTTGATTATAGGAAGCGGAAATATGGTTCACAATCTGCGACTGATCGCCTGGGATAAATTTGATACAGAAAATTATGGTTATGACTGGGCGATTGAAGCGAGCGAAAAGATGAAAAAATTTATTTTGGAAGATAACCACAAACAATTGATAAATTATAAGGAACAAGGTGGAGCGTATAATCTTGCTATTCCAACTCCCGAACATTATCTGCCCTTACTTTATGCTTTAGCGTTGAAAGGGAAAAATGAAAGCGTTAGTCTTTTTAATGATAAGGCTGTTGCCGGATCGCTGACTATGACGTCTGTTAAAATTGATAGGAATAAGAACAATTATAGAAATAAAAAAAGGTGAGCAGAATGAAGAATATTTGTGAACATATAGAACAAATAAAAACCGAACCAAAACCCAATACTCCGGAAGGTTGCGAGGAATGTTTAAAATCCGGTGATGAGTGGGTTCATTTAAGGATATGCCTTATCTGCGGTCATGTCGGCTGCTGCGATAATTCAAAAAACAAACACGCAAGAAAACATTTCCATGAAACAAACCATGCGGTAATAAAATCATTTGAGCCGGGAGAAAACTGGAAATGGTGTTATATCGATGAGTTATTTGTTAAGTAATATAGAACATATTAAAATGTGAATAATATATTATGGTCTGAGTTACCTCTGCAAAATGGATTGGTACATAGACTTACTTCATTTACTCGCTCAAATTATTGGGAAAATAAAGCTTCGGTTTGTACCTTATAATAATCATTGGTGGAATGTTGCATTATATCCTGCTGTTACAGGCTTTTCTACCGGAATTATTCCTATCAATATCAGGTAATACAGTGAAGGTGAAATAAAAGTCATGGGTTTGCTCTGTCGATAAAAATGAATCCAGTAATCGAGTAATTTTCCGCTATTCGTGAATGTATTCGAGCACGTCTTCCGGTCTTTCCGGCTATTTTTCTTGAGTTTTTTTATTATATCCTCTTTCCCCGTAAGGCTGAAGTTTTTCGAGCCAAAGATTTTCGAGCGTATGAAGATCCTCTGCATAATCATATCCGGGATCTTCTTTCGGTTCCAGCCTGTCGAGCACTTCAAAGGAAAAATTATCCATGCCTGTTTTCTTATAGTCTTCCAGGAGTTCCTTATTGCTCCCCGTTCCGAATTTTAGCTCAAACTTAAAGCGGTTCAACCTTCCCGGCAGATCCATACTGCTGCCGATTAATATTTTTCCGCTGGTAAGATTTTTCACTATGTAAATTCCCATCGGACGCGGGTTCTGCTTGTACTGGTTTTTAAGTTCCTTTTTATTAATCATTTTTTTATTTCCATCTTCTTTATTCTCGTTAAGTGTATATACGCCTTTAACTCTCTTCATCATTTTCTCTTCGACCATTAGCCGGCGTACGGTACAATAATCATCGTAAGAAGCAGCTATTATTTTATTAACCTCTTTCTCTGAGTATTTTCTTCCGCTCCTGAATTTATTAGCAAACACATTGAGCACAATAAGTCTTTTCTTCCTTTGTACAGGCAGCTTTATTAGTGTTTCTTCTTTGAAGTAAGTTGTTATCACCTTCTGGCGATATTTATTTATGCGTTCCTCCTGTACATATTTATTTAAATTTTCAAAGTTCACCAGTTCTCGAAGTGGCATGTCGAAAATATCGTCGCGGATACGATAAACAGTGTAGTACTGTTCTTTAATTCCTTTCACAAGTCCTGCCTTCTGCAATTTCTTCAGGTGAAATGAAACCGTTGAGATTGCCAGGTTGAGCCTATGAGACAACTCCTCAACATATTGCGGCTTTTCCATCAGGGAATTCAGTACCTGCAGGCGCGATGTATCCGCCAGCGATTTCATTATTTCAATGCTTTGAAAGATTTCCATTTTAATATATTAAAATTAATTCGATAATTATCGAATTAAAATTAAAATAATTTTAAGGTAATTGTCAATCTAATTATACAGAGATAGAAATTTATCCGGTTGTATTCCTGTCCCTTTATCTACTGTCTTCTTTTATTAAATTTTTGCAGGGTATATCTAAAGAAGGTTTGTAACTTAAATAGTGTAGTAGTATGCATTTATATTCACATGTGAAAAAAATGCAAACAGGGTCATAGAAAGATACATAGAATACTAAAATCAGTCTTAACAAATCGGTTTGAGGATAAAACAAGAAGCATTTTTAATTCGTATAAATTGAGTATTTATCGTGGAGCAAAAATTAACCGGATGATCCTGGAGAGGTTTTAAGAATTAAATCTTCAAAATTCTTAAAAATATAAATGAGCATTTTTATTGTGATTACAAGTATTTGAGTTCTGCAATAAATACCTTAAATTAGCATACGCGATTTTTAAAAGTCTGCCTTCACTCAATTACCTTTCTGATTGCAATTTTTAATAAATCTTAATTTTAACAACCCGCTGCATTAAAAAGTACTTGTCAGATTCTGACCGGAAAAATTTTAATCCGGCAAATAATATAGAAAGTAATATGTCATTCGAAAACCTAAAACTCATTAAGCCGATACAAACGGCTCTAACAAACGAAGGTTATACAACCCCGACACCAATTCAGCAGCAGGCAATTCCCGTAATACTTAAGAGAAAAGATATTCTCGGCTGTGCACAAACAGGCACCGGAAAAACCGCAGCGTTCGCTATCCCAATTTTACAAATCCTCAGCGAAGAGAAAGAAGCACATAATAGAAATGTGAAGCCTCAAAGTGAATCCTCGCGGAAATCCCGGTTTAACAGACAAAGAAAAATAAAAGCTTTAATCCTTACTCCTACTAGAGAACTTGCCGTACAGGTAAACGAAAGTTTTAGTGCATACGGAAAACATACGGGATTAAAAAATACCGTTGTATACGGCGGAGTTTCGCAGCGGTTCCAAACGGATAAAATAAGATGTGGTGTAGATATTCTTATTGCCACTCCGGGCAGATTACTGGATCTTGTAAATCAAAATTTTATTGATCTTTCATCTGTAAAAATGCTTGTCCTGGATGAAGCAGACAGGATGCTTGATATGGGTTTTATCAACGATATAAAAAAAATTATTGCAAAACTTCCTGCGGAAAGACAATCCCTCTTTTTCTCGGCAACAATGCCCACGGAAATCGCAAAACTTGCTAACACCATATTAACCAATCCCGTAAAAATAGAAATTGCTCCTCAATCAAAAACAGTTGAGGTGATTAAACAGGCAGTTTATTTTGTTTCAAAGCCCGATAAAAAAAATCTATTAGTACATATTTTGAAGAATGAAAAGGTTTCGTCTGCGCTTGTCTTTACCAGAACAAAACGCGGCGCTGATTCGGTTACTAAATTTTTGAATGCTGCTAAAATCCACGCGGATGCTATTCACGGAAATAAATCTCAGGGTGCGAGGCAACGTGCTTTGAATAATTTTAAATCAAGTCGTACGAGAGTTCTTGTGGCAACTGATATTGCCGCGAGAGGAATCGATATTGAAAAATTATCATACGTATTTAATTTTGACATCCCGGATTTCTCAGAAACATATGTTCACAGGATTGGACGCACGGGAAGAGCCGGTCTGGGTGGAACTGCGCTTTCATTCTGTGATGCTGAGGAGAGGTATTATTTGAAAGAAATAAACAAACTGATAAGAAAACCTATTCCTGTAATAGACGATCATCCGTATAAATCGAATGAGGCTTTTACAACCGTTATTGAAAAACCTGTAAGGAAATTTAGAGCTTCCAAAAAACCTGGTTCTTTCCATGCCCCAAAGGATTCAAAAAAGAGATGGGTCAGGAAATCCCGCAGCAAAAATAAGAAATATGCGGGATAGAGCACGTTAGATAAAAGCTAATTTTAAATTAACAACTCAGACTTTCGCCGGAAAAGTGATCTCTTATTTTTACAAAAAATTCAGATCGCTTTCCGGATAATCTTCTCTTAGTGACGGCTTCATTTTAAAAAATTATTGAATTTAAAAGTTAAAATTGATGAACGGAAAAAACCGCAGGGATATTAAACCCGGCATACATGTAAAAATTGTTTTGAAAGAAAACCAGCGGACGGGCGAACTAACCGAAGGATATGTGAAAGATATTCTAACAAAATCTCCTCAGCATCCTCACGGAATAAAAGTCCGGCTTGAAACCGGTGAAGTCGGACGTGTGAAGTTGATACTTGGTGAATAGTAAAAAATCTTAGCAGCAGCAGGTTCATGCCGTATTTTAGATTTGTAAAGGAAGTTTATTAAGATAATAAGCTGGAACAAATATATTCTTTCTTTCTATAAAGTGTTTATCTGTTCAACTGTTAATAAAATCGTCCCTCTTATTTATTTATCTTAAAATGTGCCTCATAATTCTGTTTGAACTAGTAATCATTGCGCACTAAAAAAGTTCCAAATGTAAATTAGACTCATAAACCCAGACCCTATTTATTCATTAATTGGCGGATGACTGATAAAAAATAAAAACCTGAGGTTTCACTTTTATACGTTAAATTAGAAAAAGAGATTGTCTCTTCAGCCAGGTATTTAAAAACATTTTAAGTAAAATATTGCCTTTACACCACACATAATTTAATCTAAAATAAGCCATTTCTATATATTATAACTTGCCGGGATTATAAATAATAATTATAACCATAGAATATTATAATTGTAACTCGTTGAATGAAATTTTTTTGTATATTGATATTTTAAGGAAACTAAAAAGTTTACAATAAACATTTCATTTTTCCATACGAATAAATTGGAAATCTTTTAATAATCGCTAATCTCATTCTTACAATCCGAACGCTGTTAAATTTTCCGACTGATCTGTTAAGTACAAAACTCCGTTATCAACAATCGGGCTCTCCCAGTGGATATGGCCGATATTTTCATTGCGCCATAATAAATTTCCTGTTACCGGGTTAAGTGCACGGATGCTCCCGTTGACAGCACAAAATAAAATTCCGTTAGCAATAATTGGTGAGCTGCTTCCCTCGGATTGTTTCCATTCAAGTTTCAAACTTGGCATTCCTGCTTTATCTACATTAAGACGAAACGCAGCGAGTCCGTGATAAGTTCCGACAAAAACCCAGGAAGCATTGTCAGCCGGATTAACCCAAACCGCAGGAGTAGTAAAAACCATTTCGCCTGAAGGCACATCAATATTTTCTCCGATTTCTCCGCCGGTATGTCCGGGTCCGCCTTGCCCGCTGAGATCGGAAAGATTAATCAAACGCAATAACTTATCTTTGCCCGATTGGACGGCAAGATTTTTTATAGAACAATTCGGTGGTGTAGGTATAATTACCGGAGCGGTACTTCCTAAATCCAAATCATATCTGTCTAATTCGTTAAAATTTTTAGGAGTATAACTATCAACCGGAAAACCGTTTGTCCCGGTTCCGTTCGGATTGAGTGCCAACACCGCATCTCCCCAATCATATTTTTTAGGATTAAACTGGCCGTTTCCTGTAGCACAGTAGATCATGTTTGTTGCTGCATCATAAACAACACCGGGTCTTGCCCATATTGCACTTTGAACTGCCGGACAATCCGGTTTTCCCGGTTTCTGGTGAAAGTGAACAGCCATGTTGCTGCAGTTTGCGTTAAAAACATTTTGTGCTCCGCTTTTCAAATCTATGGTTGTTACATGACCCTGGTAATCTCCTCTATCGCCGAGATATCCGCCGTTTGTAACATAGAGATACGAGTTGCCGTTTTGGTCTGTTGCTGTCGCTAATGCAGATGAGCCTTTTTCATTGAACGGCTTGCGCGTACATAATTCCGGCCAGCCGTTAGTTTTAATTTCCTTACCGTCACTTATTCTGTATTTGTGAACATACCCGTCCAGTCCATAGCTGTAAACAAATTTGAGGTTGGGATCAACAGCGGGAGAAGATGTGGTATAAGTAGGATGACTTCCATTATTTATGCGGTAGCTCCCGGTTCCGTATTGATGCGACCAGATTGTTTTACCGTCCATTGAGTTCAGTGCAATTATATGTCCGTCTTTAGTTGTAACGAAAACCATGTTGACGGAACCGGAATTTGTTTTTACATTGCTAACATAAACCGGAGCGCCGTCGGCAATAGACGGAAGTGATATTTTAAAAAGCTGGTGCAAACTCTTAACATTCTGCCTGGAAATTTTATTCTCCTTCGTATTATTCCCGCTGTGTGCGGGATCGAAATTGAATTGGAGCCAGTTGTAATCATTGTTGCTTTTTAATGTCTTATGATTCTTCACACGTATTGATTGTGCATATGCGGGAGAAGATAATGGCGTTGTTGTTAATAAAAGAAATACGCAAATAAAGGGAAAAAGTAAGAAAGTCGTTCTGGATATTATGATTTTATGATGAATTTGTTCGCTGTTTTGAATGATCATGGTTTTCTCCATTTTTAGATCAACTCTATGTCCCCAAATTATAAAAAAAAATTTTTGAATTAATGTATTCTTCAACAAAAATTAGTGTTAGTTAAAGCAAAAACAATACAGAATAGTTATCAAATAAATTATAATTGAACTTATATATTATCTCTGGAGGATTTATTACAAGTGGTACTAATGATGACAGGAAGTTATAATTATACTCTAAATCAATATTTCAAGCAGTAATATCCCGGTTATACTTATTCCTGTACTGCATAGGTGATAATCCGGTAATTCGCTTAAAAGTGTTACGGAAAGCTTTTGGATCCTGGTATCCAACATTATACATTACTTCGTTTATATTATCCCGGGATGATTCCAGACTAATTTTAGCAGCTTCAATTTTTACACGCTGAATATATTCCGATACCGTATTGAAAGTAGCCTTCTTAAATCTTCGTTCGAGGTTTCGCCGGCTCAGAGCAAGCTTAGCGGCAAGTTGGTCGACGGTTATTTTATCGTTGAAATTATTTTCAATATAATCCTGGGCTTCTTTAATAGCTTCGTCATCGTGATCTTTCTGTCCGCTGAACATGATAAAAGGAGACTGTCCGTCTCTGTCAATATCTATTTGGAACATCTTTGAACAATATATTGCAATTTCTCTTCCGGCATATTTTTCTACAAGGTACAATATGAGATTTGCGGAAGAAAAAGCACCGCCGCTTGAGTAAATGCCGTCTTCATCGGTTATGATTTTATCTACCACAAGATTGACTTCGGGAAAATTATTTCTGAAATCATTTGCGGCGCGCCAATGGGTAGAGCATTGCTTTCCTTTTAATAATCCCGTTGAGGCAAGAAGAAAAGCACCAACACATAGACTGGCAACTTCGGCGCCGTTTTTATACTGTCTTACTATCCACGGAACAAATTTTTTATTTAGCATCAAGGTTTTATTAAGATTTCCCTGCAGGGCGGGAATTATTATTAAGTCGGTTTTTTCAACATCATCCAATAAACGATTTGTACATACGGTATATAAACCGTTATTCAACTTTACCTATTTTGATAGCTCCCACCAATTCAACATTAAATAAGCGGATGCTTCCCTCTGGCAGTCAACATATTATTTACTTCCGTAAAACGCCTGATGCGGTTCCTCAATACTATATACCCTGGCCTCTCTTGGGACCAGTATGGATACGTGTTTCATTTTTCAGATTGGTTTTTATTATAAATAGAGCCTTTTGTAAAAGGAATTTAGGGAATAGGTATATTATAAACAACTCCATACGGAATTCTTTAGATTTGCTTCAATAGATTTCTATTTAATAATTTTAACAAAGTGAGTCCGGCACTATTGAAATAACTACACCCAAAGGTTTATCAATTATTTAATTACTAAAACTTAATTAAAGGTGCAAAAATGAGCAGAAAAAATGATCGGATGGTTTATAAAACCAAAGACGGTGAATGGGCAAATAAAAAGAACAATGCCGGCAAAGCATCTTCTTTACATTCAACTCAAAAAGCAGCCGAAGATGCTGCAAGAAAAATGCTGAAAAATCAAGGCGGCGGAGAATTAATCACAAAAGGACAGAACGGAAAAATTCGCAGTAAAGACACAATTCCGCCGGGCAATGATCCAAATCCACCAAAAGATATGGAACATTAAGAAGGTAACGGGATAAAACCAGAATACATAATTTAATATAGATTAAATTATTTACTTTATACCAACATATGTATTTAATTGGCATGAAGGTGAAAGTCTAAAGATTGTTCATTACTCATAATCTTTATATTTGCTTATGTTATTAATTGCCGCAATTTACCCCCTAAAATTGACGTATTTACACCTTCCTTTTTAATTTTTTCGTGCTAAATTTAAAGTGCGGATATCAAAAAAACATCAATAGTCCTAAATAAGCCCGGAATTATTTTTAATAGCTGGATTCCAGATTAAGTATTATAATACTTCTAAAACTACAGTACATAACAATCCGGCTAATTTACAAAATGCCGACATATTATTCTTATTAAACGCGAAATATAAACATATTGTATTGTATGCAGTTCGACTCAATTGTTATTAATATAATTGAAAGAATTTATCAAAGTGGAACAGAAAAGTATAACGCCTGAGGTAGTTTCTCAAGAAAAGTGGATGGAATTGCATAATGAATTGCTGAAAAAGGAAAAAGAATTAATGCGTGCTCATGACGCACTTGCAGCAGAACGAAGAAAAATGCCTGTGGTTGAAATAAGTAAACATTATGTTTTCGACGGTACGGACGGTAAAGTCAGTCTTTTAGATTTATTTGAAGGACGCCGCCAGTTGATCGTTTATCATTTCATGTTTGCGCCCGGCGTTCACGGCTGGCCCGAAGCAGGCTGTGTAGGCTGTTCTATGGTAATTGATAATTTAGGACATATTTCTCACCTGCATGCCCGCGACACATCATTAGTATTAATATCCCTGGCTCCGCTTGATAAAATATTACGTTATAAAAAACGAATGGGCTGGGACGTCCCGTGGTATTCATCTGCAGGAAGCGATTTCAATAAAGACTTTGGCTTATCAAAACCTGAAGGTGAAACTTTCGGTTTAAGTGTATTCCTACGTAACGGTGAAAAGATTTACCGATCATATTTCACAAGCGGACGCGGATGTGAAAATCTTTCAACCTGGAATTTACTTGATCTGACTCCTTTCGGCAGGCAGGAAACCTGGGAAGATTCTCCCGAGGACTGGCCCCAAACACCGCCATACCAATGGTGGCGTCGTCATGATGAATATTAATACAATCCAATGAAAAGTTGGAGAGAACTGAATTGGAAAGAAATTAAATAACAAAATATTCAAAACATTTTATTATTGATAAGGAGAAAAACAATGACAAAGCACAAGACGGGAACGCGTGATGAATGGCTTGCAGCGAGGCTGGAATTACTCAAAGCCGAAAAAGATTTGACCCACCAAGGCGATGAGGTAGCAAAGCTGAGGCAGAATCTGCCCTGGGTTAAGATAGATAAGGAATATAGTTTTGATACCGATAGCGGCAAAGCATCCTTGATCGATCTCTTCAAAGGTCGTTCGCAGCTTCTTGTTTATCATTTTATGTTCGGGCCGGACTTTAAAGTAGGGTGTCCGTCCTGCACATCCATTGCTAACGGGTTTAACGGAATCATTGATGACCTGGCAAATCACGATGTCACACTTTTTGCAATCTCCCGCGCGCCTCTTGAAAAACTACAGGCATACAAACAGAAGATGAAATGGAACTTTCCGTGGGCATCTTCGTTCGGAAGCGATTTCAACTTTGATTTCAACGTATCGTTTACCAAAGAACAGCAAGATGAAGGTGCTTTATATAACTTCAGGCGCGATGACCCTGTAATGAACTTAGGGAAAGCCGGTACGCAAGCTTCGGGTCCCGGTGAATACGCAGATATTGCAGGAACGGATGTGGCGACTTATACACGTGAGAGGGAAGGAATGAGCGCATTCGTAATAGAAGATGGTGTAATTTATCATACCTATTCCACATATGCACGCGGCGTAGAAGCTATATGGGGCAAGTATCCATGGCTTGATCGAGCACCAAAAGGGCGTTGAAAACGGCAACCTGCGGAGTAAGTATGCTGATTACATAAATAAAGTTGAAGTAAGAAAATAATATAATTTTTCGTGAAAATTGAGTAGAACTAAGTTACAATGACAATTGTAAAAGTTAATAATACGAGGGGAATTTGAAAATGAATATTAAACCAAAAATAGAATTTAGAAAAGAACTTAAATATGCTGCAATAGAAGGTCGGCTAAAAAGAGAAGAAATTCCTGAGATGCTGCCGCCATTAATACCTGAAATTTTCAATTGGCTGGAAAAGGAAAATATAAAATCTGCAGGTCCTTCTTTTTTTAGTTATTTAAAAATGAATGACAGCCGTATGCTTATAAAAGTCGGAGTTCCAGTTGATTCGGTAATACCAAATAATAATAGGGTAAAAAAAGATTTATTCCCGGCCGGACGATATGTCGTTCTGGAATATTTGGGAGATTATAAAAATCTGTATGAAGTACACTCAGAATTTGATAAATGGGCTAATGAAAATAGTATTAAATTCAAGGGTGCCCGGATTGAATTTTACCCGACTGATCCTCAAATGGAAAAGAATCCGGATAAATGGAAAACTATTATTATGAATCAAATTTATGAACCATAATAATAAAAGAATCAATAGGGAGAATAAATTTGATGGAAGAAAAAATTCTAACTAAACATCCTGAAGGAAAAAGCGGTAAAAGTATTAATAAGCAGATTTATGAAACAGTCAAACAAGGCATCATTTCAGTACTACAGAATAAAGATCTGACACATACGGAATTATTCGATAAATTAAATAAAAATCTGAGAGGCAAAATATTAGGTAATATAAACTGGTACGGGGAAACTGTTAAACTGGATCTGGAAGCCAGGAAAATTATTGAAAGAACTACTTCCAAGCCG
>CAVVVS010000109.1:0-54716 GCA_963751355.1 uncultured Ignavibacteriales bacterium | reverse complement strand
TTCAAGCTTCAAATAAAGGTAGTCAATTCCGATCTCCCTTTGGATATTTTCGGCTTGAATAAGCGGTGTTTTGCCAATCGGTATCCGAGGAAAAGAATTACGTTGTGCGGGTAAGTAATCGTAAGTATCGAACGCACTAAACAAACGTTTGGAATTTTTGTAAATATCCGGAATTTTAACTTTAAGCACACCTTTTAACGGTTTACCTTCTATTTCCTTTTCTTTGCAATACGGGCATAACATAAGCTCTTTATCAATGTCAAAAGATCTTCCACAATTATCGCAAAAAAATTTAAACCATTCTTTCATAAAACTATCTTTTCTTCTTTACATTGTTAAAGCCATAATAGATTTTGCCGTATGCAACCTGTTTTCCGCTTCATCATAAACAATAGAAATTTCCGGGTTATCTATAATTTCATCAGTTACTTCGTTACCTCTATCTGCAGGTAAGGCATGCATCAACTTTACTTTTTTATCTGCAAGTTTCATTCTGTCTTCATCGCAAATCCAATTTTTATTCTTTTCCAGATTTTTTTTCATTTCCTGCTTACAGGATTCCTCATTTTGCAAATAATCTTCAACTGAATAGCTACCGAAACCACCCCAATTTTTAGGAATGACCACATGAGCTCCTTCAAATGCTTCATCCATATTATTTGTAAATTTAATATTACCGCCACCCTCTTCAGCATTCTTTTTCGCCTTACTTATTAAATTTTTACTCAAAGGAAATTCTTTGGGATTTGCTATCGTTAAATCTATTCCGAACCGGGGAAACAAAAGTAATTGCGTTTGCGGAACCGAAAGCGGCTTTGAATGAGTGTTAGCGTAAGCCCAGGAAACAGTAACCTTCAATCCATTTGTATTCTTGCCGAAATATTCAAAAATAGTCATCAAATCGGCTAATCCCTGAAAAGGATGATATTTATCATCTTGCAGAGACATAACAGGCTTCGAAGAATATTTTGCCATTTCGTTTAAATACTTATTCCCAATGCCGTAAAAACAATTTCTGCTTGCTATACCGTGTCCCATCCTGGATAAAATTATTGCAGTATCTTTCGCGGATTCACCGTGTGATAGCTGCATTTTATCGGCAGTTAAATCATGAGCATGCCCGCCAAGCTGGGTCATTCCGGCTTCCATAGAATTCCTTGTTCTGGTTGACTGTTCATAAAATATCATGAACAATGTTTTATCTGACAGAAAACGGGTTGGTATTTCTTCCTTAAAGTCTCTCTTTAATTGGAATGCAGTCTCAAAAACCTGCTCAAGTTCTTGCTTCGTCCAGGTATCGCAACTGAGGAAATGTTTCCCCTTCAGATTCGTATCCATTTAATCCCCTTCTGTAATGATTACATAACTCTTTTGAAAAAATATTTTATTTACCTTATAATGTAGTCAAATCATCAACACTTAACGACCTTAATAAAAAATAATCGATTAGCAGGAATTACATTTGATTTTTCTTTATATTATTTTTTAGTCCGTGCAAAGATAATATCATTTACATAAGAAAATTGCAAATTAAAAAATCGAACAAAAATAAGCATAGAAAGCTGAGGCTTTAACCAAATGCTCCACCGGAACTTTCTCATTGGGTGAATGAGCTAATACTTCATCCCCCGGTCCGAAGCCGATAACAGGTATTTTATAAATCCCGTTTATTACAACACCGTTTGTGGAGAAAGTCCATTTATCCACTACTGGCTGAGTATCAAAAAGATCACGATAAGATTTTATTCCCGTTTGAATTACCGGGTGATTCTCTTCAATTTTCCAGGTTGGGTAATATTTTTCCATTCCGTATTCTTTGCCTGTAAAACTCATTTCAGAATAATTTAGTACTTCAACCCGGGCATTTGTATCTTTAACAATCTCTTTGATCTGTTTGAGCACTAAATCTTTATCCTCTCCCCAGGTTAATCTTCTATCAAGATGAATTTTGCAGAAATCGGAAACAGCACACAATGAAGGACTGGAAGAAACAATTTCCGAGATAGTTACGGAACCTTTGCCTAAGAAAGGATCGATAGTCAGATTTTCATTTAATCTTTCAATACCTAATGCTGCACGTGAAGCCATATAAATTGCATTCTTCCCTCGTTCAGGAGCTGAACCATGAGAAGAGATCCCATAAAACGAAATCTCAATTTCCATTCTTCCTCTGTGGCCGCGGTAAATATTAAGATTTGTCGGCTCAGTAACAATCACACAATCCGGTTTTATTTGGTCTTCTTCAATAATATACTTCCAGCAAAGTCCATCGCTGTCTTCTTCCATCACCGAACAAATAAAATAAATGGTTACATCATTAGTCATTCCGATTTCTTTTAAAATTTTACCCGCTGTAATGAATGCAGCAGGTCCACCCTTCTGATCTACTGTACCTCTGCCTAATACGTACTCATCCCTTATTTCGCCGGCGAGCGGATCGAAATCCCAATTATCTATATTGCCTAAATCAACCGTATCAATATGACCATCGATGGCAATTATTTTTTTACCATTTCCAATTCTGCCGATTAAATTTCCCAGACCATCAATTTTAACATCATCGAAACCTGCATCTTCCATCATTTTTTTTGCTTCATAAACAACATCTTTCTCCTTTGTACTCATAGATTTCTTCTGTATCAATTTCGAAAGGTTTTGGGCGGTATATTCTTGATAATTTTGTGCACGGTTATAAATTTCTTGCGAAAGTTTCATTTAATCCCCTTAAAAAACTAATTAGTACCGATTAAAAAAATGAGGTAAAATAGCAAAATCACCAGATGTAAAGTCATGATCTTCTATTTTAGATTTCCCCACAAGTATATAAATGCAGTTATTTTTAAAAGCGCAGTACTAAATTATGAAAAAAAAACTAAATTATTAACAATACGTAATATTTTTAATAAGTTTAATATATATGTATATTAGCATTAGTTGATTATAGTAATGTATTAACCATAATTTCTATTACTATATCTTAGTGTAAAATAAACAGGGGTAAACATGTCTGACCGTATGAACACGGTTAACTTTCCGAATTTACTAAATTGGATTCTTCAAGAATATAGTGCCGATAAATCTATCTTTGGCATACCACATCAGAAATTCTTTTTCCTGAATAAGAAAAACAAAATTGAAATATTTGACGAAATAATCGAAACTCCCATAGGACCGGCTGCTGGACCTCATACACAACTTGCACAAAATATCGTAGCGGCATACCTAACCGGAGGAAGATTTTTTGAACTTAAAACCGTACAGTCCCAAGATAAAATTGAAGTTGAGAAGCCGTGCATTGATGCCCGGGATGAAGGTTATAACGTAGAATGGTCGCAGGAATTAACTTTGGAGCAGTCATTTGAAGAATATTTAAAAGCCTGGTTCCTAATTTATTTGTTAAATGAAATATTTCATTTCTCACGATCGGAAGAAAAATGCTTTGTATTTAATATGAGCGTGGGTTATAGTCTGGATGGTATAAAAACCCAGAAGATGGATAATTTTATAAACAACCTTAAAGATGCGTCGATAACTGAGCAGTTTTTTCATTACAAATCAGTAGTTAAAAATGAAATTCAAAAAGATGAGACAAGAAAATTACTCCAATCAATTCATAAAAGTAATTCAGAGGAAACCAGCACAAGAATAGAACAAATTTTAAATCATATTGATAACATACCACAAGCGGTTTCAAGTTCGGTTACATTATCAACAATGCATGGCTGTCCTTCGGATGAAATAGAGTCGATAGCGAAATATTTAATCGAGACAAAAAGACTGCATACCTATATAAAACTTAATCCTACCCTACTCGGGTTTGATTATGTAAAAGACATATTGAATTCATTAGGATATGAGTACATTAATCTGGATGAGGAATCCTTCTTAAATGATCTCCACTTCGATGAAGCTATTCCCATGATAAAACGTCTGATTGACTTTGCTAATAAAAATGAAAGGGAGTTTGGTGTTAAACTTTCAAATACTCTCGGAGTGTTGAACAAGCAACATAAACTTCCAGGAAAGCAAATGTACATGTCAGGTAAATCTCTATTCCCTTTAACAATAAATCTGGCTAAAGTACTTACCGAAGAAATCGGCAGCAATTTGAATATCTCATTTTCAGGCGGGGCAGAAGCCGGTAATATTAAGCAGATTTTTGATGCAGGGATTTATCCTATCACAGTTGTGACCGATTTATTAAAACCTGGTGGTTATTACCGCCTAAGTGAAATTGCAAAACAATTCGAACATTTTGAATATCATTTAAAAAGGAAAGAAGAACAAAATGATTATGATAAAATAAATAAGCTGACAATTAAATCAATTTCCGGTGATTACTATAAAAAATCTCACTGGATGAATGATTCAATAAAAATTCCACTGAAACTAAATTTATTCGATTGTTTTGTAGCTCCTTGTTCCGTGGCTTGTCCGATTCATCAGGATGTTGCCGAATATATACGTCTTGTGGAAGAACAAAGATATGCAGATGCCTTTGAAGTTATAATAGCTAAAAATCCATTACCGCATATTACTGGCTACATCTGCGATCACCAATGTATGAATAAATGTACGCGCAAAGATTATGATAATCCGGTAATGATTAGAGAGATCAAAAAAGAGGCTGCCGAAAAAGGTTTGAATGATTATTTGAAGAAATTTGTAACTGTGCGTCAGCTAAATAAAAATGGGATTAAAGTTGCAGTAATCGGGGCGGGTCCATCTGGACTTTCTTCAGCTTATTTTTTGTCGAAAGCAGGATTTGAGGTAACTATTTTTGAGCGCTCAAAAAATGCAGGAGGTACGGTTCAACATGTAATTCCGGAATTCCGGCTTCCGCAATCGGCTATCGATAATGATGTTGAATTTATCAAGAAACACGGAGTAAAAATAAAATATGGATCAGATGAACAATTTTCGATTGTTAAACTAAAAGAAAGCGGATTTGAATACATCTATTTAGCTATCGGAGCAACTAATTCGAATAAATCCAACTTAAGCGAAAACAGAAATAATATTTTTGAAGCAATCGAATTTCTTAAAGATTTCAAACAAAAAAAGCAGATAAATTTGGGAAACAGAGTTGCTGTTATCGGCGGAGGCAATTCAGCAATGGATAGTGCCCGCGCAGCTTTACGCATAAATAATGTTAAAAAAGTAGACATAATTTATCGTCGCACAAAAGAAAATATGCCCGCTGATCTGGAAGAATTCGATGCGGCAGTCAATGAAGGTATCGGATTCAAAGAACTTTTGCTGCCAGTTCAATTTATTGAAGGTACATTGAAATGCCGGAAAATGCAATTGGGTAAATTTGGTAAAGACGGAAGAATAGAAGTACTTCCCATCGAAAATAAATTTGAAGAAATAAAAGTCGATTCGGTAATTTCAGCAATCGGTGAGCATGTTAGTACAGAATTTTTAACGACAAATAAAATTGAATTGGATGAATACGGATTCGTAAAAGTAAACAGAAAAACAAACGAAACATATCTGGAAAATGTTTACATCGGTGGAGATGCTTTGCGCGGACCATCAACAGTTGTGGAATCGATTGCAGATGGCAGGAAAGCTGCTGATTCAATTCTCGATAAAGTAAAGCATCATAGTATAGAAAATATATTACCCGTTAATCTCTTCGATCCTGTAAAAAGAGAAAACGATTTGATTAACAGGAAGGGAGTGGTTGAAACCCAGCAGAATATCCATTTCACAAATGAAGCAGATAAATGCTTAGCCTGTAATTTTATCTGCAATAAGTGCGTAGAAGTGTGTCCCAATAGAGCGAACATTTCAATAAAGGCTTCGTTAATCAACGCTTCTTTCCGTGACAAGTACCAAATTTTGCATGTTGATGCACTATGTAATGAATGCGGAAACTGTGAAACTTTTTGTCCTTACGAAGGAATGCCGTACAAAGATAAAATAACAATATTCAGCAATGAATCCGATTTTATTTCTTCTACTAATGAAGGCTTTTACTTGCAGGAGCGGGTCGATGGGGCAAAAGAAATTAAATTCAAAGTGAGATTTAATTCAGAAATAGGAACCATTATCTATAAAACAAATGGGATTTTAACTGACTCCACATTCAATGGAGCCGGAAATCATTTTGAGACGTTTACAAAATTTGTTTTTACAATTTATGATAAATACAGATATCTATTTTTTTAGAGCTATTTTTTTAAGCGAACAACTAAATTTGGATATTAAGAACAATTAATAATCTATACTTTTTTTAATTTTATATTGTAATATGAAAGAGAGTTAAAACACGGATAATAAAATGATCGTACTTAAAAATGCAAACATAATTAATTTTTTACCTGCTACCGTTTCTTTCAACATCGATGTAATTATTGAGAATGATTCTATATTGAACATGGGAAAAAATATTGCCGGTAATTATAACGCACAAAAGGTTATCGACTTAAGCAATAAATTTATTTCTCCCGGATTGGTTTGTTCGCACAATCATTTTTACTCAGCTCTCGCTCGCGGCATTACTGCAAATATAAAACCTTCGAATGATTTTATCGGCATATTGAAAAACCTATGGTGGAAACTTGACAGGGCATTAGACGAAGAGACATTATATTACAGCGGTTTAGCCGGTGCCCTGGAATCAATAAAGTCAGGAACAACTTCAGTAATCGATCATAATGCCTCCCCTTCTTTTATAAAAGGCTCACTGAAGACATTGGAAAAAGGATTTGAAAAAACAGGACTCCGCGGTATTTTATGTTATGAAATCACTGACAGGAACGGTGAGGATGATATGTTGTTGGGAATTGAAGAATCGGTAGAATTCATTAAATCGCTAAATGAAAAAAATAACGGAAATAATTCCCATCTCATCGAAGCGGCAATAGGTGGACATGCCGCGTTTACCCTGCAAGATAAATCTTTAGCATTAATATCAGACATAGTTGAGAAAACTGGCAGGGGTTTTCACATACATGCTGCCGAAGATGAATATGATGTTTCTTATTCTCATCATATGCATTCAAAGGATATAATAGAAAGATTATTAGAGTTCAATCTTTTAAATGAGAAATCAATAATAGCCCACGGTGTAAAATTATCAAATGAAGATCTTGACAAAATTAATAAGTTTGATTCTTTCTTAATTCATAATCCCAGATCAAATATGAATAACGGCGTCGGCTATTTTAATAAATTTAATCAAGTTAATAATATAGCTTTGGGCAGCGACGGAATTGGTTCCAATATGTTTGAAGAATTAAAATTTGCATACTTTAAGAATATGGATACCAAAGCAGGTTTACAGCCGTATAATATGTTAAGATATTTACACAACGGGAACTTAATTCTGGAAAGATACTTCAACAAAAAGTTCGGTAAAATCGAGAAGGGTTACTGTGCCGATATTGTAATTTACGACTACAACCCACCAACTCCGTTGAACGGAAATAATTTAGCAGGACATTTTATTTATGGATTTTCTTCAAGGGATGTGGAAACTGTTCTTATCAATGGAAAGGTCGTTTATGAAGAACGGCAGTTCCCGTTTGAAGTTGAATCAATATATAAAGAGACGCAAAAAGCTGCTGAGGTTTTATGGAAAAGAATAGATGAGATTCGGTAATGATTTTGCCGGAAACAATTATATTTAATTAATTTTCTGTATGTTAAAAACTGCGTTGAAAAATCTGTTGCTTACCACTATCTTTGTAACTTAATAAAGGGGTAATCATGTGAACTTATCGATAAACTTTATATGCAACGATAAAGAAATCGAGACTTCTTTACACCCGGCTACTACGCTACTCGATTTTTTACGCAAACATCTGCATCTGACAGGAACTAAAGAAGCCTGCCGTGAAGGTGACTGTGGAGCCTGTACCGTACTTATCGGCGAACCGAATAAACATAAAGTTATTTACAGTTCTAAAAACTCGTGTTTATTACCCTTGGGCTCTGTTAATGGTAAACATGTAATTACCATTGAAGGGTTAAATCAAAACGAACTTACCCCGGTGCAACAATATTTTGTGAATGAAGGAGGGACTCAATGCGGTTTCTGCACTCCCGGTTTTATTATTTCATTGACAGGATATCTGCTTAATAATGAAGTAGTTGATCCGGACGAAGCCGTGAGTGCCTTAGACGGAAATATCTGCCGCTGCACCGGTTACCAATCTATCAAGAGATCTGTCTATTCAATAACAAAAATAATACACGGTGAGGATATTATTGAAGGTGATCACTTAAATACATTAATCCAAAATAAAATCATACCTAAATATTTTGCAAATATACACGAAAGATTAAACGAGCTATCGACAAAAATTAATGAGAAAATTACCCGTAACGGAGATAAAGAGTTATTAATATCGGGAGGTACTGACCTATTTGTTCAGAGGGGTGAAGAAATTTCAGACCAGGAAGTAAAATTTTTATCAAGAAAGAAAAAGTCAAACGGAATTTGGCTGGAAGATCACAAATGTTATATCGATGCACTTTGTACTATTTCCGACCTGCAGTCTTCCGAAATATTACAAAAACTTTTCCCAAATCTCAGTTATAATTTAAAATTGTTCGGCTCATTACCTATCAGGAATGTGGCCACAGTCGGTGGGAATATTGTTAATGCATCACCTATTGGCGATTTGACAATTATTCTGCTGGCATTAGATGCGACGTTGCTATTAAAGTACGAAAGTATAAAAAGAGAAGTTGAATTAAAAGATTTTTTCAAAGGTTATAAACATCTAAATAAACAGCTGAATGAAATACTTGATGCAGTAACGATACCAATACCTAATAAAGGCACTCATTGTAATTTTGAAAAGGTATCACGCAGAACTCATCTTGATATTGCAAGCGTAAACTCCGCAATATTTTTAGAAACTAATAAATATACGATTACAAAAATAAAGCTGTCGGCTGGCGGAGTCGCGCCTGTTCCGTTACTGATGGAAAATACAATTACTTATTTGACAGGTAAGGAAATTTCGAATGAGATAATAGTAGAAGCTGCCGCAATAGCACAATCGGAAATTAATCCTATTACCGATGCAAGAGGTTCAGCTGAATATAAAAAGTTATTACTTCATCAATTAATTTATGCTCATTTTACAAATCTTTTCCCTCACATGATAAAAATCGAGGAACTGGTATGAGGCATATCGATTATCACCAGCATGTGAAAGGAGAATCGCAATTTATTGACGACATTAACGTACCGGAAGGAACTTTGTATGCGTATGTATTTTCCTCCCCGGCAGCACATGCAAAAATAATATCTCTGGATTTTTCCGAAGCATGGAAACTAAAAGGAGTGAATGCAATTTTCTCGGCACAGGATATAACTGGTCAAAACCAAATTGGGGGAATTGTTCAGGATGAAGTTTTATTTGCGGAAAATATGGTTGAGTATTCAGGACAACCTATCGCAGTAGTAATTGCTGAATCAAGACTGATAGCAAAGAAAGCAAGCAAACTAATAAAAATTGAATTTGAGAAACTTCCTGTGATAATTGATCCTCGAAATGCATTCAAAAAAGGTGACCTGATTATCCCCCCCCGAGTATTTGGCTGCGGTAACATTGATGCCGCATGGGATAAGTGCGATATCGTAGTTAACGGTACTGCAGAATCAGGAGCCCAGGAACACCTTTATCTTGAAACACAAGGAGCAATCGCTTATCCGGTGGAAGGCGGTGGAATAAAGATTATTTCTTCGACACAGGGTCCAACCGTAGTACAAAGAGCGGCTGCACGGGTACTAGGTTTGCCGATGCATAAAATTGAAGTCGATGTCCTCAGACTAGGCGGTGGGTTCGGCGGTAAGGAAGATCAGGCTAATGCATGGGCATCTATGGCTGCACTTGCCTCATACATGTTGAAGAAACCGGTGAAGCTTATATTGTCGCGCCAGGATGATATGAAAATGACCGGTAAACGTCACCCGTATTCTTCCGATTTCAAAATAGGCTTAACTAAAGAAGGAAAAATTTTAGCATACGATGTGACCTTTTATCAAAATGCCGGGGCATCAGCGGATTTATCACCAGCAATTCTTGACAGAACTTTATTTCATTCAACCAACAGCTATTACATTCCTAATGTAAAAGCTACAGGTTATTGCTGTAAAACAAATCTTCCTCCAAACACAGCGTTCCGCGGTTTCGGGGGTCCGCAGGCAATGTTTGTAATGGAATCCGCAATTTATAAGGCTGCTGAAAAAATGGGAGTCGATCCGGCGGTAATCCAAGAAAAGAATCTGCTCCATGAAAATGACGAATTTCCATACGGTCAAAAGGCTGAAAGAAGTCAGGCAATAAGATGTTGGAATACAGCAACTAAATTATATAATTTGAATGAGATTAGAGAGAGTGTACAGGAATTCAACCGGACAAATAATATTTATAAAAAAGGGATTGCATTAATGCCGATTTGCTTCGGAATTTCCTTCACCAATACATTCATGAACCAGGCAAGCACACTCGTACATATTTATTCCGACGGAAGTGTTAGCATAAGCACTGCCGCCGTTGAAATGGGTCAGGGAGTCAATTCAAAATTACGGTTTGTTGCCTCTAAAGTTTTATCGATTGATATAAATAGAATAAAAATAGAAACCTCTAATACTTCCAGAGTTGCAAACTCATCTCCGACTGCTGCTAGTTCCAGCGCAGACTTGAACGGGAAAGCTGTGGAAATTGCATGTGGTATTTTATTAGAGAGATTAAAAAATACAGCAAAGGAAGTTTTAAAAATTAAAAAAGATCAAAAAATTGAAATTATAGATGAAGAGATTTTTGTAGATAAATTACCTTCCGGTCTAAAATGGGAGAAATTAATTTCATCAGCTTTCTTTACTCGCGTGAATCTGTCTGCACAGGCTCAATACGCTACACCGGGGATTTATTTCGATAAGCAAAATTCAAAAGGAAACGCGTTTGCATATCATTCGTACGGAACCGCGATCGTTGAAGCTACCGTTGATTGTCTTCGGGGAACATATATAATCGAATCCGTAAAGGTTGTACATGATTTTGGTACTTCATTCGATAAAACAGTTGATCTTGGACAGGCAGAAGGAGCCATGCTTCAGGGAATCGGCTGGATGACTATGGAGGAGATAATTTACAATCAGGAAGGGATTTTAGTCACTAACTCATTATCAACATATAAAATTCCTGGAATTAACAATACGCCTAAAAAAGTTGATATTCACTTTCTGGAAGATTCTGAAAATCCTCTAGGTATTTTAAATTCCAAAGCAATCGGTGAACCTCCGCTGATGTACGGGATCGGCAGTTTTTTTGCAATTCTGAATGCCATGAAGAAATTCAAACCCGGCAATCAATTTAAATTTTCTGCCCCACTAACTAATGAAAAAGTATTACTTTCTTTATATTCAAAAATAAATAAATTCGAATCACAACATGAACAATAAAGTGTTGCAATTCTTGTATGAAAAAAACATTTATATAATCTTTAAAAAAACATTCGCGGTAAAAATATTCACGGAACCGCGTGCATCTTTTAATTAATAATTTATTCCAAAATAAAATCCAGTAATAATCAAAGACAAAATCTTATGATAAAAAGACTGAAAATTATAGCACTCGGCGGTCACGAAGTTTCCCCATCAGGGAAAGTTGACCCTCAATCCGGTAAATTAATAGTGCCGGATATAAGTGCACAATGGCGAAGGACAGCCGAGACTTGCGAACTTTTAGCCAATCTTATTCAAGATAGCTTAGGAGATCTATTCATACTAACACACGGAAACGGTCCGCAAGTAGGAAACATTCTACTTCGTTCTGAGTATGCTCAACCGATACTCCACAATCTTCCGTTGGATGTTTGCGGTGCAGATACTCAAGGCGCAATGGGATATATGCTGGCTCAATTGACCAATGCACTTAGCATAAGAGGAATAAATAAAACTGTTGCTGAAACAGTCACACGAGTAGTAGTTGATAAGAATGATCCCGATTTTTTAGATCCTTCAAAATTTATAGGTCCTTCGTACACGAAAAAAGATGCAGAGAAAAAACAGAATACCGAAGGAAGAGTATTAAAATTTTATAAAAAAGACGAAAACGGCGAAGAGCTCTGGCGATGGGTTGTACCTTCCCCCAAACCGATAGATATAATAGAAATAGATTTAATTGAAAATAATTTAAATTCAGGCATGATACCGATTACGGTCGGCGGCGGTGGAATTCCGGTTTCTCGTGTTGAACCTAAAATTAATAATGGGGATGAAATTTATGAATGTAATTACGGTATAACATATAAACGCAAGTTTGATCCTGAGTTTTCTGCAGCGAAAATTTATTCAGGCGTTGAAGCGGTAATCGATAAAGATTTAGCCTCTGCATTCCTGGGTATTATGTTGATGGATAGAGCGAAAAAACGGGGTGAAGAATTAGAGTGTGAGTTTATCATATTAACCGATGTCGATGGCGCAAAATTAAATTATCAAAAACCGGATCAGAAGGATCTCCGACATTTATCTCTTGACGAAGTTGTTGAATTGTATAATAAAAAAGTTTTCCCCGCCGGCAGTATGGGACCCAAAATAAAATCCGCCATAAATTTCCTTCAAGCCGGCGGTAAAAAAGTGTACATTAGTAAAGTTGAATTACTCCTTCAAACATTTCAGGGTAAAGCAGGCACGACAATTGATGGATAAAATTGACTAAAAATATATTTGTTAACGTTTAATCAAAATTGAGGGAAATTTAATGGAAACATTGGATGCTATTCATACCAGAAGAAGTATTAGGGACTATACCGGAGAAAAAGTATCTCAAGATTTAGTTGAAAAGCTGCTTAAAGCTGCTATGTATGCCCCTTCCGCAATGAATTATCAGCCATGGCACTTCGTTACTATGGATAAAAGAGAAATCCTGGACGACATGTTCAAGATACAATCTCACGCTGAAATGCTGAAAAAAGCTCAACTTGGAATTCTAGTTTGCGGCGATAAAAAACTTGAGCAAAATGTGGGTTATCTGGTGCAAAATTGTTCAGCGGCAACACAAAATATTTTACTTGCGGCACATGACATGGGGCTTGGTGCAGTGTGGATTAGTGTTTATCCTAATAACGATGTTATCGAACAAATGAAAAATTATTTTACTATACCTGATAATGTTATCCCAATCTCACTTGTTTCAATTGGTTACCCGGCTGAACAGATTCCCGGAGAAGATAGATATGATATTACTAAAATTCATAACAACAGATGGTAATTATCAGTAAAAGTTTTTTAGCGAAATGGTAGTTTGTTGTTTCAAAGAAATTCATTAAATCGGAGTATCAAAAAAAATAATACAATAGTTATAAATCGGATAATATTCTCTGATTAATGAATAAAAGAGAACTTAGTTTAAATATTTTTTAATTTGAATAGTTTCAAGCAAAACGCCTTGAAAAGATTTAAACCAAAATGTGAATTTAAATCCATTTATAGTGCAAAAAAGACCATTGATATGAGAATATAAAAAGTATAAAGTATAACCCATCCAAAAGTTATTAAAACCATGAAGAATACAATTTCATATTCTTCAAACAAAGATTTCATTTTATACCAGAACATTTTAAAAGCCCCTTTATTATTTTCTATAAATATTAATCATTAACACTTTAACTGAGGAATTGAATACAAGTTATATACCAAACGAATTTATTTGTCTAATAGCAAATAAACTGTAGAGAATTTGAACAATATTTGCATATACGAGAACTCTGAATTTTATTTTTCTAAGTAGTAAGAACATAATCATATGTGAACAAAACTTGAATGCATAATATCTTCAATAATATTATTGTTTTTTCGTGGAAACTCTAGTTCTGAAATTACCATTAGGAATAAAAATATTTAAATGAATTTACTTAACTTTGGAACTAACAATTCAAAAATCCGGAGTATAATATGAAAAAGATCTTACTTTCAATTTATGTTACATTATTCCTGACAATCTCGGTTTCGCTCGCACAAGAACAAGCTCGTTTTATGAGAGATCCTGATATTCATGGAAATAAAATTGTCTTTACATACGAAGGTGATTTATGGCTTGTTAAATCTTCCGGCGGTACAGCATCAAGATTAACTACATTTCCCGGTGATGAATACAGAGCAAGGTTTTCACCCGACGGGAAGTCAATTGCCTTTACCGCAAGTTATGACGGTGTACAAAGTATTTACGTGATGCCTGCTGAAGGGGGAATTCCTAAAAGAATCACTTACAATCCTGGCGGTGCGGAAACAGTTACGTGGACACCCGACGGGAAACGGGTTGTTTTTCGCTCGTTCTGGGAAAATTATATAATGAGAGATCCTAACCTTTATTTCGCCGAAAAAAACGGCTCTGCACCTGAGAGATTTCCTTTAGACCGAGGTGTTGACTGCAGTTTCTCTCCCGACGGTAACAAAATTCTTTACGTTCGGAAAGGAAGAGAAGATTATTATTGGAAACGTTATAAAGGAGGTGATTATCCCGATATCTGGATGTATGATTTTAAGGAAAATAAATTTACACCAGTAACTCATTATGTGGGGATGAATGCGTATCCAATGTGGATAGGTAATGATATGTACTTTGTATCCGACCGAACTAACGGGATATCTAATATCTATAAATATGACCTCTCTACTAAAAAGATAACCGAACTTACAAATTATGATAATTTTGATGTAATGACACCCTGTACGGATCATAAACAAATTATTTTTTTGCATGATGGTTACCTAAATTTAATAGATGTAAGTACTGGCAAAATTCATCAGCTTACGATTAATGTTCCTTCCGATAAGTGGAAATTAAGGGATAGAGTAATTAACCCTAAAGGTTATGTACATTATACATCAATATCAAATGATGGGAAAGATGCTGCTATTGATGCACGGGGTGATGTGTTTGTCGTGCCGACAGGTAAAGGTGAAACGAAAAATCTATCCAATACTCCCGGAACGAGAGAAATGTTTCCTCAGATATCTCCCGATGGCAAATGGGTAGCTTTCTTTTCCGATAAATCGGGAGAATATGAACTTTATATGCAAAGTGTTGAAGGCGGGAATTGGAAGCAATTAACAACATCATTGGACAGAACGAATTATCATCTGCTCTGGTCTCCCGACAGTAAAAAAATATTATTCGGAAATAAAGATTTTGCACTTTTCTATGTTGATGTTGCTACTAAAAAACTTCACAAATTCGCTGAATCCAACCAATTAAAAAATGATGAGTTTTACTGGGAAATAAGTGATTACACCTGGTCGCCCGATAGTAAGTGGATTGCATACAGTTTTGTTCACTATAATAAAAACAGTGTTATTTATCTTTACAGTTTGGATAAGGATAAAAGTTATTCGATAACCAATGACTTCTATGATAATATAAATCCTACCTTCGATGCAAACGGTCAATATCTTTATTATTTATCCAGCAGAAATTTCGATATTCAAATGGACTTTTACGAGGACGATCATGTAATTGCAAATCCGCAGCAAGTGATGGTTGTGCAGCTTCAGAACGGATTGAATCCACCGTTTGACCAAGCAGTGACTAAAAATGAACCTAAAGCTTCGGTTAAATTCCGTATTGATTTAGATGGGATTCAAAAACGTACTTATCCCCTGCCGGTTGAACCTGGAAATTATTTTTACTTGAAAGCAGGTAAAGGAAAAGTGGCATGGTGTTCGGTTCCTAAGTTTACTCAAGCCGAGTATGAGGAAATATTCAAGCCTAAGGGTCAAACAAAATGGAAACTGCATATCTTTGATATGAAAGATAAAAAGGAAAATATTCTTAGCAAGAAAATAAAAAATTATTCTACTTCTATTAATGGGAAATATTTACTCATCGAAAGGGATAAAGATATTTACACAACTTCGTTCGATGAAGCTTTTAAAACAAATAGTCTTGGAAAACTTTTAGATTTAGATAATATGACTTACACTGTTGATCTGCAGAAAGAATGGCACCAGATATTTAACGATACATGGCGATGGTACAGAGACTTTTTTTTCGATCCAAATATGTTCGGTTTAAATTGGAAAGCTATCGGAGAAAAGTACAGAGCATACATCCCTTACATAACTTCACGGGCACAGTTAAACTGGGTTTTGCAGCAAATGGTCGGAGAATTGAGTGTATCACATACTTATATTTTCGGGGGTGATAACGGACCGGATATAGCACCTAAATCGGAAGTGTACTCCGGCTGGCTCGGTGCCGATTTAACTGCAGACAATTCTGCAGGCTATTATAAGTTCACAAAAATATATGGCCCTACAGAGTACAATCTAAATTTAAAATCACCTTTAGTACGACCGGATGTAGATTTGAAAGAGGGCGATTACTTGATTGCAATCAACGGACACGAAATAAAAGTGCCGGATGATTATTTCAAATATATGCAGGTAACGAAAGGTCAAAAAATATCTATCACCTTAAATAACAAGCCTGACGAAAAAGGAGCAAAAACTTACTCAATCGTTCCGATACATAATAGTTCCCGGTTACGTTACTTTAGCTGGCTTACCGGCAACATCC
Organism: uncultured Ignavibacteriales bacterium; assembly: GCA_963751355.1. GTDB lineage: Bacteria > Bacteroidota > Ignavibacteria > Ignavibacteriales > Ignavibacteriaceae > CAVVVS01. Next base: position 38,169 of record CAVVVS010000109.1, on the reverse strand, counting down.
ATAAAGTTCTGAAAGAAAGTAACGGTGAATTAGGTTATATGCACATTAATGCTATGGGCGCCGGTAATATAGGCGAATTTGATAAATTCTGGCGTGCATTCCGTTATAAGAAAGGAATTATAATTGATGTGCGCCGTAATTCCGGCGGATGGACGGAATACTTCATGATTGATAAACTCGAACGGCAGATGGTAGCTCACAATGTTTTAGCTAATATGGTTCCATTTAGATATCCAGGAAGCACGTCAACCGGAAAATATGTAGTAATTTCAAATGAATATAACGGCTCAGACGGCGAAGCATTTATCGAAGATTTTAAAGCCCGTCATATGGGAACTGTTGTTGGCGTAAATTCATGGGGAGGATTAACCGGCATTATCAACGGTCAAACAACTATCGATAACGGACATGTTGAACAGTCCAATAACGGATTTTACGGAAAACAGGATAAATGGTGGATTGAAAACCACGGTGCCGATCCGGATATCCGCGTAGATAACGATCCGGCTTCGGTTATGGCTGGGAAAGATCCGCAGCTTGAAACCGCAATTCAAACTGCACTCAAACAAATAAAAGAACATCCGTACACATTCCCTAAACAACCGCCTTATCCGGTTAAATCGAAGTGATACAATTTAGGCGCCGAACACAATATTGATTCGGCGCCTGTATAGTTTATTATCAATAAAATTATTTAAGGGGATTTTTAATCCGTTTCAACTATTTTGTTACGCAGTAATTTAATAATTTAAAAGTTCATTCTTAATTGAATATTGGTAATTTAGGTTAACTTGCCAAGTTGACATACAGATATTCTGTTCGACGAAACTTCAAACTATCATTAAACTTTGCTTTAAGTTTATACAATTAAAATAGGAAAAATTTGAAAGGATAAACTATAGTGTATTATAACAAATCACAAAAAAACATTTTCGTTTGAGGATTCGGGATTGACGGAATAAAATATAATTAAAATAACCTATTTTTTATCCCGTATAGTTACCAGGATCAATTTGGCAGTTTCAATATTAAGAGAGGAAAAGAATATTTGGATAGGGATTTCATCTCCATGTTTCTTAATTCCTAGGATATTTAACCCATCGGCAATTATCTGATCATGCGGATCATTCAAATAGCTTAAAATATTTTGTAACTGTTTTTTCCTATATCTTTCCGGTATCAAAATTTCAAAATGATTTCCAATCATTTTTGCTTTTTCATATTCAAATAATATTTCCGTACTAGAATTAGCCATTAATATTATCCCCTCTTTGTCAACTATTAAAGCGGCATCGGGATTTGCTTCGAGTAAGGCGCGGAATTTAAACTCTTCTTGTTCTTTTTCAATTGCAGAACCTATAATATTAGCACCGGCCTGTAAAAAATTAACATCGTCCTGAGTAAAGTTTCTGCTTTTAACAGAATGAGCACCCAAAATCCCATATTTTTTATCGTGCTCATAAATTATTACACTTATACCACTTAACACATTATGCTCCTGTAAAAGAGAAGGTATTTTAAAACGAGTTTCTGTTCGAAAATCAGTTACCACTACAGGTTCTTTCACACTAAATGTAAAACCTGCTTGAGAATCCTTCTTATCTTTCACAATAGCATTACCCACATAACCTTCTTTCCATCCAACACCCGAGCGAAGCACGAAATATTTTTTTTCGCTAATATGCTCCATAACTTTTGTAAACTCTATTTTTAGAGTTTTAGTAATCTCAACAACAACCGTATGCATCAATTCTGATAAATCATTGGATTTAAGCGCGACCTGCCCTAACTTTGCAATTATGGATTGTTGATGCACACGAATTCTTAATTCTTCCTCAATCTCTTTTCTGTTTTTTACTTCTTTTTGAAGTTCCAGGTTAGAAATCTCATATTGCTTTGTCCGCTCATTCACCTTCATTTCGAGTTCTTCATTAAGTTTCTTAGCTTCGCGATAAAGCTGAGCATTATCAATTGCCAAGCCAGCACGGTATGCCAAATCTTCGGTAATAGTTAAGTCCATGGAGTTAAATATTCTTCCGGAATCTGAAGAGATTAAAATAATTGTTCCCAAGATTTTCCCCCTCGCATGAAGCGGAACTATCATCACCGATTTAATTCCCATTTCACGTAAAAGCTTTAATTGTGCATCGTCTTTCGAATACTCAATAAGAAAAGGATCATCGATATGAGAATATATCTCCGGTTTACCGGTTTTTAATACTTTGTAAACACCTTTTGTTGCCTTTGGATTTGCGGTAATTTTCTTTAGAACTGCTTGAGCAAGCTGCGTTTTATCTTGTTGTATGTTGGATGCAGCTATGCGCACAAGTTCATTATTCTGATTAAGTAAATCTATTAAGCACCAGTCTGCTAATTTGGGAGTAATCAATTCAGCTACACTCGCAAGAGTACTATGGTAATCCAGGGAAGAGTTCAAGATATTACTTGCTTCCGCTAAAAATTGGAGTTTTTTTCTGCTTTCATCGGATTGTTTTCGAGCTTGTTCAACAACATCTAGTGATGCGGCTAATTTCTCTTCAATATTCTTCCTTTTAGTATTATCTCTGATATCACCGATAAAAGCTTTTGGTTTACCTTCAGGATCAAGTAACAATGAAGTATTTACCTCTGCGAAGAAACGTGTTCCATCCTTTTTTATAAAAGTGTACTGAATATCCCTTGTACTGCCTTCCTTTATAGTCTTGTTTTCGCTATCAATAGCTTTGCTTTCATCTTCGGGCGTAATAAAAGTATAAAAATTTTGTCCTATAATATTTCCTATCTCACCGAAACCGAAAAGTTCTGCGGTCCTTTGATTACAATATATTATCTTGCCGCTCAAATCTGTTAATGTTATTGCATCGGGTGAAATGTCTACCAGAGTTTTATATAATTGTTTACTTTCCAACAATGCTGGTTCAGACTTTTTCCGTTCTATAAATTCGGCAATTTGTGTTCCCAGCGTTTCAAGTAATTTTAATAGCTCTTTATCCGGTTCGGCTACATCTTCCTTATAAAAAGTAAATACGCCAAGCACCTGTTCTTTAGTCATAATAGGGAACGCTATTGCCGAATGAAGTTTTAAATTGGAGGCTAATTTCGATCTTGGAAAGAACTGTTCTTCAATTATATTTGAGCTCCATAAAGGTTTTTTTTGTTCCCAAACCCTGCCTTGCAGACTTACTCCGGGACCAAATTTACATTTTTTACTAGTTTCCAAAAATTCATTTGCAACAATACTTTCAGTTGCCCAATATCCGCCTAGCTGTAAAAGATTATTCTTTTCATCAACCGACCAATATTCACCAACCTGCCAGTCAACCGACTCACAAATTAACTTTAAAATCTGCGGTACGGCTTCGCTTATGCATGAAGCTTCGGATAAAACTTTAGTGATATCAAATTGTGCTGACAGCCTGCGTTCGGTTCGCTTTCTATCGGTGATATCTTGGGCTACTCCCCGCATTCTAACAACCACCCCGTTTTCATCCAATATAACTTCGCCGTTGCCTAAGATATAATGAATCGTATTGTTTGATAATATTACACGGTGATCAATCTTAAAGGGTTTGTGATCCGAGGCTGCATTTTCTAAAACTCCTTTCAGCATATCAGTGTCATCGGGATGAACAAGATTCATATATTTATCATATGTAAGCCCTCCGCTTGCCGGAGATAACTCAAACATCTTATAAAGCTCCTCGGACCAGCTTAACAGGTTAGTTGATAAATCCCATTCCCAATAACCCAGATGAGCTATTTTTTGAGCTTCGATTAATTCTTTTTCTTTCTTTTTCCCCTCTTCTTCTAATTTTTTATTAATTGTAATGTCTCTTGCAATAGCAGAGGCGGCAATAATTTTACCATCCTTATTCTTAATCGGGGATACAGTGACGGAAATATTAATTCGTCTTCCGTCTTTTTTTATCCTGACAGTTTCATAATGTTCTATTTGCTTCCCTGCTTTTACCTTATTCATTATTATAAAAAGTTCATCCGGTAATTCCGGAGGCATAATTATGTCGATACACTTTCCGACTACTTCTTCTGAAGTGTACCCGTACATCTTCTCGGCACCCTTGTTCCAGCTTGTAATTATTCCATCAAGTGTTTTGCTTATAATTGCATCATCCGAAAATTCGACAATGGCAGCATACATCCAATTCATTTTTTCGTCAAAAGTTTCTTCTGAATCTTTGTGAAAGATTTCATTACCCTGCCGGGTAATCTTATTTTCCGGGAAATTATTCATTTGATATTATTCTTTATAGTAATAATTTTTCCAATTAAAAGATTTAAACTTTGGTAGAATATCTTCCAAAGATTCAAGACAGAAACAGTTGCGGTGAGTATTCCAGATGATTAATAATGAAGACATCGATAAACTTTTTTATTTTAATAACGGCTCCTCCGTACAACATTAGCCCTTATCATTAAGAAAATAATACAACCTAAAAAGTTATAATTCAATAACACAAAGGGCCATATTTACAATGTGTGACCTACCGCATTTGGTACTTAATATTTTATGCGTTAGGAACCGACGAGTTCATTTTTAAAGATGATTGCTTTTCGATAATCTGATTAGAAAGCCGACTACATATACTTTTGATATAAGTACCACATCTTCCAAATGCATGGAGAGCATTTAACTATGTCTTCTTAAATAGTTTCAACGCTATAGGCAGAAATGACAGGAATTATTTTACAAACACTCTATAATAATTCATACAGTATTAATTGGATATCATTTGATACTATTTTAGTACAACCATCTTTCTATTTATTGATTTAGCTCCGGAAATTAAAGAATATATGTAAACGCCGGACGATAATTTAGAGGCATCAAAATGTACTTTATAATTACCCTGTAATAAATATGCATTCACTAATGTAGCAACTTCGCGACCCAGCATATCGTACACCTTTAATGTCGTGTAACCCGCTTTAACTATCGAAAAATCAATTTGTGTTGTGGGATTAAAAGGATTCGGATAATTCTGGCTTAAATTATATTTTAGAGGAATATTTCTGTCTGCAATAAATGTAACCGTATCTTTCGTCTGAAACTTACGAATGTAAGACCACTGACTTTCACCGAACTGATTTACCGCACCAACCCGCCATGAATAATATGTTTTAGGTTTCAATTCAATGCCGGAAAAAGAAGTATCAGTTATTCCTGAAGAATCCAGGACAACCGGACCGGCTTCAAAATAAAGACTTTCAACTAGCTGCAAATGATATGCTTCAGCGGCAGGCTGTTTACTCCAGGCGAACAAAGGCTCAAGCTTAATCCCTGTTGTTTTATCAGGAGGACTTGCAAGTAAAGGTGTTGCCGGAAAACCTGTAGTAAAACTTCTAGTCCCTGAATAACTGCTGCTGCCTGCTGCATTGTTTGCTTTTACCCGCCAATAATATATTTTCTGCCCTTCCAAACTTGAAATAATCATTGAAGTATCAACGTAATTATTTTGATCAATCACCAGGTTTTCTTTAAAAGAAGAGTCGCTTGATAACTGAATTTGATAAGATGAAGATTCTTTTGGATAATTCCAGCTAATATATATTGTATCCCGTAAATTTGATGCATTGTTCTGTGGAAAAGCAAGTAACGGAGTTGAAGGAGAGGTTACTTCGATGATATTGCTCATAATACTTTCATTTGATGTTCGATCTAATGAGGTTACTAAGAAATATGCTTTACCCGAACCGTTCTGAGTAGTTGACGAATATTCGACTCTTTCTCCTGTAACGTTTACAATCCGGGAAGAATTATTCAGATCGTTCTCGGTAATGCTGGAATTATCAAACTTATAAATAACATAAAAGAATGATGAATCACCGTCCTTCGCAATCGCAGCTTTATCCCACGATAAACCGGCTCGTCCGTCGGCAGCAATTCGTTCATATTTTAATTGTAAAGGCGGATTCGGAGGAATGGTGTCCTTCCACGTCATTATGGGCGCGAGAGCAGAATACCTGTATAAACTATTTTTTAGACTATCCTCAAATCCTTTTTCATTATCCATTATTCCGGCTCTAGCCCTAAAAAAAATACTTCCCCGGCAATTAGGATTATTCCTGTTAGCATTAACCTGGTTTATCAACTCGGTTACAGGCCAATCCTGACTGTCGCCGATATGGTATGGAGCTTCGCCAACATAAAGATGTCTTCCATTAGTCTGACTTGCCCACCAGGGCATAAGTTTGCCATAATCTTGATTACCACCGAATCTCCAGTATAATTGCGGAGTAATATAGTCTACAAGATGATGCTGCAGCCAGTAAACGGCATCGGCATACAATGCATCATATGCGGATAAACCATAAATACCATAAGGAACTCCACTTTTCCAGATTCCAAACGGAGATATTCCGAACTTAACGTAAGACTTCACAGCGTTAATACTATCGCTAACCTCTTTTATAAAAATATTAACATTGTCCCTTCGCCAATCCGCTATATTAGTAAATCCTCTCGGATAGTCTTTAAAAGTTTGTGCATCTTCGTTGGTAATTCCTTCGTAGGGATAAAAGTAATCGTCAAAATGAACTCCGTCTATATCGTAACGCTTCACAACATCCGTAATAACCGAAGTAATAAAATCTCTAACCTGCGGAAGTCCTGGATTTAGAATTTTTAAAGAGCCGAATGTTAAAATCCAGTCCGGGTGCTGAACTGATACATGTTTTGGAGATAGTACGTAATTTCCAACTACTCGGACTGCTCGAAAGGGATTGAACCAGGCATGTATCTCCATACCACGTTTGTGTGCCTCCTGCACGGCAAACTTTAGGGGATCATAATAGGGGCTCGGAGCTTGCCCTTGTTTTCCGGTCAGCCAGTGTGACCACGGTTCGTAAGGAGAATCGTAAAACGCATCGCACTCGGTTCTTATTTGAAAAATAACTGCATTGATACCATCATCTTTTAGCCTGTCGAGAATCGTAATTAATTCGGCTTTTTGTTTATCCGTGGAAAGTCCAGGGTAGGAAGGCCAATCAAGATTAATTACGGTTGCAATCCACGCTCCCCTAAATTCTCTTTTTGGAAGAATCGATTGAGAGAAGATAGACTCATTGAATAATATTATTAATAATATAAATAAAAGATATTTTTTTTTCATATTTGTTGGTTTTTAATGATAAAAGAAATTTACACTCCCCGGTGAACGTTTTTTGAGATATTCAAAAATAATAAAAAAGCCGGACAATCGGATGCCCGGCTTTTAAATGAGTAATATTTAGATATAAATTATTTTAAAAGCGTCATCTTCTTGGAAATTCTTACACCATTCACATTTAGCTGATAGATATAAGTACCTGATGACAATTTTGAAGCATTGAAATCGACTGTGTAATTTCCGTTACCCATTTGTTTGTCTATAAGAGTTGCAACTTCCCTGCCCAAAACATCATATACTTTTAATGTTACCATGCCCTCCTTGGCAATTGAGAATTTTATTTCGGTAACCGGGTTAAACGGATTTGGATAATTTTGGAAAAGTTTATAGTTCTGTACAATAGAATTATCTTCTTTTTCAACAGAAACAGGTGTATAAACTGCATATTGTAACATTGGCAACGCATTAGTTTCAAAGCTTCCGAGATATGCCGTATCACCGTTTGGACTAAAACCGATACCTCTCGGTTTCTGAGGCAGCAAAGTTGCGCCATCATAAACAAGCTGCCATGCAATTGAATCTTTAATTTCACCGGATGTTACATCGTAAGCATACCACTTATTGGGCATCCAGCTTGTTACCGTGTCCGGGTGAGCGTTATTGTTACCTTCACTATTTGAACTAACCCACAACCAGTCTCTTTTCGGATCCCACGTGGCTGATTCCGTAGCAAGGCCTTTTAATATTACTGTTTTGTTAGTATCAAATCCTGAAAATTTATCGGTTCTATGATAAACATCCGTTTCCTGCAATGTAAATGGAATCCAGTACAAGGTCAATCCGTCGGATGAAACTTCCATTGTTCTTGCAATTCCAGGAGCGCCGTCCAAAGCGTTTCCTAATGGATTAAAATCTTTATCAAAAATGATAATAGGATTAGTGCCACCTCCGACTACTGGTCCGACATAAATATCGCCATCGGCATCCACAGCCGGTTTTGTGGGTGAAGTCCCGAGTGCGCTCAGGCTAGCCTTGTTCATCCCCTCACCTGTCTTATAATTAATCCTAAACATATCATTTTTAGTACTCCTAACCAAAAGGATATTTCCGTCATTATCGGTAGTCATACCGCGATGATCGCCACCCATCAGGGTATCAAATGCAAACCCTGTTTTGATTATTTTAATCGGTGAAAATGACGCGGGAGTTCCGTTAGGCATAAAAATTTTGATTGAGTGAACGGAAATTCTACTTGCGCCGGTACCAAGTGAATCATCTGCATAGAAGTTTGTAACCCAAACTTTTCCATCCGGATCAACTGCAACTCCATGCGTAGCACCTTTAACAGTATCTGCAGCCGGCGGAATTGGGGGGAAGACTCCTTTATTTGTCCAGTTTTGTGCATTAACCGCAACAGCAACAAACAATAACAGTGCTAGAATAGTATGTATTTTCGTTAACATACTGCCTCCTTCTTTATTTTTTTGAATGAATTATTATCTTTATTTATTCTATCCCATAGTTGTGAGCTATTTGTTTTTGTATATTTACTTTTATTATAGCTCGAGAGATATCGAGCGTATCATTATTGACGGCTTCCCTTGTATAAAATAGATTAACCCCATTTCCAGAACCGAATGCATATACAGGTGCGGACTCTATTAAATCGGGATAAAGCTGCTCGAATGTTTTATCCTGATGAAGGATTATTATTACCTGCGGAGTATTAGTCCCGATAAAGATATCACCAGCGTTGGAAGCATCTAAAGCCTTAATAACTAAGCCCTGAAAAATAGCACTGAAATCAAAAAACTTTTGAGGAGTGCCTAAACTGTCGGCAGAAATAATTTCTATTTTCCATAAAGTTTCATTGGTACCGTCTGTTGAGCCTATATACAGATTGTTATCGAATACTCGAATAGCATTAATATCTTCGGGAAAGCTGAACGCTTTTAACTCCTTAGCTTGCGTTATCCTGTAAATTTTCCCGTTGCCACTCCCGCCTGCCCAAATATTCTTATTCTGATCAAAATCAAAATCATTTATACTGCCCAAACCGTTTGCATTTGTCACCCATGTTTTTGAAGCAGTACCTTCGGTTACAACAAAAATTGCCTTTACTCTCCTAACTGCATAAATCGTATTTCCCGGTCCCATTTTTATAGACGAAAAAAATGTTTCACCCCCTTTAGGAGCAAAATCTGTCAGTATTCCATCAGGTGAAAACTTTTTTATACCGTCACCTTTTCCGCCGCTCGTTACGGAGATATAAAGATTTTCCTGAGCATCTACAGTCAAAGCGTATGGCAGCAAAATGGAATTTTCCGGAGGGAAAACATTGGATACAGCCGGAATTAATTTGTAATTTACAATATTACTAAAAGCAACAGCAGCCGATGAACCTGAGACAGCCATTTTTATTTTTACAGTATCGCTTATCAAATTTGGAGCTAAAACCGTAAGCTTTGAACCTGATGCAGATTTAACTACAGCACTCACACCGTTGAAAAGGACAATATTAAATTCCGGTTTCGAAGAAAAATTTGAGCCGTTTATTGTAACTTCGGATACACCGGCTAATGCAACACCTGAAGGTTCCACTGATGATATTACGGGAGCAGAACCTTTTTTATCTGCCAAATCATATAAACTTGGAGTTATTTCTTCCTTACAACTGTTTAACATTGAGGATATAATTCCAATTATGATGAAGATTAAAACACGATATTTTTTAATAATTTTTCTATTCATATTGCTACCATAATATTTTTAGTTTATACTAATAGGCGAATTTGACAGTCAATCTGTGAATGCCTTCAAATCCTCCGAAAAAGTCATTAGTACTGTTAAAAACGCCGAATGAAGAATAGGCATAGTCTAGTCCCATTGTAACGCCGGCAATAGTTTGCATAACACCGAAACCGGTATTAAAACCACCCTCATCTTTCGGATAATTATATCCGGCTCTTATTGAAAACGCATTCATAAAAGTATATTCTCCCCCAATAAAAATTTGTTCGGAATAATCTCTGGGATGAGATGCATCCACCGAAATGAGAAAAGAATGCATAGATCTATCAACAGGCAACAAATCGGCTGCATTGAAAGCCAAACCCATTTTAAAAGTAAGCGGCAGCTGGAAGTTTTCTTCTTTATATTTTACTTCGGTGGAAAAATTTCTGATGCACATACCGAAATCAAGACTTTTAAAACCTGTGTGATACAGAACTCCGAAGTCAAACGATAACGCGTTAACCGAATTTGTTTCCGTAATAAGGTTGCCGCCTTTAACATCTGTTACGCTGCTTCCGAGCGATTGACGCACATAACGAATATTTCCGCCCACTGAAAATTTCTGTGAAAGTGATTTGGCATATCCTACTCCCAATGCCATTGCGGAAGGTTTATAATTACCCACATCCAAATAACCTTGTTGATTCGGCGCGAATATAGTTTCTATAAACTCTCCGTAATCTACATAAACCATAGAAACACCAAATACGCCATAGTCGCCTCCAAAGGGTTTAAAGGCGACAGTACCGTCTAAATAATTAATATCCGCAATCCATCTTGTAGTACCAAAAGATACATTAATATCACTGCTTAATTCCGCCATTGAGGAAGGATTATAAAACATCGCGGCTGAAGAGGTATTAAGTGCGGTTACCGCCTCCCCCATAGCGGTTGCACGTGCATCCATGGAAACACTCAGAAACTTCATTCCCGTTTGGGCAAGTTTCTGTCTTTGTGCAAAGACTGAAGAAGATGTAAAACATATCACGATTAAAACTGTTATGAGAATAGTAAATAAATATCTCATTTCATTACCTATTTGATAAAATATTTAACGAATAATTGCGAATTTGGCGATATGTTTTTCGCCGGTTGAGTTATCTGTTATCACTGCAATATATATCCCGCTCACTACAATCTGATTTGAAGATGTTACCTGTTCCCAGTATGCATCACCGCTGCCGTTTGTATGTTCAATTGTTTTTATCAACTCTCCAAGTTCAGTGTATATTTTAATTATGCACTGTCCCGGGATATTGTAAAATGCAATCCTGTCACCCGGAAACCGCACGTTATCAGTACTGGCTGAAATATTATAGGGATTGGGGACTATTCTTATCTTACTCAATTCAGTTCCCGCTTGCCTTTGAAGTCTTGCAGGATCGTACGTTTGATTGTAATAGCGACCGCTCGTTAATTTTCCTGCCGGGGTTTCTACTCCTCCGGGTTGATCTTCACCAACTGCTACTATGTAGTAATAATAATCGACTCCCCTTATGGGAGATTTATCGTCATAACTTGTTTCGGTTGGTCCTGCTTCATGTATTAGGTGGTATGTACTATCAACGCTTTTCTGTGCCCTATAAATTCTAAAACCCGTAATCGGTACGGGATCAGCCGCATCAACCGTCCAGGCAAGTGAAATTCTATCCCCGCCCGAATTAACATCAAAAGTTTTAGGCGGTCGCGGAGGTGCAGGTATATTATAATCGGAATTATAATTTTCCAGGGCATTTCTAAAATTTTGGAATAAAGAATCCCTGCCTTCAATAACACGCCTATCTTTTTCCTCAGCAGTGATTATACCTTGTTTAAATTGCTTACCGTATTTAACTTGATCTTCGTAACTCATACCGCCGGCAGATTCTGCCATAACAATATGAACACTTTCCCCGTGTTTAATAGTATAAGGACCATAGCCGTTGACAAACGAAAATCCTCCAGCTGTTTTCCCCAAATCCGGTGCACCTCTCTGTAGGGCAAAATCACCGCTAGGCTCAACAGCATACGCCTGGCGGGGATTCGCATGCCCTTTTGTCATTAACGCATATTCTCTAGTCATTAGATCTTTGTTGAATGCATTAGCACCGGCTAAATATAATCCCTGGTCCGAGTCCTCATAATAAGTAGTTGACGGCTGACCGAAATCATCTGTAGAATCTTCCGCAGATTTGTCGGCATGAAGTGTTACAATTCCCACAAATTGAGTAGCGCCGAGCCTCCCAACAGTGTCTCCGTCATTTAAAAAAGGTTTTGAATTATTATTTATGGCCCAGATAGGAGCGCCTATATTATCGTAACCGACTTCTTTCACGGTTGCATAGCCATGCCATGTAAATTGAGCCCTAAAATGTTCACCCTGCGGATCCGGAAGAACACCATCCCCTCTAGCGTCGTTCATTGAGTTACGTCCCCAACCTACTGAATTATCTATAACATATCTCGCTTGCTTATTAACAGCATTTCTATAATTAAAGTAAAAATAAACTCCTGTCAATGTTTGGTTAGATATTTCAATCTTAGAATCTCCGTTAACATTACCTGTATTGGTAAATGTATAATCGTACACTATATAATTATCATGATACTTTTGACTAAACTGAAATATTTTGCGCGTCATTGTTAAACCAAGCTGGGTATTTACTACATTATAGATTTCCCTGTCCCATTTCATCGAAAAATCTATATCGTCAATTTGAGCATCTTTGTCGTAAGATAAATTTCCGTCAACCGATACTAGCGGAGCTTCAAATTTACTTATCATTTTAAATTCAACCGGATAAAACGGGAAAAATGCGGGATTACGCGGACCACAAGTAACTACCTTGAAAGGATAGCTTTCACCATTCTCGTCGGTAAAATCTTTTGCACCGATCCATAAACCCCGTGCAGCCTGCATGTCCTGAAATTTATAAATTGCAGGCCATTGAAGTCCGTCCTGTTGTGAAGCACCGCTGAAACGCCCCTCTTCCAGTTCGCTGCCGACTTCAGAATACCAATTATGAATTGATCCGACTGACATCCACCTTGTTTGAAATTGAGCGTTAATAGCAGAAGGAAATAATACCAACGCAAACAATACTAGCTTAACAATCAGTATATTTTTCCCAGCATAAAAAATAACCTTCATTATTTCCTCACCGATTTTTAATTTCTTAATAAAGCGACATTGACAATTTAATTCCCCAAAATACATCCCTCGGATTAATGAATGCGGCATAATACAGATTCGGCATATCTATATAAGATTTATTTTTCCGCCATTCTTCTTTCTGCGATTCGCTTGCATTGTCATTCCATGGTATATATGGTCCTGTTCTAATATCGCCGGGTTTGTCATTACCTGGAATATTTCCGTAATTATACTGTCCCACAATATCATCCGGCAAATGAAGTGACTGCATATATTTATCATAATCATTAGCATCTACGAAACCGGCTTTATAATCCATGCGTTTAAAATTCAAAGCATTTGTCATGTCCATAAATAATTCAAGATTAACCGGACCTAAATCGACAGCTTTTGAAAATCTCAGATCAACATTATAAAAATCATTCCACTGAATATTATTCGATACGCCTGCTTTCACTCCCCCGGGTCCCGTCCATGCGAAATAAACACCTGATCTCCAGGTAGCCAGGATATTTAAGCGCCAGTCCTCGAAAATTTTTATCCCGCCTAATTCAGGTCCAAAATCCATCGGAGTAAACAAATCTATATTAGCTCTTGCATACGGTCGCGGAACAGGTTTTATCTGATCAAAAGCACGGGTATTTCTTTCAAATTCCCTTTGAGTTGCAGGGTTTTGGGAATTATTGGGTAAACCGAAATATCCATAGCTCGAGACTTCATAAGTATAATTTATAAAACCTCTCACCCATTCCCCTCTGTTTTTATTTATCGTAATTTCAAACCCTCTTGTATCTGCGTATCTGTTCGGTTCGGGAATATCATAGTTTACCGCACTGTTCCGGCTTGTATAAGTAACGAGTCTCGGTTCGTCTTTTGCATCTTTATAATATCCCGCTATTCTCAGTAGGAATTTATCGAACAAGTTATGTTCATAACCTAATTCATACATAATTGTCAGCGGAATAGGATTGTTCGGATCCGCTATTCTTGTTACTTGGTTATTTACTTGGCTTCTACGTATGAGGTAAAGCTGTTCGGGGATGGGCATAGATCTAAAGTGACCGTAATTAAAATATAATTTACTGTCAACGGTTATCGGAAATGCAACTCCCAATCTTGGACTTATGTATAATTGCTTATCTACTGAAACTTTTGGCAGTAAAGAATCAATATACTTGGACTCAGCCCCCGACAAAGCATTATTGTACGGATCGAATTGGTACCATTTACCACCCGGATCGAGATATTCCAGTCTTAAACCGAGATTAGCGATCATACCTTCAAACTCGAGTTTATCTTCCAGGTATAAAGCACCTCTTATGGGGAAAGTATGCCAGACAGATCTTGTGTTATTGCTTGGCAGCGACGGTTCAATTAAAGCATAATTAACATTATTATCTGTATAAACTATTTCGGCACCTGCTTTAATATAGTTGTACTGGTTAAATTGACTTGCCAAATCAAATTTTAGAGTAAATGTAGTTAGTTTGCTAGAATCGCGGGAATTACTGAAACCAAGCCCCATATTCATAGAAGACCCAATGCCGCTCCCGCTGGGATATAACGGATATCCGAAAGGAGCCTCATCGAAGTATGCATTTCCAAAACCGTAAATTTTTGATGAATCACGATTAGTGCCTGGATTAGTACTATAATCCGAGCTTACCCTGTTTACATAAACTTCATAAAATGTTGTTGGGCTTAGTACATGTGTAAATTTTGCTCCTATTGATGATCTGTTAATAACACTCGGGGCCCAATAATCGGTAGCAAAAACTCTAGCATCTAAATAACTCGCGCCTGATCTGAAATCAAGATTATCGACAATTGAACTGGCAGAATTGAATAAACCCGGTCCCCCACTTCTGCTGCTGTTTGTCCCTTTTTGTGTTGCAAGCAGTCCATCCACAGACAGTTTCATAGAAGATGAAAGATCGGCAGTGAGTTTTATTTGATAATTAACATCTCTGTAATCCTGATCAGACAAAGGTATAATGTACATATTTCGACTCTTTCGGTACGAAGCAGCAAACCTGAGATTTCCCAGATACTTACTGATGTAAGGAAACGGTCCTGTAAATGTCATGTCTATATCATAATCGGGTTTCTGAATATCCATTACCCGCCTGTGCTGCCATAAGAATAGCTGTTGAGCAGCTAATGGTGTAAGATCATTATTAGGATTCCCATCGTTTGCGAGTTCTTCCGCAACTTTATTCCAGCCTCTAAATTCTTGATATTGATTTTGTGTATATTGATCCCACTCGCCATTTTTTGTACCTGTCCAAGCTACGGCATTATCGACGTAAGAACGTATCCAATAGGAATCCTTTGAATTTGGAGCATCTCCGAAATATTTATTAGCAGGAGGGCTATATCTACCGAAAAACGATAAAGAATAGCGCTCTTTATTGCCTTCTTTTGTAACAACATTTATTAAACCGGAACGTATGTTCCCATACTCGGCACTAAAACCACCGGTCTGAACTTGCAATTCCTGGATGGATGTTACACTTATTCCTGTATAAGGAGTATTATCTCGCTCATCTCTAAGAGTTATCCCGTCAAGAACAAATGCAGTTTGATCTGCACCTCCACCTCTAATTATCGGTCCGCTGGAACCGCTCAATATTCCGGCTTGCAGGGCAATAACATTTTGTACGGTGGCTACAGGCAAGTTTTCGATTTCGGCTACACTAATATTTGCGCGGCTGGAAGAAACATCTCGCTGAACAATAGGAGATCTTGCTATTACTACCACTTCCTGGGTTTGAATCGATTCTTGGTTTAGTGCTACATCTATACTAGTAGTTTGATCTATGTTAACCCGGACATCTTCAATGGTAACCTGAGCAAATCCTATCATCGAAACTTTTAATGTATAAGTTCCGGGCGGTACATTGAGTATAACATAATATCCATTCAAACCTGAAGCAGCTCCCATTGTAGTGCCCTGTATTAATACATTTGCGCCGATTAATGGTTCGTTAGTTTTGGCATCTTTTATTATTCCTGCTATTTTACCCGATGCAGGATATGCTAAACTTGAGAATATTATAAAAATTGTAAAACAAATCAGTAAAAATTGCTTCATATTTTCATTCTCCTGAGTTACTCAAAACTTAATGAATAACAAGGCTCTTTATTTGGGAAATCACTCGTGAATCTAAAAACGGGGATATTCGTGTGGTTTACAAGAATCAGATACTCCCCTTTATCTTTCAAGATTATTTAAAATCTATTAAATAAGAATATAAGTGTGATGTTTTTTTATTCGCTTTAATCTTCTCCCCTATATTTCATTTAGTAAATAAGATGAATATATTTTCATTAAAAACGAAAAGAGTATTAGAACACAAAATTAGGTCACGAGTTTATAAGAAACTAATTTTGATTTCCCCTTTCAAAATTAGATTATAAGGTTAGTTAAAAATATCAATAAAAACCTACTTATTTTTTTTCGTTTTGTCAACAGATAAAGTAAATATTAAATAATAAATATTTTGTTTGTCCCAAGGTATAACGAATTAGCTTATATATAAATTTAAATTTTCTCACCAATTGTATTATCTTGTACAATCCCCAAAATTGTTATCACAATTTTTTACTAATGCGGTGTACTTAAAAAAGATTCATTCCATTTTATTGGACTTTAAATTATTCAATAATACGAACGTTAATTTCAATTTAATTGTCTTTTAGCGGGGCCCATTAATTTACCCCCTTCCATTAATATTTTATTATCTAAATAAACAGTCGGTTTTTTAATGACACCATCAAGATGTATTGGAACATTAACCGAACCGCCCATAGAAATATTATTACCGAGCGCTATATGAACGGTTCCCATTACCTTTTCATCTTCCAGTAGAATCCCGCTTAATTTAGCACTATCATTTGTACCGATACCGAATTCGGCAATATTCCTTGCATCGTAACCAACTTTATTCAGCATTAAGTTCAACTTTCGTGCAGCACTACCACCTGTAATCTTAATTGCTAATCCTCTGCTGACTTCAATTTTTAGGTTAGTGTTTTTCATTAATCCAAGTCCAGCCATGGAACCATCAACCACAAAAATCCCTTCTGCGGTTCCTTCTACAGGGGCAAGGAAGGTTTCACCTGTAGGTAAATTTCCGCTCTCGCCTTTATTATGAAATAAACCTTTGCTGGCAATAGCAGTTCTTCCTTTTATACTGAATGAGATATCCGTACCTGCGGGAGACAGAACTCGAATGCTTTTTCCTTTTTCTAAAATACTTTTCAGTTTAAGCGATAACTTTGATATTTTTTTATAATCAGCATTCATCCCCCTAATCATAACCTCCTTCGTGATTCCTGGAAAAGTTGCTATTCTTACACCTTTAGCCGAAGCTTCACGTCTTGCATTTGTATGGGTTAGTGATTTCGAGGTGGGACAAAAAACAACATCAAATTTTTTCATTAATTCTGAGATATATTCCGGAGGTTCTTCCCCGTTTACTTTTCCCGATTTCATTTCGGTAAACAAAGCTGTGTAACCGAGAGCTAATGCATTTTGATATATGGCGTATCCGATGTCCCTTTTTTGTTCATCGGTGATAATCAATAATTTTTCATTTTTCTTAGCAGCCATACATACTTTTATGGCTGTAATACATGCTCTATCTAGCTTTGCAATTTTCATATTTTTTTATTTGTTTAATATAATAAAGG
The DNA here is from genome assembly GCA_963751355.1 of uncultured Ignavibacteriales bacterium. Taxonomy (GTDB): domain Bacteria; phylum Bacteroidota; class Ignavibacteria; order Ignavibacteriales; family Ignavibacteriaceae; genus CAVVVS01. Next base: position 20,421 of record CAVVVS010000109.1, on the reverse strand, counting down.
CATGATAATTATCTTATAGAGGAAATCCAAAATTGATTTGAATAACTGCATTAAAACCGCCTGCGGTAATAAATTTTTTCATTACTACCTGTGAATTTTCATTCGCCATTAGTTTATCCCCTTTTTCGGTTTGCATCTCATTTATTGAAAATACAGTATACCCGGCAACACCTTCTACACTAATATAATTATCAATGATATTATATATAAAACCGGTTCCGAAAAAATAACCCAGTGTAGGTTTTGAATTCTTATACTTGATTATCTTTGTAATTGATCCGGGGAGATTAATCGTTTGAGTAAAGGCTGCAAAATTATATAATAATGCAGCATCGATTACTTTCCAGCTTAAAGAATTTGTTATGGAGGTACCGAGGTCTATACCAAGTCCCCAATTTCTTATTTGCAATTCATAGACAGCGGAAGAATTTCCTGAAGCAGAACCAAAACTAGCTTCCTTTTTTTCAGAAAGAGATTGATAGAAACCCTTGGCTGTTAGAATTAACCCTTCGAGGTTTGCTCGAAAAAAATTCAGTCCTACCCTATAACCTCCAGCCGCTCCAAAGTTACCCATAGATCCATTCAGAGAATCTTTCCTAGATTCATTAAAAGCAAGTATGTAATCGTTCAGCCCCGTTGGTTCATAAACTTGATAAGAATAACCTCCGTATCCACCTACAAATCCAAGACAGCCGAATCCGAAGGATTGTGCATTAGTGGAAGGAGTTAAAAATAGCGTTGAAATCAAGATAGCTAAAAGCAAACACTTTATTAGGGACATACAACCTCATTTTCCTTCATTATTTAACTTAACAATATTATTGATAAAAAGATATTGACAAATGAGATATTATTACAAACATTAGTATATTGCTTTACCCTATCTTATTTCAAATTAATCATTTGGAAATTAAAAGTGTGTTTTTAATTAATTACCTACTTAATTTTTTAATTGTTGATTACTAAAATTTTTTGTAAAAGAAAGATAATATATTTAGGACCAACTCTGATACAATTATCAATTATTCGTTTATTGTAATTCTCAAATCTTATTGCAATTAATGACACGAAGCTAATGGATGATAAAATAAAAACATAAAAAATGATTGAGAATCCCCCGGTTGTTCATTAAGTGTAATTTCTGAATACGAAGTATATATAAAAAACCCAACCTTTTGTAAAGTTGGGTTTATTAAAAATTACTCAATTGCGAATTAAAATATATTTCCGATGACTTTTACTAATCCCATAAAATACTTTATCCACAAAACATCTCATTTTTTATTTTAGTCTTTTTTTGGGAATACTAAATTTATAAATAGCATACATCAAAAACATGATTAATAATATACCCGGCAGGATATAATCATGTACTCCGAAAATAGCAACAACATCTGATTTACCGGATAAGACTATCGGGATAGCCATTAGTATACCGACTAAAGCTTCGCCTGTAATTAAACCGGAAGAAATCAACATCCCTCTTTGTTCAATGTCTTTTGTTACATCGGAATTGGGATCTAAATTTTTTGTCTTCAATGTTCGTTTGATTAAGGCAGAAATGATACCGCCCAAAAATATCGGAACGCTCAATTCCAGGGGCAGATAAATTCCAACAGCGACTGCTAAAATAGGTGCTCTGAAATCTGAACCTTTCTTCTCCAACCACAGATCGATGAGGATTATGACGACAGCCAGAACCATTCCAATCAATACCATAGTCCAGGGTAATCCTCCCTGGAAAACACCCTTGGCTACAGATGCCATCAGCGTTGCCTGCGGTGCGGTTAAAGACTGCGGGTGTGCTGCCGATGCAGGTCCTATACCATAAGCTTTGAGTAACAAATTCAAAACCGGCGCCATCACAATTGCAGAAACAACCGTTCCTACAATAAGCATGAATTGTTGTTTCCACGGTGTTGCACCTAAAAGATAACCGGTTTTAAGATCATGTAAGTTATCGCCGGCAATTGCCGCAGCGCATGCCACTACGGCACCAATCATTATTGCTGCCGCTGCTGATGCGGAATGTGAGTTCCCGAAGAGGAATAATATTAGCAAAGAAGCGAAAAGGATTGTTGCAATAGTTACACCGGAAATAGGATTATTTGAGGAACCTACAAGTCCGGTCATATAACCTGACACCGCCGAAAACAAAAAGCCTGCAATAACCATGATCAAAGCCATTGTTAAACTCATGCCAACCGAACCTACCAGGAAATGATACAAGAAGTAAAGAGGAATAATGGATAGTAAAACTATTATAAGAACCCATTGCATAGACATATCGTGTTCAAGTCGGTTTTTTTGTCCGTTGGTTTTGATATCTTTATATGCAGCCAGCCCAGATTTAATGCCTGAAAATACGCTCCCACGCATCCGGACTAAAGCCCAAAGACCTCCGATAACCATTGCTCCAACACCTAAGTAACGAGTTTGCTCCGACCAGAGTTGATTTGCATAAACAGTTGCGGAAATACCCGCAGGCGCACCACCTTGAACCAGCAATAAAATGGGTATAGCGACAAGCCAGTTAATTATTCCTCCGAGGAATACCAAAATGGCAATATTTAGACCTACGATATAACCCACGCCAATTAATGCAGGAGATAAGTTTGAGCCAAAATATAAAATAAGCTTTTTACTGAATAAATATTTGGCGCCTTCGGCTGTTTCCGCAATTAACCTTAATCCGGTTTGACTGAATTTAAAAAACGCAGAAAAGAGAGCAGACCACACCACAAATTTTACTCCTTCGCCGCCTCGCTCACCTGTTTTCAATACTTCTGCACAAGCCATACCTTCCGGAAATTGTAAAGGCTGCTCAACAATCAAAGCCCTTCTTAAAGGAACGGTAAACAAGACACCTAAGATTCCTCCGAATCCCGCAATCAACATGGTGTCAAGAAAATTAAATTGTCCCCAAACTCCCAACAACACCATTGCAGGTAAAGTAAAAATAACACCTGCGGCTAATGATTCACCTGCTGATGCGCAAGTTTGCACTATGTTATTCTCAAGTATATTGGAATTCTTAAACATTTTGAGAACACCCATTGAAATTACTGCAGCAGGTATTGACGCCGAAACAGTCATACCTGCGAATAGTCCGAGGTATGCATTCGCTCCAGCCAATATCACCGCAAGTAGAACACCAAGTATAAAAGCTTTTACGGTAATCTCCGGTAAACTCGTTGAGGCAGGAATAAAAGGTTGAAACGGAACTTTTCCACCTACTTCAACGGTTTTAGACGATTTTTCAAACATATTTATCTTTCCTTATTTTTGGGAATAAATTTATTGCCGCATTTATAATTAAACATAATTATTTACATTTTTTAAAAATTTTCTGGGTATCTAATCAAATGTGTCAAGAATCTTATATGATACTTTTCTGCCGTTAAAAATGCTTTTACCGCGCATCCAAATTAAATATTTATCATTTGTGAAGTGTTGATTGAAATGACATAAAATAAAATCTGATTTCTTTAGAATGCTTTTTTTTGGTTTTCAACTAAAGATGTATTATGAGACAGAAACGTTAAAAATATTCTGTAATTAAAAAAAATATAATGACTACACGAAAAGTAAAACATCCGCAACTTTTACTTATAACAAATATTTTCCTGATATTATAAGATTTGATGAATAAGTTATAAAAATTCAGAATTAATACAAAAATCAATAATCACAAACACTAAATGAAGTAATGCTATTCACATTAGAATTCAGAGTTACAGGGAGTTTTCAATTAATCATGATTATCTGCTGAAACAATAAGATTAAAAAATCATTTTTCTCATCCCTATATGACAAATGGCAAAATCATATTTAACAGGATCGAGCGGATCAATTTTTTTCAAATTTTCAGTAATTTCTTCAGCCATTTTCCAGCTCACATTTTTCATTTTAGTTAGACCAAACGATCTTGATATTTTTGCTACATGTGTATCGACCGGAATAATAAGTTTGTGAGTTGGAATTTCACTCCAAAGTCCGAAATCAAGTTCATCTTTTCTGACCATCCATCTTAAAAATAGATTCATTCTTTTGCATGCACTCCCATTCACAGGAAGCGGGAACATAAACTTTAATCCTGGTGTAATTTTACCCTTACACTCCTTTACAGCTTCCGCTAAAAAGAAATTTGAAAAACCGAGCAAAGAGCTTTTAATATTAAAATCGTCCGGCTTATAATATTTTAGGTAAATGTTTTTTATCAATTCATATTTATTTAGAGCTTTTCCTAGAATTATAAATAATGTAATCACATCTTCAACTGTGTAAAACCTATGCTTAAAATCTTTTAATTTTTGCCGGAGCACTTTATTATTAGAGCTGATAACAAAATTATATGGTTGATTTTCCGAGATTAGTAAGAATTTATTTAGTGTACTTATAATTTGCTTCACATTTCCATATGCAAAAATTGATGCAATAAATCCCATTATTTCAATATCATTTATAGATGAAAATAAATGTAAAAACTGAAGAGGATCCGGGGAGATCTTTGATTTGTCGAAAGACTTGTAATGATAGTCTAATTTTTGCTTTAGGTTCATATCCAATTTATTGAGGGAAAAAATATTTTTAATTTATGAGTCTTCCCGAGCGAAGTCCGCTATAAATTTAACGTAGGCATAAATAACATGAATAAAGTGTGCTTTTTTGATTTTTAAAAATCACAACCCGAAAATTGTGTTCAGCCTTTTTAAATTTGCCTCATTTATAAAATAGAAATTAATTTATTATTAACAAAGAAATTAAAATCAACTAATTTGGTTGAATCTTCTATTTTCAACTGTATCAGTTGATATATACTTATTCAACTGATTTGATTGAATTAATATTTATCGGTTAATCTAATCATTTCCCTGATTGCTTCATCCAACCCCACGAATACCGCTCTGGCAATGACTGCATGCCCGATACTCACTTCGTCAATACCACCCACTTCCCTGAATATCTTTATGTTTTGATAATCCAAACCGTGACCCGCGTTAACGCCCAAGCCTAATTTTTTTGCTTGTTTAATTGCCAGTCTAATTCTTTCGAGTTCATCAAATTGTTCCTCTTCCGAAATTGCATTGGCAAAAATGCCAGTATGAATTTCGATAAAATCGGTACTAATTTCTGAAGCAGCATCAATCTGTTCAATGCTTGGTTCGATAAATAAAGAAACTTCTATCTCCGAATCATGCAGGCGATTTATAGTTTCTTTCAACTTGGAAATATTATCAATTACATTTATTCCTCCTTCGGTCGTAAGTTCTTGTCTACGCTCCGGAACAATGGTTGCCAGTTCAGGCTGAACGTCGCAGGCAATTTGAATAATCTCATCAGTCGCTGCCATTTCAAGATCAAGTTTGGTTTTTATCAGCTCGCGCAACAACCTTACGTCTCTTTCGTTAATATGCCTCCGGTCTTCGCGCAAGTGGCATACAATGCCGTCAACTCCTGCCAGCTCAGCTTGTAACGCAGCAGTTACGGGATCGGGTTTCTGTTCACCCCTAGCATTTCTAAGTGTAGCTATGTGATCAATATTTAATGAAAATCGCATTTTTTTATCCTCAAATAATTGCTTTTAAAATATGGAAAAGTGATGACATCCCTACGCCAAATTCACCTGTACGGTAGCGCAGGGTTGAAATTAAATCTATACTAAACATAATACATGCATGAACAACTATGCAATAGTAAATTGATTTTGTTCGATATGCAAGTATTCCCAGTGCAATTCCCCCAAAAATAACTCCGAATGTTTCAATGGGAGGTTTTCCGTCATGTAATATCAGAAATGGAATCATTTGAATCAAAATTGCATAATAACCGAATTTTTCTTTAAGTCCGAACAACATGTAACCGCGCCAGATAAATTCCCATGCTATTAAATAAATAAACAATCCTGCTTCATATATAATAAAAATTGTCCAAGAGTCCCTTGCCTGTCCAAGCAAAGGATAAACCGCACCGAATGCAGGCTCGGATGAAACGAACCATATTACCGGAAGCATTAGGAATATAAAACCTAGTGACAATTTAATTCCTGCATTATAATCACCGAAAGTAAATCCAAAATCATGCAGTCTACTTTTAAATAATAACTTTATTATTAATGCAGGGATAATAAAATAAGTAAAAAAATCTCCCGCATACCAATAAATAAATTCATATAGCCCGGCATAATGATTCGACTGATATATTCGAGAAAAATTCTGTTGAAAAAAAAGCCTTGAGGTGTAATACCAGGATACTGTTTGGAGAATAGCAACTGATATAAAAATTATGACGACTTTTCTATCAAGAGATTTTATAATTCGGAATAAATTATTCAGTTCCTTTTTCGATTCAAATTTAGGCATACCCATGTTGGAAATTTAATTTGTTAATTTTTTTTAATTTAGGGATAAAAATAATAATTAAATCGTATATATTTTAAAACTTATATATAATTTAAATCATCATGTTACGGGAAAAATCTTAATTGTAGACTTAATTCTACTCATTATAAGAATTAAATTAAGTGAAATTACGATTTCTGCTCATTACGGATCTTCACCGTGAGCAAATGAATCCGGCAAAAGACTTCTGCCGAATCAGTGAGATTAAGATTTTTTTTGCAGGCAAACAAATATATTCGCACTTAAATCAAAAGCAGTCCGATGAAAATATTATACATAATTTCGTTCATAATTACCATGACAACAATGGTATATTCTCAATCAGGTAAAATAACCATAACGTTTAAAGTAATAACGCCCGATATTCATTCCGGTGATTCTGTTTTCATTGCGGGCAATAATGATAAATTGGGGGGATGGGTCCCGGATAAGGTTAGACTCGAAAAGATTAACGATACAACATGGATAAAATCATTTAAATTTCCAGTGAATGAGACCATAGAGTACAAATTTACTAATGGATCATGGGATAAAGAAGCATTAACAAACGATGGGAAAGTACCTAATAATAGCGTTTTGAAAATATCTGATGATACTACAGTTTCGATTGTAATTAGGAAATGGAAAGATGAGCTTCCCTCAGATCAACGTCCTAAATTCAAAGGTCAAATTACGGGTACGGTTATATATTTGAGAAAATTAAAGGGAAAAGGAATTAAACCGAGAGATGTTATCGTCTGGCTTCCGCCTTCATACAATACAGATACATCGGAAAGATACCCGGTTCTCTACATGCAGGACGGACAAAATATTTTTGACCCAAGGACTTCTTCATTCGGTGTCGATTGGCAGCTCGATGAAGTTGCTGACAGTTTAATTAAAGCCGGTGTAATAAAGCCCATAATCATAGTTGGGATTTACAATACGAAGGACAGATCGAAAGAATATACCAATACGAAACTTGGGCATGCATACATGAACTTTGTGATTAAAATATTGAAACCCTTAATTGATAAAGAATTCAGAACTTTACCGAATCGTAAAAATACCGCAGTCGGCGGCTCATCTGCAGGCGGACTAATTTCTTTTATGCTGCTGTGGGAGTACCCCGGCGTTTTTTCACAAGCTGCTTGTTTATCCACAGCATTCCATATCAAGAATATTAATTACATTCCCAATGTTGCCCGTTATCATGGTAAGAAAAAAAATATAAAAATTTACATCGACATCGGGACAAAAGATCTGGAAAAACGCTTAAAGCCCGGAGTTGATGAAATGGTTGAAGCGTTGAAAGAAAAGGGATATTTGTTGGGAAATGACCTGGAATACTACATTGCCAAGGGCGCCGACCATAGTGAAGCAGACTGGGCAAAAAGGGACTGGAGATTTCTTGAATTTATGTTTAAGAATAAATAGTAATTTCAAAATATATCCAATTGATTTGTTTTTAATGTACATTTACCCTTGGCTGAAGTTTAGGACAAAATTTAATCGGTATTTATACCAATAAATCAACAAATTATTAAATAATAAAGGTAATGTTATGAAACGATTGACCAGATATTTTTTTGAAGGCTTAATTGTAGTATTACCTGCCGCAGTGACAATTTATTTTACGTACCTGATATTTACAAAAATAGACGGACTTTTTCAGTTTAAATATCCCGGGATTGGGTTTTTAATTACACTAACAGGCATATTGATCATCGGCTTTATCGCATCGAATATTCTAGCTCAAAGGTTGCTAAAACTAATCGATGAATTATTCAGCCGTTTACCTCTTGTTAAAATCATTTATAATTCTTTCCGCGATTTAATAGAGGCCTTTGTAGGTGATAAAAGGAAGTTTAATACTCCGGTACTCATAAATTTTTCAGGGAACGAAATTGGTGTACTCGGATTTTTGACTGAAGATGATTTAACCGGACTGGGTCTTAATGAAAAGGTTGCGGTTTATTTACCTCATTCTTACAATATTACCGGAAACTTAATAATAGTACCTAAATCACAAATAACCCTCATAGATGCAGGTGCGAAAGAGGTTATGACTTTTATTGTCTCTGGTGGATTGACCGGTTCCGGTAAAAACCAATGATATTGTTAAAAGCACCACGAATATTTCAGATTTAATTTTTAAATGTAAAAATAATTCGTGTTAATTTGTGTAATTAGCGGCTAAATTTAGTTCATTATTCATCAAGCGGTCAACTTGAATTATTAACAGATTTCACAAAATAAATAAAAATAACAATTTTTAATTATATAAACATGCTAAGCTAATAGCTAATATTGTTGAGCCCATCTTTTATTTTAGAAAGACCATCTTTTTCATGGATACAAATTTTGTTACACCATCTCCACTATTTGTTTCCATCCGGTAGAAATAAACACCACTGCTTAAGTTGTTGTATAAGAATTCAACTGAATATGTGCCGGGATTTTTAAAATCATTAACCAGGGTTTTTACTTCCCTTCCTAAAACATCGAAAACTTTTATGGAAACAAAACAGCGTTCCGGTATATTGTATTGAATTTTTGTGGAAGGATTAAAAGGATTCGGATAATTCTGTTCAAGAACAAATTTATCAGGAAATGAAGCAGGTATATTCTTTACGGCTGCAATTGCACGGAACGGGATTTTTAAAGCAGGATCACCAAGTAAAGTATATCGCCGTATAGTGGCATCATTTGTAGTATATGAATAATTTAAAGATTTCCATGTATCCAAAACCGCTTCGCCGATAGTTATACCAGGATTTTTAAAAATCGTATTGAAAAACTTTTTAACTGTTACTGAAGCCAAGTAAGCAAGATTTAATCCTGATGAGGCGAATGAAGCTACAGCCCCGCCTTTTGGATAAACTAATAATTTTTTTACAAGACAGCTGTCCCCCTGAATATCAAAATTTTGGCTGCAGGCAGCAGCAGAAAATATAAAAGGCATTTTATTTTTTTCCAATAAAGGAACATTCTCATAAGTAAAAAGATTATAAAACGACCATTTTTCCGGAGCTCCGTGACCAAAATAATTGAAGAACATGCACCCATTATTCATTCCTTCAAGCAGATGTTTTCTACTATTTATTAAGTCTAAATTATATCCGGTAAATATTGAATCAACAGAATAATTTTGAGGAATAGCAGAACTAATAAAATCATTAGCTAGGGAGTGAAAGAGTGATGAGTCTTTTTTATCAGTTAAAATAAGAAAATCTTTTGAGTAAGAATTTTCCGAAAGTGAATCTTCAACAAAAATTGTTTTTGCAATAATATTTTTCAATTCAGTCTCGGTATTCACCGGAAATCTTCCGATTGCAGCATCCGGCAAGGTGCCCGGTTCATACTTATTAATCACATACCATTGATCCAGTGAAACCGAATCCTCAGAATCTGGTTGATATGTTGCAAATGAAGAAGGCACTTTATAAGAAGGAATGAATTTTGTCCCGCCCGCTAATAATACATATTTGGGTTTCGGATTTTGCCAGTAAGTAAGCGCATAACTAACAAAATCCCTAATCGATTGTTGACCGGAAGATTCAGGAAATTCACTATATATATCCTCCTTGTTGGCAATTTTTATTTTCAGATTATTCTTGCTGCGCCATTTTACAAAATTTTGAAGGGTACTATCAAATTGGGATACGGTAATTATTATATAATCAGCTTGATTGTTTTCATTTTTCAATTGTGCAAATGAAGATGAAATGATAAAAAGTATTATGATAAAATATTTAATAATTGCGGTAAATAAATTCATGAAATGAATTTCCTTTCTTCAATAAAAATTATTTAAATATTTTGTAGATGTTTAATTACATGATCAAATTATGAATACCTGTCTAATTTAAATTTCTCGCCTAAATATAATTTTCTTACCTCCGCATCTTCAGCCAATTCTTCAGCATTACCCTGCTTGAAAATTGTACCGTTTATAAGAATATAAGCTTTATCTACTATGCTCAATGTTTCATGTACATTATGATCGGTTATTAAAACACCGATTCCCCGATTCTTTAGGTTGGCTACTATATTCATTATATCTTCGACAGCAATCGGATCGACGCCGGCAAACGGTTCATCCAGCAAAATGAAACTCGGATCGGTGGCAAGAGCTCTTGCAATTTCCGTACGTCTTCTTTCTCCGCCACTCAACTGTATGCCAAGACTCTTCCTTAAATGGGTTATAGATAAATCCTCCAATAACTGTTCGCACTTATCTTTTCTTTCCAACGAACTTAAATTTGTCATTTGCAAAATGGCATTTAAATTATCTTCAACAGACAGTCGTCTGAAAATGGAAGCTTCCTGTGGAAGATAGCCTATTCCCATGCGTGCTCTTTTATACATAGGCACTTTTGTAATTTCTTCATTATCCAGGAATACTTTCCCGCCGTCAGGTTTTATCATTCCAACTATCATATAAAATGTAGTAGTTTTACCGGCACCATTGGGACCCAATAATCCAACAATCTCACCTTTGGATACTTCAACCGATGCTTGATTTACCACGGTTCTCTTTTTATAAATCTTAACCAATTTTTCACTTTTTAATGTTGTGCTATTCATCGTTTAAACAGCTCTTTTACTATTCAATAAATTTATTTTTAATCTAAGTTAAACTTACAGTTATCTGAGGATAATCAATAACGTAGGTTACAATTTACCTTTAATAATTTTTGAAAATAATAAATTACTTATTTATTGCGAATAAAACACAAACAATATTATTTTAGACTCATAAATAATGATAATTTTTTTAATAATTGTTCTCTGGTCGGTCTATTTTTATAAAAAACATATTGCGGAAGGGTAAAGGATAATTCTTTCCCTGCAACTTTATTTTCCGGGTAAAATTCGCTTGTTGGCGAGCCGTATAATTTTACCGCATTCACCCTTCTATTCACAAATTTTATTTTTATTGTTTGAGCCGAAGATTTTATTAATCCGTTAGCAGTGCTATCTTCATACATGTAATAAATGCTATGGATACCTCCGTAAACATCAGTCTGGGAAAGTTCTCCACCGGAGAAATGCATTATCACTTTTGAACCAGACATTTGATCGAAGCGGTCTTTGTACAAATTGTTTTGAGAGAGCAAGAATGCTTTCCTATAAACTTCAAGCCTTTGAATTCTGTTATTTTGCAAAAAAATACTTATTGAATCCCCGGTTAATTGTGAATTCGAATTCCAAATAATAGGTTGTCTTGCTTCACGTTTGATTTTTTTGGTAATTATCTTACCTTTATTTTTATAATAAACTGCAAAATCATTTTTAGATGCAAAAGCTCCTCTGACAATCTCGACAGAATCCGTAGCCTGAAATAAGTTCATAGTATCGCGCCACGCCTGCATAACTTCTGCAGAAATAATTAAAGTATCTATCTGCATCGTTGAATCAATGTTTATAGAACTTGCCAGAGTATCAATTGCTCGGACATAGGATGTATCTATTTGTACAAATAGAGGATTACGATTGATTAAAGTGTACGATTTTTTAGGATAATCCTCCAGGTGATTTCCGTATATAATCACGTGATTGTGAAGATTGGTTATTTTCACATTTCGATTGGCGTAGCTAATTTGAGTCTCTCTAAAATGGATCAAACTATCGGCTTCAATAATATTGTCCTTATCAAGTATCTTCACATCACCGACTGCTACGGCTTTATTCAAAGCCTTAAAATATGTTAGTGAATTTGAGGTTAGAGTTGTTGTAGTATCATACATTTTTACATTATGCCGGAATACAGCTTTGTCCTGATCAAAAAAATAATTGCCGGAATCAGCAGTAAGTATTACTTTTTTATCATTAAGCTTAACCGGTACATCGCTTTTTGCTCTCCTTTCGTTGCCGTAATAAAATCCGTGCTCGGTGGTGATTGTCAAACTGTCTTGTTTAGCTATTACATTTCCGGTTAGTTCCGCATCGTTACTGGATAAGTACTGAATTGCTTTTTCACAAGTTATCCTAACATTGCCCTGTGTCAGGACTACATGACCAATTACCTCCCTTATACTTTGTCCGTTTATTGTTTTCCCCTCCATTTTTTCACCGACTACAGTAATATAATTTGTCTTTTGCTGGGCAGCTACAACTCCTGCAAAAGACAAGAGAAAAATTATTAAAAGAGAAATTATTTTATTCATGAAGTAGTAATATATTTCAACTGTTATTTAGATGAAAAATGAGTCATTTATTTTTAGCGGTATCCATCTTTGTGATGTAAGTTATATGATATATAGTATAGTTTCTCAAATTCTGATCAGATTTAAATCCGTAACCTTGAATTTTTTCTTTGGGAGATGTTATAGTAACAAATTTATCGGTTTCTATTTTTTCGGTTTTATTATTCCACATTAATTCTTGTGTTTTCAACACTACCCCGCTGTCACTAACGGCAACAACGCTGTCGATTGCGTACAAATTTTTAGTATCATCGTTTACCCGTCCTTTTTTTGCAGTTAAGGTGGTAGTCTTTACTTTCTGATCATTATAAAAATCGACCTGGATATTACTGTCCAATAAAGTTTCTTGGGATTTAGAAAACATCATTAAGTGTCCCGCATGCAGTACCGCCATAGTTTTACCCGAATCCGAAAAGATTACAACGGAGTTCCAGCTTTCCTGGGCAGGAATTTCTTTATCATTTAATGAATGATTAATTGAGGGATTTACTTTATTTTCACCACAGCCTGCAAATGATAAAAAGATTAAAAAAACGGTTAAAATCTTCATCTCTGGCGAAGTCCAAGATTAATCAAATCATGTAAATGAACTATCCCGATTGGCTTTTTGGTCCCGTCTTGGATAATTAACGAGGTAATTTTATGGTTCTCAAGCTGCTGCAAAGCAAAAGAGGCTAGATAATCTTGATTTGCAACTTTAGGATTACAGCTCATAATATCTTTAGCCGTTAGATCTTTGATATCCAACGTCCTTTCCAGCAGCCGTCGTAAATCACCATCCGTAATAATGCCGGTTAAATTTCCATCTTTATCGACAACGCTTGTAGTTCCCAATCGTTTAGAGGTAATTTCAAAAATCACGTCTTTTATAGAAGCATCTTCTTTAACGACAGGAACGGCATCACCTTTAATCATAATTTCTTTAATTTTAAGAGAGAGTCTTTTCCCTAAACTTCCGCCAGGATGAAGGAAAGCAAAATCTTCCGATGTAAAATTTCTTTTTTGCAATAACGCCATTGACAAGGCATCGCCCATTGCCATTGTTGCGGTAGTTGAAGAAGTGGGAGCGAGATCATGAGGGCAGGCTTCTTCTTTTACACTAATGTTTAAAAATATATCACATTCAGAACTCAGCTTCGATTTCGAATCACCGGACATTGATATCAAAGTCACATTCAAACGTTTTAATAATGGGAGCAGATTCATAACCTCTTCGGTATGACCGCTCTTTGAAATTAATATTACCACATCCTCCTGCCTTACCATTCCCAGGTCACCATGAAGAGCATCGGTCGGGTGCAGGTAAATAGCGGCTGTTCCGGTTGAATTTAATGTTGCAACTATTTTTCTTGCTACCAAACCGGACTTACCCATACCGGTTAATACCACTCTGCCTTTTGAATTATATATTACATTCACTGCTTTAACAAATTCATCATCAATGCTGTCTTCAAGATCTGCGACGGCACCGGCTTCGATACGTATTACCTGTTTGCCTCTTTCTATAATTTCTTTGTCAGTCAATTTTTTACCTTATGAAATATATTTAAAAATCCTGTTTTCTTTTTTTCTTTCTTGGGTTCACGAAACAATGAATAATCGATATCAAATTTTCTTAAATATTTATTGTATGATAAGAATGCAGTAACCAGATCATCATCGGAATATTTACTAAGATTCGGGAATAAAGAATTAGGATTTAGAGCAATTTTGCTGTCCCTGATTCCTTTTACAAGCATTAAACTATTATAAAAATTACTAACGGGTATTAAATGATTAACCTCGCTATCATAATCATACAACCATAATTTTTGATGCTTTGGCGCGATTGCTAACAAATACTTGTTTTGTGTTATTTTTATTTCACGCAATTCTGAATTATCGTAAGGAGCACTATAACCCGGAATCCAGTCGGAGTAACTCCGCATTCCTATTTTGGTCAATTTACCTAAAAAAGCATTTGCATCATCCGGAGATATATCGATTTCAACAATGCCGTCAACCTCTTCATGAATGCTAACTATAACTTCTGTTTCTTTAAAAAATACAGTACCCGCGGCAAAAATAGGAGCAGATGATTGAGGTATATTGCCTTTGTTCTCACTTAAACCGAGGATCAAATTACGGTCTCCAAATTTACCGGAGCCAATAACATCCAAATTTTCAATTTTATCACGGTATAATTTATATCCTGGTTTATCTGCCGGAAGTATTTCAAAAAGAATTTCTTTTTCCCTCTGATCTAATTTCCTAGGAAATTTATATTTTCCGTTGTTATTATTTAGTTTATCCGGTTCCATGTTCAATATTAAAATTTAGGCTTATACTCTATATAAAAAGTATCATTATCACAAAACTCAAAATTTTGAAATTAGCGTTGAGATACACCGGTTTCAGCAAAGCAACAAAAACAATGATTTTATTAATACTTCTTTACTATTCTATCAATTTCTTTTATGTCGATTAATAACTCTTCTAACTCTCTTAAAGGAAGCTGGCTTGCTGCATCACTAAGAGCCTTAGCTGGATCAGGGTGAACTTCCAGGAATAAAGCATCAATACCTGCGGCGGCGGCGGCACGTGCAAGCGGTTTAATAAACTTAGGCTGTCCCCCGGTGATATTACCTTTACTTGGAAGCTGAACCGAGTGTGTCGCATCCATAACAACAGGATAACCAAGTTCCCTCATTACTAGTAAAGAGCGCATATCAACTATTAAATTATGGTACCCGAATGTTGTTCCTCGTTCGGTTAACATTATATTTTTATTACCTGACGCAGCTACTTTATCAGCAGCAAACTTCATATCTTCAGGTGCAAGGAATTGACCTTTTTTAATGTTTACAACTTTACCAGTTTTCCCCGCAGCAATTAATAAATCAGTTTGACGGCATAAGAAAGCAGGGATCTGTAGAATATCGACTACTTCAGATGCGATATTTGCTTCTTCCGCTGTATGAATATCAGTCAATAAAGGTATTCCGAATTTATCTTTTACACCGCCTAAAATCGCTAACGCTTCTTCATCTCCGATCCCGGTAAATGAATCGACACTCGTACGGTTAGCTTTTCGATAACTGGACTTAAATATATATTGTATACCTAGTTTTTCAGTTATTTCTTTTATCCGTCCGGCAGTTTCATGAACCATCTTTTCATTTTCCACTACGCATGGGCCTGCTATAAGAACAAAAGGTTTATTCTCGCCAATCTGAACTGAATTAATTTTGATCATTTTGTAAATTTATTTTAATTTTAATCAGGTATCAATTCTAACTGATAGCACTATACGGAAAATGTAATTTTATAAGCAGCACACTTCATTAAATCTTTTTCTAGTTTTACTATTATCTTATTGTTATTCATAAATAATTTTCTAAAGAAAAAGGACTTCAAATATTCAGTTTTTATACAAATTTTTTTTGTTATTAGTAAAAATACTAACGAATAAAATAATTGTTTTATTAACCATGTTAAATATAAAAAAATCAAACTACTTATTTAAGGTTAATTTTACCAATTTCGGATACCTGGATTACACCCTCATAAAATGCCCGGCACGTGATTCAAATAACATGATTTATAAATTAATGTTGAGATTATAAATTGTTTGATTTTATTATTTTAAATTGCAACATTGATTCCGGTTATAGTGTTCCTCTTCAAAAGGCTTAAAAATTTTAACATCCATATTGAGTTACTATTATGAAAAGGTCTAAACTTTCAACTAGTCTATTTCTTTTTTTTTCAATTCTGATATTTAACATTTCCACTATATTCCCTCAGCCCGATAAAGTACTAAATTCATCGGAGTTAAAATTAGCAATCGAAAAATTAAATATACTCGGGAGTGTACTCTACGTAGCAGCCCACCCGGACGATGAAAATACGGCACTGCTTGCATATTTCTCAAAAGGTAAACTGCTAAGGACAGGTTATTTGTCTCTAACCCGTGGAGACGGCGGACAAAATTTGGTCGGAACAGAACAGGGACCGATGTTAGGAGTTTTAAGGACGCAGGAATTACTAGCCGCAAGAAGAATTGACGGAGCAAAACAATTCTTCAGTCGTGCCATCGATTTTGGATATTCAAAATCGGGAAAAGAAACGATGCAAATTTGGGGAAGGAATAAAATTTTATCCGATGTTGTTTGGGTAATTAGAAAATTTAAGCCTGATGTAATAATAACAAGGTTCCCGGGCACAGGCGAAGGGGGGCACGGTAACCATACAGCTTCGGAAATATTAGCTGCAGAAGCATTTAAAATAGCCGGTGATTCAACAAAATTTCCTGAACAACTGAAATATGTTCGACCATGGCAGCCTAAAAGAATTTTATGGAATGCCTGGCTTCCAATCTTAAAAAAGCGGGGAGAAAATTTAAAGAAACTTCTTAAGGTTGACATAGGTGTTTACAATCCATTATTGGGAGAGTCATATACCGAGATCGCCGCGAAAGCCCGGAGCATGCATAAAAGCCAGGGATTTGGTTCTTCGGCACGCTATGGAGAATCCATAAACTACTTTGAACCGATTGCAGGCAAACCGGCAAATAAAAGTTTATTTGATGGAGTTAATTTAACCTGGAGCAGAGTTGCAGGGGGCAAAAAGATAAGCATGTTATTGAAAAAAGCCGATAAAGAATTTAATCCGGAGAACCCATCTGTAATAATTCCTTTACTTTTGAACGTTTATGCGGAAATGAATAAGATTAAAGATAACTATTGGGTACACATCAAAGAAAAAGAACTACTGAATGTTGTACGTTCATGTTCAGGAATGTTAATACAGGCATCTGCGTCGGAGCATTCAGTTTCGCCAGGAAAAGATCTAACGATTTCGACCTCAATAGTTAACCGGAGCAAATTTCCATTTACATTAAAAAAAGTTTCATTAACATATGACACTAATCCAAAAGTTTTGAATGAGGAATTAAATTACGAAAATTTAATCACAATAAATTCTACAATAAAAATTCCAAATCATACGAAGTATTCACAACCTTATTGGCTACGCAAACCTTCCGAAAAAGGCTGTTATGTAGTTGATAATCAGCAGTTGATTGGTAATGCAGTAAATGCACCTGCTCTTACCGCTGATGTAGTAATTGCCGCCGGCGAACAACTGCTAAAATTTAAGGTACCGGTGGAATACCGATGGACAGATCCGGTGAAAGGTGCAGAATACAGACCCATCGCTATTGCTCCCGAGGTTGCTATAAACTTAGAGAATAAAGTTTATGTGTTCCCAAACAGTACACCACGTAAAGTAGGATTAATTTTAACAGCAAATGCAGACAATGTTTCCGGGAAAGCAAAATTAATTCTTCCTGAAGGCTGGAAATCGGTTCCCCAAGATATACCATTTGATATAAAAAATAGAGGCGATGAAAAATCCATTTCTTTTACCGTTACACCTCCGGCAAAAAAATCCGAAGGAATTATTCATGCAGAAGTTTCTATTGGTAACAAAATAATTAGACGTGGGATGGTTACAATTAATCACTCATACTTCCCCATTCAAACAGTATTTCCGGATGCAAAGGCAAAAGTAATCCGGTTGAACATTTCCAAAGTAATCAATAATATCGGGTATATAATGGGACCGGGAGATAAAATTCCCGAAGCACTTGAAGAACTCGGCTACAAAGTTACAATGCTGAATGACAATAACTTGTTGAATGACAACCTTTCCCGCTTCGATGCAATAATCACAGGAATCCGGTTGTATAATACTAATAAGAATATGACGTTGGTTGAGCCCAAATTATTAAATTATGTTAAAGAAGGCGGTACGCTTGTCGTGCAATATAACAAAAATTTCGATCTTGTAACTGATAAAATCGGACCGTATCCATTCCATATTTCGAAGAAAAGAGTGACTGTAGAGGAAGCTCCGGTAAAATTTCTTGATTCACAAAGTCCCCTGCTCAATTTTCCTAATAAAATAACCGAAGAAGATTTTGATAACTGGATACAAGAACGCGGAGTATATTTCCCTGATAAATGGGATTCACATTATAAGACTGTAATATCATGTCATGACCCAGGGGAAAAACCTCTTGAAGGAGGATTGTTGTACACTCATTACGGAAAAGGAGTATACATTTATACGGGATATGATTGGTTCAGAGAATTACCCGCCGGTGTACCGGGTGCGTTCCGTATATTTGTTAATCTTATTTCTGCGGGTGTTACAGGCAGACAAGTAAATTGAGTTTTTCTCGATATTTTATATATTCACTTATGATATCAAGCAATTTTTCAGACCGTATATTTTTTATTTGGATGCCTTTGCTTTTTTGAATTAATACAGAAACATTTTGAATATATAACATCTTTGTTCGGAATTATGTTTAACGGAATGTTCGATCCTTGATTAATATGATCAAAAAATTAATGTCGCCGGATGACTCTTAAAAAAAATAATAAAAAAGAGATCGATGAAAATCCCCCTTTATTCAAATCATGGAAGGGCTGGTATTTACTTGTCATTGGAAATCTAGTCTTTCTAATAATTTTATTTTATATATTCACAAAAATTTTTGAATGAGAACACTCGACTGGCTAGTACTGGTTGGTTCTTTAGTTTTTATTGTTGTTTACGGAATAATTAAAGGACGCGGCAGTAAAGACATTAAAGGTTATCTGCTTTCAAACAATGATATGAAATGGTATACGATTGCCCTTTCTATCATGGCAACTCAGGCGAGCGCTATTACATTTCTATCAACTCCGGGACAAGCCTACGTGGACGGCATGCGATTTGTCCAGTTCTATCTGGGTTTACCTATCGCTATGGTAATTCTCTCTGTTACGGCAGTTCCGGTTTATCACAAATTAAAAGTTTATACCGCTTATGAATATCTTGAATCTAAATTCGATCTTAAAACAAGAGCACTTGCCGCATTCCTGTTTTTAATTCAAAGAGGATTGGCAGCGGGACTTACAATTTACGCCCCGTCAATAATCTTATCCGTTTTGCTGGGCTGGAATATTTATTTGACGAATTTAGTAATAGGATTGCTGGTTATCATTTATACAACAACCGGGGGTTCAAAAGCTGTTGGATGGACTCAATTTCACCAAATGATAATTATAACTATTGGCATGTTTGCTGCATTTTATATGATCATCCATCTTCTGCCGAACAATATTTCATTTTTAGATTCCATGAAAGTTGCGGGAAAACTCGGAAAGTTAAATGCCATTGATTTGTCATTTAATTTAGATAATAAATACAGTATCTGGTCGGGAATAATCGGCGGATTATTTCTGCAGCTTTCCTACTTTGGTACGGACCAATCTCAGGTTCAAAGATATCTAACCGGGGAATCGGTTAAGCAAAGCCGGCTCGGGTTACTGTTTAACGGTGTAGTGAAAATTCCCATGCAGTTTACAATATTATTCTTCGGTGCGATGTTATTTGTTTTCTACCAATTTACTACTCCGCCATTATTCTTCAATCCTGTTGAAACGGCAAAAATAAAACAAAGTTCGCAAGCTCAAACCTATGAGCAGCTTGATTCTAAATATCAACAATTATTCAGAGATAAGAAGGTACAATTAAATCAGTTAGTTTCTGCAATGCACGACAAAAACAAATCGAGAGAAACTCAAATTGAAAAGAATATCGATTTGTCACGATCACGAATAAAAGTGATAAGAGAATCTGCGGTAAATTTAATCCACCAGAATGATCCTGCCTCGGATAGGAGTGATATTAACTACATTTTTCTCACATTCGTAATAACATATTTACCTGCAGGATTAGTGGGATTAGTTCTTGCAGCGATTTTTGCCGCTTCTATGTCGTCCACTTCATCGGAA
>CAVVVS010000108.1:0-10640 GCA_963751355.1 uncultured Ignavibacteriales bacterium | reverse complement strand
TTTTATCACATGTAGTAAACTATATACAGTAACTCCATCAATTGTAACATAATTTACTGTAATATTAATGGCTGAATAATGATAATCACAAGGAATAAAAGTCGTAGTTTGGTATCCATTTTCAGCTTTAATAATTAGTTCTTTTATAATATTAACATTTTCGTTGCATGTTCCATCCTTCACAATAATCGTATCTCCATTACTCACAGAACTGTTATCTATTGCTCCTTGCATAGTGAGGCAGGGTTTTGCTTCGCTACCATCGTTTGCATCATTTCCGGATGGTAAAACATAATAAGTAGTTTGTGCAAATAATTGAATTGAAAAAAGAAAAGTAACTATAATGATATCAAAATATTTTTTTGTAAAAATTGAAAAAATATTCATATCCACCTCTCCATTTTGAAGCCATCCGATCATCAAACTTAACCGGCACGACTCAATAACAAAAGTTGTGCTGGTTGTGCAATCTGCTTATTTTATACAGAAACTTGGTTGATTTCGTAAAATACCATACATTTGTATGTATGAATAAGAGGGCATTCGAATCGAAGTTATTTCGCAGAAAAATACAGCCGGATGAAAAGGGCTTCTGGTCTTATGTAGTTGCGGAGTGTTTGTTCCGACTAGAAGAGAAGAATATGAAAGAATGTACGTGTATGATACACACTCAGCAGAGAGAGAAACTGAAAGCTACACTTGAAAAAGCTATCAAATTACGCAACTTGTAATAATGTGCCCTTTATTCAACTTGCAGAAGCTGTTTAATTCTTTTGAAAATAAATAAAAATTTATTTCTGCTGGCACTTAACCGGTAAAGTAAAATAGTTTATAATTAAACAGATCTCGCTAGAAAACCAGAAACCTTAAAACCCGAAAACTTTTCAGCCACGAGACCATAAAATCTTGGTCGTGTATTGTTGTGTCTGATTCATAAGCGCAGCAATACATGGCTCTACCAGGTCATACGCGAAAATTCCAATTAAAGAAGTTATCGCAATAAAACCAAACAATTTCTAAACTCCGTATTTTTTGTGTAACGGTGAGTTGATTATATCACGAAGGTTTAATTGTAATTCATCTGTATCATCTTTAGTTAATCCGTTTGTTGAAATTAGCGGATGAATTATAACTTCCGATATACCCGGACCTGCTTTCCCTTTAAACAATCCTTTGCGCTGCAGCCTTTTCCAGTTTGTTGTAAAAGTTATGGGTAAAATTGGAATTTGCTTACGAACAGCTAATGAAACCGGTCCTGGTTTAAATTCCGTTAGTTTAGGAGCAACTCTGGAAATAGTACCTTCCGGAAGAACAACTAAGGGATGCCCTTCATCAATTACATCCATCATTCTTTTGAATGCTTTTATTAATCCCATTTTATTATTTCTGTCAACTAATATATTCATTCCTGATGTATAAAATATATGAAATAAAGGCCATTTTTCAATTTCCTTTTTTCCTGTAAACACAAAGTATTGATCGAATATTGAGTATAGACAGGGAATATCTATATATGAGCTGTGGTTAGAGCAGATTAAAAAGGGTTTATCTAAAATAATATTTCCCCTGCCCTCAACTTTCAAGGAAATTCCTGCACAAGACAAAAACAGTCTCGCATAAAATTTCATTACTTTAAAGGCTGAGGGGAACCGCTCCTTTTTAGACAGGAAAAAGCGAAAGAGCGGATAGAGCAAAACTAACAGCAATACAAAACATACAAGGAGATAGATTTTGTAAACAAACCTGAACGGAAATAAAATAATTGACATCATTGAGAGTATTACTAAAAGTTAAAATATTAGATATTTTCTAAGTATAAAATTAAGAATTGTTTTTATCATTTGCCTTTAGCAATATAAAAACAAACAGCTATATTTAGCTAAGTATCATAAATTTAAATAAATATTTTTGATTATATCTCAATCACCTTCTGTTTTTTCTTCTGTGATAAATGTTCAACAACATTACCGATGATTTCTTGTTTCAAAGTTTCAAGCATTCTTGTTTTTACAAAATGACGGTAAGTAATAAGGCTGATTTCACGAACAGGCACAGGCGGCTTGAATTCCCTGATATTATTTTTTTGCTTCACACTTAAATGTTTAACAGCTAATTCAGGAAGAATCGTTATTCCTTCATATTGATCGACCATTTTAATTAGCGAATCAATACTGCCTGCTTCATATTCAAGATTACTGTTAGTAATTTCTTTCTTTTTCAGTTCACACAAGTTAACAATTTGCGAACGGAGACAATGTCCTTCTTCCAGGAGCCACAAATGATTAAGATTTATATCTTCTGTAAGCAGATATTTTTTATTCAACACGGTTTCGTCTTTTGAAGCATAAACAAAAAACTCTTCTTTGTATAACGGCTGTTCCAATATTGAAGAATTATTAAGAGGTGTTGCAAGAATTCCGACGTCAAGAATATTTTTCTCAAGTTTTTCGATTATATTCTCGGTAGTTAACTCCCAGATCTTTACTTTTATTTCCGGGTATTTTTTCAAAAATTGCCTTAAGAAGATCGGCAAAAGGAATGGGGCTACAGTAGGAATAATTCCGATTCTCAGTTCTCCTTTTAATTCTCCTTTTAATGAATGGGCAATTTCTTTTAAAGCACCTGCTTCTTTTAAGATTTTTTTTGCCTGCTGAATAATTTCTTTGCCTGCTTCGGTTGGAACTACCGGCTGCTTACTCCTATCAAATATTTTTATATCCAATTCATCTTCGAGCTTTTTGATCATCATACTTAACGTGGGCTGTGTGACACAGCACGCTTCTGCCGCTTTTACAAAATGACGGTGGGAGTTGACTGATATTAAATATTCCAGTTGCTGTAAATTCATATTATAGATATTATTTATAATATTATAGAAAACATCAATTTGATTGATTGTAAAATAAATATTACTTTCTTACAAAGATAAGATTTAAATGACATTAATAAACAAATAGGTGTTAAAAATGGGAACTAATTCGAATAATGAAAGCAAGTGCCCGGTTGTAGGGCACGGCGGCGGTACAACGAACCGCGACTGGTGGCCAAATAAGTTGAATCTGAATATCCTGCGTCAACATTCTTCCAAGTCTAATCCGATGGGTGAAGAGTTTGACTATGCTGAGGAGTTTAAAAAGTTAGACTTAAATGCTGTGAAAAAAGACCTCTTCGATCTGATGACAAAGTCTCAGGACTGGTGGCCGGCTGACTTCGGACATTACGGCCCATTCTTCATTCGTATGGCTTGGCACAGTGCAGGTACTTACCGCATTGCTGACGGACGCGGCGGCGGAGGTACAGGCAGCCAGCGTTTTGAACCGCTTAATAGCTGGCCTGATAATGTAAACCTGGACAAAGCACGCAGGCTGATTTGGCCAATCAAACAAAAATACGGAAAGAAAATTTCCTGGGCAGACTTGATTATCCTCGCTGGAAACTGTGCCCTTGAGTCGATGGGCTTTAAGACTTTCGGTTTCGGCGGCGGACGTGAAGATGTTTGGGAACCTTTGGAAGATATCTATTGGGGTTCGGAAGGTGAGTGGCTTGAAGATAAACGCTACAGCGGTGACAGGGAACTCGAGAATCCTCTTGCTGCTGTTCAGATGGGATTGATCTATGTGAACCCTGAAGGCCCAAACGGAAATCCTGATCCGGTTTTAGCAGCACGTGATATTCGCGAAACATTCCGGCGCATGGCTATGAATGATGAAGAAACTGTCGCACTTATTGCAGGCGGACACACGTTCGGCAAAGCCCATGGCGCTGCCGATCCAAATAAATACGTTGGCCCGGAACCTGCTGCTGCAGGCATTGAACAGCAGGGCCTCGGCTGGAAAAGCAATTTCGGTACAGGTCACGGTGGTGATACAATCGGCGGCGGACCGGAAGTTACCTGGACTACAACGCCAACAAAGTGGAGCAACAATTTCTTTGAGAATCTTTTCGGCTATGAATGGGAATTAACAAAAAGCCCGGCTGGTGCGCAGCAGTGGGTTGCAAAGAATAGCCCTGAAACAGTTCCTTATGCTCAGAATCAGTCAAAGAAACATAAACCAACCATGCTTACAACTGATCTCTCTTTGCGCTTCGATCCAGCTTATGAAAAAATTTCAAGACGCTTTTATGAAAATCCTGACGAGTTTGCAGACGCATTTGCCCGTGCATGGTTTAAACTTACTCACCGTGATATGGGTCCAATCGCACGCTATCTTGGTCCTGAAGTTCCTGAAGAAGAACTGATCTGGCAGGATCCTATTCCGGCTGTTAACTATAAAACAATCGGCAAAAAAGATATCGATGAACTGAAAAATAAGATACTTGATTCCGGTTTGTCTGTATCTCAACTGGTATCTACTGCCTGGGCATCAGCATCAACATTCCGCGGATCCGATAAGCGCGGCGGCGCAAATGGTGCGCGCATTCAACTTGCTCCGCAGAAGGATTGGGAAGTTAACAACCCGGCTCAGCTTGCAAAAGTGCTGAAGAAGCTTAAGAGAATTCAAAAAGATTTTAATGATGATCAATCCGGTAAAAAGAAAGTTTCGCTTGCCGACTTGATCGTTTTAGGAGGATGTGCAGGAGTTGAGAAGGCTGCAAAGAAAGCCGGTTACGATATAAAAGTGTCTTTCACACCGGGACGCAACGATGCGCTGCAAGACCAAACAGATGTAGAATCATTTGCTGTTCTTGAACCTAGAGCAGACGGGTTCCGTAATTACCTGAAAACAAAATACATGAAATCAACAGAGGAAATGCTGGTTGACCGCGCACAGCTTTTAACGCTTACACCTCCGGAGATGACAGTCCTGGTTGGCGGTTTGCGAGTGCTTAACACAAACTTTGATGGCTCTAAACATGGCGTATTTACCAAAAAACCGGGGACACTAACTAATGATTTCTTTGTTAACCTGCTGGATTTGAACACTGCTTGGAAGGCAACTTCCGAGGAAGTTTTTGAAGGCAGTGACCGTAAATTAGGTAAAGTAAAATGGACAGGCACCAGAGTCGATCTTATCTTTGGTTCTAACTCAGAACTTCGTGCTCTTGCAGAAGTTTACGCAAGTGAAGATTCTAAGAAGAAATTCGTGAAGGATTTTGTAGCAGCATGGAATAAAGTAATGAATCTTGACCGGTTTGATTTAGCCTGATTTCAGCGCCATTAAAAAAGAGGTTATAACTTAAATGTAAATTAAAGACAGCATAAATGTATGCTCCAAAATTGAAGGTATCAAAACGGGCGTCGCTAGAAAAACTAATTTTCAGGATGCATTTGTTCAAGAAATTTTCCCAGAAATCAAGTACAACTTTTTTATTAGCCTCTTCTTTTTTAGCAGGGGAATTATCTACTTCAGCGCACCCGGTAATAATTACAGATGTAAAGAGCATTAGAAAGGAAAATGAATTATTCATAGGTTCATTCCTTTTTAGTTGAATAATAATATGTTAATTGTAGTAGACCAATTCTTTTAATTTTTTATTGTTTCGTTTTCTTTTGAGTTATAACGGCGGTATTATAAAGTTTATGTTTAATAACAATAAATTTGTACTTAATTCTCACTCTGCACAAATTGATCTGAAAACAGCATTTTTATATGTAATATTTACCTTTTAATTAACAGGTATTGTTATATTATTTTTTCATTCAATATCATCTTTATATTTGTTACTACCAAAAGGATTATTGACGTGAGACCGGCTGTTAATAATCCAATAATAATTTGTATTTTTTTGCCCAAGCTATAAATCCGGGTTCAATATTTTCCAATATGCCTAAAGAGAAATCTTCATTGGAAGATACTAATTCAACGTTAGATAACTTCTTTAAAAAATTAATGCCTAATTTGTCTTTTACATCAACAACTTTTAAAAGAAATGCCACTTGATACCATGCATAGTTTTCTATACCGACACGGAAATATAACTTCTCAAACTCACTTAATAATGTGTGGTTTGGTATAATTTTAATGATCAATATTTCAGATATTCTGCGCCAAATATCGGCTTCAATAGGGAAATTATCTTCTAAATAAAGATATGCAATATATGTTGCTACAAATTCAAATGTCCATTTATTTGGAAATATTAATCCATATTTTTTTGCATATATATGACCCAATTCGTGGAATCCAATCATTGAGATAAAAAGTTGAACAAGTTCTTCATTTGTTTTGTGATAAACACTAGTTAAGCCATAACCGCTGATTGATTTTTTAATTATTTGAGAAAGAATATTATTATTTGATGCAGGAAAACATACAACATAAGGAGGTCCGGAAACAAATGGAAGCCCGTATGGAATATTTGTTATCTTCACCCAATCAATAGAATCTAACACAGCAATAAAAAAAGTTTCCTTAACGCCCAAGTTTTTTTCAAAATATGTTAATGAATTTTCTAATAATTTCTCTAATTCTTCAGCCCTTTCATTAAACCCAATGGAATAATATTTAAGAATTGCTCCATTATCTTTTTGTAAATTTAAGGATTCAATTTTTTCTAATGTTGATTGACCGAATACGATTCTTGAGACCAATAAAATAATTGGGATAATATAAATAATCTTCATCGCAAATCTCTATTTAATTTCCAAAAATCACTATAACGGAATTACAACTAACCCGCCACCTATAACAAACTGGGTTATTATCAAGACAATGACTTTGATTTAGAAAAAAGTACGTAACTTTCTTCGTACGCGCTTTTTGCAAGTTTGATTACCAGAATGTCAACGTCTAACAACAATGATTAATTATTTGCACAAAACCCAATAACCGAAATTATGCCAGCCAGAATCTGCAGTCGGGTTGAGCCGAATGTTATGCGCCCTTGTTTTTTCTAGCCCGAAACACTTCTTCTTTCTTTAATAATTGATGACCTTCGAAAACAGTTAATATTTCAATTGTTGTTTTCTTCCGATAATAAACTATCCTATAATTTTTATATAATAATTCTCTTATTTGCTCAATTGAAAGTTCCGGGACTATTCTCCCCTTTTCCGGATTATCAGTGATTGTTTCTGCAACCGAAATTATTTTATCCACAAATTCGACTGCAACTTTTGGATTATTTAGGGAAATATACTCTTCAATTTCTTGAAGTCGATTTAAAGCTTCTTTTGTCCAGTATATTTTCATATTTTTCTTTGTGACCGCGCTGCCTTTAATTCTTTTCTTAACTGGGATGTTGTATAAATTTCACCTTTTTCTAAATCTGCTAATCCACGTGAAATTGAATCAATAAATAATTTTGTTTGACGTAATTCATCAAACTCTGAAGGTGAAATTAATACTCCGGCTGGTTTACCATTTTGAGTAATTATTAAAGAATTTTTCTTTTCTTGAATTTCTTTAAGATATTTGGCTAAACTTGATTTGAATTGGCCAACTGGAATTATATCATTTGTAACTGATATATTTTTCATTTTTCTGAGTCCTTTATTTGTCTTAATATTGTTCCTAATTTATACCATTATTAAGACTTTATCAACTCGTTTAGCTTATGCACATAACGGTTAAAGGCTAACCCGACCGTCCAGCAGAAACGGATTTGTTAGCACTTCTCTGCCGATAATTTTTGTTTTTGTTTCTTAGAAAGTTACTGATATATAAAATGCCTAACGATTTTGTAAAACTTAATAATACAAAATTAGCCGTACCGATTAGGCGGTCGGGTTGAGCCGAATGTTATAAGGCTGCCTATTATCTAAGTAATCTTTCTTGTAGTAATTTCTGAATATCTCTTCTTCCGTCTATAATGCAATGGATGAAGACCTCCCTTTTTATTATTCTGTAAATTATTCTATAAGGTTTGTAATGAATTTCTAAGAAGTCACTCACTTCTAACAAATCTAATTCCGGTGGAACGTGTCCCCTTTCCGGGAATTCTTGGAGTAATAAACATTTCTCCTGAAGTTTTGAATATAATTTTTCAGCGTTATCTTCTGAATAATTTAAATAAACATATTTGTAAATTTCGAATAAGTCTTCTTCTGCATCTGAGACAAAATTAACTTTGTATTTCATTTTGTCCCCGTTTGAATTCATCTATCCTTTTTCTTACATCTTTAAATGTTTTATCTAATGTTTTATAATTCCCTTTTTGTAGATTCTTTCCACTTAAAGCAAGTAATTTTAATAATGCAATTGCTTCTTGAGTTTGTTCATAAACTTTAACATCTTGAAGGACAACTTTAGCTTCTCCGTTATGAGTTATTACCATTGTTTTTTGATTATCTGAAACATCCCTAACAACTTCAGATGCGTGAGTTTTTAAGTAACTAATTGGTTTTATTGCTTCACTGAATTTCATTTTTCTTCCTAATTTTTATTAGACTACAATATAGTCTTTTACTTAGTCTTATTCAATGATGCAATTCCTATCCCTTAGTTTTACACTTTTGCCTTATAACGATTTCTATCTTACCGAAAGATTATTAAAAAAATAATTGTGCCTTCCTGCATTCAAGAGTATATTTTAACTGCCTACCAACAATAGGCAATTTAATTATACTAAAAATATTTAGGAGTACTATTATGAACTCTAAATCTCTCGAAACAAAAAGGCACTTTATAAATGGCAAAACCATCATCGGTATTGATCCAGCTAAGAAAAAGCATCAAGCCATTATCATCGATCCCGTTGGTGTACCCATCGGGAATACTTTCAAATTTAACAATAGTTTTAATGGTTTTCACCTGGAACTTTTCCATAAACTTAATTCATATATCTCAGAACTTTCTCCGGATAATGTTGTATTCGCTGTTGAGATCTCCATTAACCTTTGGCAAAAACTCTGCTGCTTCCTTTCTGATAAGGGTTTCACTGTCCTTATGGTTAGTCCTTTGTTTACTCATCATGAGAGACCTAAGATAAATAACAACTTCTCACGCACAGACCCTAAAGATGCACTGGCTGTTGCTAACTGTGCCAGGCAAGGCTATTTTAACTTCTACCGGCAGTATCCCTCAAACCAGAATGCCATGCACCGCCTTAGTATTACTTACGATAAACTTAAAGTACATATCACCCAAACTAAGCAGCGCATTCGTTCTCAAGTTGAACTTATTTTCCCGGAGTTTATCAATGCATTGGACATTGATACCGATTCTGCTAGGTATCTTCTCTCAAAATATCTTTCTCCTAAGGATTTCCTTGGGATGAATCTCTTTCTTGAAGTACCCGAACTTATGAAAGTCTCCGGGCGTCAGCACGGTGAAACTACTCTCAAAGCTCTTAAAGAAGCCGCAAAACAAAGTATTGGTATTAAACTTACTGATCATGAACTTCTATCCGAGAGAATTACACTCAACTGCTGGCTGGGAGAATACATATTACTTAAAGAACAAATTAAATACCTCTTAGATCAGCTTATTGCTTTTGCTGAACAAACTCCTTATTTCAGTATCATCTCTTCCCTTAAAGGCATCTCCGATATTACTGCCGCTAGGTTTATTTCCGAGTTGAGAGACTTATCTTACTTTGACCATTACAAAAAGATAGAAGCTATCAGCGGTATTAACCTTAAACTCTCTCAGTCCGGACAATATACCGGTTACCGTTGAATTACTCACATCGGCAACCATAGACTCAGGGCCATTATTTACAGTATGGCCGAGGAAACAAAGAACCATATTCCCGAAATAAGGATACGTTACCTAAAGCGCCAGATGAAACAGCCAAGATACCGGAAAAACGTTATTGCTGTCTCCAGCAACATGCTTAAACTTATCGTTGCTCTTATAAAACAAGAACATAAATATGAATACAAAGAAGAAAAACAAAAACAGCTGCTGGAGCTTGAAGCTAAGTACAAAGAATTTAAGGAAAAAAAGAAATATAAAAAGTCAGCTTAAGTAAGGACCGTTTGTTCTTTCTCATATATATTATTTAACATGTCTGCTGCCAGGCAGCTTAAACTCATAAGTATAAAGCAAAAAGTTTCGGCATATATCCTTTTATATTTAAGGAGCCTTGGATGACTGCACGCTTAGCCGCATAAGAGGTCGAAAAAATACCGGCGCTCTGACTAACTGATAAGGCAGTCGTCCCGGTTCCTCTGGATCGAATAAGATAATTTGTATAACACTAAATCATATATTAGTAAACGGAAGTAAGACTGGATCAGAGGCATTGGTAAGCCGGGACAAATCATCAAGGTAACTTTTTCAAAAAAAATACTAACAGGATAACTATGCCTAAACTCACGGGAAGGTACGTTCACTTTTTAGCTTTATTGATTACCCTATAGCAATTTTTCAAAGAACTTTTAGCAAAAGGTCAATCTTTTTTCTCTTGTATCGCAGCAAGTAGGCTAAAGGCTAACCCGCCGCCCATAACAAACGCGATTACATAGTTGCACAAATGCCGATGATTTAGCAAAAAGTGCGCAACTTTCTCTGTACGCGCTTTTTGCAAGTTTGATTACAAGAATGTCAACGTCTAACAACAATGATTACTTACTTGCACAAAACCGAATAACCGAAATTATGCCGGCCAGAATCCGCGGTCGGGTTGAGTATCCCATAAAGGCATTGCCTTTATTCATTAAATCAATGACCATTAATTTTACTTTGTGATATCATATCACATCAATTTTTTCATTCGTTTTTTGAACGATTTCGCACTTTTTTCAATGTGGTCGT
>CAVVVS010000107.1:0-38855 GCA_963751355.1 uncultured Ignavibacteriales bacterium | reverse complement strand
TCATTGCAGAATCCGCAGTTGCAATCACTTTAGTGCGTAAGTATTCCCGGAAAGTTGATGTTTGAGTAAAACCGAAGAGTAAAATAATTATAATACTAAAACCTATTCCTATATACAGGAATATATTAACAATTTTACGAAATAATGTTCGTTTCTTTTTAATATTTTTGGTCTTATCCGACAAGAGTAAACCAAATAATTAGTTAATGGTAATGGTTGCATCCAAAAGTTTTTTACTTAATTCAAGAAGCAAAACTTCGGCACAAATGAATAATGATCAAATTTATTCTTAAATTTACATTTCAATAAATTAAGTACTCGTGTATAAAGAGCACTGTTTCCGCTAAATTTATTTCAAACTTTAAAGGCTTTTAAATAAAAGATTAAAAAAGTCCAAGACATCTATAACATGCACATTCTAAACAAAAAAAATAAGAAAACAAATGCTAAAAAATTTTATTGATTGTACCTTTCCAGTATTATCCTTATAATATTGGATGTTGATTGTTGGTTAACAAATTCAATCGTTTTCACCTCACCGCCGTGTTCTTCAACAACATCCTTTCCGACTATTTTATCCATCGCCCAATCGGCACCTTTAACTAGGACATCAGGCACAAGATCCCGTATAATTTTGAATGGTGTATCTTCATCAAAAAAAGTAACATAATCGACTGGTTTTAAATTTGAAATTATGAAGGATCTTTCATCCTGTTTAAGAATTGGTCTCTTGTCTCCCTTAATATTTCTTACCGAAACATCGCTATTTAGCCCAACGATTAGAACATCGCCCAATTCTTTCGCTTTCATCAAATAATCGATATGTCCGGAATGTATTAAATCAAAACAACCATTTGTGAAGACAACTTTTTTATTTTCATTTCTTAATTTTTCCCTGACAGATTTTATTTCTTCGCGGCTTTTAATTATGTTCATTTGCTTTCTTTTGTAACTATTTCAAATAATTTTTTGACATCAATGGGTACAATACCCATTTCTTCACAAACCAAACCCCCTGCGTAATTTGCTAAATAAGAAGCTTCAAAAATATTAGCCCCTGCGGCGAGTGCCATGGTTAAAGTAGAAATTACCGTGTCACCGGCGCCGGAAACATCCGCAACTTTTCGTGCTTTTGTCGGTATTCTTTTTTCCGTTTTATTCTTTTCAAATATTGCAATCCCCCCTTCGCCCAATGTAAGCAGTACATTTTTGGCTTTTAATTTTTCCAATAGTTTGCTCCCGGCAAGGGTTATATCTTCATCATTTTTTATTTTCATACCTAAAACATCTTCAGCTTCTTTTCTATTGGGCTTAAATACTGTAACGTTTTTATAGGAAAAGAAATTATTGAACTTAGGATCAACAGTGATTAAGATTTTATGTTTATTGGCGAGAGTAATTATTTTTTCGATTAAAGAAGGAGTGAGTACACCCTTATTATAATCTTGAAGAATTATTCCGTCAAGTTCATTCCGGCGGTTTTCAAGAAATTTCATTATCCTATTTTGCATCTCCCGGTCAAGATACTTTTTACTCTCTTTATCTATCCTAACGACATGCTGACTATCGGCAATTACCCTAGTTTTTGCGGTTGTAGGTCTGGATTCATCCACAAATATTCCATCATCGCTTATTCCGTTATCATTCATTAATGATGAGAAAATTGTTCCGTAATTATCATAACCTATCATGCCGACAGGTACTGGGAAGCCGCCGAGAGTGAGAATATTTAATGCTACGTTTGCCGCACCCCCGAACCGGTAGAATTCGTTTTCAACTTCAAGAACAGGAACAGGTGCCTCGGGTGATATTCTCTTAACATCGCCCCAAAAATAGCAATCCAACATCATATCTCCGATAACTGCGATCTTTAACCCTGCAAATTTATTCCTCAGTAAATTTAATTTCTTTTCCGATATTTTAATCATAATACATTAATTTAAAATTATTTTGAATATAAGTTAGTAATTAATTTGATGTAGATAATGTTTTAATTGAAACTGCAATCATTATAAAAATAGGCATGTTTTCCAATTCAAAACTATTTTGATTATGTACTTCACGAAAAACTTTTTTCATTAGCCTCAATCATTATTTTTTATTCCCTCCCCAAATCGCTAAGGGATTTTCGAGCATAACTTTAGTTAAACCATCATCGGTACCAAGCCACATATTTGTTCCGTCAAAGAACATTGATAAAATAGTAGAAGAATTAATATCAACTTCGTTTAGATCCAAATCGGTAATATCTCCATTTAGCCTATTAATTAGAGCTATACCCTTCCCATACTCCCTTTTATTATTTCCATCAAAATAATAAAGGCTAACCCAAATTTGATTACCGGTTCTTGCCATGCAGTAAATTCCATTAGCGGGCAAACCATCATTTTTAGATAATCTAATCCAGTTGTGTTTACGGTTAAAACGGTACACTCCGCCGACATTGAACTTAGGATCTGTACCGGTTACAAACTCATCCGTTCCGAACCAAATATAATTCCTGTCAAAAAGGATATCCGAGATTGAAACGGATTTCCCTTCATTCTTAAAACCACCGTTTTTGTTGGTGAAATATTTCCAAGCTTTACTATCATTTAAATCATGATTTTTTTCAAATTTAAATACGCCGGATTCCGTGCCGAACCAAACTGTGCTGTCTCCATCAAGAGCAATAGTTTTAAAATTATTTGTTTTCGTATCATTATGCTGTGTAAGCACGCGGTCGGTGTATTTCCTTTTTCTTATATCTAGTTTTGTGAGATTTTCAAACCTTCCAATCCATAAAACATTTAGCGATGGATCGTAGAGCAAGGTACGTATCCAATTCCCCATTTGCCCGCCTAAAGCAAATTTCCTTTTGGTCCAGTGCTTGGTTCTGAAGTCGTATGTATACAAACCGTCAACAGCGCCTGCCCAGAGATAACGCTTGCTTACTGCTAATGAATAGAAATAATCGTTTTTTGAATTACCGTTTTTTGTGGAAAAGTTAAACCAGGAACCGTCCTTTTTGGAGTATCGGTAAATTCCTGCTCCGTACGTGGCAAACCAAATGTAATCTTTTTCACCTTTAATGGAAGTAATTGCCACTCCTTTAAGAAACTGCTCTGATTCAATTTTATTTGAAGCAAAAAGATCGACACAGAAGAGTATTGTTAATATTATAATAAATCTTGCCATAGTGCATAGTATCTAGTTAAAAATTCAAGGGATGAAAAAGATTAATAACTTTCTTCTTCGGAAGGGAACTTTGTTTGCTTCACATCATTAATGTAATTTTTTACAGCATCAAGGATATTATCGGCAAGATTAGAATAATGCCTGACAAAACGAGGGTGAAAATCCACATTTAATCCCAGCATATCGGGGGTGACTAATACCTGCCCGTCACAAAATACCCCTGCTCCGATTCCGATAGTAGGTATCTTTAATTGTCCGGTTATTTTTTTTGCCAGTTCTGCCGGAATCTTTTCAATAACAACGGCAAATGCACCGGCTTCCTCTATTGCCAAAGCATCTTCCACTAATGCATCAGCTTCTGCTTTATTACGTCCCCTTTCCCTGTAACTCCCAAATTGATGAATACTTTGAGGCGTTAAACCAATATGCCCCATCACAGGTATACCCTCGTCAGTTATCTTTTTAATGGTATTAGCAACGCGTATTCCGCCTTCCAATTTTACTGCGCCCGCAGAAGTCTCTTTCATAATACGTCCGGCATTTCTGAATCCCTCATCAATGCTAAGCTGATATGACATAAACGGCATATCAACAACAATCATTGATCTGTTAACTCCTTTGGAAACAGCCTTAGTATGATATATCATTTCCTCCATCGTTACGGGAAGCGTCGTTTCATTACCCTGGAATACATTCCCTAATGAGTCTCCAACCAAAATAACATCAATTCCCGCTTCGTCTAATATTTTAGCAGTTATAAAATCATATGCGGTTAAAACCGATATCTTTATTCCTTTCTTTTTAAGGAGGGATAAAGTTTTGGTGGTTATTCGTTTTATTGTTTGTTGTGTGCTCATATTATTTTTTCCAAATGACTATATTTATTATTACTCTAAACCGATTCGGATATTAATTCATATTTAAGCCCGGAATTATGGAGCTTTTCCATTTTCGTATTAAAATAATATTCAAATCCTTTAACTAGTGATTCCGATAGTAGGTTATAATCAATATCTTCATTAATAATTGAATGAAGGTCCACCGTTGTATTATCTATTTCGCTTTTAATTTCCTCAACTTTCGTTTCATTCAAGACCAAATAATCTACCAGCTTTTTATGGAAGCTACCGCACAAAATTGAACCGTGCTGGAGTAAAGTATTACCCAATTTTCTTTGAGCACTTCCCACTAATTTTTTACGCGCGAATTTTAATTCACTCTTCGCCGAAACCGCAAAACATACCGCACTCTTCTCATTATTCTTATAAAACTTCGCTAAATCCGGCTGTTCTTCTTCCAGTTTAACTTCACCTAATATGGGATGATAATTTTTTAATCCTTTCAAAATTGCCCGGTTAATTATATTATAAACATTGCGAGCAGAGGTTTGGAAATCAATGGGATAAACAACTGAATAAGTTAACTCTTCGGAATGCAGAATAGCCCTGCCGCCGGTTGGTCTTTTAACTATTTCAATATTATCATGCTGTGCTTTATTTACATCAATTGAATTCAAATCTTGATTTGCTCCTAAAGAAATACAATAAGGATTCCACCTGTACAGCCGGAAAATAATTTCACCCGGATTAAAATTTCTCACAAGATGAAGATCGAAATCCATATTGAACTTCCCGTTATTAGAACCGGTATTTATATAGTTCCACTTCATTTACCGACAAGCCCCCTCGTTGAGCGATTTAAAAAATCCAATACATTTTTTACGTATATGTTATCACCGATTTCTTTTATGATTTGTTCCTTTGCTTGAGAAACATTTAATGAAGGGCTGTAAATATAACTGTATGCTTTTTTGAGAATTGCAATATCTTCGTTTTTAAATCCTCTCCTGCGTAATCCAATTACATTCAATCCCGAAAATTTTAGCGGTTCACCCGCACAAAGGATATAGGGAGGTACATCTTGAGTAATTCTAAAACCACCCCCAATCATTGAATGCTGTCCGACTTTACAGAACTGATGAACAGGAGTCATTCCGCCAATGATTACATTATCCTCAATCAGCACATGTCCGGCAACCTGAACTCCGTTTGCAAGTATACAATTATCACCGATTATAGTATCGTGCGCAACGTGGGCGTATGCCATTAATAAACAATTTTTGCCAACTCTAGAAATACGGGTTTCCACCGTCCCCCTGTGCAGCGTTACAAATTCATGGACAACAGTATCATCGCCTATAAAAAATTCAGAAAACTCATTATTAAATTTAAGATCTTGGGGGATGTGAGCAATTGATGCAGCCTGATGAATCTTAACTCTGTTTCCGATTCTTGCACCATTATAAATAACGGCATGTGGACCTACTCTGCAATCACTCCCGATTACAACATCATCTTCAATGATAGCAAAAGGCATCACCGTAATATTATCGCCAAGGTTTGCTTTACTGCTAACAATAGCAGTAGAATGAATATTATTCATTTAATAAATTAATTTCCTTCATTTTGATTTTGCTCTCTGTCAACTATTGCAGCCATAAAGTCCGCCTCAGCCACCAAATTATCGTTCACAAATGCTTTACCACTCATCATTACAACTTTGCTTTTTTTGTTAGTAAGTTCAATTTCCAAGTACAATTGATCTCCGGGCATAACCGGCTTTCTAAATTTTGCATTAGTTATCTGCATAAAATATACAAGTTTTTCTTCAGGATTGAGGTATGAGTTCAATAGAAGCACCCCACCAGTCTGAGCCATCGATTCGATAATTAATACTCCTGGCATAATAGGATGACCTGGGAAGTGTCCCTGAAAAAACGGTTCGTTTACAGAGACTGATTTCACACCGATAACTTTTTTATCCAATTCGAGATGTATTATTTTATCGACTAATAAGAAGGGATAACGGTGGGGCAGAATTCTTTCAATAGCACTCGCATCGAATACAACGCCTTCTTTCTTCACAAACTGATATTTTTTTACAAGTTTTTTCTGCTGATAAAGCTTTCTAATTTGTTTTGCAAATTCCACATTGGCTCTATGTCCGGGTCTGGCAGCCAATATTTGAGCTTTAATCGGTGCGCCTATCAGTGCCAGATCACCCAATAAATCCAAAAGCTTGTGCCTTACAGGTTCATTCCTAAATCTTAACTGTTTATTGTTAAGAAGTCCGTTATCACCAAGCGATATTTTCCCTTTCACCCCTATCTTCTTGCGTAAAACTTCAAGTTGGTCGAAATTAAGTTTATGATCGACAATTACAACGGCATTATCTATATCACCACCCTTGATTAATCCGATATTTGCCAACTCTTCGACTTCACTTAAAAAACAGAAAGTTCTTGCCGGAGCAAATTCTGATACAAATTCTTTTTCTAAATCAAATAAACCAGTATGCTGACTTCCAAGTGCCGGATTCTGATAATCAACCATCACTGTAGCCCGGTATCCGTCGAGTGGGAGAGCAACTATATCAATCTGATTTTCTTCATTATGATACATTACGGTCTCGTCAATGATCAGATAATCCTTAGGAGCATCCTGCTGAACAAATCCTGCTTCAATTAATTTTTCTACGTACGGCATTGAACTTCCGTCACCGACAGGAGGTTCTATCCCGTCTAGTTCTATTAAAATATTATCAATTTGCAAACCAACAATCGACGCAAGTACATGCTCAACCGTATGCACTTTTGCATCACCTACACCCAATGTTGTGCCCCGGGAAACATCAATCACATTATCAGCCGTGGCTGTAATTTCCGGGTTACCCCCTAAATCAACGCGGATAAATTTTATACCGAAATTTTCGGGCGCAGGTTTAAAAGTCATTGTGCATGATGTTCCGGTGTGTAAGCCTATACCCGAAATGGAGACTGGTTTACCAATAGTTCTTTGTAACTCTAACATTTAAAATCCTAAAATTTTTGTGTTCATTTATAAAAGTCAAAATGGAAATTGCTTATCAAAATAGTAAGATGAGCCTTGAAATACAATAAATCGCTTTAGTTAAATTAGCTAATACTAATATTAAACATACGTTAACTTTCTTTGGAATTGGATAATTTTTCTTTGAGCTCAGCAATTTGTTTTTCAAGCATGTTTATTTTTTCAGAATAACCGGGAAGATTCCTAATATGAGCTTCCAATTTTAACGATGTTTTTAATTCTTTTGCAGGGGTTCCAAAATAAGAACCTGGTTTATTAATAGACTTTGAAATTCCAGATTGTGCCATTATTATTACATTATCACAAATTTCTATATGTCCCACTATGCCTACCTGTCCTGCCACAATACAATTATTCCCAATTTTTGTACTGCCGGAAATACCTGTTTGGGCAGAAATAACCGTGTCTTCTCCTACAACCACGTTATGTGCGATTTGGACAAGATTATCGATTTTCACTCCTCTTTTAATTTCCGTAGATCCGATTGCTGCCCTATCTATGGTTACATTAGCACCCACTTCTACATCGTCTCCGATAATTACGTTACCGATCTGAGGTATTTTATGATAAACATCTTTTTCATCAGTAAAAAACCCAAAACCGTCAGCTCCTATCACCGTTCCGGGATGAATCATTACTCTGTCCCCAATTTTGCAATTTTCACGTATACTTACATTCTGAAATATTAAACAATCATTTCCTATTTCCACATTTTCTAGTAAAACGGTATTATGAAATATTTTTGTATTATCACCTATTTTACAACCTGCAGAAACCACACAGTTTTGACCAAGCGCAATATTTTTACCGATTTTAGCCGAAGGGTGTAGGAAAGCGGTTGGAGCAATTCCTTCAAGGGGAAATGAGGGAGAAAAATATTTTATTAGCAATTTAGAAAATGCTTTATTGGGATCAGGGATTTCGATATAGGTAATATCATTCCGTTTTTTTTTAAAGCCGGGTTTCACCAAAATTGCCGAGGCTTTGGTTGAACTAAAATACTTTTCATATGCTGGAAGATATAGAAATGTTAAATCGCCCTTTTTCGCTTCTTCTATTTTGGAGAGGTTTTCAATTTCAAGATTTTTATTGCCGGTTATTTTTCCGCCTATAAAATCGGCAGCTTCTTCTAAATTAATTTTCATTGCATTTTAAAATTATTGAAGTTTTAATCTATCCAATACGTCCTGAGTAATATCATATTTATCTTTTGCGTATAGTAACATGATATCACCGCTGCGGTCAAATACAAAATCCAGGTCCTGATCTTTAGCAATATCTTGAATCGCGTTAAATATTTTATTCTGCACCGGCTTCATTAATTCCTCTTGCTTCTGAAACAGTTCTCCGTTAGTTCCGAATTTTTTCTCTCTATAATTGTCAATATCTTTGTCCAATTTTTTAATTTCCGCTTCCAACTTAGTGCGGGTTTGCTCGGTCATGATTAGTTTTCTTCTGTCATAGTCTTCTTGTTTAGTATTCCGTTCAGCTTTCATCTTATTCAATTCCGATTTCCAGTCTTCTATAAATTGATTAAGTTTTTGTTTTGCATCCTGCGCTTCGGGCAATTTTTCCATAATAGTTTTCGAATCAACATATCCAATTTTTAACTGGCTGAAAGCCATACTTGAGAATGCCATGAGAAAAAAAGAGAGGGATATAATAGTACGTTTCATGATAGCTCCGATGTCTGAATAGCTAGATTTATTAAGATTTTTTTTAAATCGTAATAAGCTTGAATAAGTACCCTCGTATTTAGTTCCAAAAAACTTAAGATAGAATAATATGTTTTGAATTTCCTCCAGGGAGGAATAATTCTAAAAAACATTTTGATTTTGTAAGAATTAACAAACCAGAAACTTGAACTTTTTATCTTTTCAAATACCCCTGATCGATCAAAATGTTTTCACATTTTAATTTATTTTCATTAGAGGTTGTTTCAAAGGTAAAGTTTTTCCGAAAAATAGGACACATTCGATGTAAGCTCAACAAATTTTCATGGGTTTTTAACTTGGTAACTACTTTTGGAACAACCTCTCTTAAAATTCTAATTAAATCACCTAACCGAAGACCAACGGAAATAGCAATTAGTCACCGGTTTTTAACTTGTCAAGGACTTTATATGTAATATCGAATTTATTATCGGCATACAAAAGGACAACATCACCGCTCTTATCAAACACAAACTGCATTTTCTCTTCTTTTGCAACATCCTGGATAGCTTTGTAAATTTTCTTTTTCACGGGGCCGAAGATTTCATCTTGTTTCTTATATATTTCACCTGTTCCCTGTGCAAATTTATCTTTTCTGAAATTTAGAATTTGCTGCTGTTCATTGACAAGTTTCTTTTCTTCTGAAACCTTTTTCTGCTCGGGCATCGTATTTACTTGATTTTGATAATCAGAAAGATGACGTTGATATCGAGCGGTTAATGTATCAAGTTCCGACGACCATTTGTTGGTTAAAGCATCCAAATCTCCCTGGGCTTTAATAGCTTCAGGCAATTGGTTCAGAATAACCTGTGAATCCACATAACCAATTCTCAAGTTTTGCTCTTTTTGAGCGAATAAGATAGTACTGCTTATTATAATTACTGCTAGTGTTAAAAGATAATTTTTCACTAATATTACCTCTCCATATGATTATATTAATTGATTATTAAAATCCCTTGCCAAATTGAAAATGAAATAACCAGCCGGGTGCTTTCCCATCTACCGCCATACGATCGAAACCGTAGCCCAAATCGAAGCCGATTAAACCAACCGGGTTAATTAATATTCTTGCACCCACCCCAGCCGACCTTCTTAAATGAAAAGGATCGGTATGATTAATATCCAAAAATACATTACCAGCCTCGGCAAATGCAAGTAAGTAAAGCGGCATCGGTTCCATAGTTACTGCAAATCTCAGTTCTGTGGTAAAATGTTCCATTACCCTGCCGCCAACTATTTGCCCGTTCGTACCTCTTGGTCCCACTGTTCTGTCATCATAGCCCCTTAACGGTTCTGTTGCAATCACAAGTCCGTTGCCACCCATATAATAGTATTCGGTGTACGGTATCTTCAACTTTGATTTATTATCGAGTTCCTGCATATACCCGATATTTGCATCCGTATAAAGTGCAACCCGGTTAGTGTTGAACAATCGTTTATACCAGGCGGCTGAAAATCCAAGTTTATAGTAGTTCACATTTCCAGGTAAAAATGGTCCGCCCGATATTTGAGCATCCAATTCTACAGTTGAACCTTTCGAAGGAAAGATTGGATTATCGATGTCCTTCCTTGAAATTGTTCCCCCGATAGTGTATTGCTGCGAGGTTCCCTCGGGGTAGTAATTCGCGCCGTATAATACATCATTATATTGATATCTGAAAAATCCCTGCACGTTGAAAAAATTGTCCGGCCATTTTAACCTTCTGCCTACTCTTACTGTTCCACCGGTTTGTCGAAGATCATAAATATACTGCTGACGGGTATCAAATACTTCGAATCCGAGTAAGGTAGGAGTATCAAACATCCATGGTTCAGTAAAACCTAACGAAAAAGTTCTATAGAGACTGCCGACCCCAAATTGCCAGTTAAAACTCAGGACCTGACCCCCGCCGAGTGAGAACGGATGATCCAGGGCAAAATTGGAAAGAGTAACTCCTATTGCACCGCTGAAACCAAAACTGCCGCTATAACCAACAGAAGCATTTAAATAATCACTAGATTTTTCGGCAACTTTAAAAGCAACATTAACAGTGCTGTCGTTTTTCAACGAATAATTTATTCCTTCCGGACCGTAAAGCTTTTCTACATTGAAAAATTTTAAATTTGCCAAACCCTGGACGCTTCTTAATAATAAACCGCGGTTAAAGTAATCTCCCGGGATAGTATACAGTTCTCGCCTGATTACTTTATCCTTTGTTTTATCATTTCCTTCTATATTTACTCTTCCGATTTTAAATTGATTATTCTCGCTTACCCGGATGTTTATATCAACAGAATCTTGCCCGACTTTCACTTCCGTGGGTGTGGCACTAAACATTAAATAACCGTTATCTAAATACAGTGAAGATACATCTGATTGGTTTTTGTTTCCCTTCAAATTCTGTTCAAATTTTTCATAGTTATATACATCCCCCTTTTTAAATCCCAACCGCTCATCTAATTTATTCGTGGTAAATTTTGTATTGCCATCCCAATTTATATTCCGAACATAATATTTCGGACCTTCATAAACTTTAATTAAAATTTTTAAATCTTTTTTATTATTATAATAGATTAAAGAGTCCGAAAGAATTTCTGCATCCCGGTAACCGTTCTTACGGTAAAAATCGACAATAGATTTCTTATCTTCTTCAAATTTTTTAGGTTCAAACTTTGCACTACTCCAAAATTTCCACCATTTTGATTCTTCGGTATTATCCATTTGACCCCGAAGATCAGAATCATTAAATGCCTTGTTGCCCGCAAATTCTATTTTACGAACTATAACTTTGGAATTCTCTGTAATATCGAAAAGCAGTACAACTCTATCTTTCAACCTTGAAATGAGGTCGGAATATTCAATATCTTCTTTATTGTATTTCACATGATATTCATCAGAAAAATCTTTTTCGTTCCTCCAAGTAACGTCTATATAGTCTTTAGTTGTATCGGCAATGTAATAAATATAATATTTTACATTTATATCGGCATTCAAATAGCCGTCCTTTTCATACAGCCCAAGTATTTCCTGCTTAATTTGACTAATATCCTGAGGTTTAACGGTTTGCCCTCTAATTAAATCAATTTTTTCATCAATTTTACTATCGCTTAATTCATCATTACCCTCAACAACATACTTTTCGAAACGCAGATATTCTTTAACTTCAATCCGAAGAAAAACTCCGTCGCCTATTTGCTTAGTAATTAGAATATTTACGTCGGAGAAAATGCCCAGATTCCAAAGCTGGTGAATGGCCTTCATCTCCTCATCACCTGGAAATTTAATTTCATCTCCTACGTTCAAACCAGAATTCGCAATGATTGTACTGGCATCAGCAGATTTATTACCCTGTACAGTAATACCTAATATTTTATATGTAGCAGGTTTTGTATTCTGAGAATAAGAGATTGATGAAGCAAATAAAAATATGAACGCTATTTTGATTA
Organism: uncultured Ignavibacteriales bacterium; assembly: GCA_963751355.1. Classification (GTDB taxonomy): domain Bacteria; phylum Bacteroidota; class Ignavibacteria; order Ignavibacteriales; family Ignavibacteriaceae; genus CAVVVS01. The sequence continues at coordinate 26,632 of CAVVVS010000107.1, read as the reverse complement.
ATTTATTAAACTGTCTCTTTGGGGAGGTTTGAAACATTCTTTAAGCCTTTGTCTTTTTTGGTTATTTGTTCGCTAACTTTACCGAACCTACGTTCTCTATTTTGAAAGCTCTGCACTGCTTCATATAAATTTTTACGTTTGAATTCCGGCCAGTAAAGGTTTGAAATATAAAATTCCGTGTAAGCAATTTGCCACAATAAAAAATTACTTACTCTGAATTCGCCGCTTGTCCTTATGAGAAGATCAGGGTCGGGGATGTTTTTAGTGGTAAGATAACTAGAAATAAATCCCTCGTTAATCTCGTCCGGAATAATTTTTCCCTCACGAGTTTCCTGCACAATTTCTTTTACTGCCTTAAGTATTTCCCACCGCCCGCTGTAACTGAGAGCCAGATTTAACGTCATTCTTTTATTATTATTTGTTTTATCAACAGCTTCGTATAATTCTTTTTGAACCTCTTTAGGAAGGGATTTAACATCACCTATGGTAGTAAGTCTTATATCATTTTCCATCAATTCATCACATTTATCTTTAATGCTTCGAAGCAACAAACGCATTAAGGTTGATACTTCATCTTTCGGTCTTTTCCAATTTTCTGTTGAAAACGTATATAGTGTGAGATATTTCACACCGATTTGAGCACAGGCTTCGGTAATTTCTCTAACAGTATCAACACCTTTTTTATGCCCGGCTACCCTGGGTAAACCTCTTTTTCTAGCCCATCTTCCATTACCGTCCATGATAATAGCAATATGGGTAGGAATCTCGCCTGAATTTTTCAATGCATTTTGTAATTTGGCATCCGATCCCGAACTTTTCTTGATCAAATTCTATCCTCGAAAATGATAAAGCCTGTAAAATTAATCTTATAGCTATTGAATGTCAAGATAAGCTTATATTTTCACAATTTATTAAAAAATATATACTTTTATAAATAGTTTAAACTAAAAATTATAAAGTTGGTTCAAAATATGAAAGGTAAAAAGAAGTGGTGACTGTACAATTTATTTAATAAATTTATATAGCAGGGTTTAGTAGAATTAAAAAAGTTAATAAAGAATTTATCATTAAGAAAATAAAATCTTCATAGCACCACGGGATGACCTTCTGACTGCTAAAGGTTTTTCGATAATAGGGAATATTTTAATGTTCCTCTTCAGATCTTCCTCAAGAAAATCAATTAATAATTTTGCGTTATTCATGTATTCTGCAGGCACACCGACAAACAGTAATACTTTCTTATTTGTATATTTTGTTTTCCTTGTTGCGAGGTACCTCAGTTTATCTAATATATTGGGGGCATTCAAGTCAGGTTCAGATAATGTAATTCCTATTGCATAATCTTTTTTAAATCTGGCTACTATATCTACATCAAATTCTCCTATTTTGGACGGTTCCGGCAGGTATGTACCATATTTCCTGCTCACTGTTGTATAACCATGTTTCCAGAATTGCTCAATAAGTAAATCAATATTTCGTCTTTTCATCGTATCAAGCATTGTTACCTCCTAAATTAAGAAACTTTTCTTGTTATGGGAATGATTGGCGAAAATTTAATATTATAAAGAACTTTTATATTAGAAATCCTTACATACTCAAACATTTTTATTTCATTAGAATTAAAAATTTTGCCATAAATTACTTTTTTACCGCTTTTTTCTCTCGATATGAAATAGGGGTCCAATAGAACTTCGTTCATACCGTATAAAAATTTTATTTTATTACGGCTGTTAATTGCGGAAGAAAATATTTCTGTTTTCATTTGTTTCTCTGGGTTTAGTTTAACCATCTGACAACCCCAACTACTTTACCGACGAGGGAGAATTCTTTTTTGCCGGTCACTTCGATGGGTTGATAATTTTTATTCTCGGGAATTAATCTAATTTTATTGTTTTTCCGTTCGAATGTTTTTACGGTGGCTTCGTCATCCAATAAGGCAACAATTACATCTCCGTTAACTGCTTCTTTTTTAGGTGAAACAATTACAAGATCATTTTCAAATATTCCTGCATTTATCATACTGTCCCCTTTCACCCTCAAGGCGAAACAATCATCGGATTTTTTCATAAAAGAAGGATCGATTACTACACTGCCTTCAATATTTTCTATTGCCAAAACCGGCGTACCTGCCGCAACACGTCCGATAATCGGAATTTTGTTGAACTCGTCGTTTTTTTCTAATAAGACCGAACTCTCTACAGGTAAAATTTCATCATGCTGCTGAAAAGATATTCCTCTGCTCGCATTGCTCTCTATGTGAAGGTATCCCTTTTTTACCAACGCCTCCAAGTGGCGCTTTACACCAAAGGTAGATGAAATTCCGAATTTTTTACCAATCTCCCTGAGTGTCGGAGGATAGCCATTCTCATTTCTAAATTGCCTAATAAATGTCAGTATAGATTCTTGTCGATCTGTTAATTGCTTTTTCATAAAGTAGTGTTCAATTGTTCACTACTAATATAGTGCACAAATGTGCACTTGTCAAGAGTTTTTAAAAAATTTTTAATTGGTTTGAATAAGTGTGAGTTGAAGCATTTTAAAATTTCGAATAATACTTTTGTTTTTTCATAAAATATTTTTAATGCAAGGTTGCGTGAATAGGCGTGTAAACATGCTAGCTTTTATCCCGGTTGTCGCCTGTCTTTTGGGGACGATTCTACGGTATGGATGTTAACTGATTTGATTTATGAATAATTTTAATTTAGTTGTAAAATCTTTGTGTAGAAACGTTGTCTTTGAATGAGGATTGAAAATAAAGAGGGTTAAAAAAGTGTATACCTAATTTTGTAAATTTAAAATTCTGCACTTCTTGCGTATCAAAAGAAAAGTTTTCAATTTAAACGTTGAGTATGCAAAAGATAATTTTTGAATTGTTTCAGACTATTCACTTTGTATATAAATTGAAGGACATTTTAGCAATGCCCTTCTAATAGGATAGTGGGACCAGTTAAGCTTCAACTTTATTTATATTAAGGCGTGTAATCCAATTTCGCTTATCTTCAATTTTTCCGTAATGAATCCCTGTCAGTTCGTTGAAAAGTTTGATTGCTACTTCATCGGGTTTTCCGTTGTTGATTACCATGTCATGATCTTTGTATGATAACCAGCCTACAGAGGAAATTACAGCCGCAGTTCCAGTACCGAATACACCCAGGAGGTTTCCTTTTTCATATTCTTCAGCAAGTTCATTTATACTTATTAACCTTTCGGTCGCATTCATTCCCCAATCACGCAGAATTTGAAGAACCGAATCTCTAGTAACTCCCGGTAAAATGCTACCGGTTAATTTTGGTGTGGCAATTTCATCTTTAAATCTGATAAAGATGTTCATCGTACCCACTTCTTCAATATATTTTTGTTCCACTCCGTCCAGCCAGAGTACTTGTGTATAACCTTTTTTCTTTGCTTCATCTGCAGCGAGAAGGCTTGCTGCATAGTTAGCCGGAGTTTTACAATCTCCTATTCCCTTACGAACTGCACGAACGTGATCATCTTGTGCAAGAATTTTCACAGGTTTAAATCCTTCGGGATAATATGCCCCTACGGGCGAAAGCATTATTATAAATTTATATGTTTGGGAAGGTCGAACCCCCAGAAATGGATCAGTGCCGAACATAAATGGTCTAATATATAATGATTCACCGGTATTTTCAGGAATCCAATCCTGCTCAACCGATAATAATTCATTAAGTGCATGCAATAAATATTGAACATCCACCGGAGGCATACAAACTTTTTTAGCCGAATTGTTTAGTCTTTGAAAGTGCTTTTCAGGACGAAAAATAACAACTTCACCCGAAGTTGTTTTAAAAGCTTTGAGCCCTTCGAATATTCCTTGCCCGTAATGCAAATACATCATACCGGGATGTATATCCATTTTATAAAGCGGTCTTATTGCTGGACTATGCCAACCCTGCTCAGGGTTGTAATCCATTTCAAAAATGTGATTGGTAAAAATCTTTCCGAAACCTAAAGTTTCCGGTAAAACAACTTTTTCCCTTAATTCATTCAATTCAAATTTTATTTTTTCCATAAATTATGCTCATGTTATATCATTATAAAGACTGTCTACATATTTACGAAAATTTATTGATATTTTAAAATAAAACTGCCCGGTGGAGGGCTACCGGGCATGGGGGAAGATTCATTAAGGGGGGGTAGAACTTAATGAATCAGAACATAACGAAAATAATATTAATAGTTTACATAAGCAATAATGTTTTCGACAAATGGTTACTTGAGTCGTTTAGTTGTTAATTCTTATCGTTAATATGCAAATCCCATTAAAAGAGATTATTTATTTAACGAATATCCGGGTATTAATTTCAAAGAAGTTTCATTTGAATTTCCGAAAATCAATTTCTGTTGAGATTTTAGGCAAAATCATTCATGAATATCCTTCTTTATGATCTAACTAATCGTTATACTTTTCTATTGATGGAAAAGTTGCTTCATATTTGAGAGTTAAATTGTATTTTCGATCACATATGCTTCATAATTACTCAAACAGACTTTATTCCCCAAAAGTGTACTCAATTTTTTTAACCATAATCCTATCAAGTAACTATTTTTATATAATCAGCAACGCAGGCAAATAATTTACCATCTCTTAATTTTGATATAAGAGAACAAAACAAATAGATTTATAAAATTTAAGTTGAGGATTTTCTGATTATTGTCGCCATTTTAATTTTGAGTTGCAGAATATTAAAAGATTGATAGATGAAAAGTAAAAAACTTAGATGGGAAAAATTAATATATAAGCCCTCTATAAAAAGTGGTATTAATGTCAATCTGAAGGAGCGAGGAAACAGAAATTCCTCATATAATGTAATGAGTTATAAATTTGTCACTTCGTTCAAAATGACATATCTAGGCTTTTTAAAGTGGACTTATAAGATAGTTTAAAAAATCAGCATCCATAATACATAATCTAGGATTAAGATTAAGGCAGCCGAAAGTACAAAAGACTTGATGGTAGCCTGCCCCACACCTTCGGCACCGCCTTCAGTCCTAAAACCTATATGACATCCTAAAAGTGAAGTAACTGCACCGAAAAAAACTGTTTTAATTAATCCGGCAATGAGATCTGAGAATAAGAAAAATCTTTTGACTGAAAGGAAAAATACATAAAACGAAATGCCCAGGAAATAATTCGCAACAACATATGCTCCTAATACTGCAATAGTATCGGCAAAAACAACCAAGAGTGGCAGCATCACTACTGATGCGAGAAAGCGGGGCATTGCTAAATATCTTACGGGACTTATTGCCATCGTCTCAAGTGCATCAATCTGCTCGGTAACCTTCATTGTACCAAGCTCTGCAGCAATTGATGCGCCAACCCTCCCGGCAATTACAATCCCCGTCAACACCGGTCCGAGCTCGGTTATTATAGCACGACTTGTAGCGGCTCCCAAAAAAGACATGGGTGCAATCCCCTTCAATTGATATGCTGCTTGCCATGCAGCTACAGCACCCGTAAAAACCGCTATAATTAGTACCAACGGAAGCGAATTGACTCCTATGTGTTCCATCTGGTAAAGAATAATCTTTCTACTTCGCGGAACCATTGGAAGACTTTTTAATATGCCCCACAGCAGGTTGACAACCTGACCAACCTCGCGGATAAATTTGAGGGTCTTTTCGCCGATTTTTTGTAAAAACTTAGACAACAAGTATAAACCGAGATTATTTTTTCTTTTCAATTTAATAAAAATTATCGCATTTTCTGAAAATTTTATTTGCCTTACCTTTCATATCATATTATAAAAAAAATCTTTTACCGCCAAAAAAAATAAAATCAACTATTTCTGTGCACCTGTTAATTGTATAGATTATAAGTTTTATTTATCTTATCATTTTTACAGCCTGATTATTCAATCCGCTAATAATCGGCACTGAAAAATATTATTTCGCATTTCCAACGGCTCGAATAAGAAAAATATTTTCAAAAGGAATAGTCATTCATCAAATCTGCCAAAAGTTGATTTGATTTACTATTTATCGTTTAAAATTTAGAAAGGGATCTACCTTATGACCGATAATAAAATCCTGACCGAATGGGTAAAAGAAATAGCCGAATTGTGCAAACCTGATCAAATACATTGGTGCGACGGCTCTGAAGAAGAGTATAATAAAATAGCCGCCCGGTTGGTTGAAAACGGTACTTTCATAAAATTAGATGAAGGGAAAAGACCGAATAGTTATTATTGCCGCTCAAATCCTGCGGATGTTGCCAGAGTTGAAGATAGAACTTTTATCTGTTCGCCAAAGGAAGAAGATGCCGGCCCTACCAATAACTGGAAAGATCCCGGGGAAATGAAAAAAATACTTCTGACCAAGTTTGACGGGTCAATGAAGGGAAGGACAATGTACGTAATTCCTTTCAGTATGGGACCGCTTGGTTCGCATATTTCGCATATAGGTGTTCAGTTAACCGATTCGCCATACGTTGTCTGTAACATGAGAATAATGACCAGAATGGGAAAAGATGTTTTTAGCGTATTAGGGGATGGAAATTTTGTTCACTGTATTCATTCGGTAGGAATGCCGTTAGAAAACGGTAAAGAAGATGTTCCCTGGCCTTGCAATAAAGAAAAATACATAGTACACTTTCCGGCTGAAAAAAGTATTTGGTCTTTTGGCAGCGGCTATGGCGGAAACGCTCTTTTGGGAAAAAAGTGTTTTGCATTACGGATAGCATCTAATATGGCGCGCGAACAAGGTTGGCTCGCCGAACATATGCTAATAGTCGGTATTACTTCACCCGAAGGTGTAAAAAAGTATATTGCCGCTGCTTTCCCAAGCGCATGCGGTAAAACAAATTTAGCAATGCTCACTCCATCATTGCCGGGCTGGAAAGTTGAAACTGTTGGCGATGATATTGCATGGATGAAATTCGGAAAGGACGGCAGGCTCTACGCAATTAACCCGGAAGCAGGATTTTTCGGTGTTGCTCCCGGAACATCCAAGGGAACTAATCCAAATGCAATGCTGACAATGGCGAAAAATACAATTTTCACTAATGTAGCTCTTAAAGAAGACGGTGATGTTTGGTGGGAAGGTATGACTAAACAGAAACCGGAAAAATTAATTGACTGGCTGGAAATTGATTGGACGCCGGATAGTAATCGAAAAGCCGCGCATCCAAACTCAAGGTTTACTGCTCCTGCAAGTCAATGCCCAACCATTGATCCTGCCTGGGAAAATCCAGAAGGAGTTCCGATTTCAGCTATTATTTTCGGCGGCAGAAGAGCAAATACTGTTCCTCTAGTATATCAAGCATTGAACTGGAGACATGGTACTTTTCTGGGATCAATTGTTTCTTCCGAAAGAACTGCAGCAGCTGAAGGAAAGATTGGTAATATACGCCACGATCCGTTTGCAATGCTCCCGTTCTGCGGATATAATATGGCTGATTATTTTGCTCATTGGCTTAGCTTAAAAGAAAAAACCGATCCCGCTAAACTTCCCAAAATATTTTATGTTAATTGGTTCCGTAAAGATGAGAACGGCAAATTCATTTGGCCAGGATTCGGTGAAAATATTCGTGTTATAGAATGGATTTTAAATAGAACCGAAAATAATGATTCTGCCGTTAAATCCACGATAGGATATCTTCCTAAACCTGATGCCATTAATATTTCAGGAATGGATATTACTTCCTCCGATATGGAGGAACTTTTGAGTGTTAACAAGGAAGATTGGATAAAAGAAGCCGCTGAAATCGAAGAATATTACAAAATATTCGGGGACAGGTTACCTGCGGCTTTAAAAGAGGAATTGCGAGATTTGGTAAAAAGGTTGTCCTAATCCGTTGAGATTATAATTAATTACTTGTGCTGCGCAAAAATAGAGCTGTGCCGTGTATTGATAAAACTGGTTAACAATATAAACAATCTTCAAAATTTTGCACAGAGTGACTTAATTCTCTAATTTTATCCTTCACAATAAATTATCAGACTTAATTACCCATTTAATTTTACTTTTATTTAAGATAACACTCATGAAAAATATTTCTTTGACGAACCGGTTGACAGCATGAAACAGACACATGTTCTGTCGTGTTTTGAAAATATTGTTCCCTCATTTAGTATCCCTATCCCCAATAATGAACTTTTGCAATTATTCACTAAAGAGACTAAATTTATTTTTAGATGAGTTCTCATTTTATTTCCGAAATTTATTCTTGAGACCACCCTAAAAAGGATATAAATGGCATTCCAAAGGAGCGCTACGACTGAAGGATCTCTCAGATTATAATGAGTTAGAGATTCTTCACTTTGCTCAGAATGATACGCCTAAGCTTTTAAGAGTGGACTCATTCTTAAAATGAATCAATTATTGATAAACATTAAAGCCCTTTGAATTCTATAATGAAAACAATTGATATCAAAAACTTCCTGTGCATCTTTTATGTATTATCGTTGTCCTTTTGCGGTTAGATGAGCGATTATAACGCTTTAATTTTTAAGATATTGATTTTAATAGTTTTTTTTGAGCAATATTTTTTCAATTTTTATTGATGATAATAATCATTAAATAAAATAGGATTATTGCCTAATGATTGCCTGCTATGATTTTTGGAAAATTGTTACCAGATTAATATTATGCATTTGTCCATTCTGATACATCATTTCGATTTTTTATATTAAATTAAAACGATAGTAGTCAATCATTCTTTTAACATACTCTGGAATATTTTCTGCCGGATTGACATAAGGTCAATCATTTTAAGGTATTATAATTATCAACTAGATATGCTTCGCCGATGAAAAAATTCCGAAAAGATTTAATAAAATTGTAGCATTATTCTTGCTATATATTACATCGGTTAAATTATTTACAATCATATTTTAAGATGGACCAAATTAAAGATAATTTCAATATATTCAATAGTGAAGAAGGTTTATCCCGAATTATCGAGAATATACCGGTGGGGATTTTAACTTTTAACCAAAATTGGCAAATTGATTTTGTAAGTGAAAATTTTTTAAAATATTTAATTCTATATGATTTTGAGCAGGAAGATTTAATCGGGAAAAATATCTTCGAAGCTAATATTTTTAATGATACTTCTTTTAATGATGCGCTGAACGGAATTAAAGAGAACTCTGCTTTCGAAAGGGAAATTAAATGTTCACGAACGATTGATGGTCAACGTTTATCTGTACTTGTAAAAAGTTCACTTTTTATTGACAGAGATAAATTCGCCGGGGGAATTTTAATCATTGAAGATATTAAAATACCCGAAGATTCCCCTTCCATTGAATTTTTTAACCCGGATTATTTAAAAAATTTACTTTCGAGAATAAATGACTTTTTGGTAATAACCGATATTAAGGGGAATATAAAATATGCGTTGGGCAAAAATGCCGAACGATTAAATCTCCCGCCTGTAAGCTTTAAGGAAAAATCCATTTCAGATTATTTTGATGAATCACACACCAGACAGATAAATGAATGCATTCAGTATGCCGCTGAAAGAAAAATATCGAGCCGGCTAAAATTTCCGCTTAAAATTGAAGAAGATGAAATTAGTTATTCGTGCAAAATTGAACCATTACTAAACGCATCTATGCAGGTTAATTTCATATTGTTCTATTTCGATGACCTGACGGAATTGGTAAATGAACGGTTAGCATTAGAAGAACAAATCAATGAGTTAAAACAGCAGGCAGTTATAGCAGAATCTGTTGATAATCCGATCTTTGCTCTGGATATAGATGGTAAAATTATTTACTGGAATATAGCTGCACAAAATTTATTCGGTTACACCAAAAGTGAAGTATTTGGGAAATATTTTTGGATAGCATTGGGAGCATTTGATAAAAATTATTTTAATAATATAAAAGAGAATCTACTTAAACAAAAAGCCTGGGCGGTTCAAATAAATGTATTTCTTAAAGACGGCAAGAAAAAAATTATTGATACAAAATTTTCCTTATTGTCGGATAATACAACTATCACGGTTCTATCCATTGATATAACGGATATTGTTGCAGAAAGACAAAAAATATACGATACAGAGAAAAAATTAAAAGACCTTATCGACCGGGCATCACAATTAATGTTTAATATCGATCCGGATGGAACCATTATTTATGCTAACCGTGCATTTTATGACTCGCTCGGCTATTCCGAAGATACATTAAAATCAACAAATATTAATGATTTGATTGCCCATGAATTTAGCCTGAATGATTTAATAAACTCAGAATTTATTAACAAAGAGAAAGACAAAAAGATTGATCTTTTTATCTATGCAAAGGATAACAAACGGCTAACTTTAAACGGGCATTTTTCACCAATTTACAATGACAAAGATGAACTCGTATATATCAATGGAATTTTTACTGATGTAACAGAAAAAGGAATTACTGGAAAGGATTTGGCAATTTTCCAATCTGTTTTCGAAGAATCGCAGGACGGTATTATTGTTGAGTGCGAACAAAAAATAATTATAGCAAACCGGTATTTCGCAAACCTTTTCGGGTATCTTGATCAAAGCAGCTTAATCGGTAAATCCCTTTTGGAACTAGTGGACAATAAAGATTTATCAAAAGTAGAGTCCTATCTAAAAAAGGTAAAGACGGAAAAAGAAATTGCCCATCGCTTTGAATTCCTAAGCAGAAAAAAAGACAAAACAAGCTTTTATACAGAAGTTTCAATTGCCTCATTTGAAGTAGAAGGAAAAACTTTCAGTGTTTTGGTAGCGCGCGATGTTACCGAAAGGAAACGGGTTCAGCAGGCAATAAAATCCTCCGAAGAAAAATATAGAAATCTTACTGAAAATATAGATGATTTTCTCTTCACTTACGAAAAAGTTGGAAAAACTTTAAAACCGATATTTTATACTTCATCGGTTGAAAAAGTAACCGGGTATACACGGGTTGAAATGCTTTCCGAATCTAAATTCTTCCTGCGAATTATTCACCCGGATGATCTTCAGGAAATTATAAAAAAGAAGAAAGGCCTATTCCTAAATCGTATCCAATTAACCGGTGAGTTTGAGCTTCGCATCATTAATAAGCAAGGAAATATTGTTTGGGTAAGAATTAAGTTGAACCTGATCCGTTCCAACCACGGACAAATTCAAAAAATTTATGGCTTGGTTAGTGACATCACGTTACGGAAAAAAGCAGAGGATGAACTCAGTAAAACTACTGAAAATCTCGTTAAACTGAACGAAACTAAGGACCGATTTATATCTATCATTTCACACGATCTGAGAACGCCTTTCAGTTCTATTCTTGGCTTCACCGATTTGCTTCTCGATGATTCGGAACTCACCGATGAGGATAAAAGACAATATGTCAAATATATTGAAGAATCTTCGAAATCAACACTTTCACTGGTTAATTCCCTGCTGGATTGGACACGATTACAGACAGGAAGAATTAGCTTTGAACCTGAAAGAACAAGAGCAAAAGATATTATTAAAATAGCTTTGAATACCGTTTCGGGTGTTGCCTTTCAAAAAGACATTTCTCTCGATTATGATATTCACGAGGACGTTTATATTTTTGTCGATAAAGATTTAATACTTCAATTATTTAATAACCTCCTCTCCAATGCCATTAAATTTACAAACGAAAAAGGAAACATTCGTATATCAGTTAGATCTTCTAATAAGAGCAGGTTCCTTGAATTCTCCATCAAAGACAACGGTGTAGGGATTAAAAAGGAAAACCTGGCTAAACTTTTCCGGATCGATGCTAAATTTACCTCCCCGGGTACAAAAGGTGAACGGGGAACAGGATTAGGATTAACTTTAGTCAAAGAGATTATTGAAAAGCACGGGGGAAACATATGGGTTGAGAGTGAGTTTGGAAAAGGCTCTGAATTCAAATTTACCCTCCCAATAGCTTCAGCAATTATCTTGCTTGTAGATGACAGTAAAACCGACAGGATGCTTTATTCAAAAATCTTAAAAAACATTACACCCGATTATAATGTGGAAATTGCTTCAAATGGAAAAGAAGCTTTGGAAGCAATCGTAAAATTATCACCGGCACTTGTTATATCAGATCATATAATGCCTGTAATGAATGGCTATGAGTTTACTATTGAATTGCAAAAATCAGAACTAAAAATAAAACCGCCTTTAATTATTTTAAGCAGCGATGTTGATAGACGTATTACTGCAGATTATAACGAATTGGGTATCGAGTACGTTTTCAAAAAGCCGGTCGATCTTACACATTTTAAAAATGCCGTAGAAAAATCCATCAAAAAAGGATTTCTCGGTAATTAAAATATTACTTACTGCCGGTTCACAGGGAACTTCAAGTTAAAAGTTGAGCCGGGATTTCGATTGTTTCCGATATTTGAGGGACTTTCAACTGATATTTTTCCTCCATGCCTTTCTACTATTTGTTTAACAATCGATAACCCCATTCCTGAACCTTCATACCCTTTTTGCTTTATATTTGCGGCGCGGAAAAAATCTTTGAATATCTTTTGCATGTCCTGCTGCGAAATTCCGATTCCGTTGTCCGAGATTGACACATAGATCTCATCTGCAATTTCCGTTATTTTAACTTCAACCTTTCCTTCATCACCAATATATTTTAACGCATTACCCACGAGATTTGAGAAAGCCATTTCGAGAAGTAATTTATCGCCGTTTATTATATATTTTTTTGCTTCATCTTCCTTCAATTTTATATCTATTTCCTTTTGCTCAATTATCGAACTGTGCTTTTTAATAATTGAACTAATCAAATTGAAAATATCTATTTCTTCGACTGTGATTTCATCAAGCAACCGGAGCCTGGATATTTTAAGTACGTCATTTATCAATTGAATCGCTTCGACAGATCTTGCCCTTGCTCTTTTTAGCCTGCTTTCTACTTTAGAATCGAGCGGACCCAAATATTTTTGAAGTACTATATCGAGATAAGATTGAACTACCGATAACGGAGATTTAATTTCGTGAACAACTCCCATTATATATTTTTGCTTTTCAGTTTCTGCAGTTTGTAATTTATTAAACGATTCCACTAGCTTTTGTTCCATTCGATAGAGTTGATTCGCTATTCTATTTGCTAAAACTACACTCATTATCACAACGAACGCAAAGATTATCCCGAACGAAAAAATAAATTTAAAGTTGTCGAACAATGGATAAGTTAATAAACCGGTAATAGCATGATGTGGTATGTGGTGATAATATTCCGCAAATATCAATCCGTTGAATAATAAAATCACAAATACCGCAAGCGTGTAAATTACTGTACCAGGTAATATCAGGCTCCCTATTATCATGTGAAAAATAAATAACAGGAATAAAGGACTTTCAATCCCGCCGGTGAAGTGGACCAACAATCCGAGCGCGGTTAAATCCAAAACCATTTGAAGCAACGAAAAATGAAGCGGATTAAATTGACCGGGATTGCATTTTAGAAATTTACGAATCCAATGAAGAATAATATTATAAAATAATATAGCAAAGGTGATTGAATATAATGCCAAAAGTTGCGGGATACTGAAAGTAAATCCCAGTATAAATTCCGAGGTGAGTGTAAAAGCAAGCAGCATCAGAACCGCACCGTACCTCAATTTTATGAACCACAAATTCCTTCTTTTAATGGCATCCCAGAATTCGTCATAATGATGCGCCCATGAAGGAACAAGTGCAATCATAATTCCCCTTTTTTATTAACTAAATAAATCATGGTTCCGTATTATATATAGAAATATTATAATACAGGAAAGCTACTGCATGATTGTGTGACCTAATGCAATAAGAATATAAAATTAATAATAAATGTACAGATATTTATCCATACGTCTAACCATACATATATAATCTAAACATACACCAGAATCAATATCCGGCGAACTACTACAGGCTTACGAAATATATTTCCCTCGTTTTAGATAATGAGTGTGAAGCAGTTTATGAGAAAGCTCGCTGCACGGACCTCCGGTTAAAAAATGCTTATAAATATATTTCACATGAGCATTCTCGTGCGATTTTCTGACCGGCATTGTTTCTTCTTCTTTGTAAATTGCTTCTGCACGTTTTTTTCGTATCTCGCTCGAAGTGGGAATCGGCTGCCCCCCGCCGCCTAAACAACCTCCGGGACACGCCATTATTTCAACAAAGTGAACGTCATTCAGTTCACCATTTCTTAACATTTCCATTACCTTTTTCGCGTTAGCAGTTCCGTGCGCAACTACAAACTTCAAGTCAACGCCTTCCAGGAATTTATAATCATCTATACAATTTTCAAGTTTTACTGAAGCTTGTTTTATTCCTTCAAAACCACGGCAAGGTTCAATTACCAGGTTTTTAAAAGGGACTTCCCTTCCCGTTACCAATTCATACACAGTCCTTAAAGCAGCTTCCATTACACCGCCTGTTGCTCCGAATATTAGTCCCGCACCGGAAGCATCACCGAAAGGTTCATCAAAATGAGATTTCGGCATTTCAGGCAGATAGATGCCCGCCTCACGAATCATCTTTGCCATTTCTCTGGTTGTCAATCCGTAATCAACATCTTTAAATCCTGAATCGGTCATTTCTGGTCTGTTACATTCAAACTTCTTTGCGGCACAAGGCATCAATGCAACAGTAACTATATCGGCCGAATCAATATTAGCTTCTTTTGCGTAAAAAGTTTTTATAACCGCTCCGAACATCTGCTGAGGCGATTTTGCAGTTGAGAGATAATCAAGATACTCCGGATAAAAATGTTCAATAAATTTTACCCATCCGGGTGAACAAGAAGTGAACTGTGGAAGCTTTACCGATTCATCTTTATCAACTAAAGCTTTTTTCAGTCTATTGAGAAGCTCGGTTCCTTCTTCCATGATTGTTAAATCTGCAGTGAAGTTTGTATCAAAGACACGATCGAATCCTATCCGACGCAATGCGGTATTCAACTCACCAGTGAATGAATGACCCGGTTCGATACCGAACTCTTCACCAATTGCGGCACGCGGAGATGGGGCTGTTTGAATAACAACGTGTTTTTTAGGATCATCTATCGCGTTCCAAATTTCATCCGAGGGATCGTTTGCACGCAGAGCCGCAGTAGGACACCGGTTAATACATTGTCCGCAATTAATACAAATTACATCTGCTAAAGGTTTATCTAGAAAAGTTCCCACATGAGTTTCGTGTCCCCTATTCTTCGCCTCCAAAACTCCGACTTCCTGTAAATCAATGCAGGTTCTTACACAGCGTTTACACAAAATACATTTATTCATATCGCGAATAACCGAAGCGGAAGATTTATCAACTTCATATTTCGGAACTTCAATATGCCCGAAAGTATAACCGTCCACGCCATATTCTTTAGCTAAGTTTTGCAATTCGCAATTTCCGTTTCTAAAACATGAATAACATTCACCGTAATGTTCGCTCAAAAGCAAGTCGATGATATGCCTTCTTGCTTTCCTCACCATTGGCGTTGAAGTGTGAATCTTTATAGGTGAAGTTATGGGAAAGGAACAGGCAGTTTGCAAAGTTCGCATGCCTTCTACATCAACAACACAAATACGGCAAACACCTGCAATGCACAGATCGGGATGATGGCAGAGTGTAGGAATATGTACTTGATTGGTTTTGCACGCTTCAAGTATTGTTGTTCCCAGAGGAACGGAAACTTGCTTTTCATTTATTTGAACCGTGACGGTACTTCCAATTGTAGTAATATCTTCCGGCTTCCGGACAACGTGGGCTTGCTGGCTTACAGGGATTCTCACATTTTCACGCTTTCCCATTGCTGCCCCCTTTCCCGTTTGAACCGAATATTTCTTCTTTAAAGTTTTCAAGTATCGAAATAAATGAATTCGGACTCGATTGTCCCAATCCACATTTTGAAGCTAGCTGCATGGTTTTTCCCAATTCCTTTAGATTGTTAACATAATTAAAAGTATAGTTCCCCTTTTCAATAGTTCTTACACCTTCCAGCAATTTTACATTTCCGATTCTGCACGGAGTACATTGTCCGCATGATTCATCCACAAAAAATTCAAGAAAATTTTCAAGAACTTTCAGCATTTTCCTGCTGCTGTTAAAAACGATAATGGAACCTCCTGTCGCTGCGTCTTCATAAGCAAGTTTACGGTCAAATTGAGATTCGGGCAAACAAACGCCAGAAGCACCACCTACCTGAACCGCTTTAGTATCTTTTGCTCCGACAATTTTTAACAGTTCCTCTATTGTCATACCCCATTGTAATTCGTAAACGCCGGGTTTTTCGCAATCTCCGGATACGGAAAATAACTTAGAACCGGTAGATTTATCGGTACCGTGTTTTCTGAACCATTTCCCGCCCTTAGAAATAATGTGTGGAATTGAAGCAAAGGTTTCAACATTATTTACAACAGTCGGATGCTCGAGATAACCGGTATTAACAGGGTATGGAGGTCTATTTCTCGGTTCACCGCGGTAGCCTTCTAAAGATTCTATCAATGCGGTTTCTTCGCCGCAAACATATGCACCCGAACCGAGTCTAATCTCAATATCAAAGTCAAATCCTTCTTTATCGGAAATATTGTGCCCCAGCTTACTTTCTTCTCTCATAGTTTGTAAGTAATTTTCTAAGACTCCCAACATATATTCATATTCGCCTCTTAGATAAACTATACCGTATTGAGCCCCGATTGTATAAGCCGCAATGATCATCCCGTCGAACACTAACTCGGGATATTCCAGAAGAAGCACCCTGTCTTTAAATGTACCCGGCTCGCCTTCATCTGCATTGCAAACAATAAATTTTTTATCCGATACGGCAGCGGCAGATAACATCCATTTAGTTGCGGTAGGAAAGCCGGCCCCTCCCCTGCCTTTTAAGCCGGCTTCCTTTACTTCAAATAAAACGTTCTCCCTTCCTAATTCTAATGCTTTGATTATTCCTTCACCTGCATTATAGCCCGAAAATAAAACTGGTCCGGATCTTTTTTTAATTTTTCTATTTACTGTAATTGTTTCCATTTTTCACCTATTTAACCTCATTCAAAATATTAATGGCGGTCTCGGGGTCAAGTTTAGTAAAAACTTTTTCATTCACCATCATTGCTGGTCCCTGATCGCACATACCCACACAATTAGTATATTCAAGCGTTATTCTTTTGTCCTTGGTTGTCTCCCCGAATTTAATTCCAAGCTCACGCTGAACCGCCGAATCTATTTTTTCTTTTCCCGCCATATCGCAGGTGATAGTCCGGCAAAGCCTCACAATGTTTCTGCCTTTGGGATAAGTTGACAGAAAAGAATAAAATGAAATTACGCTCTGAACTTCAACGGGGTGTATATTTAGCAGCCTGGCAACTTCTTGTTGGGCAAAGTCGGAAATGTACTTATGGTTTCTTTGTATTGCTTGTAGAATTTGCAGCAATGCGGATCGTTCGATACCGTATTGTTCCACCAAATCTTCAATTTCTTCCGAAAGAGCATTTTTTTCGTATACTAACATTATTTACTCCTTGCATAATTTTTTAACAGCTTCTCTACCTTTTGAACAAGTAAATCAGGAGCAATAGGTTTTTCAACAAAATCGTCAACAGGTACCATTTCGCCAATTCCGTAATCCATACCGACTGTTTTAGCAACGGAAGTCAGCATCAATATTGGTGTATCAACTTTTTCTTTGCGGAATTTTTGGGCGAGGAAAAAACCGTCGTCAGGTTCATTCATCATTACATCCAGAATGATGAGATCCGGTGTATTTTCTTTAACTATTTGAAAACCTTCTTCCGGATTTGCGGCGGTAATTACTTGATAACCGTTTGCATTAAGTACTAAACTTGTTGCATCGAGTATATCAGGGTCATCGTCTATAACTGCTATTTTATACATGTCAGACCTCTCATTTCAATGTTGCTACTTGTTCTACGGGAATTTTTATTCATAACTAATTGAATTCCCCTGAATTATCCATCATAAAATTAGTTCTTATTTTTGCTGTCCTTCTTAAGACATATTAGATGCCACAATGAATGAATGAGTTAAGTAATTACTTTAATGGCATTAAAGCGAATCGATTTTTAAGAATTGTTAATTTTTTCCAAACATTGACAAAAAGGGTTGTCAAAACAGATACTTCCTTAATGAATATAAAAGATTGGTATTCACCAAGTATTTATGAATTTGAAGTTTATAAGAAGAGCTTATTTAGTTGGAAGGAAAAACGATTTGCTCAATCACCGTAAACATTTAATTTTCCCCACTCGGTAATTGCTTCATCAAAAGGTTCCAGAACACGCGGGATTGTGCCGTGCATATATGATATGAGTACCCCGTAGTTTGTTATTGCAGTATCATCAAGTTTAGCCTGTTTTAATCTTGATTGCATTTATTTACGCGTTATCATACATCCGTGGCAATGAACAATTAGTTTATCTTTCGAAAGATTTTCCGGAAAATCTTCCCCGTTCCGGATATCGAAATTTAAGTTTTTACCGGTATGCAATTTCATCCAGCGTGGAATTTTAATTCTTCCTATATCATCTTCCCGGGGATGATGCGAACATGCTTCCGCAATTAAAATATTATCTCCTTCTTCCAATTCCTCAACTTTGCGAAGACCTTGTACAAGGTAGGGTAAATCGCCTTTATACCGAGCCATTAAAATTGAAAATGTAGTAAGCTTTACACCTTCAGGTACATCTGCTGCAACGCTCATAATAGCCTGACTGTCGGTGATAACCAAATCAGGAAGATGTTTTAAATTATCTAATGCCGATCTTAATTCTTTATCTTTTACTACAATTACTACAGTATCTTCATCCAATGCTTCTCTGATTGTTCGAACCTGCGGAAGGATTAATCTCTTTTTTGGTGCGCCAAGATCGACCGGTACTACCATAACCACCACATCACCCTGATGAATTAAATCACCCACTAAGGGAACATCAATATTATAAGGCAGCAAACGAATAATGCCGGATCTTAATCTATCTATCCCAATATTTTCCTTTCATGAAATTTCAAAATGCTTTGCCCCGGTTAGTATTAATTCATCAAGAAGTTCAGGATTAACACCTAACTCAATTTTATTTACCGCTATTACAAAAGGCAGAGATATTTTATTTATATAGTTTATTAACTTTCTTTCCTCTTCCGATATCTTTTCACCGGCATCCAGAACTACTATGGCAAAGTCAGCTGATGAAATTGCTTTAATAGTTTTTCCGGTTCTTTTTTCGCCTAATTCACCGAAATCATCAATACCGGCAGTATCCACCAGCACAACAGGTCCGTGGGGAATCAATTCCATAGCTTTTTTTACCGGGTCGGTTGTAGTTCCGGCTATATCGCTTACTATACATATATCCTGTCCGCTGAATAAGTTTACCAGTGAAGATTTACTGGCATTTCTTCTACCTGCAAACACGATATGTTTTCGTTCCGATTTGGGTACTCTGTTCATTTTTTTATTCCCGTTTCCCTTAAAAGTATTGAGGAAAGTTCCGGTTCCGTAAGTAATTTTTTATCAATTAGTTCTTGTGAAAGAGAAACATTTTTTTTCCCTGCTGAATGCATCGCTTCGGCTATTTTTTCATACCCGAATTCATTTATTAATGAAGCTGCAATGGGCGTTGGAGTCAATCAGATGTTTTCTGCAGCGTTCTGCGTCAGCTTTAATTCCTTCGATACATTTTGCAGATAAGTTAATAATAGCAGCTTTCAGCATTTGCAAACTCTTCAAAAATAGGTGGAATCAGTGGTAAAAATGCATTCAGCTCCAGGTTGCCGGCTGCAGCCAGATTTGAGATAATAACATCATGACCTTTAGCCCGTTCTGCTATTTGAATTGTATTTTCCAAAATTACAGGATTTATTTTGTCATACTCACCGTAATTTGCACCTGAAATTTTTAGTGCCGTATTGGCAATTACTTCATTAATATTCATGTTTAACGAAGGCCTGCACCTCCCTGGTAAGGATCAACAATTATATTGTCATATAGATTAAAAGATTTATTTTCCTCTGCTTATTCTATAGACCGGAGGAGTAAATTAATAGCTTCTTTTATAGGTTTAAATTTTTCTTCGGAAAGTAATCCGCATTTAAAATTTGTTTCTGCAGCGGCAAGCTTTACCTAAAAGAACGATTTTATCAAGTAAAGATTTACTCTTTCATTTGTTACAGGGAAGTTGTTCACTGCACGAAAATTGTGTGTTCCGTAAACAGCTTCATCCTTTAATGTTAATTCACCTAATGAATCTTTCTCTGTTCTCATATCAATTTTCATTGTTGATTAAAGGTTAAAAAGTGTTCCATAATCACAAAATTTAATCTTCATTGAAAAGCTCCGTTTTTCAACACTATTTAGATGACAGTGTGGTGTTAGACTATTGAGTCTTCTCTTTTTTTAGAATCGAAGATTGGTTATATAGCGTTAACTTACTTAAATCCATTAACGCGTTGCTGGTATGCTTATTGTAAATAATATGGTAAATACTTAGGGGGATTTGATTTCATAATAAGGTTCCCACTCGACAAAATCATTTAATACCGTGAATAATTAAAAAAGGAAAGATTTGAAAATGCAATTCATTGATGAAGATTTAATAGACTCACTGTTAGAAGACGATTCTTTGTTTGATACTAATCTTCAAAAGGAAATTTTAGCCAAAGCTGCTGAAGCGCACGGTTTGTCGTTAAGAGAAAGTGCAGCTTTGTTAAATATTGCATCGCCGGATTTACTTGATGAGCTATTTCAAACCGCAAAAAAAGTGAAAGAAAAAATTTACGGAAACAGACTGGTATTATTCGCTCCTTTATATTTAACGAATGTGTATGTTAATAACTGTCTGTATTGTACTTTTCGAAAAGACAACAGGCAGTTGAAACGCCGTACTTTTACAATCGAGGAGATTGAAGCCGAAGCTGAATTCCTGGTTAACCAGGGACAAAAAAGGATATTACTGGTTTGCGGTGAACATCCTAAAAAAGCCGCTATCGAATATATCGGTGAAGCAATAGACAGGATTTATAAAATAAACTTAAATGGAAATAACATCAGAAGATTGAATGTAAACACAGCTCCATTGACAGTAGAAGATTTCAAGAAATTAAAAGGCTACGGAATCGGTACTTATCAATGCTTCCAGGAAACTTATCATTTTGCTACATACTTAAAGATGCATCCCGAGGATCCTAAAAGGTATTATGTATGGAGGCTTTACTCAATGGATAGAGCCTTGCAGGCAGGCATTGATGATGTAGGAATAGGCTCTCTGTTCGGTCTTACGGATTATAAATGGGAAACGCTTGCTCTATTAATGCATGCATTCGATCTAGACTCAAAGTACGGAATCGGTCCTCACACAATTTCGGTACCGCGTTTAGAGCCCGCACTAAATGCACCCGCAGCGCTGAATCCTCCGCATGCGGTTGACGATTTAGCATTTAAAAAATTAATTGCGGTAATAAGACTTTCGGTACCTTATACAGGAATAATTCTTTCAACAAGAGAAAGAGCTGAACTTAGAAGAGAATTATTCACGGTTGGTGTTTCACAAATTAGTGCCGGCAGCAGAACAGCTCCGGGCAGCTATAGGGAATCGAAGGAAAGCCTAAATGAACATGAACTAGAACAATTTCAATTGGGTGATCACCGCACACTAGACGAGGTTGTAAAAGACTGTACTGCTCTTGGTTATATGCCCAGTTTCTGCACTGCATGCTATCATTCCCAAAGAACCGGCGACAGATTTATGGAAATAGCTAAAAGCGGTAATATCGGTAAAATTTGTGTCCCTAATGCTCTGACAACTTTCAAAGAATATCTGAACGATTTTGCATCCGAGGGAACGAAAAATGTTGCATTAAAATTTTTCGAAGATGAAGTTAATAAAGTTAATGGTACAACCCGTGAAAAAGTATTAAAAATGATCGGGCAGGTAGATGAGGGAGTCCGCGATGTTTACATGTAGTTTCACTTTCTCCCGGTTACGGTTAATTTAATTTTTATAAATATTAACTAGGGGAGTAATGATATGAACAGCTTGGAAATTTTAAATAAAGATGAGTTCAGCCGTGACGATATTATATCAATGCTTCATTTTAATGATGATACGGATATCACTAATTTGTTCGGCAAAGCGGATGAAGTAAGAATGAACTGCTGCGGAAATAAAGTTCATTTAAGAGGTATAATTGAAATTTCGAATTATTGTAGTCAGGATTGTCTTTATTGCGGCTTGCGAAAAAGTAATTCCAATCTCGTAAGATACAGGATGAACTCGACCGGTATTATTCAAACAGCAAAGATTGCTTATAATTTAGGTTTAAGAACGCTGGTACTCCAATCGGGCGAGGATGAGTTCCTTGATTGCGACTCAATCGCGGAAATAATTTCGGAAATAAAAGATGCGCACGATGTGGCGATAACATTAAGTTTGGGAGAACGTGACTTTGATGAATACAAAATTTGGAAAAACGCAGGCGCGGACCGATATTTATTAAAACACGAGAGTGCCAATGAAATTCTATATTCTAGATATCATTTGAATCAAAGCTTAAAAGAACGAGTAGGTCATTTAAAAATATTAAAGACTTTAGGGTATCAGATCGGAAGCGGAAATATTATCGGACTGCCGATGCAAACAATAGAAGATATAGCCGATGATATTCTATTATGCAAAGAACTTGATGTCGACATGGCATCTTTCAGTCCGTTTATTCCCTCCCCGGATACTCCTTACAGACATCAACCGGGTCCCAATATTGAAGCAGTTTTAAAAGTAATGGCGGTTGCCAGAATAGTTCTCAAGAATACACATATTCCGGCCACTACAGCGTTAGCGGTGTTAGATAAAAAAGGAAGGGAAAGGGGATTGCAGGCGGGTGCTAATGTAATTATGCCTAATTTTACACCCAAGAGATTTGAGGACAAATATTTAATTTATCCTCGCAGTGAATTTTTAAAACTTGATTCTTTAGTATCAATTAACCGCATGGTTACCAGGTTAGGGAGAGCTATCGCCAGAGATGAAGGTCATTCTTTAAAATTATCTCATCCGAAAATTTTTGATTAATTGCTGAATTGCAAAATTGCTCAAAGGTCATATTATATTAAGCAATTCACCAGTTTAACAATTTAATCACTTCAACTTCAGAACCATTCCGGTCGAAGAAGGGATTTCAATTTTATCTGAAACAATACCGAGCGGTTTGATTCCGGCATTATTTTGATTGACCAAAATTTCCCATTTCCCATCGGGAAGATCGAACTCTTGTTCCGTCTGCGGGTTTGCATTAAATAGAACAATAATCTTTTCGTCTTTATAATTTAAGTGATAGCCAAGTGTAAAAGGATTGTCTTTAATTTTATAAAAAACAACATCACTATAAGGTGACCTTCTGAAAGCTGCGCAAGTATTTCTTAATTTGATTAATCCTTTGTAATAGTCAACCAAGTCTTTATTAATTACGGCGTCGTTATAGTTCATGTAATTGGTCGCATTATCTTTATTATAACTGTTGTTGTCTAAATGTCCTTTGTTTGGATCATTAACTTTTTCGTTATAAGGGATAACTTTAGTCCTCGCAAACTCTGCACCTTCCTGGAACATAGTAATTCCCTGAGCGGTAAATAAAAACAAAGCTCCTAATTTGTTCAGCTTTAATTCGAGCGGTGTAAGCTTTACAAACTTGTCTACATCTTCAATCACGGAATCCGGCTTAACCGATTTTGTGCCCAGCCTGATAAAATCCCCTAATGTGTAACCGTCGTGCGAAGCGAGATAATTAACGGAATGCTCCTTCTTTTGAAACAATCCAAACTTATCTCTCGCTAAAGTACCGTTCACGTAACTTTGAATTCTTTCGGGATCATTGTTTCCGTACCAATGACCAAAAATCCATCCCAAACCGTTGTTAGGATTTTCTCCTTTTATACCGTTTCGTATCTGATCGTTCCAGCTTGCCCATCCGCGCAGTGAAAAGCCGGCAGGGTCATAACCACCGCCCCAAGGTTCACAAATAAAAACCACATTCGGATTTATTTTTTTGGCTTCTCTTATAACCTCCTCAATCGTTTCCCAGTCAATAAGTTTACCCAGGTCAAAACGGAAGCCATCGATATGATACTCCTTCATCCAGTAGAGTACGCTCTCTATTATCATGCGTCTTGCCATAGGTCTTTCGGTTTTAAAGTCGTTGCCGCATCCGCTAATCGAAGTACACTCGCCGTTTTTATTGAGTCGGAAATAATAATCTTTATCGATCTGAATTAAATTTCCCATTTCGTATTGGGAAATATGGTTATAAACCACGTCCATAATAACTTCGATACCTGCTTTATGAAATTCTTTTACCATATCTTTAAAATCATGAATTTGCTTTTCGCTTGTTCCATCCCATTCATTCCATCTTATATTTTTTTCATCATCGCTGTAATATGCTTCGGGAGCAAAGAAAGAAGCGGTCATGTACCCCCAATAATTTCTTTCGTAAGGATTCCAGGTATTAAACATCCCGTTTAATGAATCTTTGAAGGGAATTTCTATGTTAGCAAATTCCTGGCAAGGAAGTAATTCCACGGTATTAACACCCAGATTTTTTATATAATCTATCCCGCCGGTTTTACCGTGTTCAACTAAACCACGGTAAGTGCCCGGTTCGTCAGAGCCTGCCGAAGGGTCGGCTGTCATATCTCTTACGTGCATTTCATAAATGATTAAATCACGCCAGTCTCTTTGAATCCAATGATCACCATCCCAATTGTAGTTATCTTCCTTAACAACCATTCCACGACGGGGATTTAAATAAGTGTTTAGCGTAGCAACGGATTTTGCATACGGATCAAGGCAAATTACATCTTTGGTAGAGGGATATTTCGGATTATAAACTTTAAAACCATAAAACAATCCGTATTTCTCGCCGTCAAGTACCGCTTCCCATACCCCCTCGCTATCGGGTTGCATTTCATATTCTTTACCTGATTTATCATGTGGATTTGTAAATGTTACAAGGGTAACTTTTTCTGCATCGGGAGTGAATAATCTAAAGTAAGTTTTTCCATCCTTAACAAAGGAGCCAAGTTTTTTAGAAGAATAATATTTATCTAAATCTTTTTGTTTTGATTTTACCCTGACTTCATGTGCTTCAGTTAATTTCGATTTTGATTTATCACTAATAAACAAAACAGCGCCTCTTGTATTGTTAAAGGATAATGCAGAAAAAATATAAATAACTAATAATAATTTTAAGTTTATCATCTATCTTCTATAATGTTTTTGATCACCAAATCATCACGGTAAAAATGCAAAATTTAAATTACAGGTACTAATTAGATCGATGTCACATTTTAAAAATAATTAATGTTTAATAATTAAACACTTACTTAAAATGAATATTTAATTTGAATATGTCCTTCATCGGGAATTTTTATATAAAGAATATTTGAATCGCTGTCCAGATAATATCCTTTTGCAAAATTATTAAGTTCGTCATTATCTTTTACAATTTGTAATTTTTCCTCGTTGAACATAACATTCGAAACTGACTTTGTATCGATTATTTTTAACAAATAATCCTTTCTTCCTGAATTATATCCGTGATATTTTCTTTTAATATTTATTATTCCGGAAGAGTCTTTTAATTCGGATGTAAATTCTGTTACCGAGTAAATATTTTTTTGATAATCATAGCTTATACCGTCGTCTTCATATAGGTCATACTTACTAGAGCCGGAAGGAAATACAACTACATTTAATTCAGTCATCTTCTTTTGCCCCACATATTGCTCAACCTGCTGCATCGGTATAAAGCCGCCCTGCTTAATAAAAAACGGAATTTGATAAATCGGAGCTCCCACAATTATCCATTGATTTCCTTTATAAATTTTACCTGTCCACCAATCGTACCAATTACCTTCGGGTAAATAAAGTTTTTTAAAATTACTGGTTTCATTCAAAACAGGAGCAACAAGGATATTATCACCTACCATAAATTGATATTGTGCGTTACCGGTATAACATTGGTCATCATCCTGGTAGTTAAGAAACATGGGGCGCATTATCGGCAGTCCCGTAACCGAAGCATTATAAAATTGGTTGTAAAGATAGGGTAATAATTTGTATCTGAGTGAGATAATATTTTTCACCCACCCTTCAACTTCCTCACCGAAAGCCCATGGTTCTTTATCCTGCTGGTTTATAGCCGAATGCCCTCTAAAAAAAGGAGTGAATGCACCCAATTCAATCCATCTGGTATATAACCTTTGAGATGGATTACCGATAAATCCGCCTACATCGGAACCGGCAAACGGGATTCCGCTAATTCCCATACCCTGCGGCATTAAACAAGCCAGACGCAGGTGTTCCTCATTCGACACATTATCACCTGTCCAAACAGCGGAATATCTTTGAATACCGGCATAGCCGGCTCTCGTCAACATGAAGTGTCTTTTATTCGGAGAATACTTTTTAAAAGCAGCCATTGTTGCTTTTGCTTCTTCCAGAGCATAAACATTGTGAATCTTTTTATGATTTGCGTGAAAACCGTTATCGTTAAATTTAACGATATCGGGGAAAGCCTGACCCCAAACAGAAGGTTCGTTCATATCATTCCAGAATCCTTCAATACCCTGGTTCATCAAGACGGATAGCTTTTCTCCCCACCAATTCCTTGTCTCCTTTTTTGTGAAGTCAGGGAAAT
>CAVVVS010000106.1:0-109527 GCA_963751355.1 uncultured Ignavibacteriales bacterium | reverse complement strand
ATGGAAAATGATTTTATACCTTTTCATAAACCGTATTTTACGGAAGATGAAATTAATGAAGTTACAGATTCTATCCGATCCGGATGGTGGACTACCGGTCCCAAAACCATTAAATTTGAAAATGAGTTTAAAAATTATATAGGTGCTAAATATTCCGTTTCCGCAAATTCATGGACAGGGGCAGCACATCTTGCTTTAGAAGCAATAGGATTGAAGGAAGGGGACGAGGTTATAGTTCCTTCATTTACTTTTACGGCATCGGCTGAAATAGTATGCTACTTCAAAGCCAAACCGGTTATTGTTGACATTCAAAAGGATTCATATAACATCGATCCCGAAGCTGTTGAGAAAGCCATTACACCCAAAACAAAAGCGATAATTCCGGTGCATTACGGAGGCAATCCGTGTGATATGGATGAAATTATGAATTTGGCGAAAGTTCATAACTTAAAAGTTTTGGAAGATGCCGCTCATTCTCTTCCGGCGTATTATAAGGGGAAAAAAATCGGAACAATAGGTGATATAACATGCTTCAGCTTTTACGCCACCAAAACTCTGGCTACCGGAGAAGGAGGTATGGTTTGTACGGACGATGAAGAAATTGCCAGGCGTTGTTCCATAATGAGACTGCACGGAATAAACAATGACGCTTGGAAACGTTATACTTCCGAGGGCTCCTGGTATTACGAAGTGATTGCACCGGGATATAAATATAATTTTAATGATATTCAGGCTGCTTTAGGACTCGCACAGTTGAGAAAAATAGATGATATGCATTCAAAACGAAAAGATATTAGCAGAAGATATGATGAAGCATTTAAAAACAATGAGCATTTAACTTTGTACAAAATTAAAGACGATAGAGCATCATCCTATCATCTTTACCCAATTTTATTAAACATAGATAACCTAAATGTATCGCGGGCTGAATTTATCAATGAACTGAAAAAGTTAAAAGTAGGTTCAAGTGTTCATTTCATTCCGCTTTATAAGCATCCGTATTATAGAGATTCATTTGACCTTGATGAAAAATTATTTCCCATCTCAGAATATGTTTATAAGAAAATAGTTACACTTCCGGTATTTCCGGGTATGACACCGGAGCAGGTGGATAGAGTTACATTCGCTGTAAACCATCTAATTGAAAAGTTCAAGAGATAAAAATCGGAACTATTGATCATTTGGTAAGATTAAATAATTAAAAGAATTGGTCACTTAAAATGTATTTTCTTATGAAAAGATTTTTTGATATTTTATTTTCGATAATTGTTCTAATTTTATTATCGCCCCTGTTTATAGTTATAGCCGTGTTGATTTTAGCAAGTTCAGGAACACCTATTTTTTTTAAACAAAATAGAGTCGGTAAAGATTGGCAGATATTTAAAATCATTAAATTCCGGACCATGGTTAACGATGCAGATAAACTCGGTCCGGGTATATCACTAAACGATGACGCAAGGATCACTTTTACGGGTAAAATATTGCGAAAATTTAAATTAGATGAAATTCCACAATTCATAAATGTCCTTAAAGGGAATATGAGTATAATAGGACCAAGACCTGAGTTGTTTGAGTATGCGAATTATTATCGTACCGACTATATTGAAATCCTTCAAGTAAAACCCGGTATATCTGATTTTGCTTCGATAGCATTCAGGGATGAAGCCGCATTAATTAATAATACAAATGACATTGAAAAATTTTACCTAAACGAAATTTTACCACAAAAAATAAAACTTTATAAAAAGTATCTCAAAGAAATGTGTTTCCTGACCGATTTAAAGATCTTCTTTACCACATTAAAGGTAATTTTTCTATGGTGAATATGAAGCATCTCCTAACCAGCAATTTAGTTCGAAGGATTGTATTTATATTTTTCGATATAAGTGCATTTACTTTATCTCTTTTTTTAGCCTTCGAAATTAGATTCGAACATTTCTTGCTAGCATCTTTGCCTGTAAGCATATTTACCTATTTGTGTATTTTCCTATTTATAAAATTAACTATCTTTTATTTTTTCAGACTTTATGATATTTCCTGGAGGTTCGTATCACTTCAGGATTTGGCTAATATCGGTAGAGCATGTCTTATCAGCAGTTTAATCCTTTTTGTTGTTGCTTATGGTTTGAACCTGCAGATATTCAAAGGATTTCCGCGAAGTGTATTATGGATTGATCTGTTCCTGGGCTTTTTATTTTCTTCCGGTTTCAAGATAGCTAAAAGAATGTACTTTGAAGTTATGCGGCAAAGTGTTGGCAAAAGTGAATTAAAGAGAACTTTAATAGTTGGTGCCGGAAGAAGCGGTGAACAATTATTGCGCGATATTAATAGAAGTCCGAAAAGAACTTTCAACCTGGTTGGTTTTATAGATGATGACCCGTTGAAACACAATTTATATCTTCAGGGAATAAAGGTTTTAGGAACAACGGAAAATCTAAAAGATATAATAAAAAATTACAGAGTTGAAACAGTCCTTATTTCCGTGCTTTCGGCGGGAAGAAATTTTCATCGAAAAATATTGAATATTGCTAAAGAAGCCGGTATAAATGATGTAAAAGTAATTTCAACTATTAATGATATTTCGGAATCGTTAAAAATAGGAGTAAAAGATATCCGGGATATTGATGTTACCGATCTGATTGGAAGACAGGCGGTTTCTATAAATACGAAAATCATCAAGCACTATCTTTACAGGAAAAGAGTTTTAATAACCGGAGCTGCCGGATCGATAGGTTCCGAAATTGCCAGGCAAGTTACAATCTATGAACCTGAAGAAATTGGAATTTTAGATATAAACGAAAGCGATTTAAGCGATCTTGAACTTCAGCTTAATAGACTTGTAACGGGTACAAAGATACAAATTTATCTATGTGATATTTCGAATAATCAAAAAGTGCACAAGGTATTTTCGGAATTCAAACCCGAAATTGTTTTTCATGCCGCAGCATTTAAGCATGTTCCTATCATGGAAAAATTTCCTGAAGAGTCGGTTCGTGTTAATATACTCGGTACTAATAATGTGGCAAATGCAGCTAAGTTATTTAAAGTGGAGAGTTTTGTACTAATATCAACGGATAAAGCTGTAAACCCCACAAGTATTATGGGTGCTTCGAAACGGGTTGCGGAGCATATTGTTACCGGTTTAGGAAAAGACAGTGTCTCAAATTTTGTTGCGGTCAGGTTTGGAAACGTAATCGGCAGCCGGGGTAGTGCTCTACCCATTTTTATCAACCAGTTAAAAAACGGTGGCCCTATCACAATTACCCATCCGGACATGAAAAGATATTTTATGACTATTCCAGAAGCTGTTGCGCTCGTACTTCAAGCCGGTGCCACAGGGAAAAACGGTGACGTGTTTGTTCTGGATATGGGAGAGCCGATAAAAATAGTAGACCTAGTAAGAGATCTGATTTTATTGAATAATTTAATTCCCGGAACAGATATCGAAATTCAGTACACCGGCATCAGGGAAGGTGAAAAATTATTCGAAGAAGTTTTGACCGCGGAGGAGGGAGTTATTGCTACTTCACATGAAAAAATATTTAGAGCCAGACTGGTTTGTATGCATAATTCAAATTCCATTAATTCAATGTTAGATGAGTTTAGAGCCATAAATGGTCATGCAACAAAGCAGGAGTGGATTGAATTATTAAAATTTTATGTTCCCACATTTCAGCCGTCAAGTGATTTTGATAGATTTGATACCGAATTTGCGGGTGTTGAACCGGCTATCATGTCGATTGCTCAGGGTGAAAAAAGATAACTTTAGCCTTAAAATTTCATATTCATTACGCAAAATATTTTTGAATGAGAGTTCACAAAAAAAATCATCATCCTTTCTTTTAGTCAATCCTCAAATGATTTGAGATGTAATGTATAAAAATATTTTTTCGATAAAATCATGGATTATTTGGGGAATCATCTGCACTAGTATCAGCCTGGCTCAAGTAGAAACAGTACCTGCAAATCATCCCGTATATTTATTTCTCAAACGAATGCATATAAAAGGAGTGCTAAAAAATTTTGACGATACAATATTGCCGCTTTCTAAAAAAGAAGTAGAACAGGATCTTAGAACAATTGAAAGTAACAATTTAGATTTAAACGAAACCGATCGAAATTTTTTAATTCGGATGGAACAAAAATTAGGAATCTTGAAGCAAGTACCTATTAATGTTTTTGACGGATTCCCTTCTGATTTTGTTAATAATTTAATTATTGATAAAGAAAAACATTTATATAGTTATAAGGATAGTTTGGTTAGTCTATATATCGATCCGAATTTAGAGTTCAAATATATTTACACAAGCCGGTATGATAATAACAGCTCGTTACTAGATATCGGTGGAACAATCCGCGGTTCATACAACGATTGGTTCGGATTTTATCTCCAAGGAACAAACGGTACCCAGTTTGGAGACAGAACTGTTGCGCGTTTAGATCCGAGAGTTGAAAAAAGTTATACCTTTAACCATTCCAAAATAAATTTTTTTGACGGTACAAAGGGATACGCCAGGTTCGAAAAGGGGATAATGAGTCTTCAACTGGGAAGAGAAAGAATCCTGTGGGGTACAGGTTATATAAATAAAATGGTTTTGTCTAATAATCCGCCGCTCTTTGATTTTGTAAAATTTCACATCTCGTATAAAAAATTCAAATATGACTTTTTACATGGCTGGCTTGTTCAACCTCCTGTTATAACTTATGTAGATTCATTAAGTGAAAATTTAAAGAGTAAACAATCGAAGTATATTGCAATTAGCAGATTTGGTTACAAAGCTAATAACAATTTGAGCCTTGGACTTTCCCAGATGATAATTTATTCAAATCGACCATTCGAAGCAGCATATCTTAATCCCTTTTTATTTTGGGAATCCGCACAACGATCAATGAACGATCTTGATAATTCTTTCCTTACGTTTGACTTAAGGTATCTTCCTGTTGACGGAATTGAATTAACTTCGGCGATTATATTTGATGACATTAATTTCAGCAGATTATTTAAAGGTGAATGGGCAGCCAGCAACAATGGTGTTGAATGGCAGGTAGGAACAATGTTGACAGGACCTTTACTGCCGGAAAATATGACATTTGCTCTTGAGTATATGCAAGCACGTCCGTATATATTCTCTCATCCCGGAACCGTTGAATCTTTGACCTATACTAATAACGGTTATTTGCTAGGCGCCGATATGCAGCCAAACTCTACCAGAATTTCAGTACAAATTACATACAGATTTACCGGGAAAATTTTTACCGGGATAACTTATTCCCACACATTACACGGAAATAATGTTTATGATGCAAATGGAAAGTTGATCAAGAATGTGGGAGGTAACGTTTTTAATTATTATACATGGGGAGATCCCTACTATTCATACTTGCTTGACGGAAAGAGGGAAGTTTCTGATAATTTAAAACTTAAATTAACTTGTGAATTAACTTACGGATTATACTGGAATTTAGAGTATAATTTTCTTAATGATAAAAAAAATGTTAATACCAATTCGAATAATATTTTTTGGACTTCATTAAAGTTTGATTTTGAATAATTTGGATTTCAAATTTTATATAGAATTTAATCAAAAACATTAAAAAGCATTTTTGGGAACATGAAATTACCTATTCACGCTAAAATTAAATATACAATTTACTCATCATTTCTGTTTTGGAGCTTATTATCTGTAAATGAATTTGCCCAGAGTTATAAAATTTTAGAATCTTCTTCGGATCATATAATAGTACAATTTAATTTCTCCGAGGGGTTTTCTTTGAGGGACACTCTTATTCACGGCAAGAGTTATCAATATGTTCGCGGTAATAACTATTCATTAAGGAAAGCAGGAGATCCCTGGCTTCCGTCTTATTATATAAATCTTGCAGCCCCACCTAATTCGTCACCTGTTGTCTCGGTTATTAAAGATGAAAAAATTAGATATTCTAATAAATTTATTTTACCCTTTCCCAAATATGATCCTGCAGATACCTCATTAAATATAAATGCTATTAATGAAAATATTTATGATAACAATACCTATTTCCCTTCAAAAGCATCGGAAATTATTGATTCCTATATTTACAGGTACTCACATTTAATAATTTTAAATGCTTCGCCTTATCAATATAATCCGGTTACCAGAGAACTGGTTTTCAACAAGAAATTACGTGTGAGGATAGATTATTCAAAGCCTGGTAATAAAGCTGCGGTGATTGGAAGTGCCATCAGGGATGAAAAAACTATTCAATTTTTAAAAAATAATGTGCCCAATTATGCTGCCGCAAATCAGTGGGGAATAAATGACAGTCAACCGGTTAAAACATTTAGCAGCAGTGGATATTGGTACAATCCTTCAAAAAATTATTTTAAAATTTACGTACACACAAAAGGTATTTACCGTTTAACATATAATCAGCTAATTTTAGCGGGTGTTCCTTTAAATAATATATCTTTAGACAAACTTGAACTGTACAATAATGGAACTGCTGTTCCAATTTATGTGGAAGATAAAAATTCAGATAAAATATTTGATTCCGGAGATTATTTCGAATTTGTCGGATACCCTGCAAAAGCATCTCCCTATGCATATTCAAATATCTATAACGTCGATAATGTATATTTCTTTTCTTACCAGGCTGACTCAGTAGGGCTAAGATATAAAAGCGTTGATGGATTCCCCAAATCGTGGGATAAAACTTA
This sequence comes from uncultured Ignavibacteriales bacterium, assembly GCA_963751355.1. Classification (GTDB taxonomy): domain Bacteria; phylum Bacteroidota; class Ignavibacteria; order Ignavibacteriales; family Ignavibacteriaceae; genus CAVVVS01. The sequence goes on along the minus strand of CAVVVS010000106.1, from coordinate 102,830 downwards.
CCAAACAAACTATACAAAATTACATTTCGAAAAAGATTCTCTATACGAAAACCTGGGATATGCCGGCAACGATAGGCGGGATTTCTGGTTGTGGGATAGAGTAAGCGGGCAGAACGGTTCGCCGATGCATATGTTTGAAGGAAGGTTTGATAGCTTTAAAAATTTCAATCCTGATTCTACGGATGTGATGCTGCGGGTAAAAATGCAGGGTTTAACTAATAGCAATGCCTGTGCTAATGAACATAATGCGATTATTTCCCTTACCGGTCAACCTGTTGGAAACGTTCGATGGGATGGGCAGAATGATATTACGTACCAAAGAATGCTTACCGTTTCAAGCAGCGGAATTAAGATATATCCGACCGGGAATCTACTGCAGGTAAAAGTTACTGGCGATGCATGTCCGATTACAAAGAGTGATGAAATATTGGTGGATTGGTTTGAACTTGAATATTGGGGGGATAATAGAGCCGATACGACAAATTTCAATTTTTCCAGTCCACCCAATGGTACCGGTGTTATTAGATACTGGACATGGAATTGGAACGAAGATTCGATAAAAGTATTTATGCCGCAGAAAGGTGAGGTTATCAAGAACGCACAGGTAATAAATGATTCTTATCATTCAATTTTGTTCACCGATACACTGAATTCAACTACTGATTATTTTTGTGCCGGTGAGGATTATTTCCTAACTCCTGATTCTATTAGTCAAGCGGTTCATTCGGATCTTAGAAATACATCTAATGGAGCGGACTATATCATTATCGCTAATCCAAAATTTAAGAGTGTTGCCGAAAGGTTAGCCAACTTCAGAGAATCAAATTTTCCCGATTCATCTATCACAAATCCTCGAATAAAAATTGTTTACACTAATCAAATTTATAATGAATTCTCCTACGGTTTGCTCGATCCTTATGCACTTCAATATTTTGTTAAGTATGCATTTGATAACTGGCAAAGACCGGCTCCTGCCTATGTTGTATTGATTGGTGACATGAGCCATGATTACCGCCATTTACTCAGTTCGAGCGACCCGAATTATGTTCCTTCAATTCCATATTATACTTACGACTACGGGGAAGGATTTAGCGATAATGAGATTGTGTGTGTGTCGGGTAATGATGTGCACCCGGATTTAGCCATCGGCAGATTGTCCTGTCAAACAGTAGAGGTGGGTAATGTACTTGTTGATAAATTAATACATTATCCTGCCGATAATAACAAAGAATGGAAAAATACTGTACTGCTTATTTCAGCAGGATTAAATGAGGATGATGAAAATCGCCTAGGATTGAATATTGCGAGTGTTCAACTGGAAGAGTCTTATTTAAAACCTCACGGTATCCATACTACAAAGATAATGCGTTACCCAAATGAACCTGAATATCTTAAATATCAAGGTGATGGTCCTGCAATTAGAAAAGCAATTGATAAAGGGGCCGCCATAGTAAATTATTACGGACACGGCGGGGGTTATCAGTGGGATTTGGTTTTTCATAATGATGATATTTATATGCTGACAAACGGCGGAAGACTTCCCTTAATATTAAGCGTAACATGTTATACTGCCCACTTCGATAATCAGAATGTTTTTGGTGAACAGTTTAATGAAGTACCCGGCAAAGGAAGTATCGGATTTTTCGGTAACAGCGGTCTGACATACTGGAACGTAGGCAAAAATATCGATAATCTAATCTTCGATGAATTCTTTAATGAAAGGAATTATATTACCGGAAATGTCTTTATGAATGCAAAAGTAAGATTACCGGCAATAGGATATAATACAAGTCAAATTGCACTTTTAACTTACCTCGGTGATCCTTTATTAAAGCTTGCATTGCCGGATAAACCGGACTTTCAAATAAACTCAAATGATATTATTCCTCAAGCCGACAATGTTGTAGTAAATGATTCAGTTCAATTAAAAGTCCGGGTCGGCAACCTGGGAGTAAATTTTCCGGGTGATACGGTAAGTGTTCAAATATTTATTCAATCATCCGATACTTCATATCAATTACCCGTTAAAAAACTGCCTAGTTTTTCAATTCAAGATTCTGTTTACTTTTGGTGGAAGCCGAATCTAGCCGGATTGTACACAATAACTGCAAAAGTAAATGAGACAAATATAATCCCGGAAATAGATCATTCAGATAATTATGCGTCAACCGATTTTCCTGTATATAATATAAATGAACCTAATATAATTTCTCCCATCGACGGTTATTCGACGAATATAAGAAAAGTTAACTTTAAAATTTCCGATATAGGGTATTATATCTCGCATACGTTAACTTATTATATACAGGTAGACACCAGCTTAAACTTTGCCTCTCCAATTAAATCGCAAGCGTTGCAAGGCAGCGATGGATTGGTGAAATGGCAGTCACCGGAATTGTCTGATGGAATATATTTTTGGCGGACAAGAATTTATAATGGTGTGGATTCGAGCAAATGGAGTGATCCCAGAACATTTTCAATTTCGGGTACAAAAAGAAACGGATATTATGCCTTGGGTAGCCAGTTGCACATGTTCAATACATATAATATGAATTATACCGATTCGGGGCTAGTTCTAAATAATAATTATCTACCGCCAAAACCATCGACTAAAACATTTCTTGGAGACATAGTTCCAGCAACATCTGTACTGGATTCGATCAATATGACGGCTTTAACGACAGACGGGACCTATTTATATTTTGGACAAATAAGATATTATGCTCTTAGGAATAATAAAAACGGCTATACAAAGATTTACAAAATCGGCACAGGGTATAACGGTACGGTAAAAGGAAAGTATTACGGAGCGCTGCCGAATTTTTATGCGCCGGTAAGAATTTCTATATTTTATTTTCCTAAGGATGGATTTTTATATGTATCAACTGAAGACAACCATAGCTTGTTAAAAGTTGATAGAAACACCGGGGATACGACAAGAATACAAATTCCCCCAGGATTACTCAGATGGAGTGATTCCAGGTCCATGCCCGGGGATTTTTATCTTAACGCCGATAGTAATTTTGTTTATAATTTAGCTGTAATCGATTCATTGGGAAATTATGTATATACGCTAAGAACATTTGAACCTTCACAAAACTGGAAGCTTGCTAAACCAGATAGAAAACTAAACGGAACAAGCTATAAAGGATTCACATCCTTTTTCGTTGCATGATAAATATATATTCCCATATGAAAATACCGAGAGCGGTTTTATGAGACGGTTAAGACTCTCAGACGGAGCCTATGAAGAGGAGTGGCTGACTTTTGAACCATTCCAAAATTATTATGCTTGGTGTTACGATTGGGAACATAATTTAGTTTATGCTTCGGTTTACGGCGGTGGACAATTCAAACCAAAAATTTCTGTATTTAAAGGTAAATATGTTGATGATGCAGGAACTGTTCAAAGCCCGGTTATAGGACCGGCAGGAAACTGGAATAAAGTTGAATACAATATCGAAAAATTCAGTCAGTCCGCCGCGTATAAAGTTACTTTGCTGGGTAAAAACTCAAGCACCAAGCAATGGGATACTCTTGTTGATTCTCTTTTGCCTGTTCAGAGTATAGCAAATATAAACTCGAAAAAATATAATTATGTTAGGCTCAACTTTGATCTAATGGATTCTTCTCTTACCCTGATCCACCCCATGAAGATGAAATCGGTTTATATTGATTATTCTTCTCTCCCTGAAATTTCTTTTTCTAAAAAAGACTTAACGATATCACCTGATACAGTACTGCAGGGCTTACCCGTAGAAATAAAATTAAATGTTAATAACTTTGGACTTGTGCCCGACAGTTCTGTTAACTTGCAATTATATTTAAATGATAGGGATTCTTCTTTTTATTCAAATGATGTAACTATAATGCCCGATTCATCCATAAGTATTAAGACACAATTAGGAACAACCGATTTATTATTTAACAATTCATTAAAAGTGCTAGCCAGATCAGCTTCGGATGAATTCTTTTCTTTTAATAATATCCTTCAAAATAATTTTTATGTGTCAAGGGACTCGACTCTCCCAAAATTTAATATCACTTTCGACGGTAAACAAATTTTAGATGGAGATATTATATCGGCGAAACCTGATATTGCAATAAGATTGAATGACAATAGTCCGCTCCCGCTGGATACAAGTGACTTTTCAATTTCGTTGGACAATCAACCGATTAGCTTTTCCGGTTCAGACATTAGTTTTTCATATACTCCTTATCCTAACTCACAAGCAAGTGTGGAATGGAAACCCAAATTAACCGGCGGTAAACACTTTTTAAATGTTTATGCCAAAGATGCATCCGGTAATTATTTCGATACTACATCCTATCGAACATATTTTTATGTGTATAATGAATCGGGGATCAAGAATGTTTATAACTATCCAAATCCCTTCAAAGGCAATACATATTTTACATTCGAGTTAACCGGGGGTGATATACCCCAGAAATTTCTAATAAAAATTTATACCATTGCCGGTCGTTTAATACGGGATATGCTTGTTCCTTCTTCTGAACTACAAATAGGGTTTAATAAAATACTGTGGGACGGAAGAGACCAGGATGGGGATGAGATTGCTAATGGAGTTTATCTTTACAAAATAATTGTTCAATTTAACGGTATCACAAAAACAGAAACCCAAAAACTGGCAAAAGTTAGGTGATGTATCTTTATTCACTTTTTTATAAATTTGTGTAATGTTTTTTCATTGAGACTCTTTTAAAATAGTTTATTTTAAAATCAATCATTTTGATACTTATAAAGAACAAACATTAGCAGCGTCTCAATTATCATGTTTCAGAAATCTCACGAATCAAATAAATTTGTATAGCCTTTAATATATCCCTTTAAACTATCTTGGCTTAGATTTACGACAGTTTCAAAATTGTTATTTAAACTAGAAATGCTTTTATGGTCAGCATGGGAATAGTAGAGACCTTAGTGTTGTTATAGATTAAAAAATTTATAAAAAACTGGAGTTCAAATGTGCGGAATTGTTGGTTATATCGGTGAAAAAAATTGTGTCCCGATTTTAATTAATGGATTAAAAAGATTAGAGTACCGCGGTTATGATTCTGCCGGTATAGGCATTATATCAAATAAACTTTCCCAGGTTGTAAAAAACAAAGGGAAGGTATCTTTACTTGAGGATAGGATTGAAGAGTTGAACCTATCTGCAAATTTAGGTATTGGGCATACTAGGTGGGCGACTCACGGAATTCCTAACGAAATTAACGCACATCCGCATTTTAATAAAGAAAAAAACCTATTTGTTATCCACAACGGAATTATCGAAAATTATCAGCCATTGAGAATAGGATTGAAGAAATTAGGTTATGAATTTACTACCGAGACCGATTCCGAAGTATTGCCGCATTTGATCGACAGCTTCTTAAAAAGAGGTTACAATCTTTTTAAATCTGTTAGATTGGCATTAAATGAAGTTGACGGCACTTATGGAATAGCCGTAGTTTATGAGAATGAACCCGATAAAATTGTTGCAGCCAGGAAGGGATCACCTTTAGTGGTTGGGCTGGGCGACAATGAAAATTTTATAGCTTCGGATGTTTCCGCAATCCTTGCTCATACCAAGCAGGTAATTTACCTTGAAGACGGTGAGTTGATAGAACTTTACAAAGATAGTTTTACAACGAAGACAATCGAAGATGAAGATGTTGAAAAGGAGATCCATGAAATAAATATGTCCCTTGATGAAATAGATAAGGGCGGTTACTCTCATTTCATGTTAAAAGAAATAATGGAGCAGTCCGAATCAATTTGTAATTCAATGCGCGGGAGGATTTTATTAGACGAGGGAACTTCAAAATTAGGCGGTTTGGAAAATGTGGTGGATAGGTTGATAGATTCCAAAAGAATTATAATTTCTGCATGCGGTACTTCATGGCATGCCGGTTTAGTAGGTGAATATATGTTCGAGCAATTTACCCGAATACCGACCGAAGTTGAATATGCATCCGAGTTTAGGTACAGGAACCCGATTGTCAGCAAAGATGATACTATTTTCTTCATATCGCAAAGCGGTGAAACCGCCGATACACTGGCTGCCTTGAGAGAAGCAAAAATCAGAGGTGCGTTGGTACTCGGTATCTGCAATGCCGTTGGAAGTTCGATTGCGCGTGAAAGTAATTCCGGTGTTTATACACACGCAGGCCCGGAGATTGGTGTTGCTTCTACAAAAGCATTTACATCCCAGCTTGTTGTTTTATCACTAATAACTTTGTTAATTGCGCGCAGGAAAAATATGAGTCAGATTGACGGAAAAACCATTGCGCTAGAACTGGAATCTATTCCTGAAAAAATCAAAAAAATACTCGAACTAAACGATCAAATTGAAAAAATTGCCGACGAATTTAAAGATGCCAAGAATTTCCTTTACCTTGGACGGGGATATAATTTCCCGGTTGCTTTGGAAGGGGCATTAAAATTAAAAGAAATTTCATACATACATGCCGAAGGATATCCTGCTGCTGAAATGAAACACGGTCCAATTGCGCTTATTGATGAAAACATGCCGGCGGTTTTTATTGCTCCTAAAGATTCTACCTACGAAAAAATTATCAGCAATATCCAGGAAGTTAAAGCACGTAAGGGAAGGATTATCGCCATAGCAAGTGAAAACGATGATAACATCGATAGTATGGTCGATTTTACCATTAAGATACCGGATACAATTAGAATGCTCATGCCGCTTCTCACGGTGGTTCCTCTGCAGTTATTGGCTTATCACATTGCTGTTAAAAAAGGTTTGAATGTCGATCAGCCGAGAAATTTGGCTAAGAGTGTTACCGTTGAATAAACTAACATATTGAAACCCAAAAAGTGTAAAATCAGCCCCTTTCTTGCATATTTATACGATAATATTGTTTATACGCAACGATTTAGTATATTAAGCATTTTATCCTAATATTGCTTATTTTTGTACAATGTTTATTAATGAAAAGGATAAAGTGTAAACTCCAAAGTACTATTCAATACAAATTCCCATAAAAATTTATATAGAAAGGGGACAGAAATGTCAAAAAAAAATGTCTTAATTATGGGCGCTGCCGGACGTGATTTCCATAATTTTAATGTTTACTTCAGAGATAATGAAGACTATAACGTTACCGCTTTTACAGCCACACAAATTCCCAATATAGACGGAAGAATTTATCCGCCCGAACTTGCAGGCAAATTATATCCTAAAGGAATTAAAATTTATGATGAGGCAGAGTTAAATGATCTGATTAAAAAATTAAAAGTTGATGAAGTGGTTTTCTCTTACTCTGATTTACCTTTTAATTATGTGATGACAAAAGCATCCCAGGTGAATGCTGCCGGTGTGTCTTTCAGACTTCTTGGTGCTGATGAAACAATGTTGAAAAGCAGCAAACCTGTAATCTCCATCATCGCTGTAAGGACAGGCTCGGGTAAATCACAGACGTCCAGGAAAGTCGTGAAGGTTTTAAGGGACGCCGGGAAAAAAGTAGTTTCGATCAGGCACCCGATGCCGTACGGTGACCTGGTAAAACAGAAAGTCCAGCGTTTCGCCACACTGGAAGATTTAAAAAAACACAATTGTACTATTGAAGAGATGGAGGAATATGAACCTCATATAGCAATGGGCAGTGTTATTTACTCCGGTGTCGATTACAAAGCTATTCTGGATGAAGCAGAAAAAGAAGCTGATATAATTATTTGGGACGGCGGCAACAACGATATTTCGTTTTACAAATCCGATCTAACATTTACCGTGGTAGATCCGCATAGACCCGGGCATGAACTAACATATTATCCTGGCAATACATCACTTAGATTAGCAGACGTAGCAATAATAAATAAAGTAGAATCGGCAAAACCGGAAAATATAACTTTTGTGCGGAACAGTATTCGTTCCGTAAATCCGAACGCAATCATAATAGATGCGGCATCTCCATTATTTGTGGAAAAACCGGAATTAATAAAAGGTAAAAGAGTTTTGGTTGTTGAAGATGGACCAACTTTAACCCACGGTGAAATGGAATACGGTGCCGGAATGGTTGCTGCCTGGAATTACGGCGCATCCGAAATTATCGATCCGCGTCCTTACACTGTTAATTCAATTTCGGATACTTATAAGAAATACCCGCGAATCGGCACTCTCCTGCCTGCGATGGGATACGGAGATGAGCAGATAAAAGATCTAGAAATGACTATCAACAAAACGGATTGTGATTCTGTAGTAATCGGCACTCCTATTGATCTCGGAAGAATTTTGAAAATAAATAAACCGAGCACTCGTGTTAAATATGAGCTTCAAGAACTTGGCGGTGTGACGGTTGAAAGTATACTTAAAGAGAAAAAATTTATCTGAAACCGGGTAGTATACTCAGTCAGATAATTATATCAGAAAAATTTTCATATACAGCGCGGTTCTTAATTCCGTGCTGTAATTTTTTAAATTGTGCTGTGAAAATTATAATCTTTAATTCTTTGTCATAATCTTTTCTGAATTTAACTTGAGTAATTAATCAAATTTAAACCAGGGGTAAATATGTCGGTAAATATGAAAGGCAAAAGCCTTATTTCCATTAACGATCTTTCATTGGAAGAAATAAATCAAATCTTTGAATTGAGCCGTACATTAAAATTAAAACAAATGACCGGCGAACCGCATAAGCTTCTTGAAGGAAAAACACTGGGGATGATTTTCTCTAAACCTTCTACACGAACAAGAATTTCATTTCAGACAGGAATTTATCAACTTGGCGGGACAGGTATGTATTTCGGGCCGAATGATCTGCAACTTGGTAAAAGTGAAAATATATCCGACACGGCTAAAGTTTTATCACGTTACCTGAACGGGATCATGATTCGTACTTTCGCACATCAGGATGTAATAGATCTTGCTGATAATGCTTCCATTCCAGTTATTAACGGATTGACAGATCTGCTGCATCCATGCCAGGTTTTAGCGGATTTATTCACAATTCTCGAGAAAAAAGAAAAACTTAAAGGTTTGAAACTAGCTTATGTGGGAGATGGTAACAACATGGTGCACAGCCTCTTACACGGATGTTCTAAAGTCGGAATGAATATAGCAATTGCCACCCCGAATAATTTTAAGCCGCAGAAACGATACGTGGATAATGCAGTTCAAAGCGCAAAAAATTTCGGGAGCAAGATAGAGATATTAGAAAATCCTGCTGAGGCAGTAAAAAATGCGGACGTGGTATATACCGACGTTTGGGCAAGTATGGGACAGGAATCCGAGGCGGAGCAAAGGAAAAAGATATTCCAAAAATACCGGGTAAATTCGGAACTTGTAAAACATGCTAAAGACGACTACATTTTCATGCACTGTCTTCCTGCCCACCGGGGTGATGAAGTTGTAAACGAAGTAGCCGACTCTCCCAACTCCGTAATATTCGATGAAGCGGAGAATAGACTGCATGTACAGAAAGCAATTATGGCGTTGTTGATGTGAGGAAATAGGGGTATATTATAATTATGGGTATAAAGGAAATATCAAAAAGAAGAAAACTTTGACAGTAGGATTGAATATTTGATGATTTGAGGGAGATTCCGTTTTGCTGGTTTTACAAGAACTTAAACTTGAAATTTCTTCTTGAGTTTTATCTATTGGAAGTTGTTTTAAGAAATTAAATAAAACAGATTTATTTTATAAAACTTAATTACTTCCCGTATTCGTATATAACTTTCAAAAACACCCCAAATATCTGAAATTATTATTGAATTTAATCTTAAAACCTTTTGAGATTACGAGAAAAATAATTATTTTTGAATTCGTTTTTGAGGGCAGATAGCTCAGTCGGTAGAGCAAAGGACTGAAAATCCTTGTGTCGGCGGTTCAATTCCGTCTCTGCCCACGTTAAATAGGGATGTTACCGAGCATCCCTTTTTTATTTTAAAATAATCATCTCGATCGGTTCTCTCACTGGTACTCCTTTTGGTGATACTGTCTATTTTAAAGTAAAAAATCATTTAAAAAACAGAGATTTATTTTTGTTGTGGAGTGGGCTTATTTATCAAAGACCTGTTTCCCTAAGATGAACTCACATGCAATTTCCTTTCTTCCGCGAATGATTCAACTAGTTTTTGTGCTCCATCACAATAAGAAAGTGGTACCATTAATTAAAGTAATATCGGTTCTTTTACATAGACCGATAGAACGGTATATTTTGGGCGTTCTTGAAAATAGTTTAATGACTCATAGATTGTACAAAAAAGAAAGGATGCGTAATGGAAAATAATGAAGGATCGGCGCCTTCGGCAAGATCCAAAGTGAAGACGATGGCGAAGCGAGGCAATTACGATAAAAAAACTATTTACAGTATACTCGATTCTTTTTTTGTTTGTCACATAGGATTTCATGTTGAAGGAAGTACTTTTGTAATCCCTATGGTTTACGGAAGAAAGGATGATAAAATCTATTTTCACGGCGGAAAAGGAAGCAGGCTGCAAAAAACCCTTAAACAAGGTATCGATATATGCATCACCGTAACTCAAATAGATGGATTAGTATTAGCAAGGTCGGCTTTTCATCATTCAATTAATTACCGTTCGGTCGTTGCATTCGGAAGGGCTGAAGAAGTAGAGTTGAACGAAAATAAACTCAAAGCGCTAAAGATAATTTCAAACCATATGCTTCTCGGGAGGTGGGATGATGTCAGGATTCCGGACGAAAAGGAATTGAATGCAGCGACGGTTCTTTCTTTTAGTTTAAGTGAGGCTTCTTCAAAGGTAAGGTCTGGTCCTCCGGTTGATGATGAAAGAGATCTCAATCTTCCGGTGTGGGCTGGTACAATACCTTTAAGTTTATTGCCTTCAACTCCGCTGCCGGAAAATCAACAAAATAATAATATGCCTGTTCCTGAATATATAATTAATTATTTAAAGAACAGAGATTTTTTGGCAGATGATTAATTGTTTTAATTAACCAAATATATTCGAATGCTGATATTATTGATTGGGTTTTCTTAAATAGAATTTTTGCTAAATAATATTTTAACAACATAAATGTTTCTATTACAATTTGAATCTGTTCTATTACACGACCTCAATACAGATGTCAGAATGACAAACAAAATATTTTGTAGAAGCTATAATTTAATAAATAAAATTTTTTGAGATCAAGATGTTCATGTGAAATTTTAGGTAAGTATAATTCAATTCACTCAACACAAATTCATAAGGAGTTAAAAATGAGATTAGATTGGAGTAAAATTAATAATGATGGTTATAAAGCTATGCTTAATCTTCAAAATGTTGTTGATAAAAGCGTACTTGATCATAAACTTTTGGAACTTGTAAAAATAAGAGCATCACAGATAAACGGATGTGCTTATTGTGTGGATATGCATACCAAAGATGCACGTGCCATAGGTGAGAATGAGCAGCGTATTTATCTGCTTGCAGCCTGGCGGGAAACATCATTATATACACCGAAAGAACGGGCGGCACTTGCATGGTGTGAAACTTTAACTCTGCTTCCCGAATCTGGTGCTCCGGATGATATATACAAAGAAGTTGAAAATCTGTTTACATCGGAAGAGATTGCCGAGTTGACTACGGCGATCATAACAATAAATAGCTGGAACAGATTGTCTGTAGGATTTAGAGCCGAAGCCGGGGAGTATGTATCTGATAGGAAGCCTGAATAATTATAGCACAACTATGTTTGGACAGACAAAGCAGTTCTGTCCGTCAGAATGTTTTGTCAGTATAAAAATGAGTAAAGGTAAAAATAAAATGAAAATATTTTAAAATAGGGGATTGCCGGTGTCCCGTGGGAGGAGGCTTGTACATAAAATAATTAACTCAGGCAGAATGTTATAAATCTAAGATCCCACCCTGATTTAACGAGTAATTAAATAAACATGGAACAAAGTAGTTGTCGAATGATTTATTTTATGCTGAAGGAATGGAGATAATTATTTTCCGGATTGTACTTTCTTCATCCATATGGGGGCAACAATTTCAATGAAATCCGGGAATAGGAAATACGATTAGCTAATAAATAACTAAAATGTAAAAAGATTCCGGCATCTTCAAACTAATTGATTGAAAATGCCGGAGATTGTTTAATGTTATATCTAAAATGTCAACAAATCTTATTTTACACTCAATCCTAATTCATGAGCAAAAAATGTTAATGCTGCCGCGGTATTACCTACACGCTGACTGAACGATGCCGTAACACCATGTCCTTCATTCATTCTTGTTAATAAAAGAATAGGATTATCGGAATTATTTGCAGCCTGCAGTGCAGCAGCGAACTTCCTTGACTGCCAGGGCGCAACACGCGGATCATTTACTCCTGTTTCTAATAATGTCGCCGGATATCGTGTATTTGGTTTAACATTATAGTTTGGTGAATAAGCATACAGCCATTTGAAATCTTTCTCTTTAGTCGAAGTGCCGTATTCACTGATGTTATATTGTCCGTTGGGAAATAATTCGGCACGAAGCATATCATAAATTCCAACAAAACTTACAACCGCTTTAAAGGCAGAAGGATGCTGAGTAATTTCTGCGCCCATCAATAAACCGCCGTTTGAACCGCCGAGAATTCCAAGGTGTTCATGATCTGTCCAATTATTTTTCACCATTGCTTCGGATGCGGCATACATGTCGTCGAATACATTTTGTTTTTTACCGAGCATACCTGCTTCATGCCAGCCTTCACCGAATTCGCCGCCGCCGCGAATATTTGCATAAGCAATAACTCCTCCGTTTTCCAGCCAGGCTAAATACGGCCCAATAAAGTGCGGGGATGTCGGTATTCCGAAACCTCCATAGCCATAGACAATTGTCGGTCTTTTTCCGTTTGGGGTCACACCTTTATCGTGAATTATACTAACAGGAATTTTTGTCCCGTCTTTTGAGATAGCGTTAATTATTTTAACTCTAACTTTAGAATAATCAGCCGCAGGTTTTACTTCAAATACTATTTTATATTGACCAGTTGTGCTGTTATATTGAGCCCATCTTTCCGGAAAAGTCCACCCTGAATATGTAATGAGTGCTTGGTCTGAATTGCTTGAAGATGCAATATTTCCGAAACTAACTCCGGTTTCAGGAAATCCAATTGTCCTTTCAAATTTTCCATAGGTTAGATATTGGTCTACTCTCCAATCAGGCCCGTTTACTTTAGTAATTAGAATACCATTTTTGATGGGAGAAACCGCATTCATTGCCCAGTCTCCCTGCTTTACAAGGACAGATGATCTTCCATTGGGTTCAATGTAAAGTAATTTGCCTTTTGGTGCATTTTCATAGGAAATAACAAGAAGTCTATTGCCATCCCACGCTGCACCTGCATTTACTTCCGAGGCAACACGAACATTTGCGGTAGTATCCAGAACCTGTTTCCATTCGTCATTTCCATGTCTAATATAAACTAGATCAGGATTGCCATCTCCGAAATGGACAAACATTGCTGCATGCCTTGCGTCCTCGCTGGCAATAAAAGTATATTCAGCCACTTTGGAAAGATCTTTGCCAAAAACAAGTCTATCTTCCTTATAAGGATGTCCTAATTCATGATGATATAATGCAGCATAAAATTGTGATTCTGAGCTCGGTACTGTTCCCGGAAGAGGAAGCCGGACATAAGTCAAACCTCTTTCATTTGCATCCCACACCATTCCGGTCGGAGTAGCACCACCGCCGGCATAAGGTAAACTGTCGCTCAAAGTTTTTTCACTTTTAACATCTAATACATGGATGGTAGTTGCTTCATTGCCGCCGACAGCAGTTCCGTATGCAACATAATTTCCTTTAGGGGAAGGCCAGAATCCTGTAACGGCAAAATGTTTTCCCATTTTGTTTGGATCTATTAACACATGCACTTTTCCGTCCGGCCATGTTTTGTATGCTATAACAGGCTGTGCCTGAGGCGGGGTAAATTGCATAAAAAATAATTTACCGTTGATCAATTTAGGAGAGAATTGTTCTACAGAAGTAGTTGATAATTTTTGTATTCGCTCTTGAAGCGGTTTTCCTTCCGGATAGCCTGAAAGGACCTTATCAGTGTATTCGTTTTGTCCCTTTATCCATTCTTTCACCTTTGGTGAATTCCCATTTTCCAGCCACCTGTAAGGATCCGATACTTTCGTGCCGAAGTATTCCGTGGTCACGGTATCTTTAACTGATTTGGGCGGATTTGACTTATTAGAACTGCAGCCTATTACTGAAAGCATTAGAATTGTCATAAGAAAATATCCAATTTTTGTTTTCATAATATCCTCCGTATAATGAATTAAGCAATCAAGTAAGTAATTCAACAATTTAATTTCATCTATCGCAATAACATTTTTGTAATTATACTTTTCGACAAATTTGCCTATAAAGAGATGGATAAAATTATCCAGGTTGTTAATGAATTTCTGTGTTAATTAACACGAATTATAGAAGTATCGAGATAGAAATTTGTAAAGGCTTTTAATATGTAAAAATTAAATTTTCCTGCCGTAAATAAACTGACCGCATTTTTCAGTACCGAAATCCGCAATCAGCGGCAGATGTCCCCATTTTTCAAAGCCGTATTTTTCGAGAAGATTTATACTTGCTTCGTTTTTATCTAACAATATTGCAATTAGATTATTAAAACCTAAAGATGGCGCAATAGTTAACGTATATTCAAAAAGTTTTTTTGCTATACCTTTTCTGCGAAAATTCTTGTGAATATAATAACTTATTTCTGCTACCGAGCGTAAAGCCTTCCTGCCTGTGCGGTATGGACTCAAACTGCACCATCCGGTTACCTTATCATTAATTTCCGAGACAAATATGGGATATGAATCTTCCGAATGCTCATTCAGCCAATCATTTTTCAAGTCAATTGTAACATGCTCGGTATCGGCAGTACAAAATTTTTCATCAACCGCGTGATTATAAATTTGTATAATCTCTGCCCAGTCTGTTTCTTTTGCTGTTCTGATTTTCATATTATTTTTTAATTGTAAAGGATAAAATTGTTGTTGATAAATTTAATATGAAAATAAAGATAATTTCAAAAAAGATTTGAGTAAAGAAGTTGTGAGTTTAATCTTTTTTTTGAGTATTTCGTTGATTCCGAAAAATATAGTTAACCGTCAATCTGTTGATAACCGGAATCTTAATAGCAACGAAAATTGAAACAACCGGATATTTCGATAATTAAACCGCGTGAGATTCCGAATCAAGTTCGGAATGACAAAGTTTGTAATGATGAACTCATAGATGAATTAAACTAAAAACATCATTCTGGCGAGAACCGGAATCTCAATGGCAAAAAAAATTGAAGCATCCGAATTTCCCAATAGTTAAATCGCGTGAGATTCCGAATCAAGTTCGGAATGACAAAGTTTGCAATGATGAACTCATAGATGAATTAAACTAAAAACGTCATTCTGGCGAGAACCGGAATCTCAATGGCAATGAAAATTGAAGCATCCGAATTTCCCAATAGTTAAATCGCGTGAGATTCCGAATCAAGTTCGGAATGACAAAGTTTGCAATGATGAACTCATAGATGAATTAAACTAAAAACGTCATTCTAGCGAGAACCGGAATCTCAATGGCAGTGAAAATCGAAACAACCAGATCTTCTGATAGTCAAACCGCTTGAGATTCCGAATCAAGTTCGGTATGACAAAGTTTGCAATGTTAAGCTCATAGATGTATAAAACTAAAATTTCCATCCTAGCAAAAACCGGAATCTTAATGGCAAAGAAAATTGAACCAACCGGATATTTCGATAATTAAACCGCGTGAGATTCCGAATCAAGTTCGGAATGACAAAGTTTGCAATGTTGAACTCATAGATGGATAAAATTAAAAATGTCATTCTGGCGAAAGCCAGAATATCAATGGCAATGAAAATTGAACCTACCGGATTTTCTGATAGTTAAATCGCGTGAGATTCCGAATCAAGTTCGGAATGACAAATTGTGTAATTTTGAGCTCATGGAAAAACAAAACTAAAAATGTCAATCTGTCGAAAGCCAGAATCTCAATAGCAAAGAAAATCGAACCTACCGGATTTTCCGATAGTTAAATCGCATGAGATTCCGGGTCAAGCCCGGAATGACATAGTTTGTCATGTTGAACTCATGAGAAAATAAAACTAAAAATGTCACTCTGCGAAAACCGGAATCTCAATGGCAATGAAAATTGAAGCAACCGGATTTTCCGATAAAGTAAATTTGAAAATTTATTACTTCCTTGTATTCAAGAAAGCTAATATTTTTTTCAATTCATCTTTAGTTAAAGAGCCGCCGAAAGCAGGCATATTGCCTCCGCCGTTGACGATCCTTATAGTCATTTCGTCTTTTGTTAATCTGTCAGCGACTTTAGTTAGGTCCGGCCCTCTGTGCCCGCCGTCTCCTGAAATTGAGTGACAATACAAGCAGCCTTTTTTGAAGAATAAATCTGCTCCGGCCATTGCATCGGGACTCACATTACCTATTACCTCGGCTTTAAGTGGCTTCGCGTTAAAATCCGGCGACCACGGCGATTTAACTCCTTCATACCAGAATGTGCCTATCATGGTTAAAATAAAAATGACAATCCCGATAGACCAGGGACGTCTCCATGGACTGCGCTCACCCTTGTTAAAAATCAGAGGCAGCATGATTAAAATAAATCCGGCAATTAATGGTCCAAAGGCAATCATAAAAGATTCAATTCCCCTAGGCATTAAAGCAAACAAAGCAAAGATCCAGAGAAGATACCAATCAGGTCTAGGATTAGAATTAATGTTTGCAGGATTCGGAGGAGTACCGATTTTAGGTGGTCCCACAAAAACCGCTAAAATTAAAATTACAACAACAACAACTAACCCGAATGCCATATCTCTCCATGCGGCATCAGGCCAGAACGGTACACCTTTTTTCTTCAGCATGGATTTGTACCATTCGCGGTATCTTTTAGGTTCAACACGGCGGCCAGCTTTCGGAGGTTCTGAGATCCCGTTTCGAATTACAAGAAAGAGATGCAAGCCTATCAATCCGAATAATAATGCCGGAATTAGAAAAACATGAATAGCAAAGAATCTGCTTAACGTAGCGCCGCCTAGAGTTCCGCCTGCGAGTATAAAATGAGCCAGCCACTTTCCAATGAACGGTACTCTTCCGGCTTGTTCTGCGCCTACGATTGAAGACCAAACACCATTGCTGTCCCAGCGAAGTAGTTGTCCTGTAAATCCCATTCCAACCGTAAGAGCAAGTAACAGCACTCCGGAAATCCAGCTCATTTCCCGGGGATATTTGTACGCCGCATAAATGTAAACCCGGATCATATGAATACCGACTAAGATTATCATGGCGGAAGCACCGTAATAATGAATTCCCCGAAGAATTGCTCCCAGCGGAACCTGGTTGGTTATAAATTTCAATGAAGCATAAGCAGTTTCAGAAGTAGGCTGATATAACAATGATAATCCCACTCCCGTGATAACCTGTAGAATAAAAACAAATAATGTTGCACTACCGAAAACATAAGTCCATCTAGAATCCGGCGGAACTAAATGTTTAGCTAATGGTTTTAAAAATTCCGAAAGTCCGGTTCTATCATCAATCCAGGCCCAAATCTTTCGTAATCTATTCATCTAACATCCTTTTTAAATTGTAGTGATTGGAATTGGACTTGAGAGAATTTCAACTTGATTATTTCTGATCCTTACCGGATAGCGGCTTAAACCATGCGGCGGCGGACCGGAAGCATAAGAGCCGTCCTTATTGTAAACACCTCCGTGGCAAGGACATAAAAATAATTGTGAAGATGGAATCCACCTTACCGGGCATCCGAGATGAGCACAGTTTACGGAAAACGCGATAAATTGATCATCCGAAACCCGCCTTAACCAGGAAGCAGTTTGTGAAGTTACACCGGACCAGGGAAGCGGGGAAGTGTTCTTGAATTTTACGAGAACCGTGGAACCAACTTTAAAACTTTCCACTTTTCCGACAGGTCTCCAATCCTTAGATTTTTTCCTATACATTGGAGCGACGAATGCTCCTATTATGGGAACAGAGATCAACAATGCAACTAAACTCCCGAACAGAGAAAGCATTTTTACAATAAATTTCCTGCGGTTACTTGTTTTCTGAAATACTTCCTGCTCATTCATTATTCATGTCTCCTATCCATCCTGCAATAGCAAAGCCCATGACGACAAGTCCCACGCCGGAAATAATGAGTGAAGTTATAAATCCCCAGAAGAAAAATATTACTCCGAAAGCTAATGTTACAGGCCAAAAAGAGGGGGCAGGTAATTTTTCCGGTAATGCGGGATTTAGTTCATAATCTTTGGCGATTTGTTTAAATTTTGTTTCATCCATCATTAGTCTCCGTTTCAATATCAAGATAAATCTAATTTATGTGCTGCCAGTTTTGGGTTAACAACCGGTTCACTTTCAGATAATTTGTACCACTTACTTATAGAAATCATAATGTTTGTCAGGTAAACAAAGCATGCCGGGATCCACATAATAAGTCCTGCCATTTGCTGATCAATCACGTCTGTAATTCCCCAGTTGCTTTGAATTAAATCAAGTACGGCTGGATTGCTGCCGCCCGAGTAAATGGATCCTGCCGGAACTGCAGTATTTATTGCGCAGCACCAGAAAACATGTCCGCCAGGGTAGGGTGTATAAATGAATGCTGGTGCAAAAGTTATTAAAATGCCTAAAACAGTACAGCCAACGCATGCGGTAAACAGATAAAGAGCACTTTGAAGCGGCTGCAGGCGACGATAGTTAACTGGAGTAAAAACCGGGTAAATAAAAATTATTCCGAATACCAGCAGGGATATCATCTGAACTATCTTCAGAAAAGGTGATTGTGCTAATAAGAAAAACATTTTAGGAGTATTCCATAACCACATTGAGCCTACTCCTAAAATCCATGCTGTTACTGGATGCAGTAACGTTCTTTTTACTTTTCCGGATTTGGTATTATTGAGAAATTTTTTCAAAAAATCAGGATTGGTTGAACTTACCAGCAATGGAGGAACTATTAGCAATATGATTATATCCTTAATCATGTGGGCGCTGAATAAATAATAGTCGCCGAGGTAACTTATAGCCGAACAGGTTGCAATGAGATATAATGTTATTCCGCCCAGGAACAAAAAACTTTTTTTATTAAAGGATTTCCCGTTTGTCACATAATGAAAGATTACTAATGCCGCGGCAATGATAATTGCAATAATATCCAGATTCCAATATGATGTAAATAATTCAATAGTTGTCATAATATCGCTCCAAGATAAACTACACTAAAAACAACAATCCAAACAGCATCCACAAAATGCCAGTAAACCGTAATCGATTCAAATGCAGTTTTTTCAACCTTTTTAAATTTACCCGAGTATAACATTCCGAATAAGATTGAGAGAACTACTAATCCAATTAAAACATGCAGTCCGTGGAAACCGGTTAAAGTAAAGAATGCGGAACCAAAAACATTTTTACTAATAGTGACATTTACTCCAATCAGTCTTGCATATTCCGAACCCTGTCCGAATAGAAATACTGCTCCGAGAATTATCGTAGTAAGCAGCATTATCAGCATTGGTTTGCGCTTTCCTTTTCTTAGTTTAGAACCGGCTATTTCCATGGTTACACTGCTTGAAATTAAGAAGAAGGTGAAAATAGACGTTTTTTTATAATCGAGATATTTAGCCGAAGCAGCGAGTGAGCCGCCCGGATGACTGTAATAAGCATACGAAATTATCAAAGCAAGAAAAAAGAATGCTTCGGATGCAACAAAAAATATCATCATTATTTTATTCTTATTCATTTTTTTTACCGGATTTATTCTTACGTTTCCAGTCCGGGTCTTCAGGATGATTTAAATCCCATAAAGGCCGTCTGCTTCTGATTAAAGGTACTGTTTCAAAATTTTTTTGAGCCGGGGGAGACGAAGCTAACCATTCAAGAGTCCATGCGTTCCATGGATTATCCCCGGCAGGTTCGCCTTTTTTGAGACTGTAAAAGACATTGTATATGAAAATGAAAAAGGAAATACCGAGTACAACCGCGCTGATCGTGGAGAACAAATTTAATCCGCCTAAATAGGGAAGATTCGGATAGGTGAAGACTCTCCGCGGCATTCCCAGAAGACCTAAAATATGGAAAACAAAAAAAGTACAATTAAAGCCAATGAGAAATAACCAGAAGTTCCATTTGCCTAATTTTTCGGAAAGCCTTTTGCCGGTTATCTTTGGGAACCAATAATATATTCCTGCAAAACCGGCAGATAATGATCCGCCGAGAAAAACATAATGAATATGCGCGACAACAAAATAAGTATCTGTTAATCTCCAATCTATCGGGACAATAGCAAAGCCCACGCCGCTTAAACCCCCGATGGTAAAATCTACCAGGAATGCCATGGCAAAAAGCATTGCAGTTTTAAAAATGATAGAACCGCCCCACATGGTGGCAATCCAGTTAAATATTTTTACTCCGGTCGGTATAGCGATCAGCATACTTGTCGCTGCAAAGAAAGCATCGAAGGTAGTTCCTAGACCTACCGCAAACATATGATGAGCCCACACTCCGAAGGAAAGCAGTGCAATTGCAACTGTCGAAGAAGCTACAAACTCATATCCAAAAATCGGCTTACGGGAGAAAACGGGAATGACTTCGGAGATTATTGCAAATGCCGGAAGTGCGAGGATATATACCTCCGGGTGACCGAAAGTCCAAAAGACATGCTGCCACATAACGGCGGAGCCTCCGGTTGCAGTTGTAAAGAAATGCGCATTAAGCAGCCTATCAATTAAAATCATAACAAGACCCGCGTTGAGAACGGGAAATGCACCAAGAATGAGAAATCCGTTAACAAATACCATCCACACAAACAACGGAAGTCTGGTAAGCTTTAATCCTTTCACCCTCATTGTTAAAGTTGTAACGACAAAATTCAAAGCCGCTCCTATAGTTCCCATGCCCATGAGAAGAATGCTCATCGCCCAATAATTCACTCCCGGTGTTGAACTGTAAAATTTTTCACTTAACGGAGCATAACTGAACCATCCAACATTAGGTGCACCGCCTGCAAAAAAACTAAAGTAGAGAAGTAATCCGCCAAAAAAGAATATCCAGAAGCTGAAAGCATTTAATCTTGGATAAGCCATCTCGTTTGCACCAATCATCAGCGGTAAAAAATAAGTAGCAAAACCGATCAGCATTGGTGTAAGCACTAAGAAGATCATAGTCGTTCCGTGCATGGTAAAAATTTGGTTGTACACTTGCGGAGTCAAGAAATGATTTTCTGGTTTCATAAGCTGAATTCGCATCAGCATTGCTTCCGCGAAACCGATTACTAGAAATATTAATGAAGTCCACAGATACATTATTCCAATCAGTTTATGATCTACCGTGGAAATCCAATTCAATATACCGTTCTCGGATTTTAATCCCGGCAAGGCTTCCTTTGCTTCCGGAACCGGAATAGATAATCTCATTTCAACTCTTCCAAATAAGTTACCAAATCATTTACCTCGTTTTTGGTTAATCGAAAATCGGGCATGTGAGCTCCGGGTTTTACTTTTTGCGGATTAGTAATCCACCGGGTTAAATTATGTTTTGTATTCGGTAGCATTCCGCTTAGTATTGTTTCTCTCGATGCAATGTGAGTAAGATCGGGGCCAATATGTTTATCCGCCTGAGTTCCTTCGATTGCATGACAATTGGAACAAGTATTCTCCTGGAAAAATTTTTCCCCGGCTATTGCGATACTATCCGTAGGTTGTACTGCAGTCTGCTGCTGATGCTGAATCCACTTTTTGAAATCGGCTTCAGATTGTGCCACAACTTTAATTCTCATCCATGCGTGTTCGGCTCCGCAGTACTCGCTACAGGCACCTTCATATGACCTAATACTATCAGCTTCAATCCAAGTATAATTGGATCTCCCGGGAACAGCATCTATTTTTCTGCCTAAATCCTGCACCCACCAATCATGAATAACATCCGCAGATTCAACTTTCATTAATAATTTTGAATTGACCGGAATATGAAGCTCGTTAGCGGTGATTACATGGTATTTGGGATAACGCATATCCCACCACCACTGATGAGCTATTATTACAATGTCCGGTTCTTTGTCTTCAGGTATTTTTGTATTAATATCATCCATCGCTCTTACAGTAAGAACGAAGAAAAATGAAACTGCCAGGAACGGCAAAATCGTCCAAACAAGTTCCAGTTTCGTATTACCAAAAACCTGCTTCGGTTCTCCGAATTTATTTTTATTATTGTATTTCACTGCCGCAATTATCACAAGCCCTGCCACCAAAGCAATAATAAAACCCGCTAAGATTAAATATCTTAAAAACAAAGTGTTGATATCGTTCGCTTGTGGGGAGTACGATGCAAATAATTGTGAAAAGAAATGCAGGATATCCTTCATAATCTTTTTCGAGCCTATATATTTTTATTTGCGTTCGCAAATTACTGATAATGAATTCAAATTAAAAAAATGATTGTGACTTCTATTACCATTGAAGTGATTGTTGTGATGGAGTTAAAGATTTCCTAATCAATTTGTAATTATTGAATTTTTGTCCGGACTGTGTTTTTTAAAAAAATAACGATAGTTAAAAAAAATGTTTACACTTATTTGATTTATACTATATTTATAAAGTTTATTACTCATTCTTTTCATCTGAAGTAATTTCAGATGTAGTTGTTCAAAATGATAAATTCTTGAATACTAAAAACAGCTTATCATTAATAATGATATCGAAGTTTATTCATAAGATGCTCAATTTGAAATAGCAATATTATTTAATACTGAAAGGAGTAAAAATGGAACTTTTTAAATCGTTAGATTTCAATGTGCTAATTCCGATTGCGTTAAGTGCACTTGGAGCCATTTTTGTCTTAATAATAACATTAATAATTGCTAAGTGGGCAAAAAAAATTGTAACCAATCTTCTTAATAAATCAAAAACGGATATTACTTTAGTCAAATTCTTTTCGAATCTTGCCAAGTATATTGTTTTGATATTAGGCGGATTGACAGTCCTCGGGCTATTCGGAATTTCCGTGACAAGTTTTGCGGCTCTTTTAGCAGCAGTAGGATTTGCAGTAGGTTTAGCTCTGCAAGGCACATTATCAAATTTTTCTGCCGGTGTTATGCTCCTTTTGTTTAGACCATTCAAAGTAAACGATTTCATTAATGTTGCAGGTACCTCGGGAAAGGTAGTTGAAATTGAACTATTCACTACAATTTTAGATACACCGGATAACAGGAGGATCATAGTTCCCAACGGTGCCATATTTGGTTCCACTATCGAAAATATTACTCATCATGATTTACGAAGGGTTGATGTTAATGTGGGAACAGACTACTCGGCAGATATTAAGAAGACAAGAGTAATATTGGAGAATTTAGTTAACACTAATGAAGGAGTTCTTAAAGAACCTGCTCCTCAGGTATATTTGCTTGAGCTTGGAGATTCATCAATAAATTGGGTGGTCAGAGCATGGACCGAAACATCCAATTATTGGGCGTTACGTGAAATATTAACAGAGGAAATTAAGCAAGAACTGGATAAGGCAAGTGTAGGAATACCGTTTCCTCAAATGGATGTTCATCTTGACGGTGCTTTGACAAAGTAAATTTGTACTGCCGAATCCGTTTAAAATGGATTGAAGATAATAATAATATGTGGAAATACTTTCGTCTGATAATAATCATGCAGACCTTCAATCTCCTTGCAAAAAGATGAGATCAGTAATACTGGTATAAACAGATTTTTATATAACATTATTCTTCCTTTGCATCAAAAATAAAATTGACTCAGGACGGGTGTTATAAACAACTATTAAGGCTATTAAGAAACATTATTATTGCATCTTATAATTAATAATCTTATTATCATTTGAATCCCATTTAGAAATTATTAATAAGAAGGAGGCAAATATGTCTTTGTTCATAGACATACATCGTGGTGTTGATGGATTGACTGCCGATGCTGTCGCGGATGCACATCGGAAAGATCTGGAAACACAAAAGAAATATGGTGTCAATTATATGAAGTACTGGTTTAATGATAAAGACGGTTCCGTCTTTTGTCTAGTTGAAGCACCTGATAAAGAATCTGCCGAGAGAGTTCACCGCGAAGCGCACGGTTTAGTTGCGGATGAAATAATCGAAGTGAAGGAAGGCAAGTAAAACTAAAACTATTTCCATAACTTAATCCTTTCTTCCACATTCCTCTACATCAGACTAATTTGTCAAAATAAAATTCCTCGGCATATATTAGTCATATTCACGATGCTCTATTTCATTTTTTCTCTTCTGTTTCTATGCTATAATTGCTGGCGTATATTATTCATAAACTTCAGCGGACATAGATTCATTTTTACGATTATACATAATTATTGAAAAATAAGAATGAATCATTTTTTTCATAAGGGCGACCAAATTTCAAAAAGTCGAATATAAATTAGGGGATTAAGGCAATGTTTGTCCGACTATATTTTAAACAATATGGTATTAAAGTGAATACTTTTATACGAATGCCGGAAGCGGAAGAGATTTTTAACTTAAGAAAATTTTATGGAGGGATATTTTATTGAAATAGACTATTAGTTTTATTAGTAGTAAATTTTTAATCTGTCTTCATTTGTTGAAGCCTTGCTTAAACCTGTAATTCATCAAATTGATAGATGATAACTGTCTAAGGCAATAAATTTCATTGTTAAAAATAGTGATATGAAATATTCTTGTATAGTAATTATTATTTAGTTTACAAAATGTATTGAAACGGATTATTCCAGTGTTCGATCACAGAGTTTCAACATATTTTTTAAATATTGAATAACACCCATCAAGGCTAAATTACGCTTATCCTGATTCAATTTCTCATGTAGTGCTAAAGTATTAATAATAAATTTTAGGTAGATCTCAATTCTATATCTTAAAGTTAAATTTTTCATAGCAGGTATTATCATCCAGATTGTCTGGATATTTCAGTAACAAAATAACTAAATCAATCAAAAGGAGGGCTAACTATATGAAACGATTATCTGTAATTGGAGTTTCATTTTTTGTAGCTTTTGTGCTGCTTCTGTCGGGAGTCAATACTTTGCGGGCTCAGGAAATAACTAAAGCTAAGAAGAGCGGAAATATGCATACCTATCTTATCAAATTACCGCATACGCCGGAAACATGCCTAATATCTTTGGATGAGATATCGGACAAAAAACCTGAATTGCTTAACAAAATTGATTGGGGCTGCATGTCCGGCGATCATACAGGGTATATGACGGTAAAAAGTAAAGATGAAAAAAGTGCTTTAGCAATGTTACCGGCTACTCTAATGAAGAATGCCAAAATAGAGAAGGTAGATAAGTTTACTAAGGAACAAATACGTTCATTCCATAAGAAGAAAGAATGAGATAATATTATTTATCAAAGTTCATATTAATTTTTGTGGATAGGAGTTTTGTTCTTTTTGTGGGTGACACTTTCACATAGAAGGGAGCCGTTTTTATGAACGGCTCTTATTTTCATATAATATTTTTCATATTACTAAAAACAGAGGGAAATATGGCACACTGATACATGATATTTTTCAACTTCAATTCGGCAAAGCCAAAGATGCGATAGAATTTTGGAAGAAAAGAAAATTTATTGCCGAAAAAAAGGATTATACGAATTTTTAAATAATTTTTAAGGAAGAAATTATTAAATATCAATCATCCGGGTTGCCAGGAAATAGCGGTAATTAATTCTGTCTATTTACCCGGCTATTAAGCCTGATGAGGAATGCTTTATATGTTTCCAAATCCGAAGTACATTTTATACAATTGCAATTTCGCATTTCAAAATCATCTATCCTGTTGAGCAGTTCTGCTAACACATACATGCCATACTTAGGAATGCAAGGAGAAATATTTTCTTTGATCAATTGTGAATAAAAAGTTTTCTTCTCCATACCATGCAAGAGTATGGCATTTATTCGAAAAATTAAAATGAAAAAATAATTTTAATTACATTTCCAGCGGAAACATTCAACTTTTATTTATATACCAAATTTACTTTTTAACCATTCCATGAGTGATACTTTACGGGGAGTTAGAAAAGAATGCACGATATCAGTTAATTCCCGTGTTCTGAGATAGCCGTATATTTTATGCGGATTCCGATTGCCTGAAACAGAATAATCATTATGAACCATAATATCTTTTACTTTTACATTCTTTGAATTTTGTTTATAATTTTCAGCGAGTTTATGATCGAAGGCAACCTGATCATCCGGATCGCTTAAGTTGTACCAATGCTCAAATATATTTTCGGGGGTTTTAAGTTTGAGGATAGATTTATTCTGCTCTTCCTTTTTTATTTGGTTAATAACGTATTGTTGTGCTAAAGGTGAGCCAATTGTAATCAGTGTATCAATTTTTAAATCCGGTAAATATTCAGATAGGGCGTCATGCACGATTATGGAACCCATAGAATGTGCAATCAGTAAGATTTTTTTGTTATTATGTTTTTTAATCGTATCGATAAATCTTTCAATAATTACATCACTGGCGATTTCCCGTTTACCGTTTACTCTAACAGTTTCAGAGGAATAGTATATTTCCAGGTCTTTCAAATATCGGTGTACGAACATAGCAGTGAGCGAAGGATTGTTCATCAATAAGACTCCGTTGATCATCATTTTATCATAGTACTTTTCTAGGTAATCTATTGCTTTGCCGCGGTAATTTTTAGGGTTATTTTTAATTGACGTATCCTCAGGGATATATTTTTCCTCAATAAATAATGGGCTTTTATTATCCGTCTCAGAAGGATCGAGAGGGTCTGGATGTAGTATATCTGCCCAATAAATAAGCTCAAAATTAAATCCGGGCACAGCAGAATAATATTTATTTAAACCTTCCTCAATTGATCTTACCCACCAATCTTCGAGTGTTTTTTTTGGGGCTTTATTTCCTAATCCATGAATGCCAATTATTATTCTTTTCTTCATTTTGTCAACTTTGTAATCTTTTTTATTAAATATTTATTTCCCGGTTGTACTATTTAACTTGAATAATTAATCTTATTCCGTAAGTCTATTCCGTAACAATCCCGTCCGATCCGAAATAATTCCGTCAACACCGAGATTTACTAATTTTATTGCTTTGCCGACTTCGTTTACTGTCCAGATAAATAATTTCAAATTTTCCGATTTAAGAATCTTAACATATTCTGGTGTTATGAATCTTCCGTACTGGATGTTCAACCCGTTTAAATTATGTTGCTTAATCTTTTCGATTACTTTTTTCAATCCTGTTTTGCTGCGAATAAAATTACCTTTGTAACTTCTTTTGATCCAGAAAGCTTCATAATCAGGAAGTAAATTTTTTATTTTCGATATTACTTTTAAATTGAAACTCATAAGTTTTATACGGTAGTGATCCATTCGAGTTTCACTTAATATCTTAACCAAACTTTCAATTATTTCTGAACCGCATTTTATTTCTATAAAAACATATTTACCGTCCGGAATAGAATCTAAAACTTCGTCCATTGTTGGTATTTTTTCAAAACCTGTGTTCTTACTTTCAATTTTTCCAACATCAAGAGATTTCAGTTCCTCAAGCAGTTGTGTTTTTACAATTTTATGTATACCCGAGATCCGTTTAGTATTTTTATCGTGAATAACCACAATTTCACTATCCTTTGTAAGTTGAACATCTATTTCAACACCATCAGCATTATTCTGCCAGGCAAGCCTGATTGCAGTAATAGTATTTTCCGGTGCAAGAGAAGATTCACCCCGATGAGCTATGAGGATTGTATTGAATTTATTACGCATAACAGTTTTTTAATTATGGTTGTGCAAATATAGTAAAATCTGGCTGGTAAATATTAGTTTTTGATATTTTGTTATAATTAGGTATAAGCAGCTATAATCTTAAGTCCTATAACAAAGTGAGAATGTACATCTACATCATTCATGTTTTATAATAATTCTTTATAGTATAATTTTGTTTATTTAGGAATTATCGATCAATAGCAAATGTTAATTGAAGTATTTTATTCCAGATATTATGATAGGGATAATAAATCCAAACTTGCACATGGTCAACATCGTTGAGATTGAAAGTTATTTTTGACTAAAACTAATTTTTAAAATTGTTTAGGTTTCAGCCGCTGTCAAATCCTATTTTGATGTGGCGTATCTATAAAAGTCAAATTTATAAATTTAACTCATAATTTTATCTTTTTAAGTTTAAAATCCCTTTTTAGAGGAGATTCATTGATATTTTTAATTTTTTTTTGGAAAATAAACATGAAATAGATTTTTCCTGAATTCTTCAAACTTTCGTAGAAAAAAAATTCAATATTGATTTGCAAAACTACCATTTATTAACTGTTGCGTAGTGGAAATAGTTAATTCATATAAGAAATTATTAAGTAAAAATTTATAGCAATTTAAATTTAAAATCATTACTTTCATATGTGTGTGGGGTATATCTTTCAATGTTTCATAACTCAATTATTTAAAGTTAAGAATAGTATAAAAATTTATTTCATTCAGAGGGATCTTTTCTTCAAAGTCCATAAAACGTTTATTAGGAAGTAGCGCATATATTCATTTCAATAGAGGGAAACTTGGGTATGTGGAAGGGTAACTATCGCATTTGAAGAGGTGGAGCCCAAATAATTAAATACAAAATGTATTTCGAAAAGCCACTCGAAACTTTCTCCGAATTGAAAATTAGTATTAACAATAAAAATTACGTTTCAAATGTAATCTTTTTATTTCGAAGTATCCCAGGGTGTTTCTTATGAAATTGACGATGATGAAATTGAAGTCGTTAAATACAGATTAAAAACAGTGTAAAAAATGACCTGGAAAGATAAATATATAATTATTGTTGTTAAAACTGCTCGTGGTGATAATATACTTGAAGTTAGACTATTATTAAGAAAGAAATAAAATTGGATAAAATATTAATTATAGATGATGACGATTTGTATATTGAAACACTATCAAACTTTCTATCTCGATCAAAGATTGGTTTAACTAGTGCTTCAAACGGTGCATTGGGATTAGAATTAATTTCAAAAGAAAAACCTGATGTAGTACTTACTTGTCTGAAAATACAAGGCTATAACGGTATAGAAATATTAAAAAAAATAAAAAAATCGAATTATGAAGCTGTGGTAATTATAGTCACTGAAATTGCTGATGTAGAAACTACTATTCAAGCTATGCAACTCGGGGCATATGATTGTATCGAAAAATCCGAAGGACTTGAGCAAATCGGGAGAGTTATTAACACAGCACTTAAGCGTAAAAAGTTAAACAATGAATTAATTATCACTATTCCTACTGATATTGATAATGATGACTCCACTCAAATAAAAAGAATGGTGGGGCAAACTCCCGTAATGAATGATATTTTCAAAAAAATAGGAAAAGTATCTTTAGGGCGGGTCAGTGTTTTAATACAAGGTGAAAGCGGGACAGGGAAAGAGATAATAGCTAAAATTATTCATTATAGCGGAATTACCAAACATTTACCTTTTGTTGCGGTCAATTGTTCGGCTTTATCTGAATCGCTTCTAGAGAGCGAACTTTTTGGACACGTGAAGGGAGCATTTACAGGCTCAATACGGGATAAAAAAGGGAAATTTGAATTAGCCGGAAAAGGAACAATTTTTTTGGATGAGATATCCGAGCTTTCAATGAATCTTCAGGTTAAATTGCTGCGAATTATTCAAGAGCGGGAATTTGAAAAAGTCGGAGGTGAAAATACTATCCCGATGAATGCAAGAATTATTGCAGCAACTAACCGTGATTTAAAGAAAATGATGAAGGAAGGTAATTTTAGAGAAGATTTATATTATCGATTAGACGTTTTCCCCATTAATGTTCCGCCCTTACGGGAAAGGAAAAATGATATACCATTGCTAGTTGTTCACTTTTTGCAAAAAATAAATAGAGTCTTAAATAAAAATGTATGCAAAGTACCTTTTGAAATTATTGAATACTTGCAAAATTACGAATGGCCGGGAAATGTTAGGGAACTGGAGAACACCCTTCTGGAAGCAGTAGTGCTGGCTCAAGATAATGTACTGGAAAAGAGAAATATCAAATTCAGTACAGTTAAGCAGAAGGGGGTGAATTTCCAGGTAGGGGATGAGATTGATTCTCTTGCAGAAATAGAAAAAAAATATATTAAAAGTGTGTTGGACAAATTAAATTGGGATAAAAAAGCTGCCTGCCAATCATTAGGTATTGCAAAAACAACTTTGTATAACAAAATTTCATATTACAATTTGTCTAGATAATCGATCCCTCCATTCTGTATTTTACCTTTATTGCTATCAGTCCAAAACATAAGAATTTGCTATTAGTGGTTGTCCCAAAATTGTCATTCCGGTATTGCCTGCTTAACGTGAATAGAGCCGGAAAAAAGTTCAATTATGCTAATAAGAGTGAGTCTGTCCAACGTACTGCTTTGGAGAAACTAAACCAAAATGACAATTTACTGACAGAGAAGTTTCACCAAAACATAGTTCTTAATAGACTACTTTCATTAAAAGAAAGGTCCGGCTGTTTTTGTTGCGTCCTTTCCGTTTCTAAATCAGTGCGGGATGAGTTTCAACTTTTTGAAAAA
This sequence comes from uncultured Ignavibacteriales bacterium, assembly GCA_963751355.1. Lineage (GTDB taxonomy): Bacteria > Bacteroidota > Ignavibacteria > Ignavibacteriales > Ignavibacteriaceae > CAVVVS01. The sequence goes on along the minus strand of CAVVVS010000106.1, from coordinate 72,197 downwards.
CCTTAAAACATTTTCCATATTCCCCAAAAATATTATGGCATTCTATTTGATTATTATCTTGAACAAAACAGCGAGGGGGGAAGATGACCGATTTTATTTCAGATGATCCGACAGTCGGATTAATTATAGCATCAATATCAAAAACAAAATTCTGTTTCGATATAAATCATGTAAATGCCATTATGAACCCTTCAGAATTTGAAAGGAATAGAATAATTGAATTATCAAATAATTCATTTATCTCTTTTAATAATGATACATTCCCTATCATAAAGTTAGACTCTTTTTTTAATTTAGAATCTTTTCCGGTTACATTATTCTCCAGGATATTACTGCTTGAGTATAATAATATCCAATTCGCTTTTTATGTGGATGAAGTAAAGGAAATACTTGCATTTAATCAAAAAAACATGGTTGAAGCAGGGGTAGAGGAATACACCGGGAAGAATAGTTATTTTAAGGCTTATATAAATTACCAGGGTGATTCTCACATCCTTCCTAATTTTAATAGAATAGCGAATGAATTATCCGATTATTTCAGCGGTCTTACTATAATAAATAATTAAATGAAGATTAATTAACTGTACTTTCATTTTCTGTTCAATTTATTCAACAATTGCGCATGAAGGGTAATAAATGCAAAAATTCTTATATGAACTATGGATTATAATTTACAATTCGATTCAAATAGAAGATAAACTTTCCATATTTTGTGCTCATCAGTCCAATTATTGGACTCATCCAAAAATTAATATGAAAAAAGTAATTGTTTTAAGTCAAATTAAAGAATAAAATTTGGCACTCTTATTGCTAGTGGGTGCTTTAGCTTTAGAATCACATGCTATATACTTTAGGGGGAGAAAGTATGACAAATCTGCAAATGTTATTGGCACTCGGTGCCATGATCTTACTTACTATCTTAATAACAAATGTTAATAAAAATTCATTGTTTACAGAAGATGTGATGTACGATTCCAACTTTGGAATTACAGCTACTTCAATTGCTACCTCAGTTATTGAAGATGCCAGTCAAGAAAAGATTTGATAATATATTTTATATAGATTCATCTACAGTTTACGATCCTAATTATTTTACTCCAGCTGCAGATTTAGGCATTGATTCGGGAGAAGTAATAACCGATCCGAAAACATTTAACGATTTTGACGATTACGATGGTTATTCAACAGTTGACAGTTCTATGCCGTCTACTGTTTTTCAATTATCATGCAGAGTAAATTATGTAAATGATACTGCGCTTGATGATTCTGTAAGTACACAAACTTATCACAAAAAAATAACGGTTAGAGTATGGAGCAGGTCAATGAGAGATACACTGGTCTTGTCATCAATATATAGTTATTGGAATTTTTTACCATAAAGTGAAATAATGGGAACATCGGTAATATTAGACATACTAGGATCAATGATAATAGGAGGCATTTTACTTGCTTACACTATTTAGAATGAATGATAATGCCACTAGGAATACATATAATTTCACCGGAGAATTAATAGTGCAAGAGAATTTAGTGACCACAGTAGAGGTTCTTGAATATGATTTTAGAAAAATAGGTTATTGTGAAAATCCGCTTGCACTCCCTAATCCGGAGGAAAATGCAATACTCTATGCCGACACCAGCCGAATAAAGTTTTTAACGGATTTAATGGTTCCCCCTTATGATGATCCTCATGGTGATGGTATTTTAGACACTTTGGAATATGATCTCGGATCTAAAGCAACATTAAGCGGAACACCCAATCCTAATGATAGAATGCTTTACAGGATTGTAAATGGAGTACCAACAGGAGTTAATCTTGGTATAACTCAATTCAAATTAAGATATTTCAGGGATTCATTGACTGCAACAGGCACTGTTTTAGCAGAAATATTACCTTACGAACTGCCAAAAGTTTATGTCCCGGGAACTCCTACAGGAATTACGGCAATGCAGATAGATATTCAGGTTGAAAATACCGCATCTTATGATGCAGGTAATAATCCTTTTCGCCAGGCTTTTTGGAGACAAATAAGATTGTCATCAAGAAATATTAATCGTTAGGAGTAGATATGTCAGGAAAAGCTTTATTAATAATAGTTGTTGGATTTACAGCGATATTTCTTGTAATGGGTTATTTCTGGGGGGAAATAGCTACGAGTTCGACTGATAATCACGTCTCCTATTATAAAGCAACGATTGCACATAACATAGCGGTCAGTGGGGCAAATATAGGTTTACAGAAAGTGATAGCAGATTCTGAGTGGGTCTCGGATATAAATGACAGGCCTTTTGAAAATGGCAAAATGAATGTTGATATAACCGAACTCGGCCCTCCGCAAAGGGTACTTACTTCTAAAGGTTCTTTTTGGGGTGTGGAGCAAATAGTAAAAGTAAAACTAATTAGAGACCAGACATCTCTAGCTAAATATGCATGGTTTATCCCTTCAGTTTCAACAGGAAGTGTAAATCAAAGACCATGGATAACCGGTGATTCAGTATGGGGAGGATTTCACTCAAATCAATTTCTGGTAGTGGATGGCGATCCTGTTTATTTCGGCAAAGTTACAACATTAAAAGGGATTAAAGATATGGGCAGTGACTCCAATCCGCGATTTTTAGGCGGCTATAAGGAAGGAATTAAGGTTGACTGGACAAAAAGTATGCATTATCCTAATTATGCTGCAATTGCCGGAGCCGGCAGCAGTTTTAGTAATGTAGATTTATGGTTAAAATTTAATGCTGACGGGACTGTTACTTATGCGAGTAAAAAAGGTGCCGGAAACGACAGCACTAAATATCCGGCAAGAGTCACTGTTCCCTTAACAACATTGGCTCCAAATAAAATAATCTATCTGGATAAAGGGGACGTATATATGTCCGGAACCTTGAATGGTGAAGTTACTGTCGTTTGCGAGGGAAGTTCCGGAGGCGGATCAGGTAATGTTTATTTTGTTGGAGATATGGTAGATCATATTGACCCGATGCTGCCGAATGGTTCGGGTGGATTTGAACCTAATCCTGCTTGTACCGATATAATGGGAATTATTGCAACCAATAATGTAATTGTATCCACGAGTTTTGATGCAAATAATTTAGGCGGATACCAGGAAAATGTGGTAAATAAGGATATTAAAATTGACGCGGGAATATTCTGTAATTCCGGAGGATTTAGTGTGGAGGGATTAGGCAAAACGCCTGCAAACGTTCCTTTAGGAAGCATTTATTTACAGGGCTCGATGACTGCCGGGAAAGAAGAAATAGTGGCAGAATTCAGTGGTAATACATTAACTGCAGGCTACAACCGGCATGTAGTATTTGATAGCCGATTTGCAACTTCGCCGCCTATTTGGTTTCCGTATTTAACATATTACCGTGTAATTTCCTGGCTTGAGTAAGCCAAAATTAAAAAAGTTTACCGTTTGACTGCGGTAATTATAAAATGGGGGAGAAAGAAAATTGTATAAGGTATTCGTTCTTACTGGCCCTCGTAACAATAACTTAATAATAACAAACTTAATGGAGGTCTGTTATGGGACAACAACAATTGTTGCTCATCGTGTTAGGGGTTATTCTTGTCGGAGTAGCTGTAGTGCTTGGTATTCAATACTTCTCTGTTGGTGCTGAAGAAGGTGCTAAAGATGAACTTGTTTCTCACTCAATGACAATTGGGGCTAATGCTCAACAATGGTATAAAAAGCCTGTAGCAATGGGCGGCGGCGGCGGTAGCTGGACTGCAAATGGTGGATGGACAGTTCCAGTAAAATTACAAACTTCGACAAATTGTGGTACCGCTACTGTCAGTACTACTGATGGATCAATAACTGTCACTAAAATAGGATATGTAGCAACTGTTACAGACCAGAAAGTTACTATTGTTGCTACACCTGAAAACAGTGATTATAATTTTACAGTTACTACTACGGTGTTTCCAGAAAATATGAGTACTGTAATTCAATAATAATATTTATATATTTTTTTTATTATGATTGAACTAAAATTCACAGCAGAAAAGATAGACGGACAGGTAGTCGGCGGCGTAATAGCTGCCGACACTGTTTCCTCTGCGAAGCAGAAAGCAAATTTAATTGCAGTGCAGAATAATTTCAGGATAAAAACACTGGAAAAGAAAAGCACTTTTATTTATAAAGTTCGCAGAGGCAATGAGAAACCTGTAACAGGCGAGCGGAAAGCCTTTAACAAAGAAGAAGTGGTTTCGGCATTATCACTTCTGGGTTACCAGGTTATCAGCGTCAACAAAAAATTAATAGACTACAGCAGTAAACCTTCTACAGCGGATGTTCTGATGTTTGTTAAGGTATGCTCCGATATGCTGGATGAGAAAATGTCTTACGGAGAAATTCTCAACTTTGTAATAAACGACACAAGGAATAAGGTATTAAAAGAAACCTTAAGAGAGATAAGTAAAGATTTGAAGCAGGGGGTAGATAGTGAAGCAGCATTCATGAAGCATAAAAATATATTTGGTTATTTTACTGCTTTTATGCTTGGTCTTGCTTCCAAAAGTGGTAACATGGCGGAGATTTACAGAGCTACTGCAAAATTCCTGGAAAGAAGACATGAATTTAAAAGAAGCCTGAGAAGCGCTTTAATAACTCCCCTTGTAACTGTTCTTGTTCTTAACGCGGCTGTAGTCTGGTATGTCGCATATATATTTCCGGCTACTGCAGAGCTCTTTTTAAGATTCAATATGAAACTTCCTCCAATGACTCAATTTACTTTAGATATGGCTTACTGGCTGGAAGCAAACGTATGGTATCTTGTGGCGCTTATGGTAATTCCCATCATTGCAGGGATATTTACCTACAGGCATCCGCGAGGAAGGGTATGGTTTGATAAACAATTATTAAAACTACCTATAATCGGAGATATACTTCATAAGACTTACATTGAAATCTTCTGCCGGGTTTTTTATACACTTTATTCGGGATCTGCAGTAAGCATTACTCCAATAAGAATTGGTGCTGAGGCAATGGGAAATAAATATTTAGAGGAAAAAATTAAAAATGTTGCTCTCCCGATAATGATGAATAAGGGAATCGGGATATCCGATGCATTAACTGCAACGGGAGTATTTCCGGAATCTGCTATATCCAAGTTCCGGCAGGGTGAAGAAACAGGTAATATTAAAAAAGCAGCTCTGCAGCTTGCTAATTATTACGAAAGTGATACGGTTTATCGTTTAAAGAATTTTATTGAATGGGTACAGATAATAATCGCGCTATATATCCTGGTAGTAATGATTTTATTAACTGTTGTTTCAGCAGAAACAGCAATTATAAGTCCGACAAAACCTGGTGTACGCGATTTAACGAGGTGATTTTATATGACTAAAAATAGTTTAGAAATATTATCCGATCAGAATTATGATATTAACAATGATATTGCTAATAGGCTGGGATATAATCTATTAAAAAAAGGAATAATTGATTCTAAAACTCTTGTTAATGCTGTAGTAATAAAAAGGGATGAAAATCTTCATTCAAACGGCAACGGTAAGCCTAAAAGAAATTTGGCTCAAATACTCGTACAGGACTTTAAGTATGAGCACGATAGTATTTTCAAAGAAGTAGCGAGCTTGTATGCATTCAAAACCCTTGAGATAAATCCGGAGGAAGATAATTCTGAATTAATAGAAAAGATTAAAAAACTTATAAATTCATTTGATGATACCCTGAAAAAGCAAATGACAGTTTATAAGATTATTCCGATTAATTACGACGATAAAATCAAAGATAAATTAATTTTAGCAGCAGTTGATCCTACTGTAAGAGAAATACCTAAAGTTGCTTACAGCATGAATGCTAAAAGCTATGATGTATATTATTTACCAAATAACACTTATAAAGAATTAATTGGCAAATTAATTCCGCAGGAAAATGAATACCTGAAGAATATCGAAGAAGAAACTTACGATTATCAGGATGTCAGAGAAGAAGGTTCCATTGACGAAGGTTTACTTGAAGTTGAGATTAATAAAAGTGCGTTAATAAATATTTTTGAAGGTGCACTTCTCGAAGGTGTTAGAAGAGGGGCGAGTGATATTCACTTTATCCCGATCAGCAGCAAAGAAACCGATATCAGCTTTAGAATAGACGGAAGGCTTAACCTTTGGCACAAGCAAGAAGGAACACTTCCCGAAGCAGTTATTGCGGTTGTTAAGGACAGATCGAGAGGACTTGACAGGTTTGAGAGAGAACAGGGACAGGATGGATTTATTCAGCGTGAAATTGACGGGCATGTCATCCGTTTCAGAGTATCCATCCTTCCTATTGCAGGCTCTGAGATAAAAAATAAATTTGAAAGTATTGTTATAAGAATACTTGATGATAGAAAAGTTATTACGGATCTGGAAGAATTAGGCTTGGTTGGATATGCACGAAATGCTTTTACAAAAGCTATCAGTAAACCGCAGGGTATGGTTATTTTAACGGGACCAACCGGATGCGGAAAAAGCACGACAATTATTGCTGCTCTCCATCATGTAATGGATCCTTCGTTAAATGTACTTACTGTTGAAGACCCGATTGAATATGTAATAAAAGGAGCCAGGCAAATTAAATTGAGTCATAAAATGAATTTTGACCAGGCAATCAGATCAATACTCAGGCATGATCCCGACGTAGTAATGGTGGGAGAAATAAGGGACAGGGAAACAGCAGACATTGCTATAAAACTGGCAAATACAGGCCATCTTACTTTTACAACACTCCATACAAACGATGCTCCAAGTGTCGTGTCAAGACTTTACAAAATGGGTATTGAACCTTTTCTGTTAGCTTACGCAATAAATGTAATCGTTGCTCAAAGATTAGTGAGAAAACTTTGCCCAAAATGTAAAAAGAAGGTTACTGATTTACCCGAAAGTTTTTTCACAAGATTAAATTTAAACCCTGAAGAATGGAGTAAGTCTGATATATATGAACCTAATGGCTGCGATAAATGCGGATATACCGGGTTCAGTGGTAGAATGGCAGTGCATGAAACACTATATATTACTAAAAAGATAAGCCAGATAATATTTGATGCCGGTGATAAAATTGATGAAGAGAAAATAAGAATAGAAGCCAAAAATGACGGTATGCTTACTTTAAGAGAATCCGGTTTTGAAAAAATTAAAATGGGGCTGACTTCTTTTGAAGAAGTAATTTTAAATACCACGGAATAAAAATAAAATTAGAGAGTTATTATGATTCTTGAAAATGAAATAGTAAAAACTAATCCAAAATATGTCCTTACTGAAGACTCAAAGGCTATAATTGATAAATACGTTTCCCGTATTCCCCGTTATTTAATGGGACAAGATAGGGTCATTTTTTTGATGGAACATTTTAACGAGATATCCAATGAAGAACGATTCCAAATTATGGATGTGCTGAATAATCTTTTAAAAGTAATGGTAGATAGGGAGGCTTCTGATATTGAACTAGGCGGTTACGGTACGGAAGGTTATGTATGGTTCAGAATTTTCGGTAAAAAAGAACCGGTAACAGAACTTCCTAAATTTTCACATGATGAATCAGCTCTATTAATACTTTCGATTTTAAATGATAAGCAAAGACAAGTACTGGAGGATTTAAAAAATCTTGACTTCTCATACACTTTTGAATATGCAAATAATATGTATGCACTGAAAGTACCTAATAATGATGAAATCCGGTTTAGAGGAGATGCTTATTTTGATGTAGATCGTCTTGCCATGAATATGCGTTCAATCGTACCGGAGTTAAGGACACTTGGGCAGCTTGAATTTCCTTCAAACGCTTTAAAAGCTTTATCATATAATTATGTAAAACAAGGTTTGATATTAATTACAGGCGTAACCGGGTCCGGTAAATCAACTACCCTTGATGCTATTGTTGCATGGCACAATGAAAACACGAATGCACATATCGTTACGGTTGCCTCTCCACTTGAATATGTGCACCGATCAAAAAAATGTATTATTAGGCAAAGAGAAGTAGGGAGGGACGTTCTTTCATTTCAGGAAGGTGTAATTCAATCCTTAAGGCAGGATCTTGATATAATGGTGATAGGTGAAATGAGAGATCCTGCCACGATTTTAGCGGCTTTGGAAGTAACCGATACGGGGCATAAAGTATTTTCAACCTTACACACTTCTTCCGCCGTAGAATCGATTGATAGAATAGTGGCAGAAGTTCATCGGAGCGAACAGGAGAGGGTGCGTTTGAGGTTAGCGGATGTTTTAACTGCAATAGTTTCGCAAAAACTTGTCCCTGCATTAGACGGTAAATTAATACTTGCAAAAGAAATATTGATTGTAAATCCTAATGTCAGGGCAGCAATTAAGAATAATAACACCGGCGAAATTTATATGATGATAAATCAATCCGTGCAACAGGGGATGGTAACCATGGAGCAGGACTTGAAGAGATTATATATGGAAAAAAAGATTTCGTTGGAGTCAGCACTTCAATATGCGAACAACAAGGATCTATTTAAGCAAATTATCGGAGCTTCTTTATGAAAAAGATTGCGTGTTTATATTTTGAAGGAAACGATAGCAAGATTGCCCTTTTTGAAAAAGAAGGCGAAGAAATAAAAATGTTGAAAGCCGAATCAATTGATACATCATTAGCTTTCTCAGAAAAACCTGTTGCTGCCGTAAATAAGTCAGAAGGTAATGTACCTAAAAAAGATACGCTAAACTACGATTTTAGTGCAGATGAGTCTATAGGTTTTACTCAAACCTTTTTAAATAACTTAAATGTTTTTTTTGCTGGCGAAGATTTAAACAAAATAAGTTTTATACCAATTTTATGTGAACCTTCCATTTATTTTCAAAAAATTCATAACGAAAAAGAATTGGCTGATCTAAATATTAACAATAATGGAAAAATAGATAGGACAATTGATTTTATAACATTACAAGATGATTCTAAAATAGCCGTTTATTCCTCGGGAAAAAGCAGTTATCTGCAGGCGCTGGATTCACTTGCCAGATTAAATAGTAAAAGATTATTAAAAATAGTATCTGTTAAAAGCGCAGAAATTTCCTTGGCATCTTATATTGCGCGGGAATATGAATTTAGTAATGATGATATTACACTCGTTTTATATGTCGGAAAAGAATATTCGAAACTTCTATTCATAAAAGGGGAAAAGATCCTTCACATAGGTTCAAAACTTTCAGTAGGTAAAAACAGTTTTAACCCTCATAATGTAATTGTTTCTAAAATTCTTCTGGAAATAGAACAAGGTGAGTACGGCAACGTAAACAATATTTTAATTTGCGGTGAAGACGATTCGAAGGATTTGAAAAATGTTTTAAAAGAAGCATATCCTGCTTCGGTTGTTCACAATGTGGGAATAGATACTGCGAATATTAAAAATATTGATGCATTCAGCATAGATTCTGCTTTTATTGTACCCTTTGCTGTAGCCGATGAATATTTTGCCGAACAAGATAAGCAGTTTAAAGGTATTAATCTTCTTCCTAAATACATAATAGAAGAACAGAAACTCTTTCATTTCGGCTGGCAAGGATATTTGATGATGTTATTAATATTTCTTTCCGCTTTTTATTTCTCTTTTCGAATAGTTTCCAATAAAAATGAGATTAGATTAAAAGATAATGAGATAAACCGTTTAACTTTAATTCAAACACGAAATAGTGCGACCGTTCAAAAAATTAGAAGTTATGAAGCTAAAATAAATAATGTCGATCGTACAAAAGCTATACTTAATAATCTTTCCAGCGGTACGGGGATATTAAGTATGACAATAAAGAAACTGGCAAATTTTACGGGTCAGCGGAAAAATTTATGGATCAATCAGGTAACTCTTGATAAGGATAAAAATTTAAAATTGACAGGATTCACTTTATCACGGGCGCCTGTTAAAACTCTGGCGGATTCTTATAATAAATCCTTGCTTCAGAATATAGTGTTTAATCCGTTAAGGGAATTTCGTGTTTTTAGCTTTTCTATCAATGCGGGTAAAATATCAAGCAGGAGTGAAAAAAATGAACAGAAAAAGTAAAAACATTATTGTATTGGTAGTCCTTTTTATTCTGGTAACTGCAGGCGGGGGAATTTATGCCTGGGTGATTCAAAAAAAAGATCTTGATAAAAGGGATGCAAAATTAGAAAAATTGAGAGCTGATTATGCAAGTATTAATGATCTTCAGGTAAAATTGAAAAGCTTGGAAGAACGTGTTTCTGTGGTAGATTCAATTTTATTCGGTGGAAGTTTTACTATCCCTCAAAATCTTCCTCAATCAAATTTTTACAATTTCATTGATAGTTATAGTAATGAATATGGATTATACACCTACACTAACACTCAATATGTAAACCAAAAAGTTGAAAACGGATTTTATTATTATACTTACAAAGTATTAGGGGTAGGGTCTTTTGATAATGTAAACGGCCTTATTTATGCTTTGGAACATAGTAAGGAATTAAAAAAAATTCAATCTGCCGATATTCAAGCTACCACAAGCGTTGATTCTAAAGGAGTTCCTCATTACCTGGTAAAATTTAATATGGAAGTGAGGGCATATTTTTCCCGCAGTGACCAATATGCTGAGGTAAAAAGCTCTGAAAACTATCTGAACTCGGAAAATTTGTATAATGCTTTTTTCCCTCTTGTAAGAACACAAATTCGGCCTAATATTCATGATTTGCCGGATATTCAAGATGCTACATTAATATCTTTAGTGCCGCAAGGGGCTTTTATAACTGCGGATGGTAAAACGCTTTTATTAGCCAAAGGTGATCCGGTGTATATGGGTTATTTAACTGATATTGATTATAAAAATGAAACAGTCACTTTTACTTTGAATAAAGGCGGAATAATTGAATATACAACACTCAAAATGGGGAAGAACAATAAAAAAGAAGGGAAATAAAATGAAATTTCCAGTACTGCTAATATGGGTATTTTCCATAACTGTAACTTTGTACAGTCAACAAAATTTGGAAAAGAAATTATCCGGTGAATATAACCCGGTAGAAATTGTATCAATGTCCCAATATGCAAGTTATGATCAGGCTATAAAGATGTTGTCTGCCGTTAGCGAATTAGTCACAGGTAAGAGCATAGTATCTACCGTTTCTAATCCAAGTCCAATAGGAGTAGAAATAACAAAGATGCCCTATATGGACGCGTTAAATTTAATTGTAAATAAGATGAATTTAATGTACGAAGAGAAACAGGGCTCTATCTTAATTAAAAATAAAACAGCAACGCAAGAAGATAAATTAAGTGACGACGTTTTTGCGGATATTAATAGTAGGGAAGTTAGAATTTCAGCAATATTTTTTGAAACCGATGTACAAAAAGACAGGCAAAGAGGTATTGACTGGAAGTGGATTCTTTCGAAGAACGGTATCAGTATCGGCAATGATTTCAGAACTCAAATCCAAAAACCTCAAAATGCTGCAACTTTTCAGCAAGGGCTTCCCCCGGCTTATGAATTAAATGCTGCATCAGAATTTACAACCGGACAATTTATAGGTAACGCTACCGCTTTATTTAGGTTTTTTGAGTCGGAGAACCTTGGTGAAATAATTGCAAGTCCTTCGGTGTCGGTAAGAGATAAACAAAAAGGAAGAATTCAAATCGGCTCGGATTTTTCAATCAAGCAGAGGGATTTTTCAGGGAATATAATAGACAGATTTTATCCAACCGGTACTATAATAGAAGTAACACCTCATATATATTCAAAGGACGGAATTGACTATATCATATTAAAACTAATAGTTGAAAGAAGCTCTTTCACCGTTTCAGATTTAACAACAGAAGTTAAAAAAAATATAGCCAATACAGATGTTATCTTGCTGAATGACGAGCAAACTGTTATCGGCGGTTTATATATAAACGAGGAAACAAAAGTTAGAAACGGTATTCCTTTCTTGAAGGACCTGCCATGGTGGGTATTCGGTATTAGATATTTAACAGGCAGTGATGAAACAGTAGTCCGGAAAAAAGAAATTATTATTGTACTAAAAGCAGAATTATTGCCGACTCTTAAAGAAAGATTTGAAAATGAAAAAGAAGAAAATTTAATTCAAAATAAGCTGAACAAAGATAAGAAGGAAATAGAAAAATACAGTCCTAAGAATATGATGAAAGAAGAACAAAAACTGAAGAGTAATCAAAATTAAAAAAATGATTCGGATTAGTTAAATGTCGAATTAAATAAAAACATAAATGAAGTCTAATATGAAAAAGTATATCAAATTTTTAGTCTTATTAATTTCTACTATGCTTATTTACTACGGTTGCGAGCTAGGTGTCCCATCCGAAGTTCAGTCAACTGCCGGGAGCGTAAATGTTAATGGTCAGGTAGTGGGAGCGACGACCGGTGATCCAATAGAAAGTGTAACTTTGAGATTTATTATTGGTTCACAAACTGCAGGGATAACCACCGATGTTAATGGTAAGTTTTCAACCGATATTGATCTGCAAAATGATTCCGATATTTTAATTATATCTTCAAAACCGGGTTATAAATCCGATACGGTAAGTGTTTTTGCAACAGTTGGGGCAAATATTTCAGTACCATTAATAAAACTTAAACAAGAAGCGGGTTCCGGCAGCGGTTTATCGGGAAATGCTGCTTCCGTTTATTTGTTCTTGCAATCATCACCAACAGTAGGTGTAAAAGAAAGCGGGGCGAATGAGGCAGTACAATTAGTTTTTGAAGTTCTTGACTCAAGCGGTGTATCTATAAGTTTTGATAACGCTGTTGTTCTTAAGTTTAGTTTTGGTTCCGGCCCCGGCGGCGGTGAATATCTATATCCTTCTTCAGTTAAAACGAATGGACTTGGAAGAGGGAGCGTAACATTGAATACTGGTACAAAAGCCGGCGTGGCTCAAATAATAGCTGAATTTTCCAGTGGTTCTAAAGTAATTCGTTCTAAGCCTGTTATGATTGCTATCCATGGCGGGCTACCGGATCAACAGCATTTCGAAGTCGCTGCAAATAAATTAAATTACCCTGCATACGGATTGGTAGGTTATACTATAGACTTTACTGCTTTTGTAGGAGATAAATATACTAATCCCGTGCGTCCGAATACTTCGGTTTATTTTGAAACAACTTCGGGAATAATAGAAGGTTCAAATGTAACGGATGAACTGGGGCGGGCATTGGTCACCTTGCTAACCCAGCCAACTCCGAACCACACGGTGTATGGTCCGGGATTTTTCGAAGTTACAGCATCAACCATCAATGAAAATTCAGAGCAGATACAAACTCAAACAATAAGGCTGCTCTCGGGTAAACCGGAAATTACGGTTACACCGTCAGCAATCGATATTCCAAATGGCGGTACACAAACATTTAATTATACTGTAAATGACGGCAATGGCAATCCGCTGACTGAGGGAACCAGCATTTCTGTGAAGGTAACCGAAGGCAACCTAAAAGTTGAAGGGGATATTGATGTAAGGCTTCCCGATACTCAGAGTAAATCTTATACAATGTTTTCGTTTTCAGCTTACGATTCAAAACCGGATACTGCGATGGCATTGAAAGCAATGATTTCAATAGAAACTTCAGGACAAAATGGCAATAAAAAAATCAGTATTTCAGGTGTTTCAAAATAACTTTTTAGTGACTTCATGAAAATGCAATGCGAGGTCATCACAAGGAACTTACGTAAAATTGAGTAATTCGAGATTTATGTTAAATTATTTTTGCAAAATGATAACTTTTACAGTTGCGCAAAATTTCTACTCATAATTAATAGTGAGGGGAACAAAAAGTAATAAAAACATAATCAGAAGAATGCCAAAACAAAGTTCACCAGGATGAATTTTCCATTATTTATAAAATAAGCTCTCTACGATAATTTATTTATTGAATCTGGCTTGTCCGGTTTTGAAAAAGAGATCTTCTTATGAATAGTAATATTTGAGGAAGGTAAGTTTCGAAAGGATCGACGGGATACCAGTCAACAAAATGGGATGAGTGGACTTTCCTTAATTAGTCAGTAAGCGAGCTCATAGGATTTACATCGGTTGAAAATTAAAATTCAGAAAATATAAATTCTTTTACAATAAACACCAGCATCACTATCGTAAATTATCTAAATCTTTTTGAAACGGGAGAGGGTAAATAATACGGAGATATTTATTCCACGGATTAAGTAGAAGCACGAATGGATAAATTAAAACCAGGGGAGGGAAGGGAGTCTTCGCAAATAAATGAATAATCAGTATTTCCCCTGGTCAAAATATAACAGAGGTTGCAAATGCAATAGAAAAATATTAAGCATTCCTAATTTTTACTTCAATAAGAATTCCGTTTCTGTAATAGAATTGATTTATTAATTCACCGTCAATATCATAAAAGCTCCAAATTCCCTGCATTTTACCGTTAACATAATTTCCGGCTGAACTAATATTTCCGTTCTTGTAATACGACTCCCACGGACCATTCGGTGAATCGTTTGTGAAGTTACCTTTGCTTTCAAGTTGTCCGTTTTTATAATAATATTCCCAAATGCCTTCATTTTTGTTGTTAATTATAACCCCGGATTTTTCAAGCCGTCCGTTTAAGTAATGTGTAGAAAATGTACCGTATTTAATTCCATTAATAACCGTGAATTTTATAATGACTAAATTTGTGTCAACAATTGTTCCCGTAAAAAGATCATGACTATTGGCGTAATAAATTAATCCATCATGGCCAAGCCGGAAGTTTTTTCGGTCTGTATTATTACTGCAGGAAATTAATGTCAAGGATAAGATGAAGAATAGAAGTAATGATAATTTATGTTTTTTATTTAAACTGAAAATTTTCATTGAAATTTCTCATTAAAGCATGAAAATATGTAAAAAAGTTAATCTTCAATAATTTTATTAGATTTAATCTTTTATAATACATATTCTAATATATAGCATTCTTGCGAATAATTGTGCAAAACATGTACCACATATTAGGAAGTGTGATTTCGAGTAAATGGAAGGTTTTTTAAGAAATAGAATCTAAGGGTAGTAATCTTTACTGTAAATTAAGGGCAATATTTACTTAATAGGTAAGAATATATAGCAAGTTGTGTTATAACAAAAAATGTGAAGCACAATAATTTTGTCTTTTATGTTTTTTGTATATAGCAAATTTAAAGGATTTGTAAAAATGTTTTTAAGTAGATAGTAATTAATACCGGCAAATTTGAGCAGGTAAATTTAACAAAATTGGTAGGGTGCCGAGACATCTTCGGATTCTCGGGTTTAATATTACTAACTTTTGTTACTTAAGCAGTTGGAATTTCTTATTAGTTCACTATGAACATGTTCTCCTTCAGTGGAAAGTTTCGGAATTTCTTTATGAAGTTTTTACACCACCTTCAAAGTTTATCATGACTTTTGGGCGGCAAGGGTTATTAATAAATTCAACATGATCAAATAAATTTTTACTTTAAAAGCAGCATCTTACGAACCGACCTGTGAGCAATTTTACCGTCAATTGATTCTATTTCTAATGAGTAAAAATAGACTCCCGAAGCTAGGTTATCTCCGCGAAATATTAAATTATAAGTTCCAGCTGATTGCTCTTCATTGATCAGTGTGGAAACCCGGTTTCCCAGGTTATCAAAAACCTTTATGGAAACAAAACTCTTGTCATGAATTGAATATCTGATATTAGTTGTGGGATTAAATGGATTCGGATAATTCTGCTGCAGAGTAAATCCCTCGGGGATATCCTTTTTATTATCCACGTTTGTAATTTTAGCTATTGAAAATGGAGCATCACTTACATCATTATTAGTTAAATTATTTTCATCTACAACCATTATCTTACAGTTGGATGAGGTCACATCATTAACCTTCCATCTATAAGAACCAAATCCTGATGTCCAGGTATTTGCGATTGAAGTCCAATTCTTTCCGCCATCTGAGGAGAGTCCTATTTTAACATTGGATACTTTTAAACTGTTCCATCTTATTTCTTGAATAGTTCCGGTTTGCCATTTCTCTCCCCCGTTGGGTGAAGTAATGGTTATTCTCGGCTGTGTACCCGGTTCGTATATTTCAAATCTATTAATGTTGAAAGCTCCCGAAATAACAGTGAACTTCATATTATAAATTCCCTGCCGCAGAGTTATCCCGGGTGAAGTAACCGTCGACCAGGTTTGCCATCCTCCTGTATTAGGAATTTTTATATTACCGGTTGAATGGTCTCCTATGGTTATATTAAATTCACCTCCGGTAGAATTTGAAGCGACACGTGCACTTATTTCAAATGTACCTGTTTTTTTTACTTCAACCAGATAATTAAGCCATTCATTATTTGTATTCCATCCTACATCGTAGCCTCCTCCGTCATCTATACAGCTTTCGATATCAACATCGTCAGTACGGTAAGCCTTTCCGTTATTGGAAATATCACTGTCATAATAAGAAACATTTTGTCCGCCTAAATCATAATTTTCTGTTTCAATTGTTCCGGGAATGGAGAAAGGATGACCCATGTAGGGTGATTCGCTGCTTCCGGAACCAACATTAATATTAATGAATTGTGAAGTACTTTCATATCCTAAATCTGTGGAGGTTTTTGCATATATTTTATAATTACCCGGATATACATTTCTCCATATTATTTGGTAAGGCTTTACATCCGTTTCACCTATTTTAACGGCATCCTGATAAAATTGAACTATGCCGAGGTTTCCGTTTGTTAGACTAGCATCTGCAGTAATTGTTATATCAGAATGAGCATCAAAGCTTGAGTTATTTCCGGGAGATGTTACAGAGATATCCGGGATTGAAGACGTATCCTGATACACTCTTACATAATCAACTTCCATTGTTTGAGGAAAGATTGTGGTAGCATCGGGATAGCCCGGCCATTGGCCTCCAACGGCAAGATTTAAAAGTATAAAAAAATCATTTTGGAATGCTTTCAATCCTTCCGGGGTTATATCAATTGTGTAATAAGTATGATCGTCTACCGACCATACAATTTTTTGAGGGCTCCAGGTTACCGCAAAAATATGAAAACCATCTGCAAACTTTCCGGAACTCAAATCATAATAACCGCCTGATTGGGCATGCTGCCCGTTATTACTCCAATGCAAAGTACCGTAAACCCTGCTGTCACCGCTCTCGCCGCCTGTCATCTCCATTATATCATTTTCGCCGCATGAAGGCCATCCCATACTGTTTATATTTTCACCCATCATCCAGAATGCAGGCCAAATTCCTTTTCCGTACGGCAGTTTAATCCTAGCTTCAATTTTGCCGTATTTAAAAAACTTTTTCCCTCTTGTTATCAACCTTGCCGAAGTGTAATTCATGTTTCCGTAATTTTCTTTAATTGCTTTTATTACCAGCACTCCATTATCTATATAGGAATTTACAGATCTGTCTGTATAATATTCCCATTCACCATTTCCCCAGCCGTTTCCTCCTGTTTCATGTGTCCAAACCGATGGATCTATATTTGGTCCGTTAAACTCATCCGACCAAATCAATTTATAACTTTGAGCTTTAACAATTGTTGAAAGTTGCAAAAATGAAATTAGAAGTATAAAGAAATAGCCTCTTAAATAATTCTGCATTATATTGTTTCCTGGTTTTCTGATTTTGTAATAAATATGTACTTGCAAAAATCATGCAAAAGGGAACACCACCATAATTATAATTTTGTTAGTAATTAGTGATGACTAAAAATTTATATTTATCAGTTTGATAATATCCTTTATCAATTAAATAAACGGTTACCTTAACTTTCAAACAAGTTTGAAGGGTACCTGCATTAATACAATTTTTATGGAAGGAATATTTTATGAAAATTCAATTTATCGGTGCTGCACAAACAGTTACCGGTTCGCAGCACTTATTGCAAATTAATGGGAAAAAAATATTGCTCGACTGCGGACTATACCAGGGCAGGAGAAAAGAGGCTTTCGAAAAAAACCGTCATTTTAAATTAAATCCGGAAGAAATTGACGTAATGCTGCTCTCGCACGCGCATATCGATCACAGCGGTAATATACCAAGTCTAATTAAGAATGGTTTTAAAGGTCACATTTATACAACAGCAGCAACTGTTGATCTCTGTAATATAATGCTTAGAGATTCTGCTTATCTTCAAGAAAGAGATGTGAAATGGGTGAATAAAAAAAGAGCTAAAGAAAATAAGGTGCTGTTCGAACCGCTTTATAACGAAGAAGACGTTGAAAATGCAATGCGGCATTTTATCGGCGTTCAGTATGATAGAGGCGTGGAAGTTGCCCCGGGTGTCACAGCAACATTTTTGGATGCCGGTCATATTTTAGGGTCCTCAAGTATAAGATTGGAAATAAATGAGAATGGCAAAAAATTTAATTTTGGTTTTACAGGTGATTTGGGAAGAGATGAAATGCCGATTTTAAGAGACCCAAATCGCTTGCGTGATCTAGATGTAATATTAATGGAAAGTACATACGGCAACAGATTGCATGATGTTTCTGGACAGATTGAGGAAAAACTGGCTACTACGGTGCGTGAAGTTGCGCAACGAAAAGGCAAAATAATTATTCCTGCTTTTGCCGTAGGTAGGACGCAGTTAATTGTTTATATGCTTCACAAATTGTGGGAAGAAGGCAGAATACCACAAATGCCGATTTATGTAGATAGCCCTCTAGCTGTTAGAGCTACGGAAGTTTTCAGGCATCACCCTGAATGTTTTGATAGGGAGACTAATCGTGTATTTCTTCAAGGGCATGAGGACCCGTTTGGATTTAACCGCCTTGAATATATTACAGATGTTGAAGACTCGAAAACACTTAATGATAAAGTTGGTCCTTACATAATAATTTCGGCTTCAGGTATGGCGGAAGGAGGAAGAATTTTACATCATCTAAAAAATAATATTGAAAATCCTCTAAACCTGATCCTTTTTGTCGGTTATGCCGCTGAGTATACTTTAGCCCGAAAAATCATGAACGGCGATGATGAAGTCAGTATTTTAGGGGGAAAATATAAAGTTAAATGTCATGTAAAGAAAATGGATTATTTTTCTGCCCATGCAGATCAAAAAGAATTAATAGAGTACTTGAAATATAATCCGTCTGAAAAGTTGAAAGAAATTTTTCTAGTTCACGGTGAAGAAGAACAAGCATTGCCCTTAAAAGAAAAATTAGAAGAAAGGGGATACAAAAATGTTCATTTCCCTGAGCCGGGACAAATATTTGAAGTTTAAAAATAGGTGTCTTTGGATTATTTAAAAGTCAATTCATAAAAATATTAACACAAGAAGCAGAAGTCTTCAATTGTAACTTCTGATTTTTTTATTTTGGTGAAAATTGGAAATCTGCTTAATATAATTGCCTGCATTAAATAGATATTAAAATTAGTGTTGTAAAAAATTATTTATGATTATATATATGACTCCTGAATTATTTTACCGAATATTAACAGCTAATTTGTATTTATAGCAAATTCAGCAACACTCTAGTTACCCAAGAATTTGAAGTATTTTAATCTTCCACAATAGATTTTTTACAAAATAACTTATTTGTCCTTTCTAAGGGTTCATCTACTGAGACCTGTGTGGCTAAGGTGCAAATCTTTTACAAGTGTGAGATTTCTGCCTTCAGTTGAAATGAAAATTACGTTAAATATTTATTTTGTAGGGAGCCATTATATTACCTTCGAATTAATAAACAAGCGGATTCCATTTTGTAGCAATCGGCTGCCCGTCAACGCTGCCTTCTGCACAATGATGTCCCGCAGCGGGTGATTTACCATCGTATCTAACCCCATCAGCAAGATAAATTACGGTCATTCCTTTTCTTATCATATCGGTTTTATTTTCGCCGGTAAAGTGAACCGTCAATGCATGATGAAAGGTTGCATCTCCCGGTTTTAGGTTATAGTAAACCGGCTTGGTTTTGGTAATTTCTTGAACTTCTTTTAAAAGATTGCTTTTGCCTTCGAGTGAATTTTCTATCTTATTATCGTAGCTGAAAATTCCTGATTTATGTGAATCGGGGATAAAATGCATCGCGCCCATTTCAACCGTAACCTCATCCAATGCCAGCCAAATTGTACCGGCATTTTTTTCAATCATAGGCCAATATGCTATATCCTGATGCGGTTCTGTTCTAGATCCTCCCGGAACCTTATATAAAGCCTGATCGTGCCATAATCGAACATGCGCCGTACCTAAAAGTTCTTTTGCAATTGAGCCGAGTCGTTTACTCAATGTAAACTTTCTAATTTCTGGAAATTCCCTCCAAAGATGGCTGCATTGCAAAAACTCTCTTTCGTAAGGCGTTTTTTCGGCTAGTGTCCGTTTGTCTTTTGCCGTGAGTTTGGTAACAGTGTGATCGATGATGCTCCGGTATGACTCTACTTCTTCAGTTTTTAAAACATTTTTTAATAATACGAAACCGTGAGCATTGTAGAAATTAATTTGCTTTTTAGTTATTTGATATATGCCATCTAATTCGGGTGGTTGCATAGGCTATTTCCTAAAATAAAAATAAAATTTGCTTCCCGTAAAATATCTAAAATTTAATTGTGTGTCATTCCCAAAATATTTACTAACATAAGGCGGAGCTCAGAAGTTCAATCTTTGCATTTTTAATTAAACACTCATAACTATATTTCATTATCTCAAATGAAAACATTAAATTTTTGTGATGACTGAAGCATAATTATTTGTAAAATGGGTATGGTAAATTAATACATCGTTACAAAACAACGATTAGCAGAATTGCCGAATATATAAAAAACAGATAAATTGATTTCTGAGTTTATGCAAAAAACAAGATTGAATTTTTATTTGAATACTTTTATAGTGAAAAACTATAAATCATATTGTAATTAAGCCACATTTCATATTAAGGATATATTGCTTATGTCATGGAAATATTAATTTCGTCTGATTTTGTCGGTAATTAAATAAGTACATTGAAATGAGTTTGTCTTATGGTATGAAGAATTTTATTTATCCCTTTTTTGAACTTTGATCGTTCATCATTCCGTACTTGGAGACAAAACTAGTAAGCAACTCGTGCATTTTTGTGAATAAACATTTTCAAACTCCTTTAGCAACTCAGAGACTTTTTTCCCGCTAAAAGAAGATAGATGTTTAAAAATAGTTTCCCTCAATGAAGATAAGATTGCCTGGTTTGTCATTACTCTCGTGGAAAGATCAATATAAAAAATTTGTTAAGTTCGCCGCATATGTCGTAAATTACAATATCCATTTTTCCAAAGATTATATTTTTCAACTCAAAATAAAACGGAATACGAAACAAATTAAAACGGAGGAGTAAAGGAATTAATTGAAAAAAAAAGAATGCCCATCCTGTGCAATGGAAATTGATAATAATTCCGAAATCTGTCCAATTTGTGGTTATGAATTCCCGAAAGATAGTAAAACCTTCAAATTCGCAGTAGTTATCATGATTGCTCTATTCGTTTTATTGATTATCGGGTTACTTTAAGGAAGAGGATTCTCTTATTTTATTTTTTCATATTACACTGAATCTTAAACAATAAAACAATATTGTGTTTTTTAGTTGCTAATAATATTGTAAAATTGTAAATTAAACAATAGCTTAATTTATCAGTTATGATAAAATTAATTTTACATCATAAGAAAACAATTCTGCTTCTTAATAAATATCCAGTAAGCAGCCGATTACTAAAAATTGGTTCAATAATAAGAAAGGAAATGAATAAATGATAACCATGGGAGTATACAGTATGGTTTCACTTATATCACTACTATATTTTCTATTCCTATCATATTTTGCTCCGGAAGGATGGCAGGATGAAAATGGATTTCACTTTGTAAGATATTATTAAATAATCCTTTTAGCAATTACAAAACAGATAATAACTTTAGATAAATTTATTACTCCTCCTTATGATAACCTAAAATTATCAGGGGATAATACTCTCCAAAAAAAATCGTATCCTTGTTTTTGAGAATAACAGAACCGCACTTACAAAAAAATGTCATAATTAAATGTATTCCTGATTGGAAATAAGAATTAGTTACAGATACTGTATAATTAAGATTTTTCCGGCTAAGTCGGTTTAATCTAACTTCTCTCACCAGAATGAAATCCATTTTCATCCTGCCAGCCCGTAGGGGCGGTGCGAATAAGAATCAAAAAAAACATCGTTGCAATAAAAGAGAAGTAACTGTAAATCATTACAATTATCGTACTCATCTTTATCCAGCCCTCACCATTTTGGATTAAATTTAAGTCGCGTCTTCTTCTTATAAAATTTCAAGTCTTTCAATCGAAATCTATGAATTATTTCAAATAAACCAGATGAATTGTAGCACACAATAAAAACGGTCTTGGCTGAGAAAAGTACATGTACTAATATTTATTCCTTTTATGAGTTGTAATATCATTTTAGCATCTTTATATTTGTGAATAAACTTTGGAAACGAAATGGAACCTAAAATTATTCTGCAAACGGACTTTCCGAAACTCAACCTGGTAAAACGCGGTAAAGTTCGGGATATTTACGATGTCGGTGAATACTTCCTAATCATATCTACCGATCGCTTATCCGCCTTTGATGTAATCATGTCTCAGGGAATTCCTAACAAAGGAAAAGTGTTAAATAAAATTTCGGAATTCTGGTTTAATTTTACAAAAAATATTATACCCAATCATCTTATAAGTACAAACATTAAAGAGTTTCCCTCCGAATGCGAGGAGTATTTAGAGGAACTTGAAGGAAGATCGATGCTTGTTAAAAAAGCCGAAGTTATTCATATAGAATGCATAGTACGCGGGTACATTTCGGGATCGGGTTGGAATGATTATAAAGATACCGGCAAAATATCCGGAATTGAATTGCCTGCAGGCCTTGAAGAATCGGAACAGTTGGAATATCCAATTTTTACTCCTTCCACAAAAGCAGAAATAGGGCTGCATGATGAGAACATATCAATTTCGGATGCAGAAAAAATCACGGATAAGGAAACTGTTAGCAAGATAAAAGATTCGGCTGTTAATGTTTATAATTCGGCTGCAAAGTTTGCTTCATCCAAAGGAATTCTAATTGCAGATACGAAAATGGAATTTGGAATATTAGACAATGAGATCATACTTGTTGATGAATTGCTTACTCCCGATTCTTCAAGATTTTGGCCAAAAGATAAATATGCAAAAGGGAGAGTTCAGGAAAGCTATGATAAACAATTTGTAAGAAATTATTTATTGTCGATTAATTTTAATAAGCAGCCGCCGCCGCCGGTGTTGCCCCAGGATATTATAAGTAGAACCAGTGAAAAGTATCTGGAGGTATTGTATAAATTAACCGGGGAAACTTTATCATAAAATGAATCCTCTGCAGATTAAAGTTATACATAAAAAAGAACTTTACATCAAGTGGGATGATCAGACTGAATCAAACATTACTTTAAAAAAATTAAGAAGATTTTGCCCTTGTGCTACATGCGCGGAAGAACGTGAAAAGCAAAGCAGAACTTTTATCCCGTTGTTTCCCGAAAATCAAATAACTTTAACAAATATAGGAATGGTGGGGAGTTATGCGATTCAGATTACGTGGAAAGACGGTCATAGTACCGGAATTTATGAATTCCCTTATCTTAGGCAGCTGGCAAACAATTAATTTCTTCTCTTAATTACTATGGTATTACCAAATCAACTTACTGTTTTACGGATTATTTTATCACCAGTTTTCCTCTGGTGTTTTTTGTCTGAAAATCCGGTATTAAAACAAATCGCTTTGGTGATATTTATAATCGCTGCTCTCACAGATTGGTACGATGGCTGGCTTGCAAGAAAATATAATTATATTACTTCGTGGGGGAAATTTTGGGACCCTCTGGCTGATAAGATTTTAACTTCATCCGCTTTTATAGGATTCGTAATCCTTCATATTATCCCTTTGTGGATGGTGATAATAATTATCTCGAGAGATATCATTGTTACAGGATTAAGAGCTTACGCCGATTACAAAGGGCGAACCTTTCCAACTAGCTATTATGCCAAATGGAAAACATTTATTCAAATGACATTTTTGTATTATTTATTAATAGTTTATGTAGCAAGTAATACCCAACAACTTTTTTCCGGCAATGAAAAGTATTTTGCGATTTTTCTTAACTATAATTTTGTATACTTTACCATGCTTTTAATAACAGCTATAACCTTTCATTCCGGGGTTACATATATTTATCAAAATAGACACTTAATAAAATCCTTGTTCAAAAATGAAGCTTAATTCTATTGAAAAATTTTTAGGTTCCGGATTTTATACCGGATATATTCCATTTGCTTCAGGAACCATGGGAAGTCTTGCTGCTTTACTCATTTATTACATCCCTGGTTTTGAAAATCATTTCATATTGATTCCCGCAATTATTATCTTTACATTTTACGGGATTTACGTGGGCACTAAATTCGAATCAGTTTACGGAAAAGATCCTGCTGAATGTACGATCGATGAAGTTGTAGGTATGTGGATAACTCTTTTATTTTTACCCAAGAGTTTAATTTTATCCATATTGGCGTTTTTTATTTGGCGGGCATTTGATATTATAAAACCGTACCCGGCTAGGGATCTTGAAAATTTGAACGGAGGATTGGGAATAATGATAGATGATGTTGTAGCCGGAATTTATTCATTGGTTTTTGTGCATTTAATTTTGATTATTTTTATTCAGTTCAATATTAATTTTTTATAGAGATTGTTATGGATACTCATATAATTACTATCGGGGATGAAATTTTAATAGGTCAAACCCTGAATACTAATGCTGCATATATTGGTCAACAGCTTTCCGACATCCAAATAAATGTAAAAAAAACTTCGGTAGTACCCGATATTGAAGAAGAGATAATGAATGAGTTCAAGGTTTGCATGGATAAGAATGATTTAGTTCTTGTTACCGGGGGTTTAGGACCGACTCACGATGATGTTACCAGGAAATGCGTGGTTAAATTTTTTCATACCGAACTTGTTGAAAATAAAGAAATCTTGGAAGACATTAAAGCCTTGCTTAAAAAACGGGGGAGGGAACTCACAAAAGTAAATGAAGATCAGGCTCTTGTTCCCAAAATTGCAGTAGCAATCAATAATGCACACGGAACAGCTCCTGGAATGTGGATTGAAAAAGACGGTAAAATCTTCATCGTTTTGCCCGGCGTGCCTTATGAGATGCGTGCCATGATGAAATCATTTGTCATCCCAAAGCTTAAGGAGAAAATTGAAAATCCCGAATTTTTTATAAAAAGGGATACCTTGCAAACAACAGGTATTCCGGAATCGGTACTTTATGAAAAACTCGGTGATCTCGACGAACTATTAAACGGAGCTAGCCTGGCTTTTTTACCGAATCAATTCGGTGTTAAAATGAGAATTACATCAACCGGAAATACGGATGAGTTAGTACAAAACAAAATTACCGAAGTCGAACAAAAAATAAGAAGTAAGGTTGGAAGATTTATATTCAGCCGTGAAGAAGAATCTTTGGAAGAGGTTATTGCCAGGTTATTAAAAGAAAGAGGGCTGACTATTGCGGTAGCAGAATCCTGCACCGGAGGAAATTTATCCAATGTGCTTACAAATATTAGCGGCAGCAGTGCGTATTTCGAAAGGGGCGTTGTCTCTTACAGTAATGCCTCTAAAGTGGAAATTGTAAAGGTGAACGAAGATACAATTTCAGAATACGGAGCCGTTAGTTTGGAAGTTGCCAGACAGATGGCTGAAGGAATAAAAGCTATCAGCGGAACGGATATCGGGTTATCTGTTACAGGTATTATGGGCCCGACAGGCGCCACGACCGATAAACCGGTTGGTTTAGTATTTATAGGTATATGTGATGATAAAGTTTGTACTGCTAAAAAATTTATGTTCGGTGATGACAGAATTATAAATAAACAAAGAACAACACAAGCTGCGTTAGATATGATTAGAAGGTATTTGTTAGGTATTTCTTTAGATGACTAGGCTTTTTGTATCTATGAAAATTCCGGAAGAAATTAGAAGGCAAATCATTATTTTGAGGGATTCCATTCTGCCTGATCCTCATAAATACAAATGGGAACCAGAAGAAAAAATTCATCTCACCTTAAAATTTATAGGCGAAGTTAAAGATGAATTAGTAAACGATATTGCGGATGAAATTGAGTTTTTAGGGAATTTCGAAAAATTTAACTGCTGCCTTTCCCGGTTTGGAATTTTTTATGTGAGGAATGAGCCTAAAATCTTGTGGTTAGGTTTGAATATAAATCCCTGGATAAATGAACTTGTTGAAAAATTAAATCTGAAGCTTCAAAAGTTTTCCATTCCGGCGGAAAAAAGAAAATTTAAAGCGCATCTAACTTTAAAACGGTTAAAAGGAAAAGAAGGTAAAGATTTTGTTAAACGATATGAGAAAGCAGCCGTACCGGAATTGAAGTTCGTATCTAATGAAATTGTTTTGATGAAAAGTGAATTGCGATCTTCAGGTTCGATTTATAAAGAAATTAAAAATTATTATTTAAAATGATTAGGAGGCAAAATGAGTTCTGAGAGAGATCAAAAAATGAAAATAATTGACGATGCTATCGCCAGTATTGAAAAAACGTACGGTAAGGGTTCTATTATGAAACTCGGAGACGGAGTAATAAATAAAGTTGCATCTATTCCGACCGGTGCCCTTTCACTTGACTTTGCCCTGGGGATAGGAGGTGTGCCTAGAGGAAGAGTTACCGAGATTTACGGTCCTGAATCCAGCGGTAAAACAACTTTATGTTTACATGTAATAGCAGAAGCACAAAAAGCAGGCGGGCTTGCTGCTTTTATAGATGCAGAACATGCTCTGGATGTTAATTATGCAAAAAGGCTCGGAGTTGATACTGCAAATTTATTACTGTCACAACCGGATTTTGGCGAGCAAGCTTTGGAAATTACAGACACTCTTGTGAGAAGCAATGCTCTTGATATAATTGTTATCGATTCTGTTGCCGCACTTGTACCGCGCTCGGAAATTGAAGGAGAGATGGGCGATGCAACTATGGCTGTTCAGGCAAGACTGAATGTCGCAGGCTCTCAGAAAACTTACAGGTGCCATTTCTAAATCTAAAACAGCGGTTGTTTTTATTAATCAATTAAGAAGTAAAATTGGTGTTATGTTCGGTAATCCGGAAACTACCACCGGCGGTAATGCACTTAAGTTTTATGCTTCTTTGAGAATGGATATAAGAAGAATAGCTGCTATAAAAAACGGAACAGATGTAGTTGGCAATAGGACGAGGGTAAAAATTGTTAAAAGTAAAGTTGCACCGCCATTCAAGGAAGTAGAATTCGATATAATGTATAATGAAGGTATAAGTAA
This sequence comes from uncultured Ignavibacteriales bacterium, assembly GCA_963751355.1. Lineage (GTDB taxonomy): Bacteria > Bacteroidota > Ignavibacteria > Ignavibacteriales > Ignavibacteriaceae > CAVVVS01. The sequence goes on along the minus strand of CAVVVS010000106.1, from coordinate 44,893 downwards.
AACCGGTGACCTGCTTGACCTGGCAACTAATTTTAATATTGTTAAAAAAAGCGGAGCTTGGTACACTTACGGTGAAGATAGATTCCAGGGCAGGGAACAATTCAAACAAAAATTAATAGAAATGCCGGAGTTGTTCGGCAGTCTTGACAAGGAAGTTAGAGTAAAACTGGGAATGATTATCGGAGAGGAAAAACCGGCGGAAAGCGAAACTAAACCTACCGGGAAAGAAAAGAATTCATCAAAATAAGTTCGTTGTTTAATTTATGAGAATAGATAAAGTTATAAAAAAGGATGAACGAAATGTAACGGTTTATCTAGACAACGACGAAAAGCTTTATCTATCGTATGAAGTATTTTTAAAAAATGGCCTGAGGAAAAATATGGAAATTTCCGAAGGTCATTTTTCTTTACTGGTAAAAGAAAATCAAATTTATCATATCAAACAAAGAGCGTGGCGTTTTTTAGCTCGCCGTATGCATTCGATGAACGAAATGCGAATTAAATTAAAACAAAAAGGCTACGATCATATTTTAATCGAAGATGTGCTGGGCGAATTAGTTCAAAAAGGTTACCTGGATGATGCTAAATTTGCCGCAATGTTTGCGGAAGAAAATATTAAGAGCAAATTATGGGGTTTTGCTAAAATAAAAGCCGAATTATTTAAAAAGGAATTAATTCTGAAATTATTAATGATGTTCTGAACAATAAAATTTCCGAAGTGAATGATGCCGCGAATGCAATAATGTTGGCAAAGAAAAAACAAAAAATTCTTAAATCGCGTAACTACGATGAAAAAAAAATGCGGTTAAAATTGCTTACTTTTTTGGCTGGGAAAGGATACGATTTTACAACCAGCAAGGATGCGGTTGATAAAGTTATGCTTAGTTCTGATGAAGAGGAGTAATTAGTTATTCGTAGATATATGGGTCGAATTAATTTAGCATATTCTAATCGAATATAGGTTTTAAATATCCCGGTAGTAAGTACTTCACTTGTCGAAAATTGAAGTATTAATTGGCGTAAATTTTTAACGGCAGAAGGGCTTCAAACTATTGTTTATTGTTTCTTCCCGTCTTTTTATCAAGCGATAGAATCATGTTTAAAACTTCGGGTATAGAAATTTTTTTTGCTGCTTCTTCTATAGGGAACCATTTTCGCTGACGTTTTTCTTTTTCAGGATATGTTTCTAATACTTTGGTTACTTCCATTGCAAAGATTTTTATATGCCTTGTACCGTTTGATTTTTTAGCTGCAAAGCTTCCTAATTCTATAGTTTCGTTAGAACCTAACACTCCCGCTTCTTCGTAAGCTTCTTTTTTAGCAGACTCAAAATCGGAAAGATTGAACTCAACATAACCTTTTGGAATGATCCACTTCTTCTTTTTTACAGAAGTAATAAGGAGAACTTCAAGCTTATCACCGTTAATACGATAGGGAACCACACCTGATTGGTTAAAATTAAATTCAAGCTTCAATATAATTTCCTCCGGGTCTTCATTACTCAAAGTTTATCTATTTTACAACAAAATATTTCAACTTAATTTTCATTTGGTTCTGCGTTTAAAACATTCATCACTATTTCATTCAATGTAACGGGTGATTTTTTATTGTTTAGGTTTACAACTATCAAATAACCTTCTTTTGAACCGGTCGAAAGAAATGCATCCGCAAGTGCATTTTGATAGCTCATTGAACGCGAACCGTCTTTTTCGGACCAAATTTCATTAGCGCAAAGGCAGCCCATCGTGGGAGTATTCGGGTAATAAGGTTTGCCGGCATAAAATTCAGGATCGAATGTAGTCCCATGCGCAATAATTTCTGTTCTCCCTGCTTTCCCTGCATAGTATGATTCATAAATAGGTAAATAATTCCGCCAGGGTTTTGGAAGTAACTTGGAATATAATGCTTGATTCATTACAGTATCCCGTAGCTGCGAATCGTGCAGAAATATTTGCGGATTTGATTCGAACGGCATTACCAATTGTATATTTGTAGTTGGACCGATCCATTTTAATTTTGAAGTATCTACACCTTGAATAGAAAAAATACCCTGCGGCGTATTACCGTTTGTTATGTAACTTGGAAGGTTGGTAATGGCTCTTGCTAACTGTGGAACACTGAATATTAAGTCGTCTGCCGTACGAACAAATTTACCGTCCGGTTTACGAACGATTGCAAGACCCGGATAATTTCTATTCGTTCTTTGAAAGCTGAAAATAATTGTTTTGCCTTTTCCAAAGTTATAAGAAAGAAGAGCAGTCAATGAAGGTCTGCTTTCTACCCATTTTGATTCCGACTTTATTAAATATTGGTTAAGTATGAATAATATTGGGTTATCATACCGGTTACCAAATTTATCATCAAGAAGTTTAATAAAATAAGAATTTGGATATTTGTTTGAATTATTGCCGGTCAAAAAATGAACTCCCATTGCAAAAAGTTTAGGATCACTGGTTCCCTTTGTAAGTTTTAATACTTCAGGGTAAAATGAATCCGGGAATACGGCATTTGCTGCTTCCATTGTGCGGTAGTAAAAGGAAAGGTTTCGTTCAGGGAATGAGAATAATGCTCTTTTAATGCCGGACTTTGCAATATACTCGGTATCAAGAGCCTGCTCAATGCCCCACATCGCACTTGTATAATTCTTTTCAGTGGAATCGGTTAAGGGGAACGATAAATTTTTCCGGATAACATTTTCATAAAGATATTGTTTAAACTGTTCACGTTCTTTTTTTTGAGTAAATGGAAGTATTAAGGGATTTCCAGTCTTCGGAGGTTTATTATATCTGATACATGAGCTGAATGTTATTATTAATAAAAAATTGAGAAAGTATATCATGTACTTATATTTTCTCATTCAACATCCTTCCTTGATATTTCGACACCGAAAGTAAATTTTTTATTTTCTCCTGGGAGTATAGTCATATCTTCAATAAATTCATTTCTGTTAAAAGCATTTGTTAAAAATCGCATCGGTTCAATCGCAATCGATTTTCTTGGACGATCCGGTAAAGAATCACCGGAAAAAACTATTGTGAATCCATCCTTTTGAAACATTGTTATTCCTAATCCGTTTTGGGGATCATATATTGATGACCTGAATAAACCATCGTTGTCTTTTTTCAAATCGGCATAACCGATATCTAATATCCGTGAACCGATAATACGGAGTTCATTTGATATTGTATCGCGGAAATCTAATTCTGTATAGTTGTCGATATTCCCGTAGGCTTCATTGTTAGCCAGCGGAATGAATTGATCATTCATCAATATGATTTTTCCTGAGTTAACCGTCAATTGTAAATGATCTATTCCTTTATCCGATGTTTTAAAATACGGGTGCCAGCCTGGAAAAAAGGGGAGAGGGGTATCACCGGTATTTTCGCCGATAACACTCATACTAAGTTTATCCTTTTCCAGTCTGTATTTTATATAAACATTCAGAGAAAAAGGATACCCAGGAAAAACACCGGGTCTTATTTCTTTTGAAATAAAAGTAATCTCAATAAAATTTTCGGTAAGTCCTCTTTCGTAGATTTCAAATTTTTGGTGTGAAGAAATTCCATGCATAACCTTTGTACCAGGTGAGATAGGCAAGAGTTTGTAAGTATTTTTGTTAAAGTTATAAATTCCGTTGGGTATCCGGTTAGCAAACGGTGTCATTATCCAGCATCTTGCACCTTTACCGGACAGCAGTTCTTGAGGTGTAGTAAACCCATCGATAATATTAAAGAGTTCTCCGTTTAAAGGAATAAAATAATTTAGCAAAGTTGCTCCTTGCAGCGCAATTTCAATTTTATTGCCTGACTCCGTATCAGATAGTTCAATTGTATCAAGATCAGTATTACTTTTTTCAATAAATTCGTACTTGCTCATATTTCCTTTTTATTCAATCTTTTTGGAATTTAAGTATCCCAATTTTCGGACATGTATAAATTGTATGACCCCAAGCGTGTTCACATATTTTATGTATTAAAAATATATCTTGTACAAAACTTTAACTCCCCATTGAATGTTACATAATGGTGCTATTCTACAAAAGAATTTCAAGGGTTGAACAACATTACTGAAAAAATATTTATATTTGGTAATAAATTAAGTTATTATTTTTACTTATGAAAATTAAGCAAGACTTTTCCCTCAAAAAATTAAATACATTCGGTGTAGAAGTAAAAGCAAAACTTTTTGCCGAAGTTTTTAGTGAAGAAGAATTGAAAGAAATTCTCTTAGCTCCGGAACTTAATAAAGAACAAAAATTAATTTTGGGCGGCGGAAGCAATATTTTGTTTTCTAAAGATTACGACGGATTAGTAATAAAGATGTCTATTACCGGTATTAAAATTAAAGAGGAGGATGAAACTTCAGTATATGTAGAAGCTGGAGCCGGAGTTATATGGAATGATCTCGTCCTTTTTTCTATAAAAAATAATTTCGGGGGGATTGAGAATCTTTCATTAATCCCCGGTACGGTAGGCGCAGCACCCGTGCAAAATATCGGTGCGTATGGTCAGGAGTTAAAAAATGTTTTATTCGATCTGAAAGGTTTTTATAAAAATAATGCAGTAGCAGCACACTTTAATAAAGAAGAATGCAGTTTCGGTTATCGTTCCAGCATTTTTAAAAAAGAGCTCAAAGATAAATTTATCATTACTTCCGTTACCCTAAAATTGAGTAAAAATCCTATTCCAAACTTTGAGTACAGACCTGTTAAAACTGAAATTGAAAAGCAAAGATTAAAAGAAGTTACTATAAAGGATGTGAGTGAAATAATCTGTAATATTAGAAAAAACAAACTGCCCGATCCAAAGGAAATAGGAAACGCAGGAAGTTTTTTTAAGAATCCCGAAATCACCAATTCAAAATTTGAACAACTAAAGAAGAATTTTCCGGATTTAGTTGGATATAATGTTTCCGACGACAAAATAAAAATCCCGGCAGGCTGGCTGATAGAAAAAGCGGGATTAAAAGGCATTAGGGAAGGGAATACAGGTACTCATCAAAAACAGGCGCTTGTTATTGTAAATTACGGTAGTGCTGCGGGTAGTGAAATTAAGGAATTCGCTTCAACGATTAAAGAAAAAATTTATAATGACTTTGGTATTGAATTAGAAGAGGAAGTAAATATTGTTTAACCCATAAATTGCTCCCCTCCCACTAATTTTTAATTGTACTGCCCAATAAAAATTGCATTCTAATAATTTTAATTTATAAAAATCAATCAACTCTGTTTTAAAATGCAGCTATGGAAATTAGAACAGTTAATTTTTCTCATGATGTTGAATATCACCTTTTAACGTTGAATTTGTTGCTCTATATTCATAATTTCCTTTTAACAAGGCTCAATTAAAAAATTAAATTTAATTTTTAATATTCCGCCAAAAGCAGAATATAAGGAGATTAACATGATAAATCCACAAGATGAAAAAGCGCCTGTCTCAGCATATGAAAAAGCCGCACAAGAGGAGATTGATCCGCGCTGCATTCCTCAAAAGTTAACAGGTCCGGTTCCCGAACATGACGAAATAGAATATCCTGATTATCCGCAATCCGATCATGAAATTTGGAAATATTTATTTGACCGGCAGATGAAATTTTTACCCGGCAGAGCTTGCGAAGAATATCTTACCGGGGCTGAGAAACTAAATTTTACGCCCAATAAAATACCGGCTCTTAAAAATTTAAGTCATATATTTAACGAGACAACAGGTTGGAAAATCGCCAGGGTACCCGGTTTAATACATGAACAAGATTTTTTTGCAATGCTGAAAAGAAAGGTATTCCCGTCTACAGATTATATCAGGGGAAAAGATGAACTCGATTATACTCCTGCACCGGATCTTTTTCATGATATGTTTGGGCACATGCCTCTGTTAACAGATTCAAACTTTGCCTCTTTTTATCAAAAATTTGGGGAAGCTGCATTTAAAGCAGAAGGGATTAATAGAAAATATCTGGAAACTTTTCACTGGTTTACCGTAGAATTCGGTTTGATCAAAAAACCGGAAGGGACGAGGATATACGGCGCAGGAATAATATCTTCCAAAGGTGAGGTGCAGCATGCACTTTCCGATGAAGTAGAAGTTAGAGCATTTAATCCCGAAAATATTATCCACCAAGAATATGATGTGTGGCATTTGCAGCCGGTGTTATATACAATTGAATCATTCGAACAATTGGAATTTGGGTTTCAAGAATGGGTGAAAAAGAATGGTTTGTCGTAGAATTGTATCATTCTAAATATTTATGATCGCAATTATCAACAAATTTTTCGTATTCCAATTCAAAAACCGGGGCAATCAAATGGGTGCTTTGCTTTATCTTCTCCTGAGGTTTGTTATCGGTTGTGGTGCAACCATATTCCTATCTCAAAATACTATTTTAATTAGGGAAAGCAAATAGAGTATGCGGCTTCTGATCTCGAAAAGGAGATTGCGCTGGTAAAAAAAAATAGTGATTGGCTGATTGAGTCGATACATCAAAACGAGTGGGCTAAAATTGAGTTAGATTCAGAGTATAAAGAAAGTGCATAAATTTTCCTTTTTTCACCGATATCTGTGAAATATTATTTTTAGTTAGTCCTAACAATTTTTATCGCTGTTATTTTATCCTAAAGAAATATTTCTATTAAGCAATTATTTTAATTATCATTGGTTATATTTTGGTGATTAGTAATATGAGTAATTTGCCACATCGTATGGATCTTCACGGTAACTTACATTTCCCCCATACAGAATACTTTATCAAAAATATAATCTTTCCAATTTGGGCACTGCCTTCAGCATTTATATTCATCTATCCAATATTGATTATAAATGAAGAATTACAGAAATTGCAAAAGTAAAAAATTGATTTTTCGGATTTTCTTGAAACTTCGATTATTACGGGTGAAATTTAATCTTACCTAAGTATTTTAAAAAATTATTGGGGCTATAGCTCAGTTGGGAGAGCACTTCGTTCGCAATGAAGAGGTCGGGAGTTCGAGCCTCCCTAGCTCCACCAGGCTTCGTTTTGAACTAAGTGAAAAAACGAAGCCTGCACGGCATAGCGAAGCGAAGTCGTGCATGAATCTTAACGAAATTCCGCCAACGTTCAAAACTACGCCCGGCAGACAAAAACAAATCTAACTATTTCAAATTACTTTAAATAAAAAAAAGCCGGACAAGATGTCCGGCTTATAAATGACAAAGATGAGATTATATCATTTCAATAAAATCATCTTCTTAGTGACAACATGCTGTCCTGCTTTTAATCTGTAGATATATGTACCGCTAGCTAGACGGGAAGCATTAAATTGAACTTCATGAGTTCCGGGCTGCATCACCTGATTACTCAGAAGGACAGCTACCCGCTGACCTAGTATATCATAGATTATCAAACTAACCGAACCCTGCTGCTGCAATCCAAACCTAATAGTGGTAGTTGGGTTGAAAGGATTAGGATAGTTTTGATCTACAAAGAAAGTTTTGGGAATGAATTTATCCTGAACGCCAGTTACTATATCATTTACGATAGTAGCATATATAGTATCAACGCTGCTAGTATAGTTTGTTTCAGCTCCCTGCGCAAACAATGTCATATAGACTTGCACGGTGTCCTGTCCGCCTAATACTTTCAGTATATCAGTTCCTTTAATATATGCTACAGTATCGGTAGTTTGAATTGTTAATGCAGGAGTGCTACTACCTATTTTATAAACAACAAATGCATAGCCAATATTATCACCGTTAAGGTCAATTGAAGAAGTCCACATAACGGTATCGGTTTCTGCCGAATCTGTTACAGTGAGCGGACCTTTTTGAGCCTGCTGGTGCATTTCATCCGGGAAGAAGAAGTAAGGTGATGGAAGAACTGCTACATCTTGAGTGATATCTTTATAATAGCCGGGTGTAATCTGATAACCGTCATCATAAACAGAAGACGAACTTGTATATTGGCTCGATACTCCGATAATATCCATCGGGTATGTTGGCTCAGGGTTATCGTCTACGTCAGTATCACTGTCAATTCTGAGAACAAGTGTTTTGTAACCGTCCCAAATAGTCATATTGGCCGAACTGCCTGAACTTGGCCACGGTTCGGAGGAAGCCGTTTTTGCAACACCGTCTAATTCAATTAATCTACTCTCAACACTTTCCGGATTCGCAAGGTAAGATTCGATAGTTGTTTTATAAGGTGATACTACCCTTCCCGTATCTAAAACCGTAATATCGTTTGCCGGATCTGCAACGCTTAATTCTGTTGTTCCTCTATATTGAGCCACAGTACCGGTAACGAGTACTCTATCACCATAATTTAGTGTCAAGTTCGGTGTACCGCTTTTGAATAGAAGTATTCCGCTATTTCCGTCCTGAATGGTATAACTAAAATTAGCATTACCTTGAAGATTAGGTGCATTCACTACGCCGATGACTTTCATAACTTTGCCGAGGCTATCGGGCTGATAGTCGTTATTAGAATCTATTCTAGCATTTGCTATTGTTGACAGATTGTCGACTTTCATCGATTTTAATACAACCAATGGAATTGGGTCGCTGCCTCTAGGTGTTCCGGAATAAACTACTTCATCCCCTGCATCACTATCAGCATTACCAACTGCCACAACATCGTATTGACCGCCTGCCATTAATGAGGAATCAATTATGGAAGCCTTGTAACTTGTTGGACTTGTAATATCGCCGCCCATATATGAAAATCTATAAATGGAAGCATGAGGAGTTGCATATCCTGACCTGGAGCCATAAATAAAATCCAAGTGTCCGTCATTATCAACATCACCCACAGCTCCGCCATTTAAGCGTGTACTTCCTAAAGAAGCAAAATCTCCAATTACATACGTATCCAAAGTATCGGCAGTTGGATTTTTTTCAAGCAGATATACTTGTGAGCCGCCCGACCATTGACCAACTACTATTTCTTTTTTACCGTCATTGTTCAGATCAACTGTTTGAGCAGATTTCCATGAACCACCTGGAATTGCATCTACTTGATCCGGACCAATTGTATAGTTACCATTTGCATAGAATACGGGAGTGACTGTACCATTCGAGTGGATCAAATAAATAGTACTGTCCATAACAGCCAAATCATAAATGGTGCTGGTTGACATGCTAGAACCCAAACCGGAAGCGTCAAGTTTCCAATTTACCGTACCTGTTCCGTCATCAGGAATATTATCGACAGATACAACACCAAACCTGTAATTTGACTGACGATCTGCAAAAATAATTTCCTGCTTACCGTCATTGTTTACATCTCTAATAACCCAACGGAATGGACGAAGTTCAAATTTAGTGGAATCTGTGATTGAAAATTCGGCGTTCGGTTTGAAACCGCCGGAACCATCGGCTACTCCTAAGTTATCACTGCTGCCACCCTGTGCTTCGAATACAACAATTCTTGAAGGGTTAGGATTTGCATCCGATAAATTATTAACCGGTCCCCAAACCACTTCCTTTTTACCATCTCCGTCAAGGTCTGCAATTGCCAGCGCAGGCCATGTATTTTGAGCCGGTAAAGGGAGAACAGCCGACCACACGGAATCCCACTTAACGCCGTCGAATTTAAATTCATATATTTTGGGTATTAGTTCACCACCTGTATCTGTCCAATCATCGTTAACAGCATAAATTTGTGGCATGCCTGAGCCGGTTACATCCCCTATAACAGCATCACCATATCCGCCGTTTTCATTTACCGGTGGGTGAATTAATGCTGTTCTTTTAAAAATTTCTTGCTGTCCGAATACTGTTGTCGCCGAAAAAGCAATAAACAGTACTACCAAAAGGTTTGTAAAGATTTTTTGCTTCATGAATGTACCTCACTATTTTGTTATTTAATAAGAGTCATCTTTTTAGATAACTGTTGTGTATTAGTTTTCAAAACATAAATGTAAGTGCCGGATGCCAGTTTTGAAGCATCGAAAGTAACACTATAATTCCCGGAAGCAAAATGTGTTCCGCTAATTAATTTTGTAATTAACCTCCCATTGATATCATATATAGAAAGGCTGATATTGGAAGATTTATTTAATGAAAAATCTATAGTTGTAGAAGGATTAAATGGATTCGGATAGTTTTGGGATAAAGTGAATGTTTCCGGAGTTTGGCTATCGACTTTTTTAACATCCGTTATTGTTAACGGAATAGTGGGCAATGTTCCTGAATATGACCATTTATCTACCGCCCATCCATTTCTGGATTGATCATATAAATTATAATTTTCATCAAAATCGACATTATAAGGTGAAGTAAAACCCGAGGCTGTTCCTACTGTTCCCCCAGGTCTTGAGCTATAACTTCCAATTACATCATTATTCCATTTTGCGCAGTCAATTGTATCAAGAATAGTACCGGTGTTAGGATTGATGGCATAAATCCTTCCGTATTCATAATAAGCACTTCCCCAAAGGAAATTGAAATGATTTGCAACAAACAGAATATTTTTATCTTGCATCATATTAAGACCGATAGGTCCAGGTACAAGAGTATCTCCAGTAGAAGCAAATAAAGTATCTTGAAGCATAAAGTTGAATCCGTTGTTAAGGGTATACCCGTTGGAAGGACTTCCTGTGTAGCAGTAAACTTTTCGTGTCGTAAAATTTGAAACGTAAAGAACACTGCCGTCTCTGTTAACTGCAATACCACGATATGAACCGGGTTCGGGCAAGGTTATTTTAGTTTCGGGGGTTCCTGAAAAGTTTGTTTCCCAATCATCAGTTGCATCTTTAATCCCTTTATAAACCCAAACCTCACCTTTGGTTGCAGAATCTTTATTTACAGTGATATAAACTGTTCCACTGTTATCTACATCGATAGCCCAAAGGGAGTCAGCCTCAGTTGCCAGACGGTATGGCGAAGAATCAACAGAATCAGTTCCTAATTTGAATACTAAAATATTTCTGTCGGGATCATTATTTGCAACGTAGATTAATGAATCTGGTGTGGCGGCAAGATCCAAAGCAAAATTCATATTAACTGAAGCAAATCCAAATGACCATGATCTGATATAATCAGGAGTATATGGAATATTACCCATTCTTCCCTGAGCAGAGTCTGCATTTGAATAACCAACTAAATAATTATTTAAGCCGTCTGTAGTTTCAACGAGTGCTACAAAAGTATTTTCGTGAACAACACCGACTGAGATGGTGTTGTATCCTGTTCCGTTGTCGCTATTGTCATATGTTGAATAATCGCACTTCCAATTTCCGTTAAAATCTTGAGCAAATGAAGTAAAAGAAAAAAGAAGTGAACCGATAAGTATAAATGTTATGGTTAAGAAACGATTCATACAATCCTCCCTTTGTGAATAAATAAAAGAAATGCATTTGAACTTTGAAAAATTTTGTATAAATGTCAAGAAAAATTTCTTATAACTACTTAAATAACAACAATTTAATGCAACATTATTCAAATATGAGAATATTTATGTGTTGTAAAAGGAAAAAGTCTTTATAAGTAAGGATTTATTTTATAAACGATAATAAAATTTCGTAAAAAGATTAGCGCCCCCTTGTAATAATTAGTATATAAAAATTATTAATCAAAGTTATTCAAATTTCAATCAAATTCAAGTTTTTATAAGACCAAATACTATTTATTTTAGTAACTACCGTACTAACCGTCATTTCACTAGCACTGTAATGGATAAAAGGAATTTGAATCAATCCATGAATTATTTGTAAATTATTTATTTTTATTCACTCACACATTTTTGTCGCTTGAGTTATTTGAAGGAGTTCATGCAAAATAAAATAATAGTTCATTTCTCAATTATCAAAATCAGAATCAGAATCAGAATAAAATCCGGGATAAGCCTAATGACTATTGAATATTGCTAAGTACCCGAAAGGATTCTATACTGCGTAAAACCATTAATAAATTCATGTAAGAATTCAAAAATATCTATATTTGCTTCGGCAATATTGGTATTACAAATATTGTTGTAAATGCTAATTTTAGTAGTGCTCGATATTTTCAATTATGATTGTTTTTCCCCAATTATTTACAAAAGTAAGGCTTTTATTCAATAAAAATTGTATATTTCATTGAATAAATTCTTGACATTATTTAAGAAGTGGGATATATTCCAGTTATGAAATTTAAGTTGTCTATATTGCTCTTTTCCCTATTACTCATTGCGTCTGCAATTGCCGGAGCATATGTTTATGATTTTACGGTGAGCAGGTATAACGGCGATATAAAAATAGAATGGAAAACTCAGGCCGAAGAAAATGTTGAGTATTTTGCTCTTCAAAGAAAAACTAACGAAACAAACGACTGGGTTACTATTTATACTACAAAACCTCACGGCAGCAACTCTGCTTATTTTTATCTTGATACGGAAATTTATAAAACTAGCGATACGCAATTCATTTACCGGTTAGCCATTGCCGGAAAAAATTCCGATGGTTCAACTTCACTAACTTATTTAGACGGACCCGCACCGGTTTCTCCAAATATCTCAGTGGTTAAAAGAACATGGGGCAGTATCAAAGCATTGTTTCGCTGATAAATTTTCCAGCATTCCTAAGACGTCTCTTTTATTTCCTGACACACAAAATAACACAAGTAATTTTTAACAAAGCATTCATACTTTTAAATTCAAGTTGTAAAACCTTCACGATAAAATCATAACATAATTACTTATTTACGTATGCCGATAAATCGGGGAGTAAAATATTTTTTAAGATCTTTTTTACTTATAACGTTTATCATAGGAAATTTGAAATAAAACTTTCCTTAGTGTAAAAAAATATTAATAAAAATAATTCAATTGATTACGTGCAACCTGTCTTTATATAATAACATTAACATTAGTTTTCCCGAATGTAGATTGTCAAAAAGAAAAAAAGTGGGAGAAAGCAATTAAGAATTTGATAAGCATTGGCTCATATTTTTAATTGTAAATTTGATTATTTTTGCATTAAAAAAATAGTCTATTAATGCGAATATTTATCATCTCCGGAATAATTCTGATTTTAACGTTGCTACTTTTCATGGAAGGGTGTTCTGTTTCAGGTAGATATTCTGAAAAAGAAAGAACATCGATTTCAATAAAAGAGAAGAGTATTCGCGTTCAATTGATTGAGGAAACCAATTCTGTCTCGTTGAATTTGAAAACTCCTATTTTGGTTGCGGATAGAAATAATCGAAAGATAGCTTTAATACATTTTGGGAACAGGTTGAGGTTTATTGCTTTCGACGGCGGATTGATGCTGCGTATTCAGGATAAAAAATATGAATCGAAATATTTTGAATTGATTCCGGGGAACAATAAAAATAAAATAACATTAAATGATCGTGATTATGAAGGAAGAATAAAAATATACAATACCGGAGATAATATACAGGTTATTAACACGCTTCCTATCGAAGAATATTTAAGAGGAGTTGTGCCGGCAGAAATGCCGGTTGGTAATGGTGATGACAATTTTTCTGCATTAAAGGCTTTTGCAATTTGTGCGAGAACGTATGCCATAATGAAGATTAATGAAGACAAACCTAATTATGATGTTTATGCCGATACGAGGGATCAGGTATATTCCGGTTTAAAAGTTGAGAATAAAAAAGCCAACATGGCAATAAACGAAACGAAAGGCATGGTACTTACCTACCGGGATAAACCGGCTATTATTTTTTATCATGCTTCATGCGGCGGTCATACCGAAAAAGCCTCAGATGTTTTTAACGTACCAGACCTGCCTTATTTAAAAGGTGTAAAAGATGGCGATCCGCCTAATTGTTCTATCGCTCCAAATTTTAGCTGGCAAGAAATTTACACCCGTCCTCAATTTATACAAAGACTAATTAATTCCAAGCTGCTTAGTGATGAATCGTATACTTTGACAAGAGTGAAAATATTAAACAGATTTTCTTCAGGCAGAGTAGATAATCTCGAAGTCACTTTAAGGAATTCAAAAGACGAAATAAAAACAGTCATCATTCACGGCAATAATATTAGAAATGTAATTCGTACCTCCGATAATAAAAATATTTTACGAAGTACGATGTTTGATATAAGAACAGATACAAATAATAATGTTATAATTAACGGAAAAGGAAACGGGCACGGTGTGGGTCTTTGCCAGTGGGGAGCTATCAATTTATCAAGACATGGGAAAAGCTATAAAGACATTCTTAATTTTTATTTTCCAGGAACCAAAATTATGAGGTATTATGATTAGTTCGAAACTACCTATTTATTTAGCTTCAAAATCTCCACGCAGAAAGAAATTATTAAAACAACTCAACCTGAAGTTTAGTATACTTTCAATTGATATTAATGAAAATGTAGCCGATCACGAAACTCCCGTACAAATCGTAAAACGATTATCGGAAGAAAAACTTGAAGCAGCAAAAGAAAAAATAAATGGGGGAATAATAATTACAGCTGATACAATAGTAGTAATTGACGGCAAAATTATCGGAAAACCTAAAGACAAAGATGAGGCTAAAAAATTCCTAAAAAAACTAAGTAATAAAACACATGCAGTTTATACAGGATTTGCTGTGTTTAACAGTAATTCAAATGAACATTTGATTGACTATGAGAAAACGCTCGTCACTTTTAGGAATTTGGGAAAAAAAGAAATAGAAGATTATGTAGCTACCGGAAGCCCTCTGGATAAGGCTGGTGCTTACGGTATACAGGACGATTTCGGTGCTGTTTTCGTAAAAAAAATAAACGGATGTTATTATAATGTGGTAGGCTTACCCCTAACCAAATTATACTTAACTCTGCAAAGGATAATCTGACTTGTTAAAAAAAGTAAAGAAGAATATTCTAATATCTTTAGCTGCAGCCGGAATCCTCTATCTAGGATTTACACTTTATGCAAATTTTGATAATGTATTTAAAGCTTTCGGATCTTTCGATTGGTTTGTACTGCCTTTACTTCTTTTACTGTCTTTATCAAATTATTATACAAGATTTTTAAAATGGGATTATTACCTTTCCATTGTAAAGGTTAAAGTAAAAAAGATTGACTCATTTTCGATTTTTATGTCTGGATTAGTAATGAGCGTAACACCCGGCAAAATGGGTGAGCTGCTGAAGTCGTATCTCATAAAAGGAATAACCAATACTCCTATCAGTAAAACCGCACCGATAATAATGGTTGAGAGAATTACGGATACGATATCGTTAATTCTAATTTCATTAGTAGGCGCATATATTTTCAATTACGGCAGAGGGATAGTAATCGGTGCAGCGATATTTTTCCTTTTACTGATGATTGTTATTAGTAATAAAAAAATAATGCTTCCAATATTAAAGATGCTCGAGAAGAACGCATTTTTGAATAGACACCTGCATAAGATACATATTGCATACGAAAGTTCATATCAAATGCTGCGTCCTATTCCTTTTTTTAAAATGATTTTGTTAAGTTTACTATCCTGGTTATTTGAATGTTTGTCGTATTACATAATTCTTGTTAATTTTGATATAGGGGTAAATTTCATTTGGGCAGCTTTCAGCTACGGATTTGCTACGATAGTGGGAGCAATTTCGATGCTGCCGGGCGGTTTAGGGGTAACTGAGGGATCACTTACTTTTATGTTAGTTCAACGAAATTTTCCAAAAGATTTAGCGGTAGCATCTACTTTTGTTATTCGTGCAGTAACATTGTGGTTTGCCGTATTGGTAGGGATTTTAAGTGTGAGTCTTTACCAAAGTAGGTTCGGCAAAATTACCCCGCTTCAGCAAGAAAAAAGTTTGCTTTAATTATTTAACTTTAATTATGAATAAGATGGAAAATCATAACAAATAAAGCCAGAAAATTGTTAATTGGTTATTAGTATATGCTTTCTGATTTATGTCCTATAAATCACATAACTTACGAGTTATGTGAGTCATAAATTTTGCATTTAGCTCTATTTCTTGATTTTCATAAGGTTCGTTGTTATATTCTAATCATAGAAAAAATGTATAAAAGAGGAGTATATCATGGAAAAAAATAATAATTTAGGTGCAGGAATTTTATTTGGATTTCTTGCCGGCGGAGCTATAGGGGCAGCGTTTGCGCTATTATATGCACCAAAAAGCGGCAAAGAATTAAGGGATGATATTAGAACAAAATCAGATGACTATCTCGATTCAGCCGACAAATATGTTGAGCAAGCAAAAGTAAAGGCGAAAGATTTAATAAATGAAGGAAAGAAACGTTCCGATAAATTAATAGATGACGCTAAGATAAAATCTGATGAATTATTGCGGGATGCGGAACGTATCTTTAAGGAAGCAAAATCAAAAGCGAACAATAGTGTGGCCGGCGGTAAAAGTACACTGGAGGCGGAAAGTAATAAGCTGAAAGGTGCTGTAAAAGCAGGGCTTGATGCTTACAAAGAAAGTAAAAGTTCTTAATATTCCACAATAAATATTTATTATGACTTTATTATCTATTTTAACAATCATTTTAATAATTGCAGCTATTGTGTTGTGTATTGCTCTCGTTATATACCTGAATCGTATTACAAATTCGGTAAAGGGCATCGAGAGCAATATACGTAACTTATCATCTCAAGTTAACCCTTTACTCGGATCGGTTGTAAATTTAAGCGAAAAATTAAACTCTATTTCTGAAGATGCAAAGGAACAACTAGGAACGTCTAAAAAGATTATTACCGATATTAAGGATAGAGTTGACAAAATTTTAAGAACCGAGGAAAAGATTCGGGGAAGTATTGAAATATCGGCTGCCGATATTATAAAAAACTTCTCTGCAATAACAAACGGAATTGGTGCATTCTGGAGTGCCTACAAGAAAAAAAAATAACATAAATATACCATCATCTCACCTTGAATCTAAGGAGGACATCCCTTGAAAGAATATGGACCCGAATCAATTAGGAATATTGCGTTCATTGGGCACGGTGGAAGTGGCAAAACTTCCCTGTCGGAAATCTTGCTTTTTACTGCCGGAGAGATAAACAGAATCGGAAATATCTCTGAAGGCAATACAGTTTCCGATTACAACCCAAACGAAATAGAAAAACAAATCTCAATTTTATCATCTCTTCTTCACCTTGAATGGAATAATACAAAAATCAATATTTTAGATACACCCGGATATTCCGATTTCCTGGGTGATGTAAAATCAGCTTTGAGAGTTTCTGATACGGCAGTAATTCTTTTAAAAGCTGCAGAAGGAGTCGAAGTCGGTTCCGAAAATGCAAATAAATTTGTTGAAGAATTTAATCTGCCTTCTTCAATTATAATAAATAAGGTAGACAACGAACATTCTAAATTCAAAGAAACTTTACAGAAAGCAAAAGATAGAATTTCCAAAAATTCTGTAGTAGTAACTTTTCCCTTAAATCAAGG
Organism: uncultured Ignavibacteriales bacterium; assembly: GCA_963751355.1. Classification (GTDB taxonomy): domain Bacteria; phylum Bacteroidota; class Ignavibacteria; order Ignavibacteriales; family Ignavibacteriaceae; genus CAVVVS01. The sequence goes on along the minus strand of CAVVVS010000106.1, from coordinate 27,568 downwards.
AACTAATTTCGATACGGTTATCGATGTAGTAAATATGAAAGCATACCAATACGGAGAAGCCGGAAGTAAAAAGGTTTCGGAAATTGAAATTCCTAAAGAAGCGGCGGAGGAAGCCGAGAGTTACCACACCGAATTAATTGAAAAAGTAGCCGAAACAAACGAAGAATTAATGAACAAGTATTTCGAAGAAGGCACGCTTTCTCCGGAAGAACTGGAAAAGGGAATAAAGCTTGCAATGACTACCCGTAATCTTACTCCTGTCTTTGCCGTCTCGAGCATAAAGGGTGTCGGATTAAATAATTTCCTGGATTTCGCAACTAAATATTTTCCAACTCCGGCTGACCGGGGCGGGGAAGAAGTTATTCTAAAGAATTCTGAATCTAAGGTATTATTAAAACCTGATGTTACGGGCGAACCTGTTTTGTTTATATTTAAAGTAATTTCCGAACAGCATGTTGGTGAATTATCCCTGTTCAAAGTTTTTTCCGGTTCCGTATCAGCAGGTTTGGACCTGATAAACGAAACTAACGATAAAACAGAAAGATTAAGCCAGTTATCAATTCTAAATGGACACAACAGAAAAGAAGTTACAAATTTAAAAGCCGGCGATATCGGTGCAGTAGTAAAATTAAAAGATACACATACTAATAATACCCTTTCATCAAAAAATCTTTCGGCTACCATTGTTCCTATAAAATTTCCGGATGCGGTAATCAGAGCGGCAATTATTCCTAAAGCTAAAGGAGATGAGGATAAAATTGCCTCAGGCTTGCATACACTTCATGAAGAAGATCCTTCATTCAGTGTCCATTTCGAACCTGAATTATCGCAGACTATAATTTCCGGTCAGGGCGAACTTCAACTCAGTTTAGCCGTTAAAAGATTAAAAGAAAGATACGGAGTAGAAGTTGATTTAGCCGAACCGAAAGTTCCGTACCGGGAAACAATAAAGGGAAAGGCTGACGATGTAGAATATAAACATAAAAAACAATCTGGTGGAAGAGGACAATATGGTCATGTTCACTTTAAAATTGAACCGCTTTCCCGCGGAAAAGGATTCGAATTTGTCAATGCGATTGTAGGCGGAGTAGTTCCCGGAAGATTTATTCCGGCGGTTGAAAAAGGAATTATTGAAGCAATGCAGAAGGGCGCACTTTCCGGCAATCAGGTTGTTGATGTACGGGTAACATTATTTGACGGAACTTATCATACCGTTGATTCGGATGAGATGTCCTTCAAACTAGCTGCTTCACAAGGTTTCCGTAAAGGGTTTATGGATTCGAAACCATGCTTGCTGGAACCGATTTACGAAATAGAGGTTACGGTTCCCGAGGAATATATGGGAGATGTCATGGGTGATATTTCTTCACGTAGAGGAAGAATATTGGGAATGGATTCCGACGGACATTTTCAAATAATAAAAGCATATGTCCCCTTAGCCGAGCTTTATAAGTATTCATCAAATCTAAGAAGTTTAACTTCAGGACGGGGTGCGCATAAAAGAAAGTTTGCGTATTATGAAGAAGTTCCTAAAGAAGTTGAACAAAAAATTGCCGATGAATATAGGAAAGCAAAAGAAGAAGGTCACTAATGTGAATTTTGCAGACTTAAAGGCGGTAACTTCTTGCCGCCTTTTTATTATCATTTAAGAGGTGAAATGAACAAACTCTGGTCCCCTTGGCGTTCTCAATATATCGATTCATTCAAAAATAAAGAACAAAAAAATGGCTGTGTCCTTTGTGATTTGGCAAAGTATGAAGTAGATGACGAAAATAGTCTTTTGGTGAATAAAGGTAATCTCACATTTACTGTGTTGAATTTGTATCCATACAACAACGGTCATTTGATGATAGTTCCTTTTAGACATACAAGTGATTTTTCGTCACTGACGGCTGAAGAGGGTATTGAGGTAATTGGTGAATTGAAAAAAGCAGAGCAGGCGCTTAAAATTGTTTCGGAACCTCAGGGTTTTAATATCGGTGTAAATTTAGGTAAAGTCAGCGGCGCAGGTATTCACGAACATCTTCATTTCCACATTGTACCGCGGTGGAATGGTGACACTAATTTTATGCCGGTACTTGGCGAGGTTAAAGTAATTTCGCAGGATTTGTTAAGAACTAAAAAAGATTTATTAGAAGCTTTTCATAAACTCTCAGTGAATAAGTAAAATACTGCGTGAATACTAATATTCAACCCAGGAAAAAATAATTACTATTTGAATAAATGAATAAAATATTAAAATTATCTAAAAAAACATTATTACTTCTTATTACCATATTTGGTGTAGTATTAGTCGTTATGATTATCAATATTAATAATCATAATAATCGAGAGCAACTGGAATTTAGGGACGGACTTATATATCGTATAGGGAGCAAAGTCCCTTACACAGGTGATGAAATAGCGAAAGTCAACAATAAAACCATTAAGTATCAGATTGTTGACGGGAAAAAAGACGGAGAGTTTAAAGTCTCTTATTTCAATGGAAATCCTGCGATAATTGGAAATTTAAAAGCGAATAAAAATATTGGGAAATGGACTTATTTTTATCCTGATTCAGTCATAGAATCCGAGGGCAGCTTTAAAAATGATACTGCAGATGGCTGCTGGAAATGGTTTTATAAGAATGGTAAGTTGAGACAAAAAGGAAATTTTATTCATGGAAATAGAAATGGAAAGTGGTTTTTTTACGGTGAAAATGGTGAGGTTGATTCTGTTAAAAATTTTGTTAATTGAGATTTAATTTCTAATCACCAAGTTTTATTTCCACTCTTTGCTAGAATAATAATCACTGCTTAATTGTAATCATTTAGTTAAATACTAATTTTTAGAAATTTATATTTGATATTTGTTAGAAAATATGAAAAAGCATTTTGAGATTATTTTATTACCTATAGTTTTGTTTATTGTTACGATAATTTTTTTTGCCGGATGTTCATCATCGAAAGAAACAGCTAAAACTACAGAAACTGGGACACATAGATTTGAAAACCCTGTCCCCAATAAAATAAAAAACAATGAATTTGTAGAAAGATTAAATATCAAAGCAGAAAAAATTAAGTCTATTGATAAAATAAGTTTTGACTATGATTCTAACGGAAAACCGGTTAACGGTGAAAAACTATCGCATGTTATATATGACAAAAAAGGATTTGAAAAGGAAACCATCATTTTCGATAGCAAAGGGAATATTCTGTATAAATATACATACACATACGATAAAGATGGTTTCAGAATCCAAACACTACGAACTGACTCAAACGGGAAAGCTGACAAAAAATATACTTACCAGTATAATAAGTACGGGAATAAAGTAAAATCAACGCGTTATAATATGAACGGTACAATGGAGAAATATTATTACTATAAATATGATGCGAATTGTAATCTCACCGATGAACTCTGGTACAATTCCGATGGTAAATTGGAATACAGAGTTGGAAATATTTATAACAATAACGGTGAAAAGATTGAGACAGATACATTTGACCAGGACAATGATTTAATTGCCAAATATTTTTACCATTATGATAAAAATGATAATATAATAGAAGAAGTTCAATATAATGACAATGATGATAAAGTTGGAATCATTCAATATGTTTATGCATATTATAATTGAACGAATGACTGAAGTTTAAAATTTGGAACTTGCACAAATTGAAATAATAAGGGATATACAAAAAAAGATATCGACATTTACTTAAAGATTAGTAACTACAAATGTTCGGCGCTTTAATAATTGAAAAGATAATTAGTTTATTGACTTGAAAAAACACAAAAAAGTAAAAAATTTGATGGCAATAATATTGCTTTAAGTGAGTAGAAGTATTATTTTTACATTCTAAAATTATTAGGGCCCATAGCTCAGTTGGTTAGAGCATCTGACTCATAATCAGAGGGTCGGTGGTTCAAGTCCATCTGGGCCCACTAATTCAATCCAAAAATGCAGATTATCGTCTGATCTTTCAGACCTACCTTCAAATATAAGCCAAATTCCACTGAACATTTTACCGTACATTTTTAAATATTTGGAGGTAAACTATGTATTTGGGTAAAAGAACCAACGGAATTTTCTTCATCGAGTATTTTGATGAAGATGAGCTAAAAACTCGAAGAGTGTCAACAGGGTGCAGAAATAAGAAAAACGCCCTTAGATTCCTCAAAGACTTTAAAAGTAAATTGATAAATCGTGCACCTGTTAAATGTGTTACGATATCTCAATTTCACACAGATTATGTCAAATATATGGGGAGCACATTTTCCAAAAAATATATTGATTCAATTAATCTATCTTTTAACAAGCTGCGAATCTTTTTGAACAAAGATCTACTGTTGAATCAGATAAATGTACGCATGATACAACAATTCATGAGTGAGGCGTACAGTAGAACCAATTATGGAACAAATTTATATATGAGAACACTAAAAGCTGCTTTCAGTAGAGCTGTAGAATGGGAATACATCGCCGAGAATCCATTCAAGAAGATTAAATTACCCAAAACACCTAAAAGCTTTCCACTTTTTATCAATGAAAATGAGTTGTCAAAAATAGTCGATAACACCAAGAAACAAATGCTCAAAGATTTATTCATAACAGCATTCTATACAGGTATGAGATTGGGTGAGATTACTAATTTGAAATGGGATGCTGTGGATTTGGATAATAAAATAATAACTGTTAAAAATGATAAAGATTTTACCACGAAAAGCAAAAAAGAAAGAATCATTCCTTTAAATCCTAAGATCCTTGAAATACTTCGTGGCAGAAAAAGCAAGGATAATTTTTCAAGTTCAAACTATGTATTCAAGAATCCGATTGGAATTAAGTTGAACGAAAACTTTGTCAGCAAACAATTCAAGGAGGCACTAAGGGCAACCGACTTGAATGAAAAAATTCACTTTCACACATTAAGGCATAGTTTTGCCAGTAATTTAGCTCAAAAAGGTATTTCTTTGTACGTAATCAAAGAATTATTAGGGCATGAGGATATCTCTACAACCCAGATATATTCTCATTTGAATAAGGATAGTCTCTTTCAGGCAATTCAAATGATGTGAAAGCAGTGCATAACCACTTTAAAACAAGTAAAAAATTGTACTTCAAATTACGATTAGGTGTGTCTTAAAATGACACCCCTACACTATTTAAAATTCTTCTATAAACTTTTTATTTCCCTTTTTTACTTGTAAAACATTATCTTATGAGTAATTTATTCTATTTAAATATAATTCGTGAAAAGTGGAATCTCATAAAGAAAAAGAATTAGTATAGCTTACAAAGATTCTAAATGACTTGAAAAGTGTGCTTGGGAGTTTTTATCATACTAAAGAGATAAACAAGGAGCATCCCTTAAAATTGTTTAATGTTAAATTAATCCCGGAAGAGTATTTAAAGAATATTGGACAAGTAAAAGATGATTATATCTTCCTAGATTATGCATATTTAATTCCACAATTGAAATCAAAACCTTCCTCAAAGCCTGATATCGGACTCTCAATAACTGAGTTGATTGAGTATTTAGAATCCTCAAAACGATTTTTATTAAATAAAATAAATGAAGTTAAATTTCAAGGACTTATAATAAATAATAATAGTATTGATAAGATTATTGCAGAAGACCAATACGAAGATTTAAGCATTGAATCCCTTGCTGCTCAACTCGCTGAGGAATTAAAAAAGAAAATAGGTTTGATATTAACATTTCAGGAGTTAAAACTCACATTGCACGTAAGATTAAGAAGATATACATAGAAAAAAACAAAAATCATATCTATTCCCGAAGACAGTTTGTGTTTAAATATTATGACTACTTGGACAAGAAATTTGACTTCAGTGAAAAAGGGTGGAACAAACAGAAATTATTGGGAAGTGTAGAACACCTTTCATACGAAGCATAAATAACTTTTATATACTGATACTTTTACTGATAAGATACTGATACTTTACTGATTTCATTGAGTGGTTCGTTTAATTAAATTTTAAGCCGGTGATAACACCGGTTTTTTTAATTAATAAATACAAAAGATGAAAAATAAAAGAAAACTAAATCCTAACTTAATAAAAAAGAATAGGGCGTATACTCTGTCTGAGATTGCCGAATTATTGGATAAACATATACGGACAGTACAAGAATGGCGAAAAAAAGGATTAAGTGTTATAGATGATTCAGAGCGCCCTTATCTAACTTCATTGTAGAATTATTTTACTAATAGGACCATATTTATGAAGATAGTTAATCACACCCTAATTAAATCAAAAACGTGCTATTCCTTTAAGGAATTGTCAGAAGTTTTAATGGTATGTCAACAAACTATTTGGAATTGGCATAGTAAGGGGATGAAAGTATTGGACGAGAATTCACGACCATATCTTGTAATGGGAGAGGAAGTTAGAAAATTTATTACAGAGCAGAAGAAAAAAAGAAAAATCCCAATAAAGGAAGGCGAGTTCTTTTGTCCAAGATGCAAGAATTCAAGAGCAAGTAAGCCAGTTAAAATAAAAGTGATTCATACCGATCGTTTTCTTAGCCCTGCAAATAAGCAAATAATAGTCAAAGGCGAATGCATATTAGGTGGATCATGGAAATTAAAAATGAAGAATACTGACTTAAGTCAATGATTTTGTATGAGACTATTAACTAATATTGAAATACAATATTAAATCGAATTGTAAATAAATATAGGAAAGAAGGTTTAACCATGAAATATTTACAGAAAATTATTTTGTATACGATATTCATATCATCGGTTGTATTATTAAGTGCATGCAGTCAATCGACTAAAGAACAATCAGTGTTTGATAAACCACCAAAGGAAAATATTGCCAATTTAAAACATGTTACCGAAAAATTGGTCCCACCGCCGAATCTGCCGAAATATGAACAAGTTGATAAAGATGGACCGAAAGTTGTTGAAGTAAAAATGGTAGTTCATGAAAAAAAGAAAGAGATTGCCCCCGGAGTTTCTTCATGGGTGTTTGCTTATGACGGTACAGTCCCCGGACCGATTATAGTCTTACATCAGTACGACTATTTACAACTGACATTAGTAAATCCACCGACTAATAAATTAGAACATAATATTGACCTTCATGCAGCTACAGGAGGATTGGGTGGCGGAACTATAAGTCACGTAGTTCCGGGGGAACAAGTAACAATAAGATTTAGAGCAATTAAAGCAGGTGTATTCGTATATCATTGTGCACCCGGCGGTATTATGGTGCCGCTCCATGTAGTTTCGGGAATGAATGGAGCTATAATGGTTTTACCCAGGAAAGGACTTAAGGACGAAAACGGAAATCCGGTACACTATGATAAAGCTTATTATGTAGCAGAACAGGATTATTACATACCCAAAGATAAAAACGGCGACTATAAACAATTTGCAACACCTATCGAACAAATTGGTGCTTTGATGAAATCAATCAGAACTCTTAGACCATCTCACATAGTATTCAACGGAAGTGTAGGGGCTTTAACCGGTGATAACGCACTCACGGCTAAGGTAGGTGAAAAAGTATTGTTTATTACCTCTAGTGCGAACAGAGATACAAGAATTCATATTATAGGAGGGCATGCAGACCTTTACTGGATTGGAGGTTCGTTTGAGAATAAACCGCTTACCAGTTTTGAAACCTGGCCGGTACCAGGGGGAACGGCTGTAGCAGCCATATATGAATTCCGTCAGCCGGGCACATATCTTTATCTCGATCATAATTTGATTGAAGCGTTTTCATTCGGCGCAATGGCAGATGTAAAGGTAACCGGCAAATGGAATAATAATTTAATGGAGCAGGTAGATAAACCAGGTCCGATTCAAAAATAACAATTAATATTTATAATAAATTAATATTAACCCAAACTCCTCTGCTGCAAGTGATCTAACTGCTTGCAGAAGAGGAGAAAAATATTATTAAACAATAACTTAAAAGAGTAGAATAAATTTATTAGCAGGGGAATGAGGGAAAATAGAAAATAAAATTAGATTATCCGGCAAGTTTTTTTTACTTCTCTAAGTATTCAAAAATATAGTTTTTGCATGAATTCTTACGGTATAAGGTTTTTTCATTTTATCAATACAATAACTAGCGAACAGGTTAATAACTCAAGTGGATAGCGGTACAGCCCGGAAAAACATTTGAAACTGTTACAAGATGAAAAATATATTCTTTTCCTTCCTTTGATAATCTAAATGTTTTTATAAAACCTTTTGTTAAAAATTAAAATGCTATTTCATCGAGCATATAATTTAAATTAAAATTCATTTTATATTCTATTCCCGGAATGATTGGGGCAATTTCTCGAGCACTTTACTTCGCAATAACCGCAAAATTTATATGATAACTATGCAGATGAGCCGAACTAAAAATATTATTGAGTTGTGAGATTATTTATTCAACGCTTTTTTAACCTTCTCAATAGTAAGCGGTGCTGAACCTTCATAGTGATTATTTATATTTAGGTAGATATCAACTTTTCTGGTTTGCAGGTCTTTCATCATTTCTACGATAGGTTTTAGTTCTTTGTCGCGGTTAATGTAGATCTGATTCCAGTTTTGATTGCTTATCTTTTCTATTCCTTTTCTGTCCGGACCGTGGAGGCGGATGATTGTCATTCCTTTTATCAAATCTTTGTACTTGCTGTAAATCTCAGTTACCGGTGGCATGTAGTAGCCTTCAAGGAAAACGTGCGGTGTTTCTATCTGGTTTAAGAATTTAAAGTAACTCTCATTGAGGTAGTTTGGGTTTCTGATCTCGATTGATATTGGTGGTGAATATTTGGGAATGTTTTGCATGAATTCAAATAATCGGTTCTGCAGTTCAGACAGTGAGGGCATCTTCTGTTTATTAAGATACTCGAATTGCAGTATGATAGAGGGCGTCTGATTGTGAATTGGTTTTATAGTTTTAAGAAACTCTTCGAATAGTTCATTGGATAGAAAGTGTGGATTTTGAATGAGTGGTTCTTTTTTGTTTTTATTATAATGATGGGTGAGTGTTATTGAGTTTGGCGCTTTGATTATGAAGTGTAAATCTTTAGGTACGGAGTTCTTGTATTCTTTTACTACTTCAATATCCGGCAAAACTACTTTTTCGCCGAAGAGAGACCAGAACCACTGATCTACTTCAACACAATTATAGTGTTCCGCATATTCTTTAAGGTAGTTTTTCTCTGCATTTTCAGAGTAAATTAGTCCCTTCCAAGAATCGTATTTCCAACTGCATGTGGCAATTTTTAGCATGATATAATTTGAATTGTTTATGACAAATAATAGTATAAATATTATTTAGTTTCAATTGTTTAATGTTGTTGCTCGGTTTATTAGTAGGAAGATAAATATTTTTCTGTCATTAATTGGTACATGACAACCGAGGAAATTTTTATGATCAATCAAAGAGCAAGTCCGCAAAAGGGAATCTTGATTGAACGAACTAAGAATGCAAACTAATAGAATCGGTTTGAAAGTTCTTTCGGACTAGGGAGACATTAAAGCTTCGAATTTTCAATTGTGTAATGCAGAACCAATTGAGTTATTTCTACACTATTTATTTATGGCTCAAAGGATTTAACTATTTACAATCAATTGAAAGTAAATTATTTCAATCATGTTAAAAAATTGATTTTACTATTTCGAATTGAAATAGATAATACTGATTCAAATTGGAGAAATTTGTAATTAAAAGTACGTGCAGTTGAAAAAGCATAGGTTGCTGCGGTAGTAGGTGCAGTTATTGTTGTAGCTATTGGTGTTGTAACAGTTGGAGCAATTGCCGCTATAGTTTCTAAGTATTATTCCATTTCTGCTTTTACAATTCCTGCAATGAACTTTGCAAAATCTTCTATATTCTGTCCAACACTTGCATTTTCCAACGAACTCATATATTCATCTCTTTTTTCAACCGGGATTATCGTCCAAGGATAGCCCCCGGCTGCAAGCATTACATTCATTAAGAATCTTGTCATTATTCCATTACCGTCCATATAAGGATGAATGTATACAAAGAGAAAATGCCCTAATACAGCTCGAACTGAGTGTTCCTTTTCCTGTTCCAACATTTCAAATAAAGTAGGCATTGCATCCCTCACGCCTTCAGGGCGCATTGGGATGTGATTTGAGTTACTAATAAATACTTGACTGTTCCTATAACCGGATAGGTCGCCTCTCTGTATCAATCCTGCGGTTACACTAGGTGTAAACAGTTGTCTATACCATTCACCATGATCCTCATCAACGACTTTTCCCGGATTCTTTCCATCAAAGACTTTTTCGATACTTTTCTTTACCGCTTCAAATGCCAGGTAATAACCACGCGCTGCAAATGCGTCTTTTTCCTTCTTATCTTTTTCATCGTTTTCTGGATCCCAGTTTCCTCTTTTCACTCGTTCTATCAATTCTGGCGTTACTTTATAACCTTCTATGGATAAAGAATGATAAGCATCACTTTTGTAATTCTCTTCAACCATTTTCAAGTAATCGGTTTTATCTTCCGGTATTCCCGGAGGTTTTGGAAAATGTTTAAGCACCGTCTCTCGCATTTCCTGCCACATTATTTTTATCCTGTTTACATATGGTGAAATAATTCTGTTTGATGTGGAAAGTTCTAGTTTGCTTTCAAACGGATCATTTTCACGTACATCATAACCAGCTGCTTTCATTGTTTTTATTATGTCATCTGCAATCCGATCACTACCTATATTTCTAAATGCACCGGTTAATCTACCGGCAATTAAGCTCTTACCTCCCTCCAGCAGTGGGTTGAGAATTTCGGAAGCATCTCTTATAGAACCTAAAGCTGCACGTGCATCAGTTGATTTCTGTACAAAATAGCCAGGGGAACAGCCGATTAGTGCAGAAGGTAAAGAGAATATTCGCATTCCATTTTTCTCGACTATTTTAGATTTTTCAGGCATCGATAAATTCACCATATAAATTGAAGTTTTATACAATAAATCTGTTTTTTGATTTGTAGCTTTTTTTGAGCGTATGATTAACCGCTCAGGAATTGTCCAGTTTTCACTATGTATAGCTATTGACTGTTCAGGTGAAATGCACCAATCCTCACCAAATTTATCATTCAAATACACTTCACAAAATTGCCAGAATGCATTATGCCATGAAGTTGTATCTCCAGGTCTTTCGTCTGGTTTGCTTGAAATATACCAGCCCTTCATTACTTGTTTAATAAAACCATTTTTTAGAAGTCTATCCTTATGTACTCTCGAAATAGATTCAGATTTAATTACAGCAATTTCTTGCTGATTTTGTATTTTTTTTAAGAATTCTAATGACTGTGCTAGTTTTTCTTGTGGTGTTGCCATCGCTAATCCTAATTTATATGTGCCGTTTACAGGCTATCCCGCTGTGTAATTTACAGATTATTATGTTGTGCAGTTTACGGATTTTTCTGCTTAAATACAAAAATTAGATGAGAAAGCTAGGTAAAGAGTTATTAGTAAAATGATAAATTTGTTTCTGTGAAGAAGGCTTTTGTGAAGGGTGAGGCGGGGGATTTTGATAGCTAAGTTATTATTACGGACAAGGTGTTATTACAATTGGAAAATTTTATCTTCCTTTTTAGCTTTGCTTATTACTGATTCATTTATTGAAAGTAAAAAAATATTATCATCAATTGAATAAAAGTCTTTATCATTTGTTTATTATTTGCTTTATGAAAATAATTTGGGTTAATATTTCGTTTTGATCATCTTTTTTTTGAGTCTAATAATATTTATAGTTGAATTATAGAACGGTTTATATTATCAAACATTTCGTCAATCTTAGCGTTTATATTCTCTAACTTTGATTGATATCTTTTACCATGATCTACAAGTGCCGGATAGTTTTCTATCATTGAATAAAATGTTTAGTAAACGTATCGAAAGAATCTTAAAATAATCTTATGTATTCGTTTAGTTGAAATTAATGCTTATATGTCTTCTCTAACTTCTTGCCTTTTAATCCTCTATAGAGTACATTAACTTTTATTTTATAATTACTTATGACTTATGTCATCACATTTACTTAGCAAATCTTCCTTCCTAAAAGGTATACAGTGCGAAAAGCAGCTTTACCTTTACAAACACCACTATGACTGGCGTGATGAAGTAACCGAAGCACAGCAGGCAATATTTGACCGCGGTACAGATGTAGGCAAATTAGCCCAAGATCTCTTTCCCGGTGGTATTGATGCAGCCCCTCCAAATCCTTTTCAATATGATAAATCAGCCGAATTAACTCAGGATAAAATTAACGAAGGTGTAAAAATCTTTTATGAAGCTTCATTTATTTATGATGAAGTTCTTGTTGCGGTGGATATACTGGTTAAAGCTGGAAATAAATGGAAAATCTATGAAGTAAAAAGCTCAACAAGTGTTTCTGAAACTTATATACTTGATGCAGCCGTTCAATATTATGTGCTAATAAACTCGGGGCTTGATGTTGATGATATCTCTATTGTCCATCTGAATAACCAGTATGTAAGACATGGCGAACTGAATATTCAAGAATTATTCTCGATTGAATCCGTGTTGGACTTAGTAAAAGATCAGCAAGATTTAATTGCAGAAAAAATTAAAAGTTTTAAGGTTGTATTAAAAAGTAAAACGATTCCTGAAATTAATATAGGCCCGCAATGCAATGATCCTTATGACTGTGCTTTCCTAGGTTACTGCTGGAAGGACATACCGGATTACTCCGTCTTTAATATTGCCAGACTAAATACTAATAAAAAATTTGAACTGTTTAATAGCGGTGTCATTAAAATTGAAGATGTACCGGGAGATTACAAATTAAATGCGAATCAGCGTTTGCAGGTTGACAGCGAAATAAATAAGACATCGTTCATAGATAAAAAAGGGTTAAAAAATTTCCTCGATTCACTTACTTACCCGCTTTACTTTATGGACTTTGAAACCTTTATGCCTGCAGTTCCGCTTTATGATGATACTCGCGTCCGTATCAGCAAATCCCTTTTCAATATTCACTTCACTACCAGGAAGATCCTAATAGCGACCTTAAACATTTTGAATTCCTTGCCGACGCAAAGGTGATCCAAGAATTCCGTTTATTGAAAACCTGTTGAAGAGATACAGAAGGCGAGGGGGATATTCTTGTATATAACCAATCCTTTGAAATGAGCAGGCTGAAAGAAATAGCAAGAGATTTCCCTCAATATGCGAATGATATTGAAGAAAGACTGACCAGGATTAAAGACCTGATGCTGCCATTCCAGAAAAAATATTACTACAAACCCGAAATGAAGGGCTCTTATTCTATTAAATATGTACTGCCGGCTCTGGTTCCCGATTTGTCTTATGAGGGATTAGCCATAGCCGAAGGCGGTGCGGCTATGAATGCGTTTGAGTCTTTGATTTATGAAACCGACTTTATAAAAGTGGAAGAGATAAGAAAAAACTTGCTGGAGTATTGTAAGATGGATACTTTAGCAATGGTCAAAACACTTAACAAATTATTTGAATTATGAACATATTCCAAATCCATTCTGAAATCCTTTCTGAATACGAATCATATATCTCAAGTTTTATTGATATTAATGATGATAGAATCAAAGATTATGTAACTGATTATTTCAAATCTCACAAACTTTGGCCACAGCCTCTAATTCAGTTTAATCCATCCTATAAGATTGGTGAATCAATTAATGATCTTATAGGTAGTGGGATTCTCAATGAATCGCTAAGACCAACTTTTGAAGGATACAATTTATATCAACACCAAGTTGATGCAATAAAACTCGGAGTAAACAAAAAGTCATTTGTTGTTACTTCTGGAACGGGTTCAGGAAAGTCACTTACTTATTTGGCTTCGATTTTTAACCATTTACTCTCCACAAAAACTGAAGGTGTAAAAGCATTAATTGTCTATCCGATGAATGCTCTTATAAATTCACAAAGTGAAGAAATTAAGAAATATCAGGAAAAGTATAAAAAGAAAACAGGCTCTGATTTCCCAGTAAGCTTTGCTCAATATACGGGTCAGGAAAGTCGCGATGAAAAAGATCAAATAGTAAAAAATCCCCCGTCAATTCTATTAACAAATTATATGATGTTAGAGTTGATAATGACAAGGCTTTCTGAGAAACAAATGAGGGAGTCTTTATTAAGTAATATAGAATTTATAGTATTTGATGAGTTACATACATATAGAGGTAGACAAGGTTCTGACGTTTCGATGCTAATAAGAAGAATCAATGCGTTGTCACAAAATAATATTACTTATGTTGGAACATCAGCAACTATGGTTTCTGGGGAATCAATAGATGAACAGAAATTGAAGGTAGCTGAAATTGCCGGTAGGATATTTGGTCAACCATTTGATAAGGAGCAGATAATTAATGAGACCCTTGTTTCTAATTATTCAAATGAAGAATTGCCAACAATCGAAAACTTAAGATCATTTCTAAACTCCTCAGAAAAAATAAAATCTGACAAGAATTCACTGTTTCAGAATCCGCTAAGTATATGGATTGAAAAAGAAATTGCACTCGATACTTTGGATGGCATTCTTATCCGCAAAAAACCTCTGATGTTTAATGAAATAGCAGAACAACTTGCCTCTTACTCAGGAATTGATCAATCAGTATGTCTTAACAAAATTAAGGAGTTAATGGTAGCAGCGAACAATTATAATACTTTCAAAGATTCTTCAGAAAGTGCTGTGCTACCATTTAAGATTCATCAGTTTATTTCTCAGACTGGAACAGTATATACCACTCTTGAGGATGCAGAAAACCGAGAGATTACTCTTGATTATGTCTCTTACAAAAATTTAGAGGACATTAAAAAGCAATTCTACAATATAGTTTTTAGCAGAATAACCGGTGTTGATTTTATTTGTGTAAAAAAAGAGTATTCAACAAGTAAATTAATTCCACGTCAGTTCATGGATAAAGAAGATGATGAATTTGATAATGACCATGATCTCGGATATATATTATTAGACAAGGATCAAAAATTTTGGAGCGAGGGGGAGTTAGCGCGACTGCCAGATAATTGGATTCAAGAAAAACCTAATGGTGATGTTGTAGTAAAGAAAAACTACAAGGACTCCATTCCACAAAAGATTTATTTTGATGCCTCTGGTACATTCTCTGAAAAGGATAATAGCTTATCTTATTGGGGATGGTATATTCCTTTCCCCTTGTTATTTGATCCAACAAGCGGTGTCTTCTATGATAGAAAAACAAGTGAGAATACTAAACTTTCTAAGCTTGGCATTGAAGGGAGGAGCACTTCTACAACAATATTATCATTATCGACAATAAAATCACTTGGTAGAGATAATCAAAAAGAAGAGGAACAAAAACTACTAAGCTTCTCTGATAATAGACAAGATGCTGCGTTACAAGCCGGTCACTTTAATGATTTTTATAAAAATATCAGAATAAGATCAGCAATTTTCAGTGCTTTGAAGAATGCACCTAATCAACAATTAGATTATTCAGAACTTCCCCAAAAGGTGGTTGATGAACTAAGTCTTCCACAAAAAGAATATGCTACTACACCAGCAGATACTGAATATCCGGCAGCAGTTAAAGAAAACGAAGAAGCTTTTAGGTATATAATTAACTATAGAATATTCCAAGACCTTAAAAGGGGTTGGAGAGTAGTATTACCAAATTTAGAACAGTGCGGTCTTCTTGAAATCAAGTATAAAAATTTAGAAGAGTCAATAAGATCAACTGGATTTTCAGAAAGAATAACTTTAACAAAGTCTATCGATGAAAAAAGCAGATTTGAATTTGTAAGTGATGTCCTTGACTATTTTCGAAAAAACTATGCAATTAGTCATTCTCTTCTTGAAAAAAATGAACGAGCTCGTTTAGAAA
Source organism: uncultured Ignavibacteriales bacterium (assembly GCA_963751355.1). GTDB lineage: Bacteria > Bacteroidota > Ignavibacteria > Ignavibacteriales > Ignavibacteriaceae > CAVVVS01. The sequence continues at coordinate 11,718 of CAVVVS010000106.1, read as the reverse complement.
GTATTATAAAAGAAAAAGTAAAATCTGATTGGGGGCTCTCTAAAAAAGAGGCTATCCCTTCTCCTGCTTATGCGAGGGTGGAAGCATTAAAACTCTACGGTGGGATTTTTACCGTTAGTTTTGGGATGCAAAGTTATTTAGGCAAATACATTAAGCACATTTGCAAAGAAAATCACATTGAATTAAACACAAAACTCTATAAAGAGTATGTTTATCAATTTCTTGACGAGCTTGAAAAAGCTGGTTACGTGAGTAGCCTGAGAATCACAAATGGAGGTCAAGATGCTAAGATTTATCAGCTCAAAGTTGATAAGATGTATTGGTGCATCGGGGATGGAACCCAAGTAAAACCTGATAGAGTTCGATTATTTTCTTATAAAAGCTATAAAACAAAGGTAAATGAATATTTTAAATCACTATATCAAACTGATTTCAATAAGTTAAAATATTTGCAAGCGGCAGAACATACGGCTCAAGTTGGAGTTGAAGACAGACAGCAAAGAGAGCATGACTTTCGCGATGGTAAATTAAGCTTATTGAGCTGTTCCCCAACTATGGAACTCGGTATTGATATTTCCACACTTAACGTTGTTCACTTAAGAAATGTACCGCCCAATCCAGCTAATTATGCTCAAAGAGGCGGTCGTGCAGGAAGAAGCGGAGCAGCGGCATTGATTTTGGCATATTGCTCAAATTATTCTCCCCACGATCAACACTATTTCAATAGACCTTCTGATATGGTCTCCGGTCAGGTAATGCCACCAAGAATAGATTTAATTAATGAAGAATTATTGGAAAGTCATCTGCATAGCTTATATATGGCTGAGGTAGGGTTAAAGGAGTTGGATAATTCCTTCGAAGGAATATTGGATATTAATGATGGTATTAACCTTTCAATTTATGATTCAATAAAAGAACACATTAGTCTTAAACAAGAAAGAAAAATTCAAGTTTTTAATTCATTTAAAACTGCGATAAGTGATTTTGAACATGAATTAAAAGAGAAAGCTACTTGGTACACAGACGATTGGATAAGACGCGCAATTGAGCAAACACCAAATAAGTTTGATTCAAGTATCGACAGATGGAGAGAATTGTATAAGTCAGCCAGGAACCAATTTGTAGACGCGCAGAGAATTCTTAGTGATGTCAACTTAACAAATGACTCTGATGAAAAGAAAGCTGCATACGCAGCGGAGAGACAAGCCAATAAACAGATAGACATCCTATTAAATCGCTCAAGAAAAAACAAAAGTTCTAACTCCGAATTCTATCCTTACAGATATCTTGCATCAGAAGGATTCTTTCCTGGATATAATTTCACAAGGTTACCTCTAAGAGCTTATGTTGCAGAAGGACAAGATGATGGTGAATTCATATCACGACCAAGATTCTTAGCTATGCGAGAATTTGGTCCAGGTAATGTTATTTATCATAATTCCAAGAGATATAAAATTAGTCAACTTATTATTAATGACGCCGAGAGTAAGTTTGAAAAGTTGAAAGTTAGTAATGCTTCTGGATATGCATTAGTAAATGAAGAATACGACAAGGAAGTATGCCCGTTTACAAATGTATCATTAAAAACAACAGAGGATGTTACAATTTATAATAAATTACTCCCAATGTCTGATGTACGTACATATGAGATTGATAGAATTTCATGTAGTGAAGAAGATAGAGTTTCAATGGGTTACGATATCAAGACATTTTTTACTGTAAAAGGTAGGCATGATAAGGTAGTAACCTCTATTATTAAAAAAGACGATGATGAATTACTAAAACTGAAATACATACCTGCCAGCACATTGATTAAAATAAATGATAAATGGAGAGCAAGGAAACACGAACCCGGATTCTTAATTGATATAAAATATGGATTTTGGAAGAAAGAAAAAGATTTTAAAACAGAAAATTCTGACATAAAACGAATCCGATTATTTACAGAAGACACAGCTGATGCGCTTTACATTCATCCCTTAAAGGCACTTGGTTTTGACGACGAGAAATTCACAGCAGGCGTTGTTACTCTTATGTATGCTATTAAACGTGGAATTGAAAATGTATTCCAAGTTGAACCAAATGAAATTGGTGTTGAATTAATGGGTACTTCCGACTGGCCAAACATGATGATATATGAAGCATCTGAAGGCAGTTTGGGTATTTTATCTCAGTTAGTTGAAAATCCTCACAAATTTAAGCAGGTAATAGAAGAAGCATACTCTATTTGCCACTTTAAAGATGGCGAGGATCAAGACCCTGAACATAAACCAGCGACATATCAAGATTTATTAAGTTACTACAACCAAAGATATCATCAAGATATAGATAGACATCTTATAAAAGAGCAGCTCGAAAAACTATTTAATAGTTCAATGGATATTCTTGGCCGATCAAAATTTACTTCATACGAGGAGCATTATTCTACAATACAGAAAAATATAGATCCTAACTCAACAACAGAAGTTAAGTTTTTAGATTACTTATATAAAAATGGATATAAGCTTCCCGATGAAGCGCAATATAATGTTCCACAAATTTATGTTAAGCCTGATTTCTATTATTCTGAAACAAAGACTTGCGTTTTTTGTGATGGGACACCGCATGATGAAAATAGAGTGAAAGAACATGATAAAGAGATCAGACAGCAACTAATTAATAAGGGCTATGATGTGTTTGTATATTATTACACAGATTCATTGGATGAAATAATTTCTAAAAGACCAGACATTTTTAAAAAAGTAAGGTGATATGTCATTTCAACCAGGCACATTAGTGAGATTGAGAAGTAGAGATTGGGTTGTTCTACCATCTGACGATAAAGATATACTTCTTATTAGACCATTGGACGGAACCGAAGAAGAAACTACTGGAATCTATCTACCGCTTAATTTTTCTGAAGATCAACCACAGCAGTCTGAATTTCCAATTCCAACTACTGATGACTTGGGTAGTTTTTCTACAGCATCTCTTTTGTTTAATGCAGCTCGTCTCTCATTTAGAAATGTATCCGGTCCTTTTAGATCTTTTGGTAAACTTTCATTCAGATTAAAATCCTACCAAATAGTACCACTTGTAATGGCACTAAAGCAAGAGACCATTCGTTTATTGATTGCTGATGATGTCGGTGTTGGTAAAACAATTGAAGCGTTAGCAATTGTTAAGGAGTTGATTGAAAGGGGAGAGCTAAAAAGTTTTGCCGTTGTTTGTCTTCCCCATCTTTGTGATCAATGGCAACAAGAGCTAAAAGATAAATTCTCAATCGATGCTGTATTAGTAAGATCAAGTACAGCCGCACGGCTCGATAGAAAATTAAAAGATGAAAGTATATTTAAGGCTTATCCTTACCAGGTAGTATCCATAGATTTTATTAAATCAGATAGGAACAAGTATAAATTTATTAATGACTGCCCAGAGTTAGTAATAGTAGATGAAGCTCATAGTTGTGCAAGACCTGAAGGTGCATCTACAAATCAACAACAAAGGCATAGTTTAGTAAAAGAAATTTCCCTAAGAGAAAATCAGCATTTAATTATGCTTACGGCAACACCACATAGTGGGAAGACTTCTGAGTTTCAATCTTTGCTTGGTTTGTTAAACCGCGAATATGAGTCTTTCGATATTACGGGTGCAGATAAAGACAAAAGAGCGAAGGTTGCAAAGAACCTTATTATAAGAAGACGAGCTGATGTTGAGCAATGGCATGAAACTACCACATTCCCCGAACGTGAAAATAAAGAACTAAGTTATGAATTATCTACAAGCTATAAAAAGGTTTTTAATGATTTATTAAAATTCGTCAGAGAAATAGATCAATCGAACATAACGGAGAGTAGACACAAGAAATTTAAGTACTTCGCAATTCTTTCTCTACTTAGAGGAGTAATGTCGAGCCCTGCCGCAGGTATTGAAATGCTTTCGAAGAAATCTAAACAATATGATGTGGTGGATGACGAGGAATTAATTATAGAGAATCCTGTTGCTGATAAAGATGAGGGGGATTCTGATTCAACCCCAAATAATGTTTTAGAAAAAGCAGGTCTCTCCAACAATGAACAGCAATTTCTTAAAGATATATCGGAACAATTAGGAAAAGCAAAGGATAATAAAGTTGAGGATGCATCACGACTGGTTAAAGAATGGCTGAAGGAGGGCTATAACCCAATTGTATTCTGTCGGTTTATTGCTACTGCAAAATATGTTGGCGAATATTTAAGTGATAAACTTTCTAAGGACACGGAATTACTTGTAATAACTGGAGAAATGGTTGACGAGCTTAGAAAAGAAAAGATTGACCAGTTGAGGAAGTCTGATAAGAAGAAAGTTCTTGTAGCAACCGATTGTTTAAGCGAAGGAATAAATCTTCAAGATCAATTTACAGCAGTTCTTCATTACGATCTTGCCTGGAATCCGAACAGATTGGAACAACGAGAAGGAAGAATTGACCGTTTCGGACAAACTTCACCTAAAGTAAAAGCATATCTTCTTTATGGAAGCGATAATCCAATAGACTCTGTTGTACTAAAGGTACTGCTCAGAAAAGCTCGTGAAATAAGAAAACAAACTGGTATTTCAGTCCCATTCCCGGAAGATAGTCAAGGTATTTTAGACTCACTAATAAACGCGGTAATCCTTAATCCTAACGCGGTGAATTTTGAAAATCAACTTGAATTAGATCTTCAAGCAAAGGAAATTGAGAATCGTTCACTACAGGTTACAAATGCATATCAGAAAGCTGCGGATCGAGATAAAATTACACGAAGTATATTTGCTCAACATTCAGTTAAAGTTGATGAAATAGAAAAGGATCTAAAGCAGGTAGATACCGCAATCGGTAATCCTAATACTGTTAAAGAATTTGTACTCAGATCAATGGCAGAATTAGGAGCTCAAGTTGTTTTAGCCGGCAAAGGGCATTTATTATATACAACTAATCTGAATACAATTTTCAAATCCTTCTTTAATTTTAAGGATCAAGTTAGAATCTCTTTCGAATCTCCAACACCGCAAGGTTTTCAATATATAGGAAGAAATCATCCATTTGTAGAATACTTATGCCAGAGTTTGTTGAGCAATGCAATTTCGTCTAATGAAGAGAAGATAGTTGCTCGTGGATCAGTTATTACGACAGATAAGGTAGATACAAAAACAGCGATAATGGAATTGCGAATTAGATTAATTATTGCCGATTCTATTAGAAAGAGTGAACTGATTGCAGAGGAAATGCTTCTCTTTGGCTACAAAGGCAGTCCGGCAGACGGTGAGTTTATAAATTTTGATGATTGTAATAAACTTATGAGTGAGGCGGTTCCACTCTCAGACTTATCAATTGAAAGACAAAAAGAACTATTGAAAAATGAGCTATCAAACTTCAAGGAATTAGATTCTCACTTAAGAAATTTGGTCAATGAACGATCAACCCAATTGATTGATGCTCATGAACGATACAGAAAATTACTGAAGGGTAATAAATACAATGTAGTTGAACCGGTCCTACCACCCGATATATTGGGTGTATATATATTAATTCCAAAGTTATGAGAAAATAGTTATGTCAAATTTTAATCCTGAAGAACCTTATAATGAATTACCATTATTACCACCCGAAATTTCGGAATATGAATCTTTAAATGTGTACAAGGTTTTGGGTGATGCAAAGGCTTCCTTAGCCGAATTGAAGGGAAGAGCACCAATAATTCCAAACCAAAAGATGTTGATTAATACACTTGTGCTATTAGAAGCAAAAGACAGTTCTTCTATTGAAAATATATTTACAACATCTGATAAACTTTACAAAGCATTTGCAACCACACGAGCTACAACAGATCCAGCCACTAAGGAAGTTCTAAAATATCGTGAAGCATTGTGGAGTGCGTTTCAAGAACTAAAGAAGCAGAATAAGTTTAGTATTGAATTGATAGTCAACATCTACAGAAAAATTAAAGATACCGAAGATGGACTTAGAAATAAAAATGTACGGATTGGTAATGACTTCACTACAGTATATAGACCACCCGACCATACTCGAATTGAAGAAAAGCTAAATAACTGGATTGATTTTGCAAATCTACAGAACTCAGTTGATCCTCTTATTAAAATGGCAATGCTTCATTACCAATTTGAATCGATACACCCATTCTCGGACGGAAATGGAAGAACAGGCAGGGTTTTGAACGTTCTTTTTCTGGCATACATGAAATTATTGGACACACCAATTTTATATCTATCAAAATTCATTAACGATGATAAATCTGAATATTATCGGCTGTTTAGAGAAGTGCAAAAAAACAATGATTGGAAATCTTGGATACTTTATATGCTAAATGCAATAAATGTAACATCAAAGCAAACTCTAAACAAAATAAATAAGATTTATGATCTCTTCCTTGAGACGAGAGACAGATTGGAGAAAGAAAAATCTGGCTTGTATAAGTATGAACTTATAGAATTGATTTTTCATCAACCTTTTACGACAATTTCCCACTTTGTTGATTCGGGTTTAGGGGATCGAAACACCGCAAGTAGGAATCTAAATGCTCTTGATGACTTGGGTATATTAAAGAAGGAGAAGGTTGGTAATGAGTCACTCTATAAGAATGTTAAACTTTACTCTCTTTTATCAAACTGGTGATTCGCATTAATATTCATATAAATAATGCGCTATTTTGTTTAAGGCTCCATACTAATGCATAGTGGCATAAAGTGCACTAAAAATCTAATTATTAGTGCATTATATAAGGCCAGTGCATCATGATTAAGCATTCAAAACAGCAAGTGCACGAAATATTAAGAAAATAATGCATAATATATGCTTGCATGCTCAAAAAATGATAATAAATGAGCATAGAATTAAAATAATAGGTTAAATCTCTTTTTATGAAAACCACTTCAATCAAAATAGAAGGTCAAATAATTTCTTCCGAGATTTTCGATAAAATCGACTCGGCGGAAATAAAGGGACAGTTACCGAAGGATTTTGGATTTGAATCCAACATAAAAGTAAAAGATGAAATTCAGCGTGCTTGGGCTAATGCTAAGGACCAATGGAAAATATTTAACCGCAATATTGAGAAGTTAAGTGAAGAGGAATTTGGTACAACCGAAACACGTAAGTATTGGATAATCCCTTTCCTCGATAATCTCGGTTATCAGTTAAACGTTGGTAAAGCGGAAACAGTAAACGAAAAATCTTATGCAATAAGTCACCGCGCTGCAAACGTTGATAACTTCCCGGTTCATATTGTAAGTTATAAAGACAGTCTAGACAGGCCCCCTAAAAGTGGGATAAGAAAATTATCACCACACGCGCTTGTGCAGGAATATCTCAACTTAACCGAGCATCTTTACTCGCTTGTTACAAATGGAAATCAGTTGAGAGTACTGAGGGATTCCGGCAAACTGATTCGTTTGACTTATCTCGAGTTTGATCTGCAGAAAATGATGGAGGAAGATCTTTATGCAGAGTTCTCCATTATGTACCGTATCATCCACGCAACACGAATGCCGCAGAAGATGGATGAAGGTGATCTTTCACTTATCGAGGGATATCATCAAGATTCACTTGAGGCGGGCGCGCGTATCCGTGAGAAACTTAGCGAGGCTGTTGAAAAATCAATTGTTCTTTTAGCAGACGGGTTTCTAAACAACAGAAACAACGAAGAACTCCGCAAGCAAATTGGAGAGAAACATTTAAATGCGGAAAAGCTATATCAATATTTACTGAGATTCATTTACCGTGTTCTATTTTTGATAGTGATTGAAGAACGCGATATTGTCTATCCCGAAAACAGTAAAGATGTTAAGTACTACAAAGATATTTATTACGATAACTACAGCATTTCACGATTAAGAAAACTTTCCGAAAAAATATTTTTCTTTAACGATAAACTGAACGATCTCTGGATTCAGTTACGTAACACATTTAAGATTTTCGGTGATGAGAGACTTGCTGAAAAACTAAAACTCTATCCTCTCGACGGTGAGTTATTTGATTTTGGTGCGCTGGGGATTTTAAGCGAATCCGATCTGGATAACCGTTCTCTTTTAAGCTGCATAAAAAACTTAAGCCAATTTGAAGATGACAAAACTCACTCCGTAATTAGAGTGAATTACTCAGCACTTAATGTTGAAGAATTCGGTTCCGTTTATGAGGGACTTCTCGAAAAAGATCCTTCAATTACAGAGCATGGGAATAATTACAAATTCACTTTTGTTAAAGGAAGCGAAAGATCATCATCAGGTTTCCACTATACACCGGAAGAACTTGTACAGCCGCTCATCAAACATTCGCTTGATTATGTAATTGAAGACAAAGTAAAAGCCGGTAAAACAAAAGAAGAAAAAGAAAGTAATCTTCTTTCAATAAAAGTATGTGATGTTGCCTGCGGAAGCGGACACATTCTTCTTTCCGCAGCACGCAGAATTGCGCAGGAGCTTACACGCGTAAGAACCGGAGAAGATCAGCCTTCTCCCGAACCATTTAGAGAAGCTACAAGAGATGTAATTAACAACTGCATTTACGGAGTAGATAAAAATCCGCTTGCGGTTGAATTGTGTAAAGTTGCTCTTTGGCTCGAAGCTCACAATCCCGGAATGCCTCTTAACTTTTTGGATAACAAAATCCGATGCGGTGATTCTATTGTCGGTTTGGCAAGAATTGAAGAACTGCAGAACGGAATTGCGACCGAAGCATTTAAGACTCTGCCCGGCGATGATAAAACAATTGCATCCACGTTTAGAAAACAAAATAATGAAGATATTAAAAACAGAGCCCAGTTCACTCTTTCTGATACTGAAGAAGTAAAACAAAAACTGAACAACATTTCGGTTAAGTTCAAGAGCTTTAACGATCTGCCGGATAACACTGTTGAAGCGGTTAGAAAAAAAACGGAAGAGTTTGATGTTTTGAAAGGAACCGATTGGTGGCATCTTAAAGAAGCTGCCGATCTGCAGGCTGCTCAATTCTTTATTCCAAAAGACAGCTCAAATAAAAACTTCCTTACAACCGATAGAGAATACTTTAGAGTACTTGCCGGTGATAAAGCCAAACACGAAAGACAAATAAGTACCGCAAGAGCAATGGGCGCAGAGAAAAAATTCTTCCATTGGTTTCTTGAGTTTCCTGAGGTGTTTGCCGGAGGCAAACATCCTGAGCGGAGTGAAGGATCTCAAGGAGGATTTGATTGCATTCTTGGAAATCCACCATTCCTTGGTGGACAAAGATTAAGTGGAACTTTTGGTGATAGTTTTCTTAAATGGGTTAAATCTGAATACGCACCGGCCGGGAGTTGTGACCTAGTCACTTATTTTTTTAGAAGAATATTTGAATTATTAAGGCCGAATGGATTTCAAGCATTGCTTGCTACAAATACAATTGCGCAGGGTGATACACGAGAGGGTGGATTAGATGTAATTACAGATGAAGAAGGTTCGATTAATTTTGCTATTCGTTCAATGAAATGGTCTGGAGCAGCAGCAGTTGAAGTTGCGCTTGTTGCAATTCATAAAGGGAAATGGAATAGAGAAAAAATACTCGGGAACAAAAGAGTTAATTTTATTAGTCCTTATCTTGATGATTCAGAAATTGTAGGTGATCCTTTACCATTAAAACAAAATGAGTGGAAGGGTTTTCAGGGAACTATTGTTTTAGGAAAAGGATTTATTTTAACTACAAATGAGGCCGAAAGATTAATTATCAAAAATCCTAAAAACAGAGATGTTCTCTTTCCATATATCAATGGGGAAGATTTAAATACAAGCCCTAACCAAAGTCCAAGCCGATGGGTTATAAATTATTTTGACTGGGAGAAAGAATTTTGTCGGATGAATTACTCTGACTGTTTCAAAATAATAGAAGAGAAAGTTAAACCAGAAAGAGAATTGTTAGATGAAACTAAAAACTCAACAAATAAAAACCGGAAAGAAAAATGGTGGTTATATGGCTCAGATGCAAAAACACTTTACCGGACTATTAATAAGGCAAGGTTGAAGAGAACTATCTGTATAGCACTAGTTAGTAAAACAGTAGCATTTTCCTTTATTGATAGTAATGTAGTTTATTCAAATACCATAGGTGTTTTTGCTTATGATTCAAATATATCTTTTTGTCTTTTACAAAATTCATTTCATTATAATTGGGCATGGAAGTATGCATCATCAATGAAGGGGGATTTGCGTTATACTCACACAGATTGCTTCTTAAATTTTCCATTGCCAAAAATTTTTGAGAAAGAGATAGAATCGAAACTTGATAAAATTGGAGAAGAATACCACGAATTCCGTCGCCAGTTAATGCTGGATATGCAGCTTGGTTTAACTAAAACTTATAACCTTTTTCACAACCCGGAATGTAACTCAAACAACTTAGAAAAAGCAAATGAGCTAAGAGAGTTTAAACACGCCAATTTACAGATACCGATTGAGGAAGCAGTAAAAAGAATTGAAAAGCTGAGAGAACTCCACAAGCAGATGGATGAGACTGTCCTAAAAGCTTACGGCTGGGGTGCAGATTCTTCGGTCGTTCCACTCCCTCAGAATGACAAAAACAATGGTTCTGTCAATTCTGATCCCGACTTGTCGGGAGAAGAATCTCAACCGCCGATAGATTTGAAACATGATTTTTACGAAGTCGATTACCTCCCGGAAAACGACAGAGTACGCTACACAATCTCACCCGAAGCTCGTAAAGAAGTACTAAAGAGATTATTGGAACTAAACCACAAAATCCACGAAGAAGAAGTAAAAGCTGGGCTGTGGGGGAAGAAAGGGAAGAAGAAAAAAAGTGGATGTGGATGAAAGGCAGGGGGGGTTGTTTGGGGAGTAAGGAAGAAAAAAAAATAAATGACTTGTTTGAATTCACTAATGAAAAACCCCAAAGTTATTACGAACATAATCGTGAATCACCTTATTATATAAGTATCGATGAGAAAGAAAATGCTATTGATTCTCTAGAAACAACGGTTTCCTTTTTAAACCGCGATGATAATTTAAAATGGAAATGGGTAGTAATTGCTCTGCATCATTCTTTATATTCATTTTGTATAAGCGCACTTGAGCATGGAAACTATGAACAGGTTTTAACTAAAGGTTATGATGATGACGAAAATGTTTTTGTGATAATCGGAAATAATAAGCCTAAAAAATCAAGAATTGTCCCTTTCTATATAAAGAATTATAAAACTCCTTCATATAGGATCGAATGGGATGAGGTAGAGGAATTTCCTAAACATGAGAAGACAAAAAAGAAGAAAAGAAAAGGAGAAAAACTAATAGGCTTTTGGACAGCTCTTGCAAGGGTTCAAGATAATTATTATTGGATGAGAAGATTTATCCACACAAAAGCAGTTGTCATTTCAGATGGAGAATTAGAGTCTATTTGTTGGATTACTGAGAAAGTCAGGAATGATTTATCACATTTCGTTCCTAAAGGTTATAGTATTGACATCCTTAGTGTCATTGAAGCAGTAAGGGCTATACTTAGGATAATTGAATTTTTAGTGTTTGAATCTTATACCATTCTTTTCCTGGATCATGAAATATCACAAAAAAGAATAAAAGAAACCCTTGAATTGATTAATGTAAAACTTAATGTTGCTGAAGAAATTATTCATTTACACATAATTCGAGATAATCACAAGGTGATTAAAAAAAGGTAGTTCCAAATTGATTTTTACAAAAAAGGAAATAGAAAATATAACTGAAGAAAGAATTAATTCTTTG